>CAYLOK010000025.1:0-49856 GCA_964385275.1 uncultured Gallionella sp. | reverse complement strand
CCATGCGCGCGACCCAGAAGAAGATGATGTCGAAGCCGGTGACCAGCACCGAGGAGGGCAGGTAGAGGTCGAGTGCGGGGTTGGATTTCGCCGGATAGTCCGGCGTCCAGTCCAGCGTGGAGAACGGCCACAGCGCGGAGGAGAACCAGGTGTCCAGCACGTCGTTGTCGCGGTCGAGTTGTCCTGCGTAACCAGACTTGTCGGCCAGACGGCGCGCTTCCGCTTCATCGCGGGCGACAAACACTTCGCCGTTCACGCCGTACCACGCCGGAATCTGATGCCCCCACCACAGTTGGCGCGAGATGCACCAGTCCTGAATGTTGTTCAGCCACTGGTTGTAGGTGTTGACCCAGTTTTCGGGGTGGAACTTGATTTCGCCCGACGAGACGCATTCCAGCGCCTGCTTGGTGATGCTCTTGCCGCCGTCACCGGGCCGACTCATGGCCACGAACCACTGGTCGGTGAGCATCGGTTCGATCACCGCGCCGGTGCGGTCGCCGCGCGGTACCTTGAGTTTGTGTTTCTCGGCCTTCTCGAACAGTCCTGCTGTTTCCAGATGGGTACAAATCAGCTTGCGCGCATCGAAGCGATCCATGCCACGATATTTCTCGGGTGCATGTTCGTTGATTTTGGCATCCAGCGTGAGGATGGAAATCATCGGAAGCGCATGGCGCTGTCCTACCGCATAGTCGTTGAAATCATGCGCAGGGGTGACTTTCACCACGCCGGTGCCGAATTCACGGTCAACATAATCGTCGGCGATGACGGGAATGCAGCGCGCGCACAGCGGCAGCGCAACTTGCTTGCCGATCAGGTGTTTGTAGCGCTCGTCTTCGGGATGCACCATCACCGCCACGTCGCCCAGCAGCGTTTCCGGGCGGGTGGTGGCGACGGTAAGGTGGGTCAGGCCATGCAGCGTATCCGGCTCGGCGAGCGGGTAGCGGATGTGATACATGAAACCGTCTTCTTCCTCTTGCACCACTTCCAGATCGGATACAGCGGTGTGCAGTTTCGGGTCCCAGTTCACCAGACGCTTGCCGCGATAGATCAGGCCCTCGTTGAACAGGCGCACGAAAGTCTCGGTGACAGTCTTGTTCAGCGCGGGATCCATGGTGAAGCGTTCGCGCGACCAGTCCGGCGAGGTGCCGAGGCGGCGCATCTGTTTGGTGATGGTATCGCCGGAGAATTTTTTCCACTCCCAGACTTTTTCGATGAAGGCCTCGCGACCGAGGTCATGGCGCGAAATGCCCTGCGCATCGAGCTGGCGCTCGACCACGATTTGGGTGGCGATGCCCGCGTGATCGGTGCCCGGTTGCCACAGCGTGTTGTCGCCCTTCATGCGGTGATAGCGGGTCAACGTGTCCATCAGGGTCTGGTTGAAACCGTGCCCCATGTGCAGCGTGCCGGTGACGTTCGGCGGCGGCAACTGGATGCAGAAGGATTCTGCTTTGGCAGGATCTAAGCCCGCCTCGAAGTAGCCGGATTCCTCCCACTTGGGATACCAGCGCGATTCGATGTCTTTGGGTTCAAAACTTTTGGTGAGTTCCATGGCAATACCTTGTGGCGAACAGCTGGGTT
Organism: uncultured Gallionella sp.; assembly: GCA_964385275.1. Taxonomy (GTDB): domain Bacteria; phylum Pseudomonadota; class Gammaproteobacteria; order Burkholderiales; family Gallionellaceae; genus Gallionella. The sequence goes on along the minus strand of CAYLOK010000025.1, from coordinate 48,278 downwards.
GCAGCTTTTATGAAGGGGGCGATTATACGGTAGGGTGGACATATTGCCCACCGGAGCACGTGGGCTGAATGCGTGGGCATATTGCCCACCCTACTTTTGGATTAGCGCATCGCGCAGCAACTGGGGCAGTTCGGCCTTGAATTCGCTGACCGCCAGATCAACGGCCAGTTTTTGCAGTTGTTCGAGCTGGCCGTTGAGTTTGCTGGTAAAAACGATTTCCAGATGGGTTTCGAGTTGCTGCAATAGCCGCTGCATTTCTTCCGTGTTCAAGGTGCGCGGCAGGGCGGACTCGCTAGGGATAAGTTCTTGAACGAAGACAGGCTGGGAATCGCCAGGTTGTGCTTTTTCAGAAACGACTTCGGTGAGTATCGGAAGGTCATCCAATGCCGGGCCGTCAGCCATCTCGGTTAGTATCGGTAATTCTCCATATAAATCAATAGCTTGATTATTCACCGCTGGCCGCCTTTGATAAGTCGAAATGGCGTAGTTCGTAGCCGCGATCCCGATAAAATTTGTAGCGCTCACGGCCCAGACGGCTTTCTTCTTTATTTGTGCCGACAATTTCGATGACTCGCTCGAAGCGGCTGAAAAAGGGCATGCACTCGCCATGCAGGCTGATCAAAAGGTCGTGGTGCGGAAATTTGTCGCTGCCGTGATTCAGCAGTACGGGGGTCTGCGCCGCCTCTTTAGCGTCGCTGCGGCAGTGCGGGACAAAAGCGGTGTCAGGGTAATGCCACAGCAGTTTGTCCAGAGCGTCGCAGCTCGCGGCATCAGGCACGCTAATGACCATGTGCAGGCCGTGCTGCATGGCTTTATGGCTCAACTGGCAAGCGGTGCGCAGCTTGTCGGTCGAGCCGGTGTAGAAATCGACCTTGGTCATGTTATTTCATTTCATTTCACAATCGCGTGTAGGGGCGTATTGCCATACGCCCCTACGATTTGGCGCGGTTAATCAGGTATTGCGTGAGCAAGGGCACAGGGCGACCGGTCGAACCTTTTTCCTTGCCGGACTTGTTGGCCGTGCCGGCGATGTCCAGATGCGCCCAGCGGTAGTCTTTGGTAAAACGCGACAGGAAGCAGGCGGCGGTGATGCTGCCGGCGGCGCGACCGCCGATGTTTTGCATGTCGGCGAAATTGCTGTCCAGTTGCTGCTGATACTCGTCCCACAGGGGCAGTTGCCAGACTTTGTCATTCGAATATTCGCCCGCCTCGAAAAGTTCGCGAGCTAGTTCATCCTGATTGCTGAACAGGCCGCTGGCCACGCCGCCCAGCGCGATGACGCAGGCGCCGGTGAGGGTGGCGATGTCCACCACGGTGTCCGGTTCAAAACGTGCGGCATAGGTCAGCGCATCGCACAGTATCAAACGGCCCTCGGCATCGGTATTAAGGATTTCGATGCTCAGGCCGGCCATGCTTTTTACAATGTCACCGGGACGGCTGGCCGCGCCGTCCGGCATGTTCTCGCTGCTGGGAATTACGCCGACGACGTTCAGTTTCAAACCCATTTCGGCCACGGCCTGCATGGTGCCCAGAACACTGGCCGCGCCGCACATGTCATATTTCATCTCATCCATATCTGCGCCCGGCTTGAGGGAAACGCCGCCGGAGTCGAAGGTCAGGCCCTTGCCAACCAGTACCACGGGTTTTTGCTTTTTGTCGCCGCCGCGATATTCCAGCGTAATCAGCTTGGCGGGTTGACGGCTGCCGCGCGTGACGGACAACAGCGAGTGCATGCCCAGTTTCTCCATATCCTTTTCTTCCAGGACAGTCACCTTGAGTTTGTGCGCCTCAGCCAGTTTTCCGGCCTGTTCTGCCAGATAAGTCGGGGTACAGATATTGCCGGGCAGATTGCCCAAATCCTTGGCCAGTTTGATGCCGTGCGCGACTGCGCCGGCCTGATGCATCGCGGTTTGTGCGGCGCTGCCCGGCTTTTTTGCACAGCCCAGCAGGATTTTGCGCAGTGTCGGCTTGTCGGCTGGTTTGCTCTTGAGCTGGTCGCAACGATAGGCGGATTCGGCGGCGAGCAGCACGATCTGGTTGATCTGCCAGGTTTCATCGCGCCCCCGGACGGTAAGGTCGGTGAAATATAGCGCTGCGTCTTTGCATATGGTCTTGTGCAGGACGGCAAAGGTGGCGCGCAGCATATCGAGAAATTGTTTGGCGTTAAATTCATCGGCTTTGCCCAGGCCTACCAGCAACACGCGTTCAGCGGTTACGCCGGGTAGCGTGTGAAGCAACACGGTATTGCCCGCTTTGCCTGTCACATCACCGCGCTCAATCAGTCTGCTTAATTGATGGTCGGCTGCCTGATCAAGCATTTGTGCGGCGTGAGACAATTGACCGTCCTCAAAAACGCCCAACACCACGCAAGCACTACGCTGATTTTCCGGACTGCTTTGTTTTATGCTAAATTCCACGCGTTGCTCCCTTATTCAATTTTAGGTTCCGATGCCTGATTATCCGCAAACTTCCCGCATAAAGTCAAAGTTGTTTCGTCGCGGCCTCTTCCATCGCGCCCTGGTGCTCGAATTTGCCGGAAATGGCTTGCTGGTATTTGCAATTTTGCTGGGTATTGTGGTGATCAGCCAGCTGATTCGTTTTCTGGGTGCTGCGGTCAGTGGCAAGCTGGCTGCGGATGGGGTGCTGGCACTGCTCGGCTTCAGTGCGTTGAATTATTTGCCGGTGCTGCTTTCGATCAGTTTGTTCATTTCCATTTTGTTGACTTTGTCGCGCTGTTATCGCGACAGCGAAATGGTGGTGTGGTTCTGCGCCGGTATTGGCCTGACGCGCTGGATACGTCCGGTGTTATGGTATGCCACACCCGTGGTGATATTGATTGCGCTGCTCAGCCTGGTGTTGTCACCGTGGGCATTGCAAAAAGCGGAGGCATACAAAAACAAGCTGGAGAGCCGTGATGAAGTCGCGACAGTTACGCCGGGCGTGTTTCGTGAGTCGAATCAGGCCGACAGGGTGTATTTTGTCGAAGATGTCGATGTGGGAACCAGTCGCGTCGGCAACATCTTTGTGCGTTCTGTACAAAATGGCCAGCTGGGCACAATGACGGCACGTCAGGGTTTTCAGGAAACATTGCCGAATGGCGACCGTTTTCTGGTGTTATTGAATGGCACGCGTTATGAGGGTACGCCGGGTCAGCGCGATTATCGCATCGTGGAATTTGAACGTTATGCGATGCGCATCGACAGCGTAGCGACCAAACAGGCGCAACCGAATGCGCGGACGATGTCCACGCCGGACTTGTGGCGCAACCCCACGACCTGGAATCTATCCGAGCTGGAATGGCGTTTGGGCTTGCCTATCAGTGCCGCCGTGCTGGCCGTGCTGGCCATTGCCTTGAGTTATGTCAATCCGCGCGCCGGACGCTCGCTGAACCTGATTATGGCCATTGTGTTGTACATGCTGTACAGCAACATGATTAGTGTGACCAACGCGTGGGTAGGGCAGGGCAAGTTGTCGCCCGGTATCGGACTGTGGGGTATTCATGCGCTGATGTTGCTGATTACAGCGTTGTTATTCTATTGGCGCATATCGCTGTTCTCGCTGCGCAGGGTATTCAGGAAATGAATTTATTGACTCGCTATTTGGCCAAGGAAATATACGCCGGTATCGCGCTGGTGTTTGCCGCACTCATCATGTTGTTCGCTTTTCTTGATTTTATTCATGAGCTTAGTGTGATGGGCTACGGCCAATACAGTCTGGGCTATGTGTTGTTGTTTGTTGTGCTGACCATTCCGGGGCATATTTACGAATTGTTTCCGGTGGCGGTGCTGGTTGGCACCATCGTCGCACTGGTGCAAATGGCGGCACGTTCCGAGGTGACGATATACCGTGTTTCAGGGGCATCGACAGTACAGATGCTGGGCGCTCTGTGCAAAATCGCACTGCCTATGATTATTCTCAGCTTTATCTGCGGTGAATTGCTGGCTCCCCCCAGCGAGCGCATGGCCCAAAAGCTGCGCCTCAAGGCGATGAATTCACAGGTTTCTCTTCAGGCGTTCCGCTCCGGCGTATGGGTTAAAGATGATCACAGTTTCGTGAATGTCAAAAGTGTGATGCCTGACACCAGTTTGTCGGACATCGCTATTTACAGTTTTGATGAAAACTTTCACCTGCAGACGATAGTCAGTGCCAAACGCGCGAACTATGTCAGGCCGGGAAGCTGGTTGTTGGGAGACGTGCTGGAGACGCGCTTTGACAAGCGCGGTGTGAGTACCAACGCAGTGCCAAGTCAGGAATGGCGATCCGTGTTGACGCCGGGCATATTGAGCGTGATGCTGGTGGTGCCGGAACAAATGTCTGCCTATGATTTGTACAAATATGCCACTCACCTGAAGGAAAACAAGCAGCAGAGTGCGCGTTACGAAATCGCGATGTGGAACAAACTGGTTTACCCGTTTGCCTTGTTGGTGATGATGGTGCTGGCGCTGCCGTTTGCGTCTTACCAGCGGCGCAAGGGGGGCATCAGCGTGATGATATTCATGGGTATTGTGCTGGGCCTGGTATTCCACTTTGCCGGACGTTTGTTCGCCAGCCTGGGGGCGCTCAATGACTGGCAACCCTTGCTCAGCGCCACGGCCATGACCGGCCTGTTTTTATTGTTTGGCGGTGTAATGTTGTGGTGGATAGAAAGGCGCTGACGGCATTTTAAGCATTCCTGACAAATCCTGCGGTTAACCCGAATTTGTTTTTAGCTTCACCGCAAAATCAGCCACGCCGGTTTTGAACAGGAACCTGGCAGCGGCACCGGCGATTTATTTTTCTTTCATTTTCTGGTTTTGATTGATCATCTGTTTGACTTGCTCACGTTTTTCTTCCGGCACCCGGCTAAAGGCACGATATTTGTCGCGCGCCGCCTGGCGTTGTTCGGGCGTGAGCTTGGCCCATGTCGCCAGGCGGCCCAGGAAACGCTGTTTTTCGCTCAGATTGAGATCAGGATAGTGACGGGCGATACTCAGAAAGTTGCTCTGTTGCGCTTCGGACAAGGTGTTCCATTGTGTCTGTATGGGCGCAAGAGCCTCTTGCTCGGCAGGGGTGAGTTTGTGCCAGGGATCCGGTGACGCGGCGGCCAACGAGACGTTGAGTGAGCAACAGAGTGTAAGTGCGGCGATTAGTATCTTCACGTGCTTACCGGTCTATGAAGACTTCCATGGGGAGATCATCGGTCAGGATGGCGATATCCAGGTGGCTTGACTGGTGTTCTTGCGCATGCTGTAAATAGCCGGTCACGCCGACGATTATCGCGGCGAGCATGATCGTTGTCGCTACCCATTGCTGGGTGGAATGCGGTATCAGGGCGTGAGCGCGATGACCTATTGCGCTCAGCGACAAGGCCGGCTCGCGTACCCGTTGTCTTTGCAGCGCAACAGCGCTGGCCTGGCGTAGCGAGGTTACGATGTGGTCATCAAGTTGTGCGGTGCTGTGCGTGAGCAGTTCGGCTATGCGCTGGTAATTAACGCGCGACTCGCGCAGCGAGTCATTTTTGCCATGCCCGTTAATGTCGTGCTCATATTTTTTCATGGTAATTCAACTCCTTTTGCCTTGAGCGTTGCGGCCAGGGCGTGATTGGCTCTTGAACAGTGGGTTTTAACGCTGCCTTCGGTACAACCCATCGCCTTGGCTGTTTCGGCTGTATCCAGCCCTTCCCAGTAACGCAGCAGAAAGGCTTCGCGTTGACGCAGCGGGAGGCTGCTTAATGCATGTTCGATCAGGGTCAGGGTTTGTCTTTGTTGCAGGGCCGAATCCGGGGTTGCCGGTGTGCTTTGATTGTTGTTGTCTTCAAGCACGTCCAGAGGGTCGAATTCTTCTTCCTCGTGCTTGGGCTGAAAGGCGGAAAACAGCGTGATCCAACTCGTGCGTACTTTCTGGCGGCGGTAATGGTCACGAATGGCGTTCTGCAGGATGCGATGAAACAATAGCGGCAATTCTTCGGCAGGCTTGTCGCCATACTTTTCCGCCAACTTGATCATTGCGTCCTGGACAACATCCAGTGCAGTGTGAGTATCGTGCATTGCAAACGCGGCATGTTTGTAGGCACGGCGCTCGATGCGGCTAAGAAAATCGCTTAACTCAACTTGGGTTGCCAGTTTTTACTCCTTGCAATGAGCGCGAATAGTAGCAAATTGTGATGTTTTTTGCCAGAAATCACGCAGGTATATGCGGCAAGTGGTTGACCAAAATGCCGCTTCCCTTTATCTTACGCAGTTCTTTTTAGTTTAATCATAAGGTGTGTGTCATGGAGATGACCGGTGCGGAAATAACCATCCGTTGTTTGCAGGAGGAGGGCGTCGAATATTTATTCGGTTACCCGGGTGGAGCGGTACTGCACATTTACGATGCAATTTTTCAGCAGGACAAGGTTAAACATATCCTGGTTCGCCATGAACAGGCGGCCGTGCATGCGGCTGACGGCTATGCGCGTTCCTCTGATAAAGTGGGTGTGGCGTTGGTTACCTCCGGTCCCGGGCTGACCAATGCGGTGACCGGAATTGCGACGGCGTATCTTGATTCGATTCCGATGGTGGTGATCAGCGGCCAGGTGCCGACTTTCGCGATCGGTGAAGATGCGTTCCAGGAAGTCGATGCGGTCGGCATTACCCGCCCTTGCGTGAAACATAATTTTTTGGTCAAGGATGTGAAAGATATTGCATCGACCATCAAGAAAGCCTTTTACCTGGCCAAGTCGGGACGCCCCGGCCCTGTTCTGGTGGATATACCGAAAGACGTATCCAGTCATAAAACCGAGTTTGTTTATCCGGCCAGCGTCAATATTCGCTCTTATCACCCGCAAGGCCGTGGTGATAGCGCGCAGATCAGGCATGCGGCGCAGATGTTGCTGGAGGCCAAGCGGCCCATGATTTATGCGGGCGGCGGTGTGGTGCTGTCCGATTCGTCTGCACAGTTGACCGATCTTGTTCGTCTGCTGGGTTTTCCTTGCACCAATACGCTGATGGGGTTGGGCGGCTATCCGGCTAACGACAAGCAATTCGTCGGCATGCTGGGCATGCACGGCACCTATGAAGCCAACATGGCGATGCAGCATTGCGATGTGCTGGTGGCAATCGGCGCGCGTTTTGACGACCGCGTGATCGGCAATGTCGAGCACTTCGCCCAGGTGCCGCGCAAGATCATTCACATTGACATTGACCCGTCCTCGATTGCCAAGCGCGTCAAGGTGGATGTGCCGATAGTCGGTGATTTGAAGCTGGTGCTGAATGAATTGCTGGAGGTGTTGCGCGCCAGCCGTCAAAAACCGGATGCGGCCGAGATGGCGGCATGGTGGAAACAAGTGGACGAATGGCGTGCGACAGGGGGTGGCTTGCGCTACAAGAACTCCAGTGAAATCATCAAGCCGCAATTCGTGATCGAGACGCTGCATAAACTCACCGGTGGTGATGCGTTTGTCACCTCCGACGTGGGGCAACACCAAATGTGGGCCGCGCAATATTACAAATTCAACCATCCGCGTCGCTGGATCAACTCCGGCGGCCTGGGCACGATGGGTTTTGGTTTGCCGGCGGCGATGGGCGTGCAGCTCAGGCATCCCGGTGAAACCGTGGCCTGTGTGACCGGGGAGGGCAGTATCCAGATGAATATTCAGGAATTGTCTACCTGCAAACAATATCATTTGCCGATCAAGGTGCTGTCGTTGAATAATTGCTATCTGGGCATGGTGCGGCAGTGGCAGGAATTTTTCCACGGCAACCGTTTCTCGGAGTCCTACATGGATGCCTTGCCGGATTTTGTCAAGCTGGCTGAGGCGTATGGGCATATCGGCATGCGTATTGATAAACCTTCAGATGTTGAGCCTGCAATGAAAGAGGCCTTTTCGCGCAAGAATGATCTGGTGTTTATGGATTTCCGCACTGATCCGACCGAGAACGTGTTTCCCATGGTTCCGGGCGGGAAAGGTTTGTCTGAAGTCGTTCTGTCGGAGGATCTATAAATGCGCCATATCATTTCTTTGTTGATGGAAAACGAAGCGGGTGCGTTGTCGCGCGTGGCAGGGCTGTTTTCGGCACGCGGTTATAATATCGAATCGCTGACGGTGGCGCCGACCGAAGACGCAACCCTGTCGCGCATGACCATCGTCACCAGTGGCTCGGATGCGATCATTGAACAAATCACCAAGCAGCTCAACAAGCTGATCGACGTGGTGTCGGTGATGGATTTGAGCGAAGGTGAGCATATCGAGCGCGAACTGATGCTGGTCAAGTTGAGTGCCGAAGGTGAAGCGCGCGAAGAATTGAAGCGCCTTACAGATATTTTTCGCGGGCGCATCCTGGATGTGTCGGATCATACTTACACCATTGAATTGACCGGTTCGAGAGTCAAGTTGGACAGTTTCATTGATGCAATTGGCCGTGACCTGATTCTGGAAACGGTACGTACCGGCGCTTCCGGCATCGGGCGAGGCAACAGAATCTTAAGCTTGTAGCCAGTTAACACCGGGCTACTTGCTAGCAGCTACCAGCCGATTTTTTTATTTTTTATTTTATTTGAAGAGGGCAACATGAAAGTTTTTTACGATAAAGATGCAGACCTGTCACTGATCAAGGGCAAACAAGTCACTATCGTGGGCTACGGCTCACAAGGCCACGCCCATGCGCAAAATTTGCGCGATTCCGGCGTGAATGTGACGGTGGGCTTGCGCAAAGATGGCGCGTCCTGGGCCAAGGCACAAGCGGCTGGTCTGAACGTGGCTGAAGTGGCCGTTGCAGTTGCAGCGGCTGACGTTGTGATGATGCTGTTGCCGGATGAGACCATTCCTGAGGTTTATCACCGCGACGTTGCACCAAACATGAAGGCCGGTGCAGCGCTGGCGTTTGCGCATGGTTTCAACGTGCATTACAACCAGGTCGTGCCACGCACCGATGTGGACGTGATCATGATCGCACCTAAAGGCCCGGGCCATACTGTTCGTTCCGAATACCTCAAGGGCGGCGGCGTGCCCAGTTTGATCGCCGTATTCCAGGATAAGTCCGGCCGTGCACGCGACATCGCGTTGTCCTATGCGGCGGCCAATGGCGGCACCAAGGGCGGCGTAATCGAAACCAATTTCCGCGAAGAAACTGAAACCGACTTGTTCGGCGAGCAGGCGGTGTTGTGCGGCGGTGCGGTTGAGTTGGTCAAGGCCGGTTTCGAAACGCTGACAGAAGCGGGTTACGCGCCTGAAATGGCGTACTTCGAATGTCTGCACGAACTGAAGCTGATCGTGGATCTGATGTACGAAGGCGGCATTGCCAACATGAACTACTCGATCTCCAACAATGCGGAGTACGGCGAATACGTCACAGGCCACCGTGTGATTGCTGACCAGGCGCGCGCTGCAATGAAGGAATGCCTGACCAATATCCAGAACGGCAATTACGCCAAGCAGTTCATCCTGGAAGGCCGCACCAACTATCCTGAAATGACTGCACGCCGTCGTCTGAATGCTGAGCATCCGATCGAAGTGGTCGGTGGTCAGTTGCGCGCGATGATGCCTTGGATCGGCAAGAACAAGCTGGTCGATCAGAGCAAGAACTAGAAACGAGAAGCGTTAAGGGGGAAGGGCGAAGGGTAAAAACCTCAGCTCTTCCCCCTTCTTCATTTTTAATTCTCAATAGAAACGTCACCCTCATCGTCGCCGCTTGAGCAGGTTAAGGCTGGCGGTACTGATGCAAAACGGTTAATCTTCGGTCATGGATGAATTCAATACACGCAAGCCGATGAATCTGCGCCGCCGAGGCATCTATCTGCTGCCCAATCTGTTTACCACCGGTGCGCTGTTCGCGGGTTTTTACGCCATCGTGCAAGCGATGAACGGGAAATTCGAGTATGCGGCGGTAGCAATTTTTATCGCTATGGTACTGGACGGCCTGGACGGGCGTGTGGCTCGCATGACGCATACGCAAAGTGAATTCGGTGCGGAATACGACAGTTTGTCCGACATGGTTTCATTCGGTGTTGCGCCCTCTCTGGTGATGTACGAGTGGGCTTTGAAAGGCATGGGTAAATGGGGGTGGTTCGCCGCATTCATTTATTGTGTCGCCACGGCCTTGCGCCTTGCGCGTTTCAATACCAATATCGACATCGTTGACAAGCATTATTTTCAGGGCTTGCCCAGTCCGGCTGCCGCCGCTTTGGTGGCAGGTTTCGTCTGGGTGATGCTGGATTACGGTTATAGCGGTGAGTCGCTGCGTTGGTATGCTGCAACACTCACGGTATTTGCCGGTTTGAGCATGGTTAGCAATTTGCCGTTTTACAGCTTCAAAGACATCAATATGCGCAAAAGCGTGCCGTTTTTGGTGATTTTTCTTGCCGCATTATTCTTTGTATTGATTTCCAGCGATCCGCCGCGCGTATTGTTCGGCCTGTTCCTGGCTTATGCCTTGTCAGGCTTTGTGATGTGGTTTATGCGGCGACGCAGCAAGCCCATTGCGTGAGTCGTCAAAACTCGCTATATTCGCGACATGCACTTTTCACGCCAAATCTCTCAGCTTCATTCGACATTCAGCTTGCTGGCCGCGCTGCTGCTGCGCGGCGCGCGCTAATCCTATATTCCAATTTTCAGTTATCAAGTGCGCCAATCCGCAGTGATTGCGCAGCTTAATCTATTCCATCAGGAGTTCAGCATGACAGACAAGTTAATTATATTCGATACCACCTTGCGCGATGGCGAGCAAAGCCCGGGTGCTGCGATGACCCGCGAAAAGAAGATACGCATTGCACGTCAGTTGGAAAAATTGGGTGTGGATGTGATCGAGGCGGGTTTTGCTGCCGCCAGCACGGGTGATTTTGAGGCGGTGAAGGCCGTGGCTGAAACCGTCAAGGAATCCACCGTGTGTTCCTTGGCGCGTGCCAGCGAGAACGACGTGCGTCGTGCGGGTGAGGCGATCGGGCCTGCAAAATCGGGTCGTATCCACACTTTTATCGCCACCAGCCCGATCCACATGCAGCACAAGTTGCGCATGAACGAGGATCAGGTGGTCGAGCGTGCGGTAGCTGCCGTGAAGTGGGCGCTTGAATACACTGATGATGTGGAGTTTTCCGCCGAGGATGCGGTGCGCTCGGACATGGATTTTCTGGTGCGGGTATTTGACGCAGTGATTCAGGCCGGTGCCAGGACCTTGAACGTACCCGATACGGTCGGCTATTCCATTCCCTCAGGTTGGGGTGAGCGTATCAGGCAATTGATAGAGCGTGTGCCGAATTCGGGCAAAGTGGTTTGGTCCACGCACTGTCACAACGATCTTGGCCTGGCCGTGGCGAATTCTCTTGCTGCGGTGATGAACGGCGCGCGTCAGGTCGAGTGCACTATCAATGGCTTGGGTGAGCGTGCGGGAAATGCTTCTCTGGAAGAAATCGTCATGGCGGTGAAAACCCGTCGTGATGTGTTCAATCTTGAAACGCGCATTGACACCACGCAAATCGTGCCGACTTCCAAGCTGGTTTCCAGTATTACCGGCTATCCGGTGCAGCCGAACAAGGCGATTGTCGGTGCGAATGCCTTTGCACATGAATCCGGCATCCATCAGGACGGCGTGCTCAAACATCGTGAAACCTACGAAATCATGCGCGCCGAAGACGTGGGCTGGAATGCCAACAAGCTGACTTTGGGCAAGCTTTCAGGACGCAATGCCTTGCGTCAGCGGTTTATTGCGTTGAATATTGAATTTGCTTCGGAAGAGGCGTTCAATGCAGCGTTCCAGCGCTTCAAGGAATTGGCTGATCGCAAACATGAAATTTTTGATGAGGACTTGCAGGCGCTGGTGAGTGATGAAGCCATAGCCGAACCTAAAGAGCATTACCGTTTGGTGTCATTGCGCGCCCATTCTGAAACGGGCATCTTGCCCATGGCCAAAGTGCTGATGAGCATAGGCAATGAGCAGTTTGACGCCGAAATGCAAGGTGGCGGACCGGTGGATGCGACGTTCAAGGCCATCGAGAAAATTGTACATAGCGGGACAGAGTTACAGTTGTATTCGGTGAACAACATCACCAGCGGTACAGATGCGCAGGGCGAGGTAACGGTACGTTTGGCCAAAGGCGGGCGCATTGTGAACGGGCAAGGCGCGGATACCGATATTGTGGTGGCTTCCGCCAAGGCCTACCTGAATGCGCTGAACAAGTTGCATGATAATTTACAACGCGCCCATCCGCAGCTTTGAACTTTTTGGCAGATTGCTCGTCAGACGGCGCGTCGTGAGTGTTTCATGCGTTTTTTTGATTGACTGTAAATATTTCCCTGGAGATTGCCTTGAAGAAAATTTTGTTGGGTTCGACGTTTTTGCTGGCTACATTGATGGCTAATGCAAGCTGGGCCGAGTGCTGGATCATCCCTAATTCGCAGTGCCCGCATGCGCAGTTTTCCGGCAAGAATCTGGCCAATGCCAATTTGCGGGGGGCTATGTTGCTGGAAGGGGACCTGACACGTGCGGATCTGACCAAAGCCAACCTGAGGGGGACAAACATCTACCACGGCAAGTTGATGGGCGGCAATTTTACCGAAGCGGATATGACCGGCATTACGCTGTATAACGCTGATCTGACCGGCGCCAATCTGACCGGCGCCAATCTGACGAGCGCCAAGCTTAAAGGCGCGGATCTGAGCGAGGCAAATCTGACCGATGCCGATCTGACTAATGCAGAGATTGACGGAGCCAAATTCAGCAAGGCGGTATTCTGCCGTACCGTGATGCCGAATGGCACAGTGAACAGCGGATCAAGCTGCCCCGCACAAAAAATCACTCAGCCCGCCCGGGTCGAAGCGGTTGAAGCGGTCGGAGCGTCCGTCAATGGTTGCGTAATACAACCGCGCAGCATCTGCATGAATGCTTCGTTGGCGGAAGCGAACCTCGGTTCAGTCAACCTTTCAGGTGCGCAGCTGTACATGGCTAATCTGGCACAAGCCAATCTGTTCAAAGCCAATCTCGGCAAGGCGAATTTAACTGAGGCGAATCTGGCTCGCGCCAACCTCACTCGCGCCAATTTGTCACAGGCCAATTTGACCGATGCCAACTTGAGCAAGGCCGTTCTGCGCGGCGCGCAATTGGAACGTGCCAATTTGACCGGCGCCATTTTGTTGAATGCCGATCTGACAGATGCTGATTTGGCCGGCGCCAATATCGGCGAAGCAGCGCTGACCGGGGCGATTTTCTGTAATACCGTTATGCCGGATGGCAAGGTGAACAACAGTAGCTGCCTGGTTGAGAAAAAAGCTGAGGCGGTTGCTGAGCCAGTCAGGGTTGACGCTGTGACGGCAGCACCCGTGTTTCAAGAGGTTAAACCTGTTCCTGCTGCAAAAACCAAAGTTAAAGCAAAATAACTTACGCAGTCTGGCAAGTAACAAAGGGCACGCTAGTCGTGCCCTTTTGTCGTTTCCGGCGTTGCTCCCGGACTCAAACCATTGCGTGTTGGACAAGGCTTAACATACACTGCTGCGGTCTTGGATGAGTTATGGGAATAGGGATGTCGTCACTGAGTCGCAAGGATTATCGGACCCTGGTGTTGTCTGCCTTGGGCGGGGCGCTGGAATTTTATGATTTCATCATCTTCGTGTTCTTTGCGGTGGTGATAGGGCAATTATTTTTCCCCCCGGATATGCCGGATTGGCTAAGACAGCTGCAAACCTTCGGCATTTTTGCGGCGGGCTATCTGGCGCGCCCGCTGGGCGGCATCGTGATGGCGCACTTCGGTGATTTGCTTGGCCGTAAGCGTATGTTTATGCTGAGTATTTTGTTGATGTCATTGCCCACCCTGGCGATTGGTCTGTTGCCTACCTACGCTGTGATCGGCATCTGGGCGCCGTTACTGTTGCTGGCGTTGCGCATCATGCAGGGCGCGGCCATTGGCGGTGAGGTGCCAGGTGCATGGGTGTTCGTTTTTGAGCATGTGCCGGCGCGGCATGTCGGATTCGCCTGCGGCACCCTCACGGCGGGCCTGACGGGCGGTATCCTGCTCGGTTCGCTGGTGGCCGCCGCTATCAATGCAATTTATACGCCGACAGAACTGCTGAGTGAAGGGTGGCGTGTGCCCTTTATACTGGGCGGGCTGTTTGGCTTGTTGTCGGTGTGGTTGCGCCAGTGGCTGAATGAAACCCCGGTGTTCAAAGAGATGCAGACACGGCGGATGCTGGCCGATGAACTCCCTTTGAAAACCGTGATTCGAGATCACCGGCCTGCGGTGATTCTGACCATGGCCATGACCTGGTTGTTGTCGGCGGCCATCGTAGTGATGATACTGATGACGCCGATCATGGTGCAAAAGCTGTATGCCATCCCGGCAACCGTGGCCTTGCAGGCCAATAGCATCGCCACGCTGTTTTTGAGTCTTGGCTGCATCGTGTTCGGCGCACTGTCTGACCGCTTCGGTCCGGGGCGGGTGATGATGGCAGGCTGTGCGATGCTGGGTTACACCGCGATGTTGTTCTATCAACAAATGGCCGTCGCACCGCAACACATCAATGTGCTGTACGCGCTGTGCGGATTCTTTGTCGGTGTGATTGGTGTGATTCCGAGTACGGCGGTGCGCGCCTTCCCGCCTGTGATTCGATTTTCCGGTTTGTCCTTCTCATATAATGTGGCCTACGCAGTATTTGGCGGGCTTACTCCGGTGCTGGTGAGTCTGTTTCTGCCGCTTGATCCTATGGCGCCGGCCCATTACGTGCTGCTGCTGAGTGCGGTGGGCGTGTTGATCGGTCTGTATTTGTGGCGTAGCGCCAAGTCGGGCGTCTACGGTTGAACAGTTTTTATGCGACAATGCGCGATTAGCCAGTGCAGGCTCTGGAGCGGCTATGCACTGCCAGATGATGGAAAACTTTTAGGACGGAACGTGTTTTTAGATAATCTCAAACAATTGCTCGCGGCCGATATGACGGCAGTAGATCGGGTGATACGCAAGCGCTTGCACTCGGAAGTGTTGCTGGTCAATCAGGTCGGTGAATATATCATCAACAGCGGCGGCAAGCGGTTGCGCCCGGCTCTGGTTGTGTTATCCGCCCAGGCCTTTTCCTATCAGGGCACGCATCATCATGATCTGGCTGCGGTAGTCGAATTTATTCATACCGCGACCTTGTTGCACGACGATGTGGTGGATGAATCCGGTCTGCGTCGCGGGCGTGAAACCGCGAATGCCTTGTTCGGCAATGCGGCCAGCGTGCTGGTTGGCGATTTCCTGTATTCGCGTGCTTTTCAGATGATGGTCGAGGTGGGCGAAATGCGCGTGATGCAGACGCTGGCCGATGCGACCAACGTGATTGCCGAGGGCGAAGTGTTGCAACTGCTCAACTGCCACGATGCGGATGTGGATGCCGACAACTACATGCGGGTGATTCATTACAAGACTGCCAAACTGTTCGAGGCGGCGATGCGTCTCGGCGCGATACTGGCCAAGGCTTCCTGTGCCGATGAAGAGGCTGCCGCCAAATATGGCATGCACCTGGGTACGGCATTTCAGCTGGTGGACGACGTGCTGGATTACTCGGCCGATGAGGCCGAGACCGGCAAGCATCTGGGCGATGATTTGGCCGAGGGCAAGCCGACCCTGCCGCTGATTTATGCAATGCAGCACGGCACGCCTGAACAGGCTGCCGTGGTGCGCGGGGCGATTGAACAGGGCGATGTCGGGAAGTTTTCCGACGTGCTGCAAATTATTCATGCCACCGGGGCGCTGGACTTTACTCGCCTGCAAGCGATGCACGAGGTGGAGTTGGCTTGCGCAGCGATTGCCGTACTGGCCGATTCCGAGTACAAGCAATCTTTGGTAAAATTGGCGCACTTTGCCGCCACGCGGCAGTACTAAGAACGGTTCGTGGACAATGTTCAAGTTTTTGCTTTAGCGTTAAAGCTGCGGGGTGTAGCTCAGCCTGGTAGAGTGCTACGTTCGGGACGTAGAAGCCGGAGGTTCGAATCCTCTCACCCCGACCAACTGGTCGCATTCATCCGCAACGGAGTTCATGTGTTATGAGTCGTCTGATATTCCTGTTTGCCATCGCAGCGCTTGTTTATCTGCTGATCAAATCCTATCGCAAAAATGTACCGCGCAAAGAGCAGGCGGATGCCGAGGACATGGTGAGTTGCGCGCACTGTGGCGTACACCTTCCCGTCGGTGAAAGTATCCGGGTGGACGATCAGCGGTTTTGTTGTGCCGACCATCGCGATGCGTATCGGAAATAGGCGTGGAGGTGCAAACCGAAGCCGCTGATGCTACTCCCGCCGATTTTTGGCGTTCGCTGAATTATTTCAATCTCTATCGTCTGGTTTTAGTCAGCTTTATCGTTTTTATCGCTTTGGCTTTTGATGCCGAATGGTTGTTCGGCGAGGCAAAAGGTCGATTGTTCATGATGACCGGCTGGTTCTATGCGGTCGTGGTGATGTTGTCCTTCATTCCGCTGTATATGCGTTGGCTGCAATTTTCATGGCAATTGGCGGTGCAAGTGTCCAGCGATATCATCGCCTTGACCGTACTCGCACATGCCAGTGGCGGAATACAAAGCAGTGTCGGATTGCTGATTATGATTTCGCTGGCTGTGGCGGGGATTATCAGTCGCGGCAGAATCACCCTGTTTTTTGCAGCACTGGCCAGCATTGCCGTGCTGCTGGAGCATTCTTTTGCGGTGTTGTACGACGAGGCGCCGGTTACGCAGTTTTTTCAGGTAGGGTTGTTGTGCGTTTCTTATTTTGCGGTGGCAGGGCTGGCTCACAAGCTGGCGCAGTATGCGCTGGAAAATCAGAAGCTGGCCCAGCGTCGCGGCCGGGATTTGATCGGTATGGCGGAAGCGAACCGCCTGGTAATGCGGGATATGCACGATGGTGTGCTGGTAGTGGATGAGCATGGCAGCATTATGCAAATGAACCCCAGTGCGGCTCGCTTGCTGCACAACAGCGAAGCATCCGCAAGCAGGCTGGCTGACAGTTTTCCGCTGCTGTACGGGCAGTACATGCTGTGGAAAAGCAGGGCGCTGAACAGTCGCGGCACGATACAGCTGGACGGCGGCTTGCAGGCAAAATTGCGCTTTATCGGTGTGGAACGCGATGCGGCGCAGGGCGCGGTGATATTCCTGGAAGATATGCAGCACGTACAGGCAGAGGCGCAGCAAATCAAATTGGCTGCACTGGGACGCTTGACGGCGAATTTGGCCCACGAAGTGCGAAACCCTTTGTCAGCCATCAGTTATGCGACCGAGCTGCTACAGGAAGAGCCGGGCAGCGCGCGGCAAGAGCGGCTGTTGCAGTTGATCAGGGACAATACGCAACGCATCAACCGGATTGTGCAAGATGTGATGCAACTGAACCGGCGTGATCGCGCACAGCCGGAGACGTTTGATTTATCCGCGCTGTTGCGTGTGTTTGTTGATGAGTTCATCCAGGCTGAACGGGTAGCGCCCGGTGTGCTGGTATTGCAGGCCGAGCAAGTGAGCATGGTTACTTTTGACCGCGGTCATTTGCGTCAGGTACTGTGGAACTTGTGCAGCAACGCACTGCATTACGGGCAACATTTGCCCGGCAGTCTTGCCTTGGTGTCAGGTGCTGAGCATGGGCGAGTCATACTGGGTGTGCAGGATGACGGGCCGGGCATTTCAGCGGAACATCAGGCGCGCCTGTTTGAACCGTTTTTTACTACCGCAGAGCAGGGGACGGGGCTGGGTTTGTATATCGCACGCGAGTTATGCGAAGCGAATGGCGCCTGGCTGGAATATCACGAATCGGTTGCGGGCGAGCACAAGTCGGGCGCACGCTTCCAGATTACGTTTGGAGAGAGGCGGCTTGGGAAAAGGCCGGGGCGCGAACATGGCGGATAATCATAAGACGAAACGCGACACGTTGCAGGAAGACGGAGGCGGGAACGGGCAACAACGTGCCAAAGCTGCCTGTGTCCTGCTGGTGGATGATGAGCCGGATATTCTGGAATTGCTGGAAATGGCCATGCTCAAAATGGGACTGGCTGTGGATAAGGCCGTTAACGTGCGAGAGGCTTTGGCTAAGCTGGCTGCGCGTCATTATGACTTGTGTCTGACCGATATGCGCATGCCGGATGGTGACGGTCTGGAAGTGGTGCACTACATTACCCGGAACAATCTGGATGTGCCCGTTGCGGTGATCACCGCGCATGGCAATATGGAAAATGCGATCACAGTGCTCAAGGCGGGCGCATTCGATTACCTCGCCAAACCGCTCTCGCTGGAACAATTGCGCACCCTGGTCAAATCCGCGCTGAACCTGTCGCCGACCGGCGCTACGGGTGACAAGCTGTTGCTGGGCCATGCTCCGGCGATGCAGAAGGTGCGCGATCTGATCGAGCGTGTGGCGCGCAGTCAGGCGCCGGTGTATATCAGCGGTGAGTCGGGCAGCGGCAAGGAATTGGCGGCCAGGCTGATCGTACAAAGCGGGCCGCGCGCCGGGCAGCCGATGATCGCGGTGAACTGCGGGGCAATTCCAGAAAATCTGATGGAAAGTGAATTCTTCGGTTATAAAAAAGGCGCGTTTACCGGGGCGGACAAAGACAGGGATGGATTTTTCCAGGCCGCGAACGGCGGAACCCTGTTCCTCGATGAGGTGGCCGATTTGCCGCTGGTCATGCAGGTCAAATTGTTGCGTGCGATACAGGAAAAGCGCGTCCGCAAGGTGGGTGCGACCAGCGAAGAGGAGGTGGATGTGCGCCTTATTAGTGCAACGCATAGCGATTTGGCCGAGCGGGTAAAGCAGGGGCAGTTTCGTCAGGATCTTTATTACCGCTTGAATGTGATTCCCATTCAGATGCCTGCGCTGCGCGAGTTGCGCGAAGATATTGCGGAAATCGCTCGTTTGATATTGCTGCGTTTGTCGGCGGGTTCGATGGCGCGGTTTTCCGAAGAGGCTTTGCGTGTTCTGCAAGCCTATGATTTTCCGGGGAATGTTCGCGAACTTGAGAATATCATCGAGCGTGCCCTGGCTTTATGTTCCGATGGCTTGATCGAGGTGGAAGATTTGCACCTGACGCCGGTCGAGCGCGCTCAATCCGGGGCGGGCGAGATAAGCGATAAATATCCGCTGCCGGATTACCTGGACAGGATTGAGAAACAGGCTTTGCTGGATGCCTTGCAACAAACCGGATTCAATCGCACCGCTGCCGCCCGGCTATTGGGGCTGACTTTCCGTACCATGCGTTATCGCATGGAGCGACTGGGTATAAAAAATCCAGGCGGTGCAGATGATGCGGATTGACGCGAGTGGTTGGTTGTCCGGCGCCCAATGGCTGCCGTCGCCAAACTTTGATGCGCGCGCAACGGGCGACATCGAGTTGCTGGTGATACACAACATCAGCCTGCCGCCGGACGAATTCGTCGGGGATGGCGTGCAGCGCCTGTTTACCAATACGCTGGACAGGGACGCTCACCCGTATTACCGGACTATTCCTGAAGGCCGGGTGTCATCACACTTTTTTATTCGCCGCGACGGACAGTTGATTCAGTTCGTGTCCGTTTTGCAGCGCGCCTGGCATGCGGGCGCATCGCTCTGGCAGGGCAGGCCGCGCTGCAATGATTTTTCGATAGGCGTCGAGCTGGAGGGCAGCGATTTTGTACCGTTTAGCGATGCGCAGTACAGCGTATTGCACGAACTGACTCTTGCCCTGCGTGCGACCTTTCCGATACGCGGCATTGCGGGTCACAGCGATATTGCGCCGGGGCGCAAAACCGATCCTGGCCCGCATTTCGACTGGCAGCGTTACCTCATACGCCTGGGATCAGGCAGCTAGCTGATAATCGGCGGAGATCGCCGATTCGGGATACGAGCTGCTCAATCCTGTTAAAATGTCGGCCATGTAATAACTCCTGTCGCCATGCAGCCCACCCCCCTCACCCCGCAACGCGAGCGTTATTTGCTGCTGACCCTGTCCGGCATGCAGTTCAGCCATATCCTCGATTTCATGATCATGATGCCGTTAGGCCCGATCCTGATGCGCGAATTTGCTATCAGCACGCACGAGTTCGGTTTTCTGGTTGCGTCCTATAGTTTCAGTGCTGCCCTGGCCGGGCTGTTCGCCGCGACCTTTGTGGACAGATTCGAGCGCAAACGCTTGCTGCTGATTGTGTTCGCGCTATTCGGTCTGGCGACGCTGGCGTGCGGCTTGTCGCCCAGCTATGCCACGCTGTTGATCGCGCGCGGCCTGGCGGGTGCGTTCGGCGGCATTATGGGGGCGATGGTGCAGACGCTGGTCGGCGATCTGATTCCGTTTGAACGGCGCGCCACCGCGAGCGGCGTTATCTCCGCCTCGTTTTCGCTTGCCACTGTGGCCGGTGTGCCGTTGTCGTTGTGGCTGGCGGATCAGTTCGAGTGGCGCGCGCCATTTATCCTGATTGCCTGTACCACTGTGCTGTTCATCATCGTCGCAATGCGCCACCTGCCGGAAGTACGACATCACATCAGCGAGGACAAGCGCGCGCATCCGTTCTCGGCGATGTTCGCGGTATTGAAGGATGCCAATCACTTGCGTGCGCTGTTATTTACCATGCTGATTTTGTTTTCCGGTTTCACCGTGATTCCGTATATTACTGTTTATGCGGTTGCGAATGTCGGCATTTCACAACATGACGTTTTTTATATTTACCTGATCGGAGGGGCGGCGACGCTGATTACCTCACGCCTGATCGGACGCTGGGCGGACGCGCGCGGCAAGGTAAAAATTTATCGCATCATGGCGTTTTCCGCCATGATGCCCTTGTTTGCCGTCACCCAGATCGGCACCGCGCCACTCTGGGCATGGCTGATTTGCACCACGGCATTTTTCGTATTGGTATCGGGGCGCATGATTCCGGCAATGGCCATCATTACCTCGGCGGCGCAACCAAAACTGCGCGGTACCTTCATGTCGCTCAATGCGGCCATGCAGCAACTGGCCAGCGGTCTGGCAGCTACGCTGGCAGGATTCATCACCACGCAAAATGCAGCGGGGCAGATCATCGGTTATGACCGGGTAGGCTATGTGGCGATAACTGCAAATATATTGGCCATCGCGTTCGTCGCACGCATCGTGATGCACGATCAGAAGGTAAAATAGCAGGCGGAATTTTTGAATACTATCCAGAAATTCAGATTTTTAGGATGAAGCGCAAGGAACAGCGCAGCGAGTGACGAGACATATCAGATAGATAGGCGAGGAATGAGCGAGCATGTGACACCGCGATTCGCCTAAAAAATGAATTTGGAGCGGGTGAAGGGGATCGAACCCTCGTATGCAGCTTGGGAAGCTGCCGTTCTACCATTGAACTACACCCGCGTAGAGCGGCGCATTCTAGCGTAACTGAGAGGTAAATTGAAAGTGATTACTGTTCACATCAACGGCGCAGCGCGCCAATTAACCGATTCTTGCAGCATCGCGGCACTGATAGCAGAACTGGGCTATACCGGCAAACGCATCGCACTGGAAAAAAACGGCGACATTGTGCCGCGCAGCCAATATGCCGCGCACGCCCTGCAAGATGGCGACAAGCTGGAAATTGTCGTCGCGGTCGGCGGCGGCTAAAATAATATAAATATCAAATAAATCAATAGGATATAAAAATGAACGATCCACTTATTATCGCTGGAAAAAGCTATTCATCCCGACTGCTGGTAGGCACTGGCAAGTATAAAGACTTCACTGAAACCCGCGCGGCGCTGGATGCCAGCGGCGCCGAGATCGTCACCGTGGCGATCCGCCGCACCAACCTCGGCCAGAACGCCAACGAACCGAATCTGCTCGATGCCGTGCCGATGTCGGAATATACCTATCTGCCCAATACGGCCGGCTGCTATAGCGCCGAAGATGCCGTGCGCACGCTGCGACTGGCGCGCGAGTTGCTGGACGGTCACAGCCTGGTCAAACTGGAAGTGCTGGGCGACCCGCAATCGCTGTATCCCAATGTGATCGAAACTATCGCTGCCGCTAAAATACTGGTCACGGAAGGCTTTCAGGTGATGGTCTATACCTCGGACGATCCGATTGTCGCGAAGCAACTGGAAGACATCGGTTGCGTGGCGATCATGCCGCTGGCCTCATTGATCGGCTCTGGCATGGGGATTCTCAATCCGTGGAACCTGCAACTGATTATGGACAAAGTCAGCGTGCCGGTGATCGTGGATGCGGGCGTGGGCACGGCGTCGGACGCCGCGATTGCGATGGAGTTGGGCTGCGCAGGTGTATTGATGAACACCGCGATTGCCGGTGCGCAAAATCCGGTGCTGATGGCTTCCGCGATGAAAAAAGCCACCCAAGCCGGACGCGAAGCGTACCTGGCCGGACGCATGCCCAAGAAACTCTATAGCGCCAGCCCCAGCTCACCGACCGCAGGCATAATCGCGTCGGTGCGCGGCTAAACCCTAAAACCTTATCCGCAGATTACGCAGATTTACACAGATTTAATCTGCGTCAATCTGCGGAGAATATTTTTCTTTTCACACTATGAACGACGACCTTAAAGACAAGCAAGCTTGCCCCACCCATCCCAACCTTCCCCCGCAAGCAGGGGAAGGGGCAAACGAGTCGCTTCGCGGCTCTCAAGTTAATCGCCACATCCGCAGCTTTGTACTGAGACAAGGCCGCGTCACGGTCGCGCAACAGCGCGCCGTTGACACGCTGCAACCAGTTTTTGGCATTCCCTATGTTGCACAGCCGCTCGACCTTGAACTAGCCTTTGGCCGCACCGCTCCCAAGATACTGGAAATCGGCTTCGGCATGGGCGACAGCACCGCAACCATCGCCAAAGCCAATCCGCAGAACGATTACCTGTGTCTGGAAGTGCATACGCCGGGCGTGGGCAATCTGTTCAAGGTGATGGATGAACAGAAACTGAACAATATCCGCATCATCCAACACGATGCGGTGGAAGTGTTGCGCGACATGATAGGCGATGCCAGCTTGGATGGCGTACACATTTTCTTCCCTGATCCCTGGCACAAGGCGCGCCACAATAAGCGCCGCCTGATTCAGTCGCCGTTTATCGAAAAGCTGATGGCGAAACTGAAACCCGGCGGCTACATCCACGTCGCCACCGACTGGCAGAACTACGCCGAGCAGGTGTTACAGGTATTGAGCGACGAGTTTTTGCTTACGAATACCGCCGCCGACTACGCCCCCCGCCCCGCCTACCGGCCTCTGACCAAGTTCGAGAAGCGCGGTCTCAATCTGGGGCACGGGGTGTGGGATCTGGTGTTCCGTAGACGGTAGCTCCATTATTTGCGCAGCATCCGTAGGTCGGGTTAGCAAAGATGTCGGGTTACGCTACGCTAACCCGACCTACAGGACTGTTCATTTTTATCCGCAAGGAAAATTCCTAACAGATCATTGAGAAAGCGTTGCCCATGTTGGGTCGGTTTGATGCGGGCGATGTCGCGCTGCAACAGGCCGCGCCGTTCAGCTTCGGCCAGTTCGCGCTGAATGGCGACCAAGGACAGGCTGGTGCGTTCATTGAACAAAGATGAGTCGAAACCTTCGTTCAGACGCAGTGCGTTCATCATAAATTCAAACGGCAATTCATCGCAGCTGACTTCGTTTTCAGTCTGTATCGGTGCGCCTGAAGCCACCTGCTGCATATACGCCTGCGGCTGCTTGTAGCGCGCCTGACGGATAATCTTGTCGGGGAAGCTGATCTTGCTGTGCGCACCCGCGCCTATACCCAGATAATCGCCAAATTTCCAGTAATTGAGATTGTGTTTCGAGCGGCGATTCGGCTGCGCGAAGGCGGAAGTCTCATAATGCTGATAGCCATTCGCCGCCAGCAGCACCTCAATACTTTGCTGCATGTCGGCACTGGCATCGTCATCCGGCAAGGACGGCGGATTGCGATAGAACAGCGTGTTTGGCTCCAGGGTCAGATGATAGGCAGACAGATGTTGCGGCGCAAAAGATAATGCAGTCTGCACATCCTGCAGGGCCTGTTCCAGTGTCTGATTGGGCAGCGCATACATCAGATCCAGATTGATGTTGTCGAAATGGCGCTGCGCGATGGCGATGGCGGCGCGCGCCTCGTCTGCGCTATGGATACGCCCCAGCGCCTTCAGGTGGTCATCGTTAAAGCTCTGGATGCCCATAGACAGGCGATTTACACCCGCCTCGCGGAAGGCAGCAAACTTGTCCGCCTCCACCGTGCCGGGATTGGCTTCCAAGGTGATCTCCGCTTCGCCCGCCAGTGGCAACAACATGCGCACCTGACGCAGTATCTCTTCGACGCCTTCGCCGGACAGCAGGCTGGGCGTGCCGCCGCCGAAGAACACCGTATAGACCTTGCGCCCCCAGATTTGCGGCAGCGCCATTTCCAGATCGCGGGTCAGGGCGGCGAGGTATTCTTTTTCCGGGAAAGCGGCCTTCGCCTCATGCGAGTTGAAGTCGCAGTACGGACATTTCTTGACGCACCAGGGGATGTGGATGTAAAGCGACAGCGGCGGCAAGGCCGTGGTGAAATTGACGGACTGCGATTTGAGCGCGACGGGTTGCAAAGAAATCATAAGTCGTAGGGTGGGCAGCCATGCCCACCATTTGAACGCGTGGGCAGGTAAAACATGCCCACCCTACGCATGGCGCAATTTCTCCAGCAGCACCTTCATCGCTTTTCCTCGATGACTGATGGCGTGTTTTTCGTCACGGGACAGTTCCGCGCTCATCTTGCCCAGTTCCGGCAGCCAGAACAGCGGGTCGTAGCCGAAGCCACCGTCGCCCTGTTCCCGGTGCGCAATCTCGCCATGCCATTCGCCCTCGGCGATGATGGGCTGCGGGTCGTCCGCGTGACCCACCAGCACCAGCACGCAGTAGTAATGCGCGCGACGGTCGGCCATGCCCCGCATGTCCTGCATCAGCTTGTTGTTGTTGGCTTGATCCGACCTGGGGTTGTCACCGGCATAGCGTGCCGAGTACACACCCGGCGCACCGCCCAGAGCTGTGACGCAGATGCCGGAATCATCCGCCAGGGCGGGCAGGCCGCTCAGCCTGCTAACATGACGCGCCTTGGCCAGCGCATTCTCGATGAAGGTGACATGCGGTTCTTCCGCTTCACTGATGCCGAGTTGTGACTGGGTCAGCACCTCGATGCCCAGCGGCGTCAGCATGTGCTGAAACTCGCGCAGCTTGCCGGGATTATTTGAGGCGATAACGAGTTTTTTCATAAAAATCTCAAAAACAAAACACAGATCCGCAGATTACACAGATTTACGCAGATTAAAAACAAATATCAATTTAATCAAAATATTACGAATTTAATTTGTGTAATCTGCGCAATCTGTGGACAAGGTTTTGGGGTTTAATCAGCCAATGTGGCCTGCTGCATCCTGATCAACTCGGCAATACCTGAACTGGCCAACTCCAGCAGTTCGTCCATTTCGGCGCGACTGAAGGCATGGCCTTCGGCCGTTCCCTGCACTTCGACGAAGTGACCATTGCCCAGCATCACTACGTTCATGTCGGTGTCGCAGGCGGAATCTTCCAGATAATCCAGATCCAGCACCGGCACGCCCTGATAGATGCCGACCGAAATCGCGGCGATGGATTCTTTTATCGGGCTTTCCTGCAGCAGACCTTTTGCAATCAAGCCGCTCACTGCATCGTGCAGCGCGACGAACGCGCCGGTGATGCTGGCGGTGCGCGTGCCGCCGTCAGCCTGGATCACGTCGCAGTCGATCTGAATAGTGCGCTCGCCCAGTTTTTTCAGGTCAACCACGGCGCGCAGACTACGCCCGATCAGCCGCTGGATTTCCTGCGTGCGGCCGGACTGTTTGCCCTTGGCCGCTTCGCGCTGCATGCGGCTGCCGGTGGAGCGCGGCAACATGCCGTATTCCGCCGTCACCCAGCCTTCTCCGCTGCCTTTCTTGTGGGGCGGCACGCGCTCCTCGACGCTGGCGGTGCAGATGACTTTGGTGTCGCCGCATTCGATCAGCACCGAGCCTTCGGCGTGTTTGGTGTAGTGACGGGTAATGCGAATTTCTCGCAGTTGATTCGCAGCTCTTTGACTGGGGCGCATATAGAAGGGTGAGTAGTGGGTGATGAGTGAAAATTAGTGGATTTCAAGAATGTGACTGACAATTCCCGTGGTTTCGTGCGCGGTTTCGGTATTGCCCCAACGCACCGCGAGGCCTGTGGCATTGTCTGCCTTGCCGTCTTCGCGCTTCAGCGCAACCACAACCAGTTTGTCCAGCGCAGTAACGACAGGCGCGGAGGCAAAGGCGGATACCAGTTCCTTGTCAACAAATGGGCCGGACAAACCGTCGCTGCAAAGCAGCACCACATCGCCGGATTGCAGCGCGGTGGCTTGACCGAGCGTGATCTCAAACATATCTTCAACACCGCCCAGACAATTGGTGATCTGGTTGCGTCTGGGATGAGTGCGGGCTTCTTCTTCGTCTATCACGCCCCAGTCCAGCCACATCTGCACCATCGAATGATCGAGTGTTCTGGCCAACACAGCGCCTTTGCGCAGCAGGTACAAACGCGAATCGCCGGCATGTCCCCAGTAAATTTTGCCATCCTGAATCAGGGCTGCAACGCAGGTGGTGCCGGGAAAGCTTTGATCCTTGTGCTGGGGCAAACCCATGATGCGCTCGTGCGCATGACGCATGGTGTCCGACAGAAAGGCTTGCGGGTCGGTGATCGTCGCGTGTCGGGCAAATGACTCGACAAACGTGTCCATAGCCAGACTGGCCGCCACCTCGCCGTGCAAATGCCCGCCCATGCCGTCCGCCAGCACCAGCAACAACGCGTCCTTGCTATACGCATAAGCGACGCGATCCTGGTTGTATTTTCGGTTGCCGATATGGCTGGCCTGATGTATCGAGAAATTCATAGTTCGCAATCGTAATATAATGCACGCCCTAGCGCACAACCTTTTATTCATTCCACTTCACCCTGAAAGCCACAACATGATTCTAAGCATGACTGGTTATGCCAATACCAGCGCAGATTTTGTCGCCGGTTCGTTGTCGCTGGAGCTGCGCGCCGTCAACCATCGCTATCTGGATATTCAGCTGCGCATGCCGGAAGAATTGCGCGTATTTGAAGGCGCATTGCGCGAATTAATTACCGCACAATTGCAGCGCGGCAAGGTTGAATGCCGGATCAACTATGCGGCGCGCGATGCACAGGGCGGCACGACACTGAACCACGATCTGTTGCTGCAACTCGCCAGCTGGAACAAAGAAGTGCAAGCCGCCTTGCCGGAGGCGCAAACCTTGAGCGTCGCCGATGTGCTGCGCTGGAACGGCGTTCTGCAAACGCCCACCGCCTCTGCCGATGAATTACGCGCTACGCTGCTCGCGCTGATGCAAACGGCATTGCAGGAGTTCTCCGCCTCGCGCGCCCGCGAGGGAGAAAAGCTGAAAGATTTTTTATCCGTCCGGCTGGAAAAGATCGAGGCCTTGCGCACCGACGTGATGCCGCATGTACCCGCTGCGATTGCCGCCTACGAATTGAAACTGACTAACCGGCTGCGTGATGCCTTGCAAGGTGCGGAAGATGAGCGCATACGCCAGGAAATCACGCTGTTCGCCAGCAAGATCGACGTAGATGAAGAATTATCCCGGCTCGCCAGCCACCTGTCCGAGATGCGCCGTATCCTCAAACAAGGCGGTGCAGTGGGCAAACGACTGGACTTTCTGATGCAGGAACTAAACCGCGAAGCCAACACCCTGGGTTCAAAATCAGTAGATGCCGAAGTATCGCGCAGCGCGATGGAAATGAAAATCCTCATCGAACAAATGAGAGAACAAATTCAAAACTTGGAGTAAATCATGTCAGGAAGTTTATTCGTTATCAGCGCACCCTCCGGTGCCGGCAAGACCAGTCTGGTACACGCCCTGCTCGCCACCAACCCGCAAATTAATTTGTCGGTTTCCTACACCACGCGTGCGCCGCGCGAGGGCGAACAGGATGGCGTGGCCTACAATTTTGTCAGCCGTGCAACCTTTTCGGAGCTGGCCGGACGCGGTGAATTTCTGGAAAGTGCCGAGGTATATGGCAATTTTTACGGCACTTCGCAAAGCTGGATCAGCCGGGAAATTGCCAAAGACCACGACATTCTGCTGGAAATTGATTGGCAGGGCGCAGCTCAGGTGCGGCGCCTGTTTCCGCAATGCATCAGTATTTTCATCCTGCCGCCCTCACTTGAGGCTCTGGAACAACGCCTGAACGGACGCGGCAAGGACAACAGCGATGTGATCGCCCGTCGCATGGCGGCCGTTCGTGACGATGTCGCGCATGTCGCCGAATTCGATTATGTTATTATCAACGACAATTTGAATGAAGCATTACGGGAATTCAATGCCGTAGTGCTGGCCGCCAGGCTGCGCAGTTCCGGCCAACTGGCTCGCCATCAAACATTAATTAACCAATTACAAAATCCGGAGTAAATCATGGCTCGTATCACCGTAGAAGAATGTTTGGCCCATATCCCCAATCGTTTTGACCTGACCCTGGCCGCAGCTTATCGCGCACGCCAAATCGCCAATGGCGCCACGCATCTGGTGCAAGACAGCAAGGACAAACCTACCGTTGTCGCACTCCGCGAAATCAGCAAGGGCAAAGTAGGTCTGGAGATACTCAACCGGGGACAGGCTTAACTGCACATCAACCTCGATTCGTCTCCCCTGACGGAGCGCGCTGACGTGTTCGCGCCCGTTTGAAACGAGCGGGGCATTCCCCCGCTCCACTATGGCTGAATTCAGGAGCATGCGGGAAACACATGGCTGACGCTGATTTACTTATTGAGGAAGTTTCCAGCTACCTGAAACCGCAGGATGTGGAACACGTCCGTGCAGCGGTTGAATTCAGCCGCATCGCCCATCAAGGTCAGACCCGCCACTCCGGCGATCCTTATGTCACGCATCCCATTGCGGTGGCTCGCATCCTCACACCGCTGCACCTTGATGTGCAATCCATCATCGCAGCCCTGCTGCATGATGTCGTCGAAGACACCGAAATAACTGCCGAACAGATTGCGAAAGAATTCGGCAGGCCTGTCGCGGAACTGGTGGATGGCTTGAGCAAGCTGGAAAAAATCCATTTCGAGACACGAGAGGATGCGCAAGCGGAAAACTTTCGCAAGATGTTGCTGGCCATGGCGCGCGATGTACGCGTCATTCTCATCAAACTTGCAGATCGCCTGCATAACATGCGCACGCTGGATTCCATGCGGCCGGAGCAATGCGAACGCATCGCCCGCGAGACCATGGAAATTTATGCGCCGATTGCCAATCGCCTCGGCCTGAATGAAATATATCAGGAGTTGCAGGACCTCAGCTTCAAGCATTTGCACCCGAATCGCTACGCCGTGCTGGCAAAGGCGCTCAAGGTTGCGCGCGGCAATCGTCGCGAGGTGGTCAGCAAGATACTCGACTCCATTATTCAGCAGCTCGCCAAAAAAAATATACGAGCCGAAGTCACCGGCAGAGAAAAAAACATCTACAGCATCTACAAAAAGATGCAGATCAAGTCGCTGGCTTTTTCGGAAGTGCTCGATATTTATGGATTCCGCGTGCTGGTGGACGACGTCGATGCCTGCTATGTCGCACTGGGCGTACTGCATGCCTTGTATAAACCGATCCCCGGCAAATTCAAGGACTACATTGCCATCCCCAAGTCCAACGGCTATCAGTCGCTGCACAGCACCTTATTCGGGCCGTTCAGCACGCCGATAGAAGTCCAGATACGCACCCGCGAGATGCACAAGATTGCCGATGCGGGCGTCGCTTCGCACTGGTTGTACAAGAACGCGCATTCCACCATCAACGAACTGCACAAGAAGACCCACCAGTGGTTGCAGGAGCTGCTGGAAAGCCTCGACGAAAGCAGTAATTCAGCCGAATTCATGGAACACCTGAAGGTGGATCTGTTCCCCGATGCGGTGTATGTGTTCACGCCCAAAGGCAAGATACTTTCGTTGCCGCGCGGGGCTACGGCGGTTGATTTCGCCTACAGCGTACATACCGACATCGGCAACCGCTGCATTGCCGTCAAGATAAATCATGAACTGGTGCCGTTGCGCACCGAGCTGAGGAATGGCGACCGTGTGGAAATTATCACCGCCCCCCATGCAAAACCCAACCCGGCCTGGCTCTCCTACGTCACTACCAACAAGGCGCGCAGCCACATCCGCCACTTTTTCAAGACCATGCAATCCGACGAATCCGCACAACTCGGCGAACGTCTGCTTAATCAGGCGTTGCAGGCGTTGGGAATCAAACCGGCAGAAATAGAAGAAGCTTGCTGGAGCAAGCTGCTCAGAGATACCGGCGTAAAGACGCGACAGGAAATGCTTGCCGATATTGGCCTGGGCCGCCGCCTGAATATGGTAGTTGCACGACAACTTGCGTGCAGCGGCGAAGTCACGTCCGCCGAGAACATAGCCAACCCGGTCGTCACTATTCAAGGCACGGAAGGCATGGCGGTACAGTTCGCAACCTGCTGCCGGCCGATACCCGGCGACCCGATCATCGGCGTGATTAAAAGCGGGCAGGGGCTGATCGTGCATACCCACGATTGTCCCACTCTGCGCAAAGGCCACAGCAACAGCGGACAATGGCTGGATGTCGTGTGGGACAAAAACATCACACGCACCTTCGCGGTCAACCTCAAACTACTGGTCGCCAATCAGCGCGGCGTATTGGCGAAAGTCGCAGCGGCCATCGCCGAAGCGGAATCGAACATCGAGAACGTCAGCTTCGCCAACGAAGGCGAATACACCGCGTTGCACTTCACCCTCGAAGTCAACAACCGCCAGCACCTCGCCGGGATCATGCGCAGCATGCGCATGATCCCCGAAGTGATCAGAATCTTCCGGGTGCAGAACGCAGGATAAATTCGCCAGGTCGGCTATACGTTTAAATCCAAGGAAATGCCGATCTAGCGTTTCCTGATGTTCCGCGTTGCATTGCGAATCGGCGACGATGCCGCCGCCGGCTGTCGTCGCAATAGGAAAATTGGGGAACGGACTCGAATTAAATCCCGGTAAACAGCAAATCCAGCGCAGCAATAATTTCAGTGCGCTTGCTTGCCAGTGATGCGACTTTATCGCCCAGCGAACGGCTGGAGACACCCGCCAGTTCAGCGGTAGACATTACGACTGATACGCTTTCAATCTTGAACTGCGGATTGAGTTGCCTGGCTGCCAGCCCCATTTCTTCCGCCAGCACAAGTGGCACCACAACACGGGTTGCCAATCTGTCCAACAATTCGGCCTGTACGTCCAGCAGATAAGGAATCGCATTGCTCGACGCGTCGTTCCGATTGAGATAAACATCGAACTGCGCCATCAGAATCGCCTCAAACCGTCACCGAACGTACCGTGTGATTCTATT
This sequence comes from uncultured Gallionella sp., assembly GCA_964385275.1. Classification (GTDB taxonomy): domain Bacteria; phylum Pseudomonadota; class Gammaproteobacteria; order Burkholderiales; family Gallionellaceae; genus Gallionella. Next base: position 16,989 of record CAYLOK010000025.1, on the reverse strand, counting down.
CGAAAATTGTATTCATCCAGCGCATTCTGGTTTTCTGCCAGCCACTGACTGCGCCGTGCCTGCCGGAGAATGTCAGCCAGATGCAACTCCAGCGTTTGCGAAAGATTGATATTGAGTTGCTTTGCCTGCTGCAACAGATCGGCGTTGATACTGAGATTGGCAGACTTTTTTGCAGCAGCTGGGTTATAAAGAATATTATTCACGACTTTCCCCATTCATAATGCGCATAACTTACACGCATCGAGCGCACGCGTCAATGTCTGCGGTTCAGTCTGCGCAGCCAACGCGAGACACTGGTTATTCACGAAGATAACAGCCTAAAGCTCCCCGCCGTATAACTGCAACAATTCCAGCATCGCTGACGCTTTATCCAGTGTTTCCTGATACTCGGCATCGCATTGCGAATCGGCGACGATGCCGCCGCCCGCCCAGCAGCGGATTTCGCCATCGCCGTAGACCAGCGTGCGGATGACGATATTGCTGTCCATGTTGCCATCGAAACCGACATAGCCGATGGCGCCGCAGTACACGCCGCGCCGGTTCGGTTCCAGTTGCTCGATGATCTGCATGGCGCGTAACTTGGGTGCACCGGTGATCGAACCGCCGGGAAAGCAGCCTCGCAATACGTCCAGTGCCTCGCATCCTTCGGCTAGTTCGCCCTGCACGGTGCTGACCAGATGGTGGACATTGGCATAGCTTTCCACCTCGAACAGCCTGGGTACGCGCACCGAACCGGGTTTGCAGCTCTTGCCCAGATCGTTGCGCAGCAGATCCACAATCATCAGATTTTCTGCGCGGTCCTTGGGGTGTCGGCTTAGTTCGTCGGCCAGTTGCCGGTCACGCACAGGGTCGCTGTCGCGCGGGCGCGTGCCTTTGATCGGTTTGGTTTCCACCATGCCACTTTGCACACGGATGAAGCGTTCCGGCGAGGCGCAGAGAATCTGCACTCCAGGAAAATCAAGGAAAGCGGAGTATGGCGCGGGACTCAATTCTCGCAGCTTGAGATAAGCGCCTAGTGCATCACCTGATGCGGACGCAGAAAAGCGTTGCGCGAGATTGATCTGATAACAGTCGCCCGACTGCAAATAACCTTGCACCGTCGCGAACGCCGCCGCGTAGCCGCCCTTGCTGAAGTTGCAACGGACTTTGCCCTGCACGCTGAAGGTGTCGGCGGGCAAAGCCGATTCGGATTGCAGACGCTGCAAAATCTGCGGCAATAACTGCGCTGTTTCTGAAAATCGTTGGTGCGAAACCAGTCGCGCCGTATGCTCCTGATGATCCAGCAGCAGCGCCCAGTCGTAGATGCCGATAGCCATGACAGGCAGATGCTCGACGTTCTGCGTGGAGCAGGGCAGATTCATCAGACTTCGCGCCAGATCATAGCTCCAGTAGCCCAGCGCACCACCGGCAAACGGCACATCCGCCTGCGGTGAAATGCGCTCACCCAGTTCGTCGCGCAGCAAGGCAAACGGATCGCTGCCAGCCGCCGTATCGTCCAGCACTCGCGTGTGGTGCGGCGCCGCCGTCAGAATATCGAAACGCGCCATTCCGCCGCTATCCAGCCAGGCCGCCCAAGGCAACCCGGCCAGCGCGCGGTAATAGCGCGCTGCATCAGGCAAGTAGGGCAGTTCCTGGCAATAGAAGCTCATAGTAAGTCAGGATTCAGGATTCGGACTCTCCGCCTTGTTAATCCCAGCTCAGCGAACCGCCGGTCTGGTATTCAGTCACCCGTGTTTCAAAGAAATTCTTTTCTTTCTTGAGGTCTATCATTTCCGCCATCCAGGGGAATGGGTTGGTCGCGCCCTGATACAGCACATCCACGCCGATTTGCTGGCAGCGGCGATTGGCGATAAAGCGCAGATATTCCTTGAACATGGTGGCATTCAGTCCGAGAATGCCGCGCGGCATAGTGTCTTCGGCGTAGGCGTATTCCAGTTCCACACCCTTTTGCATCAGGCCGCGTATTTCCTCACGGAATTCAGTCGTCCACAGGTGCGGGTTTTCCATCTTGATCTGGTTGATCAGATCTACACCAAAATTCAGGTGCATGGATTCATCGCGCAGAATGTACTGGTATTGCTCGGCTGCACCGGTCATCTTGTTTTGTCGGCCCAGGGCCAGGATTTGCACAAAGCCGACATAGAAGAACAGCCCTTCCATGATGCAGGCAAACACGATCAGGCTGCGCAGCAAGGCCTGATCAGTTTCCGGTGTACCGGTCTTGAATTCCGGGTTGGTCAGCACATCGATGTACGGTAGCAGGAATTCATCTTTGTTACGGATGCTGGGCACCTCATGGTACATATTGAAAATCTCGCCCTCGTCCAAGCCCAGACTTTCCACGATGTACTGGTAAGCGTGGGTGTGAATCGCCTCCTCGAACGCCTGACGCAACAGGAACTGACGGCATTCCGGGTTGGTAATGTGGCGATACGAGCCCAGCACGATATTGTTCGCGGCCAAACTGTCGGCGGTGGTGAAAAACCCCAGATTGCGCTTGATCAGACGGCGCTCATCGTCGCTCAGCTTGTCGCTCTTCCACAAGGCGATGTCCGCCGTCATGTTCACTTCCTGCGGCATCCAGTGGTTGGCACAGGCGGCCAGGTATTTTTCCCATGCCCACTTGTATTTGAACGGCACCAGTTGGTTCACGTCCGCTTTGCAGTTGATGATGCGCTTGTCTTCCACACGGATACGACCGGTGGATGCTGCCTGAGCAACCACCTTGGGTTTAATCAAGGCATCCAGTGCAGGAATTGTTGTTACAACTTCGTCGTCAAAAGTCAGCATTATTGGCAAGCCTCGCATTCAGGGTTATCAATCGAGCAGAATTGCGTCGTTTCAGCTTGCGCTTCGCCGACCGCCACCGCGTTCAACGCACCCGCACGTCCGGTGGATTTTTCAGCCGAAGTCGCTCCCAGCGTGCGCAGATAATAGGTGGTCTTCAAACCGCGCAACCAGGCCAGCTTGTAGGTATCGTCCAGCTTGCGACCCGACACGCCTGCCATGTAGATGTTCAGCGATTGCGCTTGATCTATCCACTTCTGGCGACGGGACGCCGCTTCGATCAGCCAGCCAGGTTCAACTTCAAAGGCTGTCGCGTACAGACTGCGCAACTCGGCAGGCACGCGGTCGATCTTCGCCAGGCTGCCGTCGAAGTATTTCAGATCGGAAATCATCACCTCATCCCACAGGCCCAGCTCCTTCAAATCGGCGACCAGGTTGTCGTTAATGACGGTGAACTCGCCGGATAAATTCGATTTGACGAAAATGTTCTGGTAAGTCGGCTCGATACAGGCCGATACGCCGATGATGTTGGAAATGGTCGCGGTCGGCGCAATCGCCACGCAATTGGAATTGCGCATGCCGTATTGTCCGATGCGGGCGCGCAACGCGTCCCAATCCATGCTGACAGACATGTCCACTTCGACATAACCGCCGCGCTCTTCGCGCAACAAATCCAGCGTATCCTGCGGCAAAATACCGCAATCCCACAGGCTGCCGCGATACGAGGCGTAACGACCGCGCTCTTCCGCCAGTTCGGTGGATGCCCAGTAAGCGTAATAGCACACCGCTTCCATCGAGCGATCCGCGAATTCGACTGCGGCTTCCGACGAATAGGCCAGACGCAGCTGATGCAGACAATCCTGAAAGCCCATGATGCCCAAGCCGACGGGGCGGTGCTTGAGGTTGGAGTTGCGCGCCTTGGCTACCGCGTAGTAATTGATGTCGATCACGTTGTCCAGCATGCGCATCGCGGTGTTGATGGTGCGGCGCAGCTTGTCGTGGTCAATCTGTCCGGCCAGTGCATGCCCCTTGGGGTAGAGGTGTGCGGGCAGATTCACCGAGCCCAGGTTGCACACGGCGATTTCGTCCGCATTAGTATTCAGGGTGATTTCGGTGCACAGATTGGAGCTGTGTACCACGCCGACATGCTGCTGCGGCGAACGGATGTTGCAGGGATCCTTGAAGGTAATCCACGGATGACCGGTTTCAAACAGCATGGTCAGCATCTTGCGCCACAGACTGGCCGCCTGAACCGTCTTGTACAGCTTGATTTCACCGCGAGCCGCGCGTGCTTCGTAGGCGATGTAAGCCTCCTCAAAATCCTTGCCGAACAGATCGTGCAAATCCTTTACATCGGAGGGCGAGAACAGCGTCCAGTTGCCGCCTTCCATGACGCGTTTCATGAACAGGTCGGGAATCCAGTTGGCGGTATTCATGTCATGCGTGCGGCGACGGTCATCGCCGGTGTTTTTGCGCAGGTCCAAAAATTCCTCGATGTCCAGATGCCAGGTTTCCAGATAGGCGCAAACCGCGCCCTTGCGCTTGCCGCCCTGGTTTACCGCCACGGCGGTATCGTTCACCACTTTGAGGAACGGCACCACGCCTTGCGACTGGCCGTTGGTGCCCTTGATGTGCGCGCCCAGCGCACGCACCGGCGTCCAGTCATTGCCCAGACCGCCGGCAAATTTGGCGAGCAGCGCGTTTTCCTTGATCGCCTCGTAAATACCGTCCAGATCATCTTCCACGGTGGTCAGATAACAGGAAGACAGCTGCGAACGCCTTGTGCCGGAATTAAACAGCGTCGGCGTGGAACACATGAAGTCAAAGCCGGACAGCAGACGATAAAACTCAATCGCACGCGCCTCGCGGTCGATTTCGCTCAATGCCAGACCCATCGCCACACGCATGAAGAATACTTGCGGCAATTCGATGCGCGTTTCCTGAATATGCAGGAAGTAGCGGTCATACAGCGTTTGCAGGCCGAGGTAGCCGAATTGCAGGTCGCGCGACGCATCCAGTTCCGCCGCCAGACGCGGCAGGTCGTAGCCTGCCAGACGCTCGTCCAGCAGCTCGGCGGCGATGCCGCGCTTGATGAATTTCGGGAAATATTCCGCATAACGCGTAGTCATTTCGGCAGGCGTCACTTCCTCGCCCAGCACTTCGCAGCAGATATTGTTCAGCAACAGACGCGCCGTGACAAAGTTATAAGCCGGTTCATTCTCGATCATGGAACGCGCCGACAAAATCAGACATTTGTGCACTTCGTGCAGCGGCACGCCATCGTACATATCTTTCAATGCGCTCCGAATGACCTTGTCCGCATCGACCACGTCACCCAACCCCGCACAGGCTGATTGCACCAAAGCCGTAAAACGGTCCAGATCCAGCGGATGCGCCACCCCGTCTTCACCGGTGACATTGATGACGTGGATCGGATCCTGCGTTCTGGATGATGCGCGCGAGCGTGAGCGCTCTTCGCGATACAACACATAGGACCGCGCGACATCGTGTTCGCCGGAGCGCATTAAACCCAGCTCGACCTGATCCTGAATATCTTCGATGTGCAGCGTGCCGCCGTGCGGTTGGCGACGCATCATTGCGTTCACCACGCCCTGAGTCAGTTGTTCGACAATCTCGCGAACTCGTGCGGAAGCCGCACCCTGTCCGCCGTTCACAGCAATGAAAGCCTTGGTCAACGCGACCGCAATCTTCAACGGCTCAAATACCACTACTGAACCATTGCGGCGTATCACCTTGTATTGATCAAACTGACCGGCGGCGGGAGGCGCAACCGAATCAGGAGCTGTACCGACAGGCGGCAATGAGTTTGAAACGCTATGGGCAGCGGTATTTAGCATGGGCATATCCCTCGGAGTTGACTGATCTGAAAAATTCTGTAAACCACTATATCTAGTATTTTTTATAGCGGTGGACGCTGATTGTAGTGTTCTTGGTAAATATTGCAAGCAAAAAAACAGCGGGAAAAACGCCGCGCCGATTAACCATGATTAATCAATAAACTGCCTCTGGTTATTGATAACACGCGGCTACGCCGGAGCACTTTTTTCGCGTTCTTGCGAGTTGGTTCCCCGCGAAAAGTATTTCGCGGATAATTGATTTTGCCAATTCGAGATACGCGAAACGAGCGTGATGGTAAAATCGCCGCTGAAAATTTTGCGAGTTATCGCCCGCCGGGCAATATTCCTGCTAACCCCTATTTATACCCACACCATGTCGTCACCCGCTTTTATTCATCTCCGTCTGCACAGCGAATATTCCATTTCGGATGGGATGGTGCGCATTGAGGAAGCGGTTGCGGCCGCGCATGGCGACGGAATGCCCGCGCTGGCGCTGACTGATCTCTCCAATTTCTTCGGTCTGGTGAAGTTCTACAAGGAAGCGCGCGGCAAGGGCATCAAGCCTGTGATTGGTTGTGATGTGTTCATCACCAATGAGGCGGACCGCGACAGGCCATACCGGCTGCTATTGCTCTGCCAGTCGCGCGAGGGTTATCTGCGTCTGTGCCGTTTGCTGTCGCGAGCCTATCTTTCCAACCAGTACCATGATCGCGCCGAGTTGCGCCGCGAATGGTTTCATCAGGACGGCACCAGCGGGCTGATTGCCCTGTCCGGCGCACATCTGGGCGATGTCGGCAGCGCACTGCTGTCGGGCAATGCGGAGCTTGCGCGCCAGTTTGCCCGCGAGTGGGACGGGCTGTTCGACAACCGCTATTACATCGAAGTGCAGCGTGTCGGCTTTGCCGACGAAGAACAATATATTCACGGTGCGACGCTGTTGGCTTCCGAGCTCGATTTGCCGGTGGTGGCAACGCATCCGGTGCAGTTTCTGAGCATCGCGGATTTCAAGGCGCACGAGGCGCGGGTGTGCATCGCCGAAGGCTATGTGCTGAACGACAAGCGCCGCGTGAAGGCATTTACGCCGCAGCAGTATTTCAAGACGCAGGCCGAGATGGCCGCACTGTTCGCCGATTTGCCGGAGGCGTTGCAGAACAGTGTGGAGATCGCGCGGCGCTGCAATCTGTCGCTGGTGCTGGGCAAGCCCAGCCTGCCGGATTTCCCCACACCGAACGGCGAGAGTCTGGATGACTTTCTGCGCAGCGAATCCGAACGCGGTTTGCAGCAGCGCATGGCCCTGCTTTATCCCGACGAGGCGGTGCGCGCCGCAGAAATGCCGGAGTATCAGGCGCGGCTGGTGTTCGAGCTGGATACCATCATCAAGATGGGCTTCCCCGGCTATTTCCTGATCGTCGCGGACTTCATCCGCTGGGCCAAGGCCTTCCGTTCCGGGGCGTTTCCCAATGGCGTGCCGGTCGGTCCCGGGCGTGGCTCGGGCGCGGGTTCGCTGGTGGCCTACTGTCTGCTCATCACCGACCTCGACCCGTTGCGCTATGAGTTGCTGTTCGAGCGTTTCCTCAACCCCGAGCGCGTCTCCATGCCCGACTTCGACGTGGATTTCTGTCAGGACGGGCGCGAACTCGTCATCGACTATGTGAAGAAGAAATACGGCGCGCAGTGCGTGTCGCAAATCGCCACCTTTGGCACCATGGCTTCCAAGGCGGTGATACGTGACGTAGGCCGGGTGATGGAGTTTCCGTATGGCCTGTGCGACCGTCTGTCCAAGCTGATTCCGCTGGAAGGCGTGAAGCCGGTTTCGCTGAAGAAAGCGCGCGAGACGGAGCCGGAGATCAACGCCATCGCCGAGAGCGAAGAAGGCGTGCCGGAGTTGCTGGAACTGGCCGCGCGTCTGGAAGATCTGACGCGCAACGTCGGCATGCATGCCGGTGGCGTGTTGATTGCGCCCGGACAGTTGACCGATTTTTGTCCGCTGTATTGCACCGAAAATGCCCATACGGCGGAAGACGGTAAGGCGGTCAGCCAGTTCGACAAGGACGATGTCGAGGCGATCGGTCTGGTGAAATTCGACTTTCTGGGGCTGCGCACGCTGACCATCATCGACTGGGCAGTTCGGCATATACACAGGCTGGAAGGGGAGAAGGGTAACGGCGGCGCGGTGGAGGTTCACCCTTCCCCCTTGAGCGCCGAAGGCGCGGACTCTTCCCACTTCCGGGGTTGCGAAGCAGCCGAACCCTTCTCCATCGAATCCATTCCGCTGGACGACAAGGCCAGCTACGATCTGCTCAAGGCCTGCAATACCACGGCGGTGTTCCAGCTGGAATCGCGCGGCATGAAGGATTTGATCAAGCGCCTGCAACCGGATACCTTCGAGGACATCGTGGCGCTGGTCGCTCTGTTCCGTCCCGGCCCGCTGGAATCCGGCATGGTGGATGACTTTATTAACCGTAAACACGGACGGGCGGAAGCTGATTATTTTCACCCCGACCTGGAAGTCTCGCTCAAGCCCACTTATGGTGTGATCGTGTATCAGGAACAGGTGATGCAGATTTCGCAGATCATCGGCGGCTACACGCTGGGCGGCGCGGACATGTTGCGTCGCGCGATGGGCAAGAAAGATCCGGTGGAGATGGCCCGCCAGCGCGATATTTTTGTGGCTGGTGCAGTGGGTCGCGACATCGACAAGGACCTGGCCACCAGGCTGTTCGACTTGATGGAAATGTTTGCCGGTTACGGCTTCAATAAATCACACTCGGCGGCCTACGCGCTGGTGGCCTATCAGACCGCCTATCTCAAGGCGCACCATCCGGCGGCGTTCATGGCGGCGACTTTGTCGGGCGATCTGGACAATACCGAAAAGGTGCGCACTTTTTATGCCGACACCTTGCAGCAGGGCATCACGATTTTGTTGCCCGATGTGAACAGCTCAGGTTATGCATTTTCGCCCACGGATGAAAAAACCATCGCCTACGGCCTGGGTGCGATCAAGGGCACAGGCGAGGCGGCCATAGAGGGGATCGTCAAGGCGCGGGCGAACGGGCCGTTCAAGGATTTATTCGATTTCTGCCGGCGCGTGGACAAGCGCTCTGTCAATCGCCGCACCATCGAAGCGCTGATCAAGGCCGGTGCGTTTGACCGTATCAGCGATCATCGCGCCGCCCTGATGGCCAGCGTGGATGGTGCGCTGGCGAGCGCCGACCAGCAGGCCAGAGCGGCCAATCAGGACAGTCTGTTCGGTGAAGATGACGCGGATGCGGTGTTGATCGAGCAGAAGGCCGAGGCGCCGCGCTGGACGCTGCGCGAACAACTGGCATTCGAAAAAATCAGCCTGGGCATTTATCTGGGCGGCCATCCCTATCAGGAATACCAACAGGAGTTGGCGAACTTCATCAAGGTGAAGCTGGGCGACCTCAATCCCTCCTTCGTCGGCAAGACCAACGGCGGCGGAGGCGGCGGAGGTTACGGCGCGCGGCGCGGCGTGCCGGTGCTGCTGGCGGGTATCGTGTCCGGGCTGCGTTTGCAGCAGACACGGCGCGGGCGCATGGCGGTCATCACGCTGGACGACGGCAGCGCGCAGATTGAACTGACGGTGTTCAACGAAGAATACGAGCGCAGTCGCCCGTGGATCAAGGAAGATGAATTGCTGGTAGTGCAAGGCAAAGCCAGTCTGGATGAGTATTCCGGCAATGTGCGGGTCAGCGGCGAGGAACTGTTCGACTTCGCCACAGCGCGTTCACGTTTTGCGCAACAACTGGTATTGCAATGCGACGGCAGCGCCAGCGTCGCGCAACTCAGGGAAATCCTCCTGCCGTGGCGCGAAGGCGAGTGCAATATATTGATTAATTACAATAATCCTGTTGCATCCTGCCAGTTGCGGCTGGGAGAAGTCTGGCGGGTGACGCTCAAGGATGAGTTGCTGCGCGACCTGCGCACGCTTTTGCAGCCGGAAAACGTCAAGGTGGTGTACGGCTAGCGGCGTGCCTGCGCATAGCTCAATAAATTGAGAGACGAACAGCCGCTTTTTGGCAATGAACCTGTTCGGGTGTTGAGCAGGTCTTCCAGTTTTTGTACGGCCTTGTTTTGCCTATTCAGCCTTTTCAGCAACATCCGTCCCCTGGCCCGCATCGCCGGGATGCCGATGACGGTGAGTTCCTCAATATGTTGCTGCACCACCGGCAGCAAGGTGGTATCGCGTAACGCCAGATCGGCCAGCGCCTGCATGGCGAGCGTCTTGACGATGCTGCTGCGGTCGTTGGTGTAATCCAGCAGGATGGCGACGACACGCTGTTGTTCCTTTTTTGTGAGTTTCAGGCGGGAGAGCATTGCTGCGACATGCCAGCGTACTTCCTTTTGTTCGATCCGGCTGTAATTTTCAATCAGCGTGCGTTTGTGGGCTTGCAGATATTCGGGATGAATGACGCTGATTTTTTCGGCGGCATCAGCGCAGCGCATGCGAATCAGCGGATCATCCAGGCCAATCCCGGATATCAATACCTCAAACAATGGCGGCTGTTGCAACACCTGCGCCACGATTTCGTTCGACCTGCCGATAGAGCGCCGGTCACCGCCTTCGAGCATTTTCAGCAGGGGATGCGCCATCTTTAGGTTGACCAATGCAGGCTCGGGGGTTTCTATTGCGCGTTACCCGTTTTGTTCGCGCCGACCAGGCTGCGGGTGGCGTAGTCTGCGCCGTGCTGTTCGAGGTAGTCGCGTATCAGCTGGCGGACGACTTGGGAGGGGGTGATGTCCTGAGCGGCACACAGTTCCTCAAAGGTTTTTTTCTTTACCGGGTCGATCAACAAGGTCAGGCGGGCGGTTTTGCTTTCCATTTTCATATTCTCTTCTTAATTGACGCCTGAGAAGCGGATGCGGATGCTGGGCGAGTTTTGTTGGGCGTGAAACAAACGATACTCAAAGGTGTGATGGTCGGGCGAGGCGCTTTTCCATATCTCGACGACAGCCAGATTCTTGAATTCGGCCAGCGTAGGTTTGATGATGGCGGGCGCCTGCGAGAGCGCCGTGCCGTGCAAGGTGTCAATCTTAATCAAAATAATTCCTTTAATTCAATATCTTGATAGTGCTTTGATAACTTTATCGGCTTTGGCTTGATAGTTCATCGGGTGGCTTTTGCACAGTGTGTCGGCGCGCAGTCTCACGCTTGTCTGCGAGGGCGGAAAATTGCCGCCCTTTACCGCCAGGATGATTTTATTGGCCTTGTCGCCGGCGGCATCTACAACCACAATCTGTCCGGCAAAACTCTTGCTGATGCGGGCGACATATTTATCGTAGTTGGGATAGCCGAACCACAGGTTGACCGCCAGCACGCCGTTGTCGTTGAGCTTGGCAAAACAGGCATCGTAAAAGGCGGGCGTACCCAGTTGCGGTACTTGCCCCGTGGCATCAAAGCCGTCAACAAACAGCACATCTACTGTCTCGGAATCATCCGCCACATAGTCTGCGCCGTCCGCCAGTCTGACCTGAAAACGCGCGTCATCCGGCGGAATGGCGAATTCATTGCGCAGCGCAATCACGCCGGCATTGATTTCCAGCACCAGAATTTCACTTTGTGGCAGGTAGCGATAGCAATATTTCGCCAGCGAACCGCCGCCCAAACCAATCATGGCGATGCGCCCGGGTTCGGGCAGAAACAGCATAAAACACATCATGGTGCGGGTATAACCCAGCACCAGTTCGTCCGGCGCATCCAGGCGCATTTCGCTTTGTATCGAGAGTTTGTCCAGATGCAATGCCAGGATGCCATCGGTTTCCCTGATGTAGGGACGTTCGTCAAAGTGATCGGACGGATTGGAATCAAACCAGGAAAAAATTTCCCTGAGCGGATTCTGGAATTTGCGTCGGGTCAATTTCCGGGGGGCTTCGTTTGGGCGTGTTGCAGTCGTTTTTTTCATTATGCAGAGCGGCTTGGTGCGTTACTGCAAAACATTAACATATCATGATAATGATATGCAAATAATCACGACTTGAATCGGACTTATGAGTAACCGGTATCTCTTTAATTTTCCTTAATTCGTCTAATCTGTGGATAGTTGTTTTTCAAGTTATTTGATGCGCATACCCGGCTGTGCGCCGTCGTCCGGCGACAGGATGAACAAGCCCGGTTCACTGCCGGAAGCTGCCAGCACCATGCCTTCCGACAGACCGAACTTCATCTTGCGCGGGGCGAGGTTGGCGACCATTACCGTCATGCGGCCTTTGAGTTGCTCAGGGTCGTAAGCCGATTTTATACCGGCGAACACCGTGCGCGGTTGTGCCTCGCCGATGTCCAGCGTCAGCTTCAAAAGTTTCGCTGCGCCTTCCACCTGTTCGGCGTTGACGATCCTGGCCACGCGCAAGTCCACCTTGGCAAAGTCCTCAATGCTGATGAAGGGCTCAAAATCCTTTTCTGCCTGTGCCACTTCGATGCTGGCAGTGTGTTGCTGGTGTGCGGCATGGCGTGTCTCGGAATGCGATTCGGTCATGGGTTTCAGGCTCTCCTGATTGGCGGCGACCATCGCTTCGATCAGCTTCGGGTCGAGGCGGGTTGCCAGATGTTGATAGGTATTGATGGCGTGTCCGCTGCTCAGCGCTGCCCATTTGTCGTTCCATGCCAGCGGTGCAATATTGAGAAACGCTTCGACTTGCGCTGCCAGTTTGGGCAGCACGGGTTTCAGGTAGCGCGTCAGGTCGCGGAACAGCGTCAGCGCTGTCGAACAGACTTCAAGCAGTTCGGCGTCCTTGCCCTCCTGTTTTGCCAGTTCCCAGGGTTTCTTTTCGGCGATGTACTGATTCGCGACATCGGCCAGGCGCATGATTTCTCGCAGCGCACGGCTGAAGTCGCGATTTTCGTAGCAACGCGCGATTTCGCCGCCGGTAAAGGCTAATTGAAATTCGGCGCTGGCCGCAGCATCCGTATTGCCCAGTTTGCCGTCAAAGCGCTTGCTGATAAACCCCGCGCAGCGGCTGGCGATGTTGACATATTTGCCGATCAGATCGCTGTTGACCTTGGCGACGAAGTCGTCGAGATTCAGGTCCAGGTCTTCCATCGAGCCGTTCAGTTTGGAAGCGTAGTAGTAGCGCAGATATTCGGTGTTCTTGATGTTATCGACGTAGCTCTTCGCGGTGATAAAGGTGCCGCGCGACTTGCTCATTTTCTCGCCGTTCACCGTCAAAAATCCGTGCGCGAACAACTTGGTCGGGGTGCGGAATCCCGCATTTTTCAGCATCGCCGGCCAGAACAGCGCGTGAAAATACAGAATGTCCTTGCCGATAAAGTGATACAGCTCGGTGGTGGAGCCGGGTTTCCAATATTCGTCAAAGTCCAGAACAGTTTCCGGTTTGCCGTTTCCGGTTTGGCTGTTGCACAGTTGCTTGAAGCTGCCCATATAGCCGACCGGCGCATCCAGCCACACATAGAAATACTTGCCCGGCGCATCGGGGATTTCGAAGCCGAAATAGGGCGCATCGCGCGAGATGTCCCAGTCGGACAGTTTGTTCTCGCCTTCCGCGCCCAGCCATTCCTGCATCTTGTTGGCGGCCTCAGCTTGCAGCGCGCCGCTCTTTGTCCATTCGCGCAAAAATTGCTGGCAGCTATCGGCGGAAAGTTTGAAGAAATAGTGGTCGGAATTGCGCAGTTCCGGTTTTGCGCCGGACACGGCGGAGTAAGGTTCGATCAGTTCGGTCGGTGCATACGCCGCGCCGCAGACTTCGCAGTTGTCGCCGTACTGGTCTTTGGCGTGACATTTCGGGCACTCACCCTTGATGAAGCGATCCGGCAGGAACATGTTCTTCACCGGGTCGTAATACTGCTCGATGGAACGCACATCGATCAGGTTTTTATCCCTGAGCGTGCGGTAAATATCCTCGGCAGATTCGCGGGTCTCATTTGAGTTGGTTGAGCCGTAGTGATCGAACTCGACGTGAAATTCGCTGAAATCATCGTAGTGTTCCTGCCATACGCGCGCAATCAATTGTTCCGGCATGATGCCTTCCTTCTCGGCGCGCAGCATGATGGGTGTGCCGTGGGTGTCGTCGGCGCAGACATAATGCACCTCGTGTCCCTGCATTTTCTGGAAGCGCACCCAGATGTCGGTCTGGATGTATTCGACCAGGTGGCCAAGGTGAATGCTGCCGTTGGCATAGGGCAGGGCGGAGGTAACGAGGATTTTTCGCGTAGTCATGAAAGCGTGCCGGATTCGATAAAGGGGAGATTTTAGCAAATCGCGCGCACTGGCGGCGAATTGGTTAGAATTGCGCTCTTGAAATATTGATGACCGAGTAGAGGCTGTGATGAGTTTTAACGATACTGATGTGAAGAGTGCGTTGAAGAGTCTGATGGATCCGAATACCAAAAAGGATTTTGTCAGCGGCAAATCTGTGAAAAATATCAAAATCAGCGGTAACGATGTGTCGCTGGACATCTCGCTGGGTTACCCGGCCAGGAGCGTGTGGGATGAAATACGCGTGATGGTCGAGGCGCATCTCAAAGTTGCATTGCCCGATGCCGGCTCGATTAAGGTTACGGTTTCCAGCAAAGTCGTGTCGCACGCGGTGCAACGCGGCGTCAAACTGGTGGATGGTGTGAAGAACATTATCGCAGTAGCCAGCGGCAAGGGCGGCGTGGGTAAATCCACCACCGCCGTCAATCTGGCTTTGGCGCTGGCAGCCGAAGGGGCGCGTGTCGGGATACTGGATGCCGATATTTACGGTCCGTCGCAACCCGCCATGCTGGGCATTTCCGGTCAGCCGAAATCGCGCGATGGTCAATCCGTCGAGCCGATGACGAATTACGGCATACAGTCCATGTCCATCGGTTACATGATCGAAGATAACGATGTGCCGATGATTTGGCGCGGCCCGATGGTGACGCAGGCGCTGGATCAGTTGTTGCGCCAGACGCGCTGGGATGATCTGGATTATCTGGTGGTGGATTTGCCGCCGGGAACCGGCGATATTCAGCTTACCCTGTCGCAAAAAGTGCCGGTCACCGGTGCGGTGATTGTCACCACGCCGCAGGACATCGCCCTGCTGGATGCGCGCAAGGGTTTGAAAATGTTCGAAAAAGTTGGTATCAAGATCATCGGTATCGTGGAGAATATGAGCACGCACATCTGTTCTCAGTGCGGACACGAAGAGCATATCTTCGGTGCGGGCGGCGGTGAAAAGATGTGTGCCGATTACAACACGGAGTTTTTGGGCGGCTTACCGCTGGATATTCGTATTCGCGAGCAAACCGATTCAGGCCGACCGACCGTGGTGGCCGAACCGGATGGCAACATCGCCAAAGTCTATAAACAGATCGCCCGTCGCGTGGCGGTGAAGGTCGCGGAAATGGCGCAGGATCACAGCGCGGTGTTCCCGAAAATCGTGGTACAAAATACTTAAAGGAGGAACGTGAAAGGTGAAAGGTGAAAGGTGAAAGTTAGAACCACTCCGGTTTACATTTCACGTTTCACGCTTCACGTTTCACAGATTTTATGAGCATCAAATCAGACAAATGGATACGCCGCATGGCGGAGCAGCACGGCATGATCGAACCGTTTTCGCCCGTGCAGGTGAAAGAAGTGGACGGTCGTCGCATCGTGTCTTACGGCACATCCAGCTACGGCTACGATATACGCTGTTCGGACGAATTCAAGCTGTTTACCAATATCAACAGCACCATCGTTGACCCGAAGAATTTCGACCCGAATTCCTTTGTCGAGGTTAAGGGGGATTACTGCATCATCCCGCCCAACTCCTTCGCGCTGGCGCGTACCGTCGAATATTTCCGCATCCCGCGCTCGGTGCTGACGGTGTGTCTGGGTAAATCCACTTACGCACGCTGCGGCATCATTGTCAATGTCACGCCGTTCGAGCCGGAATGGGAAGGCTATGTGACGCTGGAATTCTCCAACACCACGCCGTTGCCCGCCAAGATTTATGCCAACGAAGGCATCGCGCAAGTGCTGTTCTTCGAGAGCGATGAGATCTGTGAAACGTCCTACAAGGACAGGGGCGGCAAATATCAGGGTCAGGTCGGTGTAACCTTGCCGAAGATGTAACGGCTGTGACACATGACAAGCAAATAATATGGCGCTCGTCCCGAGGTGAAATCATCGCCTGCGTGGAAAAGAACAAGGTGATGAGCGAGAACCTTGAAGAAATCCGTCAGCTTTGTCAGGATGCGCTCGATGATGCCGTGCTAATGGGCTGCGATGATCGGCAGGTGCGACAGGTGTTCATCGAGTTGGTCGGCAAGCTGGACAATCCTTATGATGCACAGTAGAAATCGGCTCACGCCAACTTGTATATCTGCGCCTATCCGCGCCAATTTGTAATCCCCATTGGGAGTTAAAGCATGAAATTCCGTTTTATTTTCGGTATTATCTTCGGCAATACCTTCAATGAAACTCTGCTTTTACCCCGTTTAACGAGCAATGGTCAATTTGGATTTTGCAGTCCGCTTTCTAGGAGTAGCACATGAAATTCCGTTTTCCTATCGTCATTATTGATGAAGATTTTCGTTCCGAAAATGCCAGCGGGCTGGGTATACGCGCGCTGGCCGGCGCGCTGGAAAAAGAGGGCATGGAAGTGCTGGGTGTGACCAGCTACGGGGATTTGACCTCGTTCGCTCAGCAGCAGAGTCGCGCCTCGGCATTTTTGTTGTCGATTGATGATGAGGAGTTCGGCGGCGGCAGCAAGGAGGAGACCGAAGTTGCGCTGAAAAGCCTGCGTGCTTTCGTCGAAGAGATACGCTTCAAGAACGAAGACATTCCCATCTATCTGTACGGCGAGACGCGCACTTCCCGCCATATCCCGAACGATGTGTTGCGCGAATTGCACGGCTTCATCCACATGCATGAAGACACGCCGGAATTCGTCGCACGCCACATCATTCGTGAAGCCAAGTCGTATCTGGACTCGCTGGCGCCGCCATTCTTCCGCGCCTTGCTGCACTACGCGCAGGACGGCTCCTATTCATGGCATTGCCCCGGTCACTCCGGCGGCGTGGCTTTCCTGAAGTCGCCGGTAGGGCAGATGTTTCACCAGTTTTTCGGCGAGAACATGCTGCGCGCCGACGTGTGTAACGCGGTGGACGAGTTGGGACAGTTGCTCGACCACACGGGGCCGGTGGCGGCTTCCGAGCGCAATGCGGCGCGCATCTTCAATGCTGACCATCTGTTTTTCGTCACCAACGGCACGTCCACATCCAATAAGATCGTCTGGCACTCGACGGTGGCATCAGATGACATCGTGGTGGTGGATCGCAACTGCCACAAGTCCATCCTGCATTCGATCATGATGACCGGCGCGGTGCCGGTGTTCCTGACGCCGACGCGCAACCACTACG
>CAYLOK010000024.1:0-51934 GCA_964385275.1 uncultured Gallionella sp. | reverse complement strand
AGAAGCTCGGCGTGAAGGTCGAAGACCTGCTGATCTCGCAGCCGGACAACGGCGAGCAGGCGCTGGAAATCACCGACATGTTGGTGCGTTCCGGTTCGGTGGACGTGGTGGTGATCGACTCGGTTGCCGCGTTGACGCCCAAGGCGGAAATCGAAGGCGAAATGGGCGATGCGCAGATGGGGCTGCATGCGCGCCTGATGTCACAGGCACTGCGCAAGCTGACCGCGAACATTAAGCGTTCCAACACGCTGGTGATTTTTATCAATCAGATACGCATGAAAATCGGCGTGATGTTCGGTAATCCGGAAACCACCACCGGCGGCAATGCGCTGAAGTTTTACGCCTCGGTGCGTCTGGATATTCGCCGCACCGGCTCGATCAAAAAGGGCGATGAAGTGATCGGCAACGAGACGCGCGTCAAGGTCGTGAAGAACAAGGTTGCACCACCGTTCCGCGAGGCGCACTTCGATATTCTATTCGGCGAAGGCATTTCCCGTGAAGGCGAAGTCGTCGAATTGGGCGTGCTGCACAAGCTGGTGGAAAAATCCGGAGCCTGGTATAGCTACAAGGGCGAAAAAATTGGTCAGGGCAAGGATAATGCGCGCGAATATCTGCGCGAGCATCCTGAAATTGCCTTCGAAATCGAGAACAAAGTGCGCGAAGTGTTGGGCGTGGCACTGCTGGATGCAGGTGAAGATTCGAACAAAAAAGCCGCAGCAAAGGCGAAAACACCCGAATAATCCCCGAATAACCTGGGTAAGCAGGTGAGGAAAAAGCCCGAAGTCAGTTTACGTTCGCGGGCGCTACAGTACCTGGCGCGCCGTGAATACAGTCGCGCCGAACTGGCTGCCAAATTGCAGCCTTATGCGCAGCGGGAGGGCGATTTTGAGCAGTTGCAAGCTATTGATTTAGATGAGTTATTAAATGATCTGGCGGCGCGTGGCTGGCTGTCCGATGCCCGCGCCGCGACGCAACTGCTGCACGCCAAACGCCCCCGCTTCGGCACGCAGCGCATCACCCACGAATTGCGCCAGAAGGGCATAGGCGAAGAGCTGATCGCTCAAGCCTTGCCCGCATTGAAAGAAACCGAGCTGGAAACTGCCCGAGACGTGTGGCAGCGAAAGTTCGGCATATTGCCGCAAGATGCCAAAGGAAAGGCGAAACAAATGCGCTTCATGCAATCCCGTGGCTTCGGTTTTGACGTGATTTTCAAGGTGCTGCAAACCACAGACGAGGATTGATTCTTTTGACTCCGCACGAATTTATCCAGAAGTGGCAGGGCAGTATACTCAACGAGCGGCAAAGTTATCAGGCGCATTTTGCCGATTTGTGCGCGCTGGTGGGGGTGGCATCTCCCTCACCCGCAACGGCTGATAGCTACTGTTTTGAACGCGGTGTTGCCAAGACGGGCAGCCGTCACGGCTGGGCGGATGTATGGATGTGCGGCTGTTTCGGCTTTGAATACAAGGCGCCGGACCGGAATCTCGATGCCGCGCTGAAACAGTTGATGACCTATGCGCTGGCATTGGAAAATCCGCCGTTGCTGGTGGTATGCGACACGCAAATCATCCAGATACACACGCACTTTACCAACGCGCCTTCTGAAGTTCACACCATCCTGCTGCAAGACATCGGCTTGCCCGCCAATCTGGATAAGCTGCGCTGGCTTTTTACCGACCCGGATAAATTCCACCCGCAACGCACCATCGCGCAAATCACCGAGCAGGCGGCGGGAAAATTCGCCGATCTGGCGCAATCTCTGCATAGCAGGGAATATGCGCCGCAACAGGTTGCGCACTTTCTGAATCAATGCCTGTTCTGCCTGTTTGCCGAAGATGCCGGACTGTTGCCGGGCAAAATGTTTGAGCGTTTGCTTGAAAAAAGTCAGCACGAATCCGCCAAAATTTCTACGCGTCTGGCTGCTTTGTTCGCTTCCATGCAGAAGGGCGGCGATTTCGGCGCGGACGATATCGCCTGGTTTAATGGCGGGCTGTTTGCAACTGTCGAAGTGTTGCCACTCAATGACAGTGAAATAGCTTCACTTTATGCCGCCGCCAAACTCGATTGGAGCGACATCGAACCGTCCATCTTCGGTACGTTGTTTGAGCGAGGACTGGACCCGAAGAAGCGCGCCCAGCTCGGCGCGCACTACACCGACCAGCAATCCATCATGCGCATTATCAATCCGGTGATCGTCGAGCCGCTGACCGGGGAATGGCAAGCCGCAAAGTCGGTCATCAGCGACAACATGTTGCTGTACCAGAGGGGCGGCAAGGGATCGAAGAATGCGCTGCCCTTGGCGCAAGGGGCATTCATCACCTATTTGGAACGCCTGAAGAATTTCAAAGTGCTTGATCCGGCCTGTGGTTCAGGCAATTTCCTGTATCTGGCTTTGCGCGCCCTGAAAGACCTTGAACACAAGGCCAATCTGGAAGCTGAAATGCTGGGACTGCAACGGCAAATCAGCATCGAAGTGTCCCCGGCTAATGTGTTGGGAATCGAAATCAACCCCTACGCCACCGAACTCGCGCGCGTCACCGTCTGGATAGGTGAAATCCAGTGGATGCTGAAAAACGGTTATCCGATCCGCAAAAACCCGATACTGCAATCGCTGGATCATATCGAGAACCGCGATGCCCTTCTCGCCGTCATACCCGCGCAGGCGGGTATCCAGCCAATTGAAAAGCTGGATTCCCGCTTTCGCGGGAATGACAAAAATGTTGTTGAATCAGATTGGCCTTCAGCTGATGTCATCGTCGGCAACCCACCGTTTTTGGGCGGCTCCAAGATGCGCGGTGAGCTGGGAGACGATTACACCGATGCGTTGCGCCATTGCTACCAGGGCCGTGTGCCGGGCGGTGCAGACCTGGTGACCTACTGGTTTGAGAAGGCGCGTGCGCATAACGAAGCCGGGCTGTGCCAGCGTGCCGGGCTGGTTGCCACGCAGTCCATACGCAAAGGCTCGAACCAGCAAGTGCTGGCGAAAATTTGCAATTCTGCAAATATTTTCAACGCCTGGAGCGACGAGCCGTGGATCAACGACGGCGCGGCGGTTCGCGTGTCGCTGGTGTGTTTTACTTCAGTCATTCCCGCGCAGGCGGGAATCCAGCCTGTCGTATTAAACGGCCTACCCGTTGCAGCGATCCACGCCGACCTGACCGCTGGCAGCAACCTGACACAAGCTCAGCCCCTGAAAGAAAATGCGGGCGTGGCATTTAAGGGCGCAGAAAAAAATGGTGCGTTCGACATTACCGGCGAATTGGCACGGCAATGGCTGAAACAACCTAATCCGAACAGCAAGTCGAACAGCGATGTATTGAGGCCTTGGGCGAATGGGATGGATATAGTGGGGCGTGCATCGGATACCTGGGTTATTGATTTCGGTACAGATACCAGCGAATCTGAAGCGGCTCTATATGAGGCGCCATTTCAGTATTTATTAGAAAAAGTAAAACCCGAGCGCGAGAAAAACAACGACCCAAGCCGGAAAAAACATTGGTGGCGTTTTGGCAGAACCGGTGCAGATATGCGTAACGGGTTGGCGAAACTATCTCGATTTCTTGTTACTTGCCGGGTTGCAAAACATCGCACCTTTGCCTGGTGCGACAAATCTGTTTCTCCCGATTCACGACTTTTCGTGATTGCCCGCGAAGATGATGCGACCTTCGGGATTCTTTCTTCGCGCATCCATGAAGTGTGGTCGCTGGCGAATGCGTCCATGCATGGTGTAGGCAACGACCCCACCTATAACGCCAAATCCTGTTTCGAGACTTTCCCGTTTCCTGTAAACACGTCAGATGTCGCCGAGATTGCCGCCGCCGCGCAAACATTGAATACCTTGCGAAATAACTGGCTCAACCCGCCCGAATGGACGGATTGGGTGCGCACGGCGGAAGAAGAAAAAGCGGGTTATCCTGCGCGTCCCGTAACGAAAAATGTCGGGTTAAAACCCGACCTACAAAAACGCACCCTGACCAACCTCTACAACGCCCGTCCGGCGTGGCTGGATAATGCACATAAGACACTGGATGTTGCCGTAGCACGAGCTTACGGCTGGAACGACTACACACCTGAAATACCCGACGAAGAAATCCTGCACCGCTTGCTGGCGCTGAATCTGGCGCACCCGGTCAGTCAATAGACTTTAAGGTTTACTTTCAAGCGATTTATTTCGTCAATTTATTTGGCAGGCTCACTTTTTAATCCAGTATGTAGCGCATCATCGCCCCTGCTTCTCGTTTCTTCGTGGAGCGATACTTGAAAAGAGGAGATACGTTATGCTTGAATTTATCCGAGGGAGTCTGCACGCATTCTTTTGCATGATGGGGTTGTTGGTCTGGCTCGGACTCTTCATTATTTTGCTCAGCGTACTGCCCGGCTGGCTCAGTGCGCTTCTGTTTAGCTGTACGGTAATATTTATTTTGCATTGGGTATTTACAGGAAGCTCGTCGTGTAATTGAACCATAGCCAATGTGCGAAACGGCAGGCGCAAGTGTCATTGCGCCGAATGAGGAAATATACCCCACGCTTAATGCAATGCTAAAATTCCGTTGTCTGTTGATTGGTAATCAAGGAGCAAGCATGAACCCGAATGTCGAAGCGTTGAACAAGGAAACGATGGCGCTGAATATTGAGGACAGGGCTTTGTTGGCAGGAAAGTTATTGTTGAGTTTGGAAGAACCCAGTTTTTCTGAGCTTGAGCAGTTGTGGCTGAATGAGGCGGAGCGTCGCCTTGATGATTATCGCGCTGGGCGAGTACAGGGTATTCCGGGGGATGAGGTGTTTCGCCGCGCCACTGCTGAATTGTCGTGAAGGTGTACAAAATCTTATGAACCGCACCGAGCGCTTCTATCGCATAGACCAGTTGCTGCATGAGCATCGTGTTGTGCCACTGGCGTTGTTTCTGGACGAAATGGAAATATCACGCGCCACCTTCAAGCGCGACATCGAATATCTGCGCGACCGCTTGCATGCGCCTATCGTGTGGGATCGGGCGGCGGGCGGCTATCGTTTTTCCAGCGATGCGATCATCGGCCCTGTTTACGAATTGCCGGGCTTGTGGTTCTCTGCTGCCGAGTTGTACGCCCTGCTGGCGACACAGAAATTGCTGGCTGATCTGGAGCCGGGTTTGTTGGCGGCCCACATCGCGCCGTTGCAAATGCGCCTGGCTACCCTGTTGACCGAATCAGGTTACGGTGCGGATGAGATTGCCGCGCGGGTACGGCTGCTTTCCAGTGCCAAGCGCAAAATGAACCCGCAATTTTTCGGTGAGGTAACGCAAGCACTGTTAGCGCGCCAGCAGTTGCAACTGACCGCATGGAACCGGGGGCGCGACGAGGTGCAGAGCCGCATCGTCTCCCCGCAACGGCTGGTGCATTACCGCGACAACTGGTATCTGGATGCGTATTGCCACTTGCGCGGCGCGCTGCGCAGTTTTTCGCTGGATACCCTGCGTGCTGTAACCGTGTTGGCAGATCCCGCAATGGATATGGATGAGGCCCAACTGAATGCGCATTTCAGCGGATCTTATGGCATATTTTCCGGCGGCATCAAGGATTGGGCGGTGTTGCGGTTTTCGCCAGAACGCGCCCGCTGGGTGGAATCCGAATGCTGGCATCGCGATCAGCGTGTCGAAAACATGGAAGATGGCAGTTATCGCCTGCATGTTCCTTATTCGGACGAACGCGAGTTGCTGATGGACATTCTGCGTCACGGTGCGCACGTTGAAGTGGAAGCACCCGATAGCCTGCGCCTACACGTTGCCGATGAAGTCCGCAAACTTGCTACTCTCTACCTATCCTCCCCCTGATTTTTTCACCAGGCTCGTTATTTGAGCCACTAGACTGTTTATCCTTCGCTCATTCTTGTGCATCTAATTTAATGGAGGCGGTATGAATAGCATCGGGCGAGGCAGCATTATTGAACATCCTGAGCATGGGCGCGGTGTCGTTACCTTTGTCGGTGACGACTATATCGGCATGTGTTTCGATAACGGCGGGAATGCATTATTGAAGCGTTCAAGTTTTGAGCGCCGAGAAGAGGACGAAAAACCTGCTCAGTCCATGATCGAAGAGGTTGGGATAAAAAGGACTGATTTGCCTTGGCCGGATTCCACGTTTGTGTTTGAGGGTGACGACGAACCGCATTATATGGGCTCGCACTGGAGTCCTTTCATGAACGACGTAACGGAGGTTTTGCAGCGCCTGCCTGAAGTCTTGCCGCAGGCATTGGTGCAAACCGGTTATGGAGAACACTATCCAGCGCCGCACGAGATACCCTCGGACTGGCCTCGTGGTGTGATCCAAACCTGGCCGTTGCGCGTGAAAGGAATGAGTCTGATAGTGCGGATTGATGAATCGAATAAACAGCTATTGCTGGTCAGCTTCTTCCCGTTTTTTGCAGAAGGCAGCCAAACCGCACTGACGCTGGATCGCGTGGACGTATGGGAAGGCGGCTGCGAGGCTCAAATCAGTGCCAAATGGGGAGATGCCGAAGTCACTTTCTTCGACACGCAATTTTTGTTGAATCGGGCGTGGTATGAAGCGAGCAAACGCTACGACTTTGTTTTGGCGGGATTGGCTTACAGCGCGCGCCCAGCGACAGTTTTCAGTATGCCCGTTCAACAAAACCCGGAAACGCTTGCCTGGCTTGGGCAGCTTGCTGCAGACCGTGGAGAAGATCCGCCGGAAGAAATGAACGAAATCAATTTGACTGGCATGGCGATGTTTCTTCCCGTTGATTCATGGGGTAAGGACGACTACCAGTTTCGCGCACCGATCAAGCAAGTGAGAGAATTTCAGAATTTTCTGGGACAGGATGGTTGGCGAGTGCGTGCTACGGTGTTTCGTTTCGGCAACGAGGACGCCGATCTGGATATTGTGATCACGCGCAGGGCATGGGGTGGCGATGCACCTCCGCAAGTCGGGCAGGATATTGAGGGCACACTGTGGTTGCAGGGGCATCTGTGGTATCCGCACAAGTGAGGCAACGATGAGTGAGCGGGTCGTCAGCATTCCGCGTCACCTTATGATGCTGGGCCGACTACCGTTACTGCGAGGATATTACAAATGAAAGCATTTGATGTGCCTCGTTCAATTAAACATCCATCTGTACCCGTTCAGATTCAAGCGGCGGCAATGGCTACGCTATTGGAAATGAATTGTCCTGAGGAGGGGCAGCTTATACCCGTGGCAACAGCAACGACCATAGAATGGTGGCTTTTTGTTAATGAAGAATTTATTGAAAGTTACTGGCAGGAAAACTGAATTTTCCGCACATCCTGCCAAGAAATTAATTTGTGGCTCAATTTATGAGCTAGCAAGGTCCGCATAATCTTGTCATGGAAACTTACGCTATATCCGATATTTCGACCACACAAGCGGACGTGCTGCGCGCCGACTTGTCTGCCCTGCTGGAAGCAATAACTCGTCTCGAAGAACATGATCGCCCTATTCTGATGGCGCACTATCTGGCGACGTTGGGTGAGCCGGAGTATCGCCTGATGAGCCTGCAAGTGGAATCCCTGGCTTTGCAACGGCGCATGGAGATGATTCAGCAGCGTCTAAATCGAGGGGCGAAAGTATCCGTTGCGGATGTTGTGCAGATAGAGCAAGAGATCGCTGGCGAATTGCAGGGTTGGCAGGTTGGCTTGCAAGAAAAAGAGTCAGCACTTTCTGGAGCTTGTGAGTTGTTGTCGGGTTTGATTGCGGTTCCAGCAGACCAAGTGCAACGCGTGAAATCGGCCTACAGACGTTTAGCGCGTTTGCTGCACCCTGATGTCAGCCCGTTAAATGCTGCGTTGTTCGAGCGTTACTGGAATGCTGTACAGCAAGCCTATTTGACGATGGATATGGCTTTGCTGGAAGCGATATTGCATCTGGTTGAACATGAGACTGACATGTCTGGCAAGGACGATACGATGGAAGAAATTGCCAGGTTGCAGGATTTGATTGCAAAGCAAGCACAACGGTTGGCAGAACTGCAATCTTCCAGCCCATTTTGTTATGCGCATTTGTTGAATGATGCGGTATGGGTTGCATCCAAACGCTGTCAGCTGGAAGAAGCGATACAACTTGAAGCGGCGCGGCAAGCCCGGCTGATTGCGCGGTATGCCGCGATTAAAGCGCAGATTGTGGGGGGATGAAATGGATGTTCAATTGCCGATTGCTGTGCTGACGCAACAGTTGATGGACAAAACCCTGAAAGAGCAAATGCTTGCACTGCCATTTGCCCGCGATATTTTTTTGGTCGAAACACATGTTGCCGGAATTGTTTATTACCAGGCAGGTAGCGTCAAAACACAGCTTTTGTCTGGCTTGGTTCTTTGCTTGCGCAGAGAGCCAAGTAATCAACACGATGATTTAGCCATAGAGGTGTTGACCGATGATGGAATCAAGCTTGGATATGTGCCACGTAACCGGAATCCGGTTCTGGCTCGGTTGATGGATGCAGGGAAGTTGCTGGTGGCTGAAGTGACACAGATTGGAGAATGGTATAGGCAGACGGATATACGAATTAAGATAACTTTGCGGGACGGTTAGACGGTTAGAGTTTGCTGTACGCCTCCTCATGGTGGAACAGAGAGCAGCAAAATGACGGTACAAATTCACGACTGCCTGAATCTTGAGGGTACGCCTACAAGTATCGCTTGTGATAGCTTTGGCCCGGATGCGCCGTCGTTCCTTCGCAGAGGAACTTGCGGCCCATAGATCGTGTGTATTTCCCCTGTGGGGATGTGATCGAAAATTTTTTAGTCTGGCAATGTTAACCACAAAAAAGCTGTACATCCTGAGTATTTCAGGTAAATTGCGCGCACTAAATTCAATGCAATGGAACTTGTCGGGTTGTCGCCCGTCTGACGGGTTTCGAAAACTTCAGGAGGGAAATATTTATGACGCAGTATAGTAAACGCATGGTAATTGTTCATTGGCTGACTTTGGCATTGCTGGTCGCGGCCTGGTTTTTGGGTGAGTCGGTACACGATTTGCGCAAAGCGGAGGGTGCGAGTCTGGCCGGTTATATCGCGCATGCCTTGGTTGGTGGTGCAGTGCTGCTGTTGGCGGTGATGCGTCTGTTATTCCGCAGCAAGGACGGCGTGCCTGCTCCGATGGGCGATACGCCTATGGACAAAGTGGCCAAGGGAATTCAGCACCTGATGTATCTCGTATTGTTCCTGTTGCCGGTAAGCGGAATGATGCAGATCATCACCAGTGACGTGGGCACGGCGTTGCTGGCAGGCGATGCGGGTTTGCTGCCGAAGAAATTCGAAGGCGTGGTTGCCCACGGGGTGCATGAATATCTGGTAACGGTTCTGATCGTATTGGTCGCGGTGCATGTTCTGGGTGCGCTCAAACATCAGTTCATCATGAAAGACGGCTTGATGGAACGCATGATGTTGCGTCGCAAATAGCCGATAGGCGCAATAAACCAACAAAGGGCACTGCGGTGCCCTTTTTTTATCTGCGGTAATTTACGATCAGGCTGCATGGCAATCCGGGTTGCTGGTATATTTAGCCGCCTGACAGATTACGGGCATTGCACGGAAGAATTGGGGGAAGTCATGGCAATTTACATTTACTGGTTTTTGTTGGCGCTGCTACTGCTGGGGCTGGAGATGGCAACGGGTACGTTCTATTTGCTGGTGGTCTCTATTGCGATGACCGTGGGTGGTTTGGCCGCATTGCTGGGTGCGAACGTGGCGTGGCAACTGACGCTTTGCGCGCTGGCGGTGATTGTCGGTACGATGGCTTTGCGTCTGTGGAAAAACGGTCATATCAATGAAGTGGCTGACGCAAATCTGGATGTCGGTCAGCCGGTGCAGGTATTAACGTGGCACGAAAATGGTTCGGCGCGGGTTTTATACCGGGGCGCTGCGTGGGATGCAGAGCCTGACTCTGCCGATATGCCACGCGAGGGGTCGTTTTATATCAAGGAGATGCGTGGTTCCAGTCTGGTTTTGACGCATCGTAAACCGTAGCACCCTAAGGAGGAAATATGGAAATCTCACTGTTTATACTGGTTGCAGCCCTTGTTTTTATTATCAAGGCGCTCAAGGTGGTGCCACAGCAAAATTCATGGGTGGTTGAACGCCTGGGGCGCTTTCATGCGGCGTTGTTGCCCGGCCTGAATATCGTTATTCCTTTCGTTGATCGGGTGGCTTACAAACACATGCTCAAGGAAGTCCCGCTCGATGTGCCCAGCCAGGTCTGTATTACCCGGGATAACACGCAATTGACGGTGGACGGCATTCTGTATTTTCAGGTGACCGATCCCCGTCTGGCTTCCTACGGCACCAGTAATTACATTGTGGCGATTACCCAGCTTGCCCAAACCACCTTGCGTTCGGTCATCGGCAAGATGGAGCTGGACAAGACCTTCGAAGAGCGCGACGACATCAACCGCGCCGTGGTTGCGGCGCTGGATGAGGCGGCCACCAGTTGGGGAGTGAAAGTGCTACGTTACGAGATCAAGGATCTGACTCCCCCTAAAGAAATTCTCCACGCGATGCAGGCACAGATCACCGCCGAGCGTGAGAAGCGCGCCCTGATTGCCGCCTCGGAAGGACGCAAGCAGGAGCAGATCAATATTGCCACGGGTGAGCGCGAAGCCTTTATTCAGCGTTCGGAAGGTGAGAAGCAGGCGGCGATCAACAACGCACAAGGACAGGCGGAAGCCATCAAGGCGGTCGCTTCTGCTACCGCACTGGCAATTTCTCAAGTCGCGCTGGCCATCCAGTCTCCCGGCGGCATGGATGCAGTCAACCTCAAGGTCGCGGAAAAATATGTCGAAGCCTTTGGCAATGTCGCCAAGGCGGGCAACACCTTGATTCTGCCGGGCAATCTGGCGGATATGGGCGCGATGGTGGCAACGGCGATGAGCATAGTGAAGACGCAGAAGTAGAAGCGTTTATGACATCTGCTGATTCAGCGAGGTAATCCCCTGCTGTGCCGGGGGATGGTTATTTACAGATTCAACAAGCGCTAAGTCACCACGGCAAAAGGGTATTTCCGTTTACCCACAAAATCTGTGGATAAAGTTGTGGGTAGTTATGTGGGTTTAAGTGCTAAGGTCGTGTCCCGTAAGGGTTTTTGCCGGACTGCCTGTTTTTTGTCTCTAATATATTCCTTTAAAAAACATGATGTTAGCTTTGCCTGGTTGGCTGTGCAGACGGGCGTTGGCCGGACAAACCATGGATCAGCGCGTCTTGTGGACAGACGTCACCTTGTTTCGCAGTTGAGTCGTATCAAAAGGGGACTTTTTGCCTTGTTTTTGCCTGGTGCGGCGGAGTTTTGACCGGACAATACGGGTTTGCTGACGGTTTGTCGGACGGGATTAAGCAGGCGCTAACTCGCCGCTGCAAAAGGGTATTTCTGTTTACCCACAGAATCTGTGGATAAAGTTGTGGGCGCTTATGTGGGTTCGTGCGCTAACGCTATGTCCTGTAAGGGTTTTTACCGGACTGCCTGTTTTTTGTCGAAAATATATTCCGTTTGAAAACAAGTCACTGCAACTCGATGGTGCCGGTGATCTGTACCGTCATGCGTGACTCGCCGCCGGCAAACTCCGGTGCCGGAATTGCACTGTCAGCCATGGCGGAACTGCGCATCATCTGTACAGGATAGTGTGGCGGCATGCCGCCGCTGTTGATTGCGAAACGCACGATCTTGTAGGATTTTGCGCCGACTGAGGCTTGTATTGTTTCGGCGCGGCTCTGAAAGGCTTTGATGGCTTCGGTGATAAGCGAATTTTCAATCTGGCTGCGGGTATCCGGTGCGACCATGAATTGCACGCTGCCCAGTTGCAGCGTGGTTTGCAACTGCATGATCAGTTCGCCTGCGGCCTTGAAATCGCGGCTTTCCAGACGAATTTCACCATGACCGTGCCAGGCGCTTATCTGATTGTTTTTGCCATAGACAGGATAGGTCTGCTGATTGCCGCTGCTGGCCTTGACGGCGCCGAAAGCGGCGGCTTGCCTGAGCGCATCGTTCAGCGCGGCGTTCAGTTGCTGTGCGACGCGGGACGGTTGTTTGTCCTGAATATCTGCGCTCAGATTAGTGACGAGCAGATCATTGGCGACTTCGCGTGCGGCTTCGACCTGAAAATCCACGCGGTTGTAGGCTTCGGTTTCTGCATTGACCAAAAGACTGAAAGATAAGAGACTGCACAGCAAAGCGATACGCAACATGACTTTCTCCTTGTGATGACGGGTGAACATCGTAAAACAAAATGTAGCCGGATTGTATGCTTCCCGGTTATATAAGCAGCCGGTTATCCTTACAGGTCTTGGCCTGTGCCAGTCGTGTCAGCGTCGGCAGCAGATTCAGGCCGGTTTCTTCCTTGAGCGTTTCGGCGTTCTCTTGCAGGTCATCCAGATTGATATTGACCGCTTCACCCTCGGCAGCAAAGGCGATGGTGTTGCCGCTTTCGCAGGGTGGAAACAACACGGCGCGGTCCTCGAAGGCGGTGAGGATATGCGCGTAGCCGCCCAGCACGCCTTTGCACAAGCCAATCAGATTAACTGCCATGATGCCCTGATCGGAGAGACGGCTGCGGCAGGCCTGATAGAAGGGCAGGGAATTCAGTTCGCCGGGATGGGCGTGTTCGTTAAAACCGTCCACCAGAATCAAATCGAATTTTTTGTCTGTACCGAGTATGAATTCGGCGCCACAGCCGACCACCAGATGGATGCGCTTGTCGTCTTCCGGTAGCTTGAAGAAATGGCGAGCGGCGGCGACCACCGACTGTTCGATCTCGACGATGGTCAGGTGCGCCAGCGGGCGATAGCGATACAGGAACTTGGTCAGCGAGGCTGCACCGAGGCCGATCAGCAGCACTTTACGCGGCCAGCGTGCCTCGTCGCGCAACAGCAGGGACGCCATCATTTCGCGGGTATATTCCAGTTCCAGATTCCACGGGCGGGCAATGCGCATCGCGCCTTGCAACCAGGTTGAGCCGAAGTGCAGATAGCGCACGCCGTCTTGTTCGGAGATGTCGATAGGGGTGGTCATGAAATGCTCGTAAGTGGTGAGTGGTAAATAGTTTGGCAGGTCGGAAGCCGGAGGCGTTCCGACAAAGGTTACCGTGTCGGAACGCCCTACAAGAGGGATTCCGACCTACGATTGGGATGTCCATCGGTTCAAAAGTCGTCGTGCCTGATCGGTGACTTCCGTGGCAGTCATGCCGATAGCGGTTTGTTTCGCCAGTTCGTCGCCCGCAGCACCGTGCAAATATACCGCCAGCAACAGTGCATCGTCAGTTTTCAGTCCCTGCGCCACGAAGGCGGCGATCATGCCCGCCAGTACATCGCCCATGCCGGGGCCGCTCATGCCGGGATTGCCGGTGTGGTTCACGAACAGTCCGTCGCGGGTGGCGCACAGGCTTTCAGCGCCCTTCAGTACCACCGAGCAGGCGAACTTCACAGCCAGCTGTTGCACTGCCGAAATTCTGTCATTCTGAATTTCTGCCGTGCGGCAATCGAGCAGGCGCGCGGCTTCGCCGGGGTGCGGGGTGAGTACGGTATCGGCTTTACGTGCAACAGCCAGGTCGCACAAATCTGAGTGTATAGCAATCAGATTCAGCGCATCCGCATCCAGCACCAGCGGAATATCGCTATTTAGCGCATCGAGAAGCAGATCATGTGCTGCCAGCGATGTTCCCATGCCACAACCGGCTGCCAAAACAGTGATGTTAGGCAACTTTAGCGCAGCCGCTGCCTGATGCAGCATCAGTTCCGGTTGCACAAAATCCACCGCCGGCGCGTTGTCCGTCAGCAGACCGACATGTACGCAACCTGCGCCCAGCCGGAGCGCAGCGCGCGCGGCCAACAGGGCGGCCCCCGTCATTCCCGCCGCGCCGCCGATGACGGCAACCGTGCCGAACAGGCTTTTGTGGCTGTCTTTCGGTCGCTGGGGCAGGAGTCCTGCAAGCTGTTGTTGCGTGATGTGGCGTAGTTCCATGCTGGATTCGTTAAATGGTCGGCTTATATGGGGCGCGGGGCATAGTATAATCGCGTCCCGAATTTTATTCTCACCGTCACCGTCATGTTTAAAGTCTCTGTCGGCAGTTCAGCCCTATCCGCATTCCGTCTGGAAAAATTACGCGTCGCCCTGAGCGCCGTGGCACCCGATGTTGTTCTCGCTGATGCGCGCCATTGCTATTTCAGCGCGTTACAAGGCGCGAAGCTGGACAAGGCGCAAGCCGGTCTGCTGGACAAGGTGCTGGGTCTGGGAAAGATGGCGGACGAACCCGCGGGCGAACGCGTACTGGTGGTGCCGCGTCTGGGCACGATTTCACCCTGGTCCACCAAGGCGACCGACATCGCGCAGCATTGCGGTCTGACCGGTGTGCAGCGCATTGAGCGCGGCGTGATTTATTACCTCGCGACCCGCAGCGGAAATGGACTGAGTGATGCCGAACGTGCAGCGGTATTGCCGCTGTTGCATGACCGCATGACGGAGTCGGTGCTGGCTGCAATTGACGATGCGGCGACAAAAATATTCTGTCACGGTGCGCCGCAACCGCTGGCAACGGTGGATATATTGCAGGGCGGCTGTGAGGCTCTGGAGGCGGCCAACCGGGAAATGGGGCTGGCGTTATCCCAGGATGAGATCGAATATCTGGTGGAAAACTTCAAGAAGCTGAAACGCAATCCGACCGATGTCGAACTGATGATGTTCGCGCAGGCGAATTCCGAGCATTGCCGCCACAAGATTTTCAACGCCGATTGGGTGATCGACGGCGTGGTACAGGACATGTCGCTGTTCGGCATGATACGCAATACCCACAAGGTCAGCCCTGAGGGTACGGTGGTCGCTTATTCCGACAATTCGTCGGTTATTGTCGGTGCGCGCATCGACCGTTTCTATCCGCGCACCGACGGCAGCTATCAGTTCAGCGAGGAGCTGACGCATACGCTGATGAAGGTGGAGACGCATAACCATCCGACCGCGATTGCGCCCTTCGCGGGGGCCGCGACCGGTTCCGGCGGCGAGATTCGCGACGAGGGTGCGACCGGTATCGGTTCACGCCCCAAGGCAGGCCTGACCGGATTTTCGGTGTCCAATCTGAATATTCCCGGCTTCGAACAGCCGTGGGAGTCAGATTACGGCAAACCTTCGCGCATCGTCACCGCCTTGCAGATCATGCTGGACGGACCTTTGGGCGGGGCGGCGTTCAACAATGAATTCGGTCGTCCGAATCTGACCGGCTATTTCCGCACCTTTGAAGAGAGTGTCGGCGGCGAGATGCGCGGTTATCACAAGCCCATCATGCTGGCGGGCGGCGTGGGCAGTATTTCAGCTATTCACACCCACAAGCACGATCTGCCGGTAGGGGCTTTGGTGGTGCATCTGGGCGGCCCCGGCATGCTGATCGGACTGGGTGGCGGTGCGGCATCGAGCATGGATACCGGCAGCAATGCCGAAAATCTGGACTTCGATTCTGTGCAGCGCGGCAACCCGGAGATGCAGCGCCGTGCGCAGGAAGTCATCGACCGTTGCTGGCAGCTGGGTGCAGATAATCCCATATTGTCGATACACGACGTCGGCGCGGGCGGTATGTCCAATGCCTTGCCGGAACTGGTGCACGGCGGCGGGCGCGGCGCGAATTTTGAGTTGCGCAAGATTCCGCTGGACGAGACCGGCATGTCGCCCAGGCAGATCTGGTGCAACGAATCGCAGGAGCGTTATGTGCTGGCCATTGCCCCCGAACGTCTGGACGAATTCCGCGCTTTCTGCGAGCGCGAACGCTGCCCGTTTGCGGTGGTCGGCGTCGCCATTGAGGAAGATCAAATCATCGTGCATGACACCGAATTCGACAACAATCCGGTGAATATGCCGCTGTCGGTGTTGCTGGGTAAACCGCCGAAGATGACGCGCACGGTGGCGCGCGAAATACCCCGACTGGCGGCTTTCGATTCCGGCGCGCTCGACCTGAGCGAGTCCATCACCCGCGTATTGCGTCTGCCCGCCGTGGCCGACAAGACTTTCCTGATCAGCATCGGCGATCGTACCGTGGGCGGCATGACCGCGCGTGACCAGATGGTCGGCCCCTGGCAGGTGCCGGTGGCGGATGTGGCCGTCACGCTGATGGGTTTTAATACCCATCTCGCCGAGGCGTATGCGCTGGGCGAACGCACGCCGCTGGCGCTGGTCAATGCCGCCGCTTCCGGGCGTATGGCCGTGGGCGAGGCGATTACCAATATCGCGGCGGCGCGCATCGCGAAGATAGGCGACATCAAGCTGTCGGCGAACTGGATGGCCGCAGCCGGTCATCACGGCGAAGATGCCGCGCTGTTCGATACCGTCAGGGCGGTGGGCATGGAACTGTGTCCGCAACTGGGTATCGGTATTCCGGTCGGCAAGGACTCCATGTCGATGAAGACCGCGTGGACGGAAGGCAGCGATAACAAATCCGTTACCGCACCGTTGTCGCTGATCGTGACCGCGTTCGCGCCCGGCATGGATGCGCGCAAGACGCTCACGCCGCAACTGTCCGCTGATCCTGACACTACGCTGTTGCTGATTGACCTGGGGCAGGGCAAGAATCGCATGGGCGGCTCGGCACTGGCTCAGGTGTACAAGCAGGTAGGCGATGTCGCTCCGGATGTGGATTCCGCTGCGCTGCTTAAATCCTTCTTTGAATTGATACAGTCGCTTAATTCGGACAACATGCTGCTCGCCTATCACGATCGTTCCGATGGCGGCGCATTCGTCAGCCTGTGCGAAATGTCCTTCGCATCGCACATCGGACTGGATGTCAAACTCGATGAAATGCACGGCGACACCTTGCGCGCGCTGTTCAACGAAGAACTCGGTGCGGTTGTTCAGGTGAAGAACAGCGATGTGGCGTATGTGCTGCAACGGGCGAATGACGCCGGGCTGAGGAGCGTGCAGAAGATCGCCACGCCGAATCAAACCGGACTGATCGCCATCTCGCGCGGCGGTGACACGCTGTTCAGCGAGAGCAGCACGAACCTGCATCGCATCTGGTCGGAGACCACTTACCAGATGCAGAAACTGCGCGACAACCCGGACTGCGCGCAATCCGAGTTCGACCGCCTGCTGGACGAGACCGACCCCGGCCTGCATGCGAAACTGACTTACGACCCGAACAAGAATACCGCGCCGACACTGCTGCGCAACCGTCCGAAGGTGGCCATCCTGCGCGAGCAGGGCGTGAACGGCCAGGTGGAAATGGCGGCGGCGTTTGACCGTGCCGGATTCGCGGCAGTGGATGTACACATGAGCGACATCATCAGCGGACGTGTGAGCCTTGCCGATTTCAAGGGCGTCGCGGCCTGCGGCGGCTTCTCCTACGGCGACGTGCTGGGTGCGGGCGAGGGCTGGGCGAAATCCATCCTGCTCAATCCGCGTGCGCGCGACGAATTCGAGGCGTTTTTTAACCGCGACGACACCTTCGCGCTGGGCGTGTGCAACGGTTGCCAGATGATGAGTAACCTGCACGAAATCATCCCGGGGGCTGATAGCTGGGCGCACTTCTCGCGCAACCAGTCCGAACAGTTCGAGGCGCGTTTTGTGATGGTTGAGATTCAGCCATCGCCGTCCATTCTTTTCGACGGCATGGCAGGCAGCCGCATGCCGATTGTCGTCGCGCACGGCGAAGGCTATGCCGATTTTGGCAGTGCCAAACGTCTGAAAGCCGCGCAGCAACTGGTGACCTTGCGCTACGTGGACAATCGCGGTGCGGCGACGGAAACCTACCCGCTCAACCCGAACGGCTCGCCGCAAGGCATCACCGGCCTGACCACCCCGGACGGGCGCTTCTCCATCATGATGCCGCACCCGGAACGCGTGTTCCGCGCCGTGCAAAACTCCTGGCATCCGAAGGACTGGCAGGAAAACGGCGCCTGGCTGAAGATGTTCCAGAACGCGAGGAAGTGGGTGGGGTAAGCATCATTCTTGCGGAAGCGGTAATTCGGAAAGCAAAAGGCGACCGGAAGGTCGCCTTTTTTGTGGGTCGTAATTCGTCCTCTTGTTTATTGGGGGTTTGGGCAGGTTGCTGGAGTGGCAAACTTACTGTCAGTAGCCAGGCTTTTATAATCCCACGACAATATTGGGGGATTCGCTGAGACTGATTGAACCCCAGCCTTGGTCAAACTGCCGATTAAAGTTTGGAAATGTTGACCGATGCCGTTTATCTCGACATTGATTTGCTCCAACTTGTTAAATGCCTGATCTCGTTTGATTTGCGCTCCTGTTATTTTGCTATCATTTGCTTGTTGAAGCGCCGTCTCGGTTGCAAGGTAATCGCTAAAAAGTTGCGTGGCTGGTATCGAACATGATAGTAAGCTTTCTCTGAAGCCCGTAATAATCGCGATTAGTTGTGTGTCGATATTGCTGGTAAGGCTTTTTTTATTCAAATTTTTCCAGGTTTCCAGCTTGTTGTTATCACCCCCCGCATACTGCTGCCCTATAGCTTCTACGATACTTTCTGTGGTCTGCTGGTTGGCGATATTCAGTTGCATCTGGATGATAGATTGTGGGTTGTGTTCCTCGTCGTCTTTGTCGCCAATCTGGCTACCATAACGTGAATTTTCAAAGGTGGTGGTAATGCCCGCCTTCTTCAATTCACTGATGTCCTTGACACCGTTTTGCAGGATGAAGCGTGACTGGTTGGCTTTGACGAGGTAGCGCATCATGCCGTCCATGCCCGGGTCGTTGACCAACTGCACCGCTTTCTCAGCATATTCCATTGCGGATACGGCACTGCATGTACCGTCATAGAGGATGGCATCCTTTATGGCGGCTTCTACCGGATATTGTGTCAGGCTCCTGTTTTGTCCATATGTCTGGATTTGCCGATAGGCATCGCGGCGCTGTTCATCTATAGCCTTGGTAATGACGGAATAGAACAGATTGCCGTAAAAATCCTGGTTGTATTCAGCACTGATCCCGGAGAGTACTCCTCCGAAAGCGGCAAAGGTCTTGGCCGCTGTTAGCGTGCTGGAAAGCGCCCCCAAACCTCCGGCCAGCGTTGACCCAAACCCCAGCCAGAAATTGGACATGGATTGATCGTAGCGTAGATAACGTTTGTACGCGTTACAGCGATCTTCGGAGATGGCGAGGATGCGTTCCTGAATGCGGTTGCGCTCCATGCGTTGATAAGATTCAGGAAGTAAACGAGTCCGGGCATAGAATTTTCTGGTGGCGCACTGATAACTGTAGGGTTCGAATTCGCCATTTTGATTTTTTTGTGTGCATGTCGCGAGGCCTCCTTCTGCATCCTCCAGCATTTCCACAAAAGGCAAAATATTGAACTCATGGTGCATAACAGGCAGTGCGCCATGCGCATCCACTTTCCCAGTGAACTCTGACCATTTATTGTCTGATTTGGCCGGAATTGCTGAGCAACCAGATAAAACGATGCCTGCAACCACAAGATAAATAATATGAAGACCAGAGATGACGCTCTTTGATGAAGGTGTTGCTGAGAGAGTTGTATGCATGTTTATTTCCCCTATTTTTATTTTTATAACTATTTGTTTAATTAAGGATTATTCCCTTTGGCAATCGAACTGAGCGCCTTGCTCTTGTCCGCACTGCCTGCGCTGGAGCCGAAGTAGTAGGAGATGACCTGCGAGGCGATGGTGGTGAGCGCGCCGAGGATGTAGATGACGATGTCTTTTGTGCCTTCTTTGAGGAAGCCATCTTTGGTGCTGCCATAGATGACGATCATGTAAAGAATGAAAGTGAGCACGATAACGCCGATGGCGAGCATGGGCTGGACGTTTTTTGCCAGTTCGCTGGCATGTTCTGATTCCTGAACGCGATATTGATTGTCACGCGCGCTAACTGCATCTGCCAGATAAGCCTGCGTTTCCTGTAATCCGAGTGCGGCCATTTGCGCGTCATGTTGCATGGCTGCCTTGGCGAGTTCGTTGGCGAGTTCCTTTTTTTCTTCGTCGGAATGGTTGTCCGGCTCATCCGCTGCAAGGGTGCTTGAGCCGCCGCTTAGTCGGCTGCCGGGGACGTTGTTAGCCATGATTAAATTACCTCCAATGTTCGTCTGACCCATCCATAGAAGAATTTTTTGCTGTCCGGCCGCTGCTCGCATATCTTCATGTAGCGCCTGATTTTGTGCAGGGCGAAAAGTGAGAGGAAAGCGCGCGGGTCGTCGGCGTTGATTTTTTGCAGGGTGGCGGGGCCGATGACGCCGTCCGGTTCTGCATTGACGGTGAGCTGTGCGAGTTTGGCGCTGGTAACGGGGCCGGCATTGACGGCGAAATCAAAGATGGATTCGGCGATATGCTGGTCGTTGATGTCGTCGCCGCGTACCTTGTCCCAGTAGTTTGTCTCGTAGAAAGCCTTGATTTTTTCCTGTAGCGGGGCGTTGCTGTCGAGATTGGCGGGGAAGTTGTTTGCCTGTTTCGCCTTGTCTATGACGATCCAGCCATCCCATTTGGAGTTGAGTTTGCGGGCGACCCCTTTGTAGGTTTCGCCGCCGGGGTCTTTCGGATCATTTACATACCCGCCCTCGGCTTTCATGGTTGCGCTAAATGCAGATGCGAAGTTGGCCATAACGTCCCCCGAAGCAGATCAAAGAAATAAAGACAGCAGCACAAGCTTTGCAACGGTGAGGGCCATGAGTGGCGAGAGGCAGTGACACTGGTGAATGCGTTTCCCCTCTTGAACCGTAAACAAATGCCGGCATGTTTCTCAATTAACAGGAGGCAGACTACGGTTTAATTTTGCCCCTGATTGCCGGTTCAAAGAGTATTTGTTCGCAGGTGGGCGGTCAATATGCCAAACAGCCTATGCATTTTGGCCTATGTGAGCCGGATCCCGGTTTTTGAAGCCTGCGGCGACTTGTTACTCCGCAGATGACTCCGCTTTTAGCGGGTTGATTTCATGCGCCCGGCAACGGCGAAGGTATAATGCGCGGCTTCGCCGTGGCTGTTTTTCGCTTAACTTATAAAGAACCTCCGAACATACGTCCTGCCGGACAAGGGATTTCTGGAGGTTCCGTTTATTCTGGAGTTACCTTGTTCAAGCTCATTGGTTTCATTGCGGGTTATTACTTTTTTGGATTTTTCGGCGCGCTGCTCGGGCTGTTCGCCGGGGCATTTCTTGATCGCCTCAGGGCGTACGGCTCCGGCGCGATCAATCCGTTGCAGAACGCGCTGCGCCAGGCCGTTTTCCTCGAAACGGTGTTCATCTCGATGGGCAAGCTGGCCAAGGCAGACGGACATGTTTCGCAGGACGAGATCGCCCATGTCGAGCAGTTCATGCAAAAACTGGGCATGACGGCGCAGCATCGATCACAGGCTATTGCCTCGTTCAAGCAGGGCGCAGCAGCAGATTTTGACCTCGCGCCGACCTACAAACGCTTCCAGACTGTTTGCGGGCACACCAGGAATCTGAAGCAAATGTTGCTGGTTTATCTGATCGTGATGGCGCTGGCGGACGGACATTTCCATCCGGCTGAACAGGCGTTGCTTTCAGATATAGCCGTCCGTCTCGGCTATGATCAGGCCGCGTTCAAACAGTTGCTGGACATGGTTCTGAATCAGTCGCATTTCGCCGGAGGGCAGGCTGGCGCCGCCGACGCGCTGGACGATGCCTACAAAGCGTTGGGCGTCAGTAAAGACAGCACCGATGCCGAGATCAAGCGAGCGTACCGCAAGCTGATTAGCCAATATCACCCCGACAAGCTGATCGGGCAGGGCATGCCGGAAGACATGGTCAAGATGGCCACGGAACAGGCCAAGGAAATCCAGTTGGCGCATGATCTGATTAAAAAACACAGGGGGATTTGAACTGTCTGCAAGGCCATCATGGAAATGCCGACAATTTGCTCAATGAAGGCGTTACTTAAAACAAGTGATTCAGAAACGGCAGCCCGCTTCCCCCGCCCAGAATAAGCAATATCGCTCTTACCGGAGGCTGTTGCATAAATGGCGTGAAAGCGCCTTCCCGGATACTCTCGATTTCTGCAATGAGTTCTTTCAGTCTGGATATTTCCTGTTCGGATTTGTTTTCGCTATGCAGTACGCGCAGCTTCTCGCCTAATGCGCTGATGGCCTTTTTTCGCATGGCGACTGCGCCGTTTTGCAGCCAGAATGCGCATGAGAACAGATGGATTAACAGGATGCTGAGCGCGATGGCGAGTCCGTAGGAGAACACCGCGTTGTCGAAAATCGAGTTTCTGGCGACCACCAGTAAAAACAGGGAAATGACCGGATACCAGATGAATTTGCCGATGGTATGGGTCAGTTCGGCTACAAACCGGACATCAAGCCAATAGACGATGCTCTGTTTACCAACGCCCCACTCGGTGGCGTGATGAGCCGCATTCGGCCAGTTGCTCGGCGCGCTGTCCAGATGCTGGATAAAGCGGTCGCTCAGGCGCGACGCATCTACGATGACCATGGTAAGCCCTAGCACCGCCAGGTTGGCAAGGGTCGAAATAGTTTCGTCGGCATAAAAGGCGAAATCGCCTCTGGCGGGAACCGGGAGTCCGCCGGATAGCAGTATGGCGAAATAGGCGAAGGCGATAAACCAGAAAAATCCCGGCATGGAACGAACCAGGCGCACAGAAAAATCACCTTTTTTTCGATAATCTTGCCATAACAGGGAAGCGTTAACGTTTCCCTCACATCCTTGCGGCAAACCCCAACTCAAGACGCTTTGTAGTCCGTTTCTTCCGGGGGCGCGTTCGAAGTTCAGTTCAAGCTGGTACTTTGTTTCAAGTTGTCTGTTGCATTCATTCAAGTCTGTGTAAATTTTCCTCAGGAACAAGACCGAGAGCATCAGTGCCAATAGTCGTAAAACTGTCGCCGGCCAGATGCTGACACCATCAGCCCATAGCCAGGGTTCTTCGGAACTGATGATTTTGCGACATAAATACAAGATAACTCCTATTAAAATCAATAAGATAAATGATAATTTGAGTTCTGAATTGTCCTCAATATATCTTGGAATGAAATGCCAGGCAGCCAGAACCCATTTTCTGAACATCCAGCTTGTCCGGTACATAAGCACCAGCCCCAAAATAATCAGCCCGTAGCGCAAAAAAGTCTCATAGCCGTGCAGGCGGGTGCTTATTCCGGCAGGCTGGATGTCGTTGCATCGCAGTACCGATGTCCGGCAGGGTTGTTCGTCATTGTTAAGCCTCTTGTCCGGCGGGGCGCTGCTCAGATCTACCGGGCCTTTGCGACCGATTTCAAAAATACGCGGTGTTGTTAACCAGTGACTGATGTCTTTATCCTGTCCCTTGACTGCCAACAGGGTGGACAGAAAAAAGGCGGTTTGGTAACTGTCGCGAAAAGGCGGGATATTCTTTTGTATTTCAGGCCGTAATTTCAGGCCGAAACTGGAGGCGACAATCAGATTGTGGGTCGAGGCGAATTCCTTCGGGGATGAATAGAGTGCGTCCAGTTCTGTGGTGAAAAATAGCTTGCCCGGAAAGTAGGCGCGCAAGGCTTGCAGAATCGCCAGTTTGTCATACACGTCGTAACCCAGCACGCCGATTGCGCTGACGCCGCAATTTTTTGCCGGAAACCAGCAAGGACCTTTCGCATCGCCCAACTGCTGATCAAGTTGGCGAATTTCACCCACCAGTCGGCGCAAATAGTCCTTTTGACTCAAGCCGTCAGGCCGGTCATAAACGCTGGCCGACTTTTCGCCTGCGCCCGGTTTTGCATCTGACTCTTTCCCGGCTTTGCTGCCAGGAAGTTGGCCATCAATGCCGCGTTCATAGCTGAAACAATGCACATTGTCGAACGTGTCGCATGAGGCGGGATTTGAATTGAACCATTTGCCCGTCTCTTTATGGTTGTAAGCCGCAGCAAAAGTTAGCGGCAACACACGACCATAATGAGTATCCCATTCTGATAATATAACTATATGATTATCAATGGATTTTATTTCTCTCAATGCCAGTTCTCTGACCAGTTGGTCAGAGACTTGCCTGTCATCCGAGAGGGGGCGGGTAAGCGAAACTCCTTTATGTTTGAGTTGACCGGCCAAATTTTTCTGATCGGATTTTTCATCAAACCGATTCAACAGCCAGGTTTCTTCAGCCGTTGCAGCGGCGGGATAAAAACGGATATTTTTCAGCTTGATTGGCTTGTCGT
Organism: uncultured Gallionella sp.; assembly: GCA_964385275.1. Classification (GTDB taxonomy): domain Bacteria; phylum Pseudomonadota; class Gammaproteobacteria; order Burkholderiales; family Gallionellaceae; genus Gallionella. Next base: position 27,840 of record CAYLOK010000024.1, on the reverse strand, counting down.
CGCTGTCAAAGTTTGCCGTTTCCTTGACCAACGCGCTTAATTGCCCGGAATCGTTAGGCCCGATAACGGCGTAGCGCCAGTTGCTGCTGTCAGAATTCGAGGCTGTTGAAATTTGTGCAAAAATCTCTCTGATTTTTTTTATCGGGCTAACATCGAAACGACTGTCGTCCAGCCAGATAACCAGCACTTTTCCGCAGGGATGACAGTCTGGCTCATTTGTTTCTTCGGGAGGATTGAACCACTCAAAGGGAATGGCTACAGGCAATTTGTAATGTGCTGGCTGAGTCGGCTTGAAATAGCCGATATGCTCGGAATCGGCGGGTTTGTAGCGCAGTGTTGACAAGGCCGACACCAGCGCATATCGCCGCCTGATGCGCGTTTCCTGGACTTCGGAATAAGGGCCGCCGGACTCCATGGCGGCGATTATGGTTAGATTGGCTCTTTCCTTTTCTCCTGCATGTACCCAGTCCATGTTTTTGAATAGCTGGTCGGCCAGATGTTTCGGCGTGTTTGCAGAGCCGGATTTATCGGCTAGGGTAATTTCAACGCTTGACACGCCATTCTTTGAAAATGCCAGCTTGCTGGTATTCCCGGCGGGCTTTTCCATATCCTTCTTGATGGCTGAGAACGGGTCCTGCCAGAGCCTTGCATCAATATCCTGTGAATATCCTCCGCCGTTATCGAGAACCTCCTGTGTGCCGGGGCGCTCGTCAATAAAAGCGCCGGGCGTGACCAGAAAATAGCCGATCAGGGACAGTAAAATGACAATCGCCCCCGTGCCGGGCAGCGTGAAATTACCGATGCTTTTTTTGTCGTCAGCCATATTGCCTCCAATGCTTTGCTACGATTACTTCGTGTTACGTTTTTTGCATGAGCGCTGCTGTTCATTGCGTAGGCCATTCGACGAAGATCGGTCTGCTCATCCACGGCAGTCTCACCAGGCCGATGCTCCACGGCAGCCTGCCCAGCAGCAGGTCGAATGGTTCGGGTTCCAGCTGGAGTTGCCAGCCTGAATCCAGGTCGCGCAACAGGCCGCGTCGTTGCAGAAAAGACGTGCGCAGTGCGGCTACGCCGGTCTTGCCCAGCGCATTCCAGTGCGAAATGGCTGCCGCCAGCAGTGCATCGGCCTCAGTCCGTTCAGCTTCACTGAGCAGCCCGGCGCCGACCAGCAAGCTCTGATCCGGCGTCAGTCCCAGCAATATCTTGATGGTGGTGAGTTCGAATTCGTAAACCTCCTCGCGCGCGTTGACCAGCCAGTGCAGCAGGGCTGCGGCGCGCGGCAGCCTCTCCTCCGGCAGGATGCTGCCGGAGGAGAGGTTCATGACATCGAACAGGCGGGGCAGAAAGGGGTGCAGCAGTATCAGCCCGGCGTCGTCTGCCAGATAGCCTGCGTCCGGCGCGTCATCCGTTTGTGGTCGCGCTGACAGCTTTGTTGGCGATGCTGCTGGCGGGGCGGCGCGGCTGTCGGGTTTTTCCGGCGGCATCACGTCTGTCGGGGCGTCGCCCGACTTGAGGAGCGTTTCAACGTCGGACAGCATCTCCGCTGCGCCGCTGCCAGTCTGTGTCGCCACATGACGCTGGAACTCGCGCAGCAGTGCGTCTATCAGCGGGGCAAGCGGGCGATGCAGTTCTTCGTCACTTAGCGCCAGCAGCATGGCCTGGGCGCGCAGCAGCAAGTGGCTGCCGGGCGGGAGGATTGAGGAGATGGCGAACCGGCGCAACAGGTCGGGAAGCGGGGAGGTCTGTCCGGTCAAATCTGCTGTCCGGTTTCCTGGCGGGCTCACGGGCAGAGCGAGCGGCGCAAGCCTCAGCAGAGTGGCGCGCGATTCAGCGGGCAGCAGTTGCAGCAGGCGGAAACTGGCATTGATGCGTTGCGCCAGCGTGCCGCCGATGGCGTCGCGCAGTTCGGATGCTTCCCCGGCGAGGGAAACAGCCTCCTTGCATAGCATCTGCAACAGTGTGTCTTCATCTGCTGCACGGCGGTCGTGCCATGCCGGCAAGCCGCTGGCGAGGTAGTTCAGCAGGGTGCTGCGCAGACTGGCAGATGCGCTGAGCCGCTGTGTACCAGTCTGTCCGGGTTGGGCGAGGGCGGGCTGGGCGGAAGAGGCATCCTGCAAAATCTCATCCAGCCTGTCGCGCAATGCGTCCGGTAAGGCCTCTGCCAGTGCGGTGATGAAATCCCCGTTCCCGTCCAGTTTAATGTCCAGCGTCAGGCGCGGGATGCGCACCACTTCGTCGTCTGTGACCAGTGCATCGAAGGTGCGCTCGAACACCGGCAACAGTTCCGTATCCAGATGCGAACGCAGTTGCTGGCGTATCGCGAAGGCCGCCTCCTGTGAGGCTGCTTTGATCTGCCAGCGCTGACGGTGGATACGGTGGTTAATCATCTGAGCTTCAAGCCGCCGACCTGGATCAATCCGCCGACGGCGACCGCGTGAGCCTTGCTGACGCTGTCGGCTTTACTCTGGATGTTCGTCAGCCGGGCGCCAAGCTGGGTACGCGCCGCGCTTTCCGTCACCATGCTCATGCTTTGGGTCAGGCTGCCCAGCGCCTTGCCGCCGTCGGCAGTCGCCGCCAGATCAATTTTGTTCTCGACGACATAGCTGGCGCTTTCGGCGATGCTTTCGGCGAGGGCGGATTGCATCTCCAGCAGTTTCTTGTCGGCCAGTTCGCGCGCCGCGCCGGTCATTTGCTGATCCATCACCATCTGGCGCAGGTTTTCGACCTGGGCGGCCTTGGTCTGAACATCGTTGATGCTGTATTCCAGCATCTTGTCCGCGAAACTGGCGGTCATCTCGCTCACCCTGGCCTTGTTGCCGACCAGATTAGTTAGCGCGCCGACCGATTCCTTGAAGAAGGTCATGTGTTCCTTCTGGATGTTGATCTGCTCCATCCATTTGGGCTGGAGTTTCGTTTCAAACTCATCCAGTTTGAATTTGAACCTGTCATCCAGTGAAGGCAGCAATCTGAAGCCGCTGCCGACCAGACCTGGCAGTCTGAACTCGGGCGGGGCGAGTTGTTCTGCATCATCGGGTTCGCTCTCGGCGGTTTCCGGCCAGTTGTAGGGCAGCGCAAAGTCGGCGATTACCCTGGCCTGATCGTCATAGATCAATATGAACGTGCCGCCGCGCGATACGCCGCCTGAATGCTCAAGGCCGGGATGTTGTTTGCAGAATTCGGGGAACAGCAGCTTGTTGTCTTCCTGGTCGTTTTTCGACTGGATCAGCGTATCGAGCCAGTCCAGCCAGGCCGGATGGTTGCTCGTCACCAGCGTGTCGAATACGGTGGTGTAGTCGGTGCGCACGATCTCGCCCAATGTTCCCTTGAAACTGCCTGCGCCATTGACCACAGTCTTGTACGCACCGCGCCAGTCCTTGCTCTGACGGGTCTGCTGATAATCCGAATAGCGGTTTTTGATCAACGGTTGGGCTGCCTCTTCGACTGCGCAGGCGATCTCGCCGTGCCGGGCATTGGCAGTCGTTGAAACGTTATGGTCGCTGATCTCCTTGCGTTCGAGCGCCAGGTCTATGCCCTGCTTGAAGCTGTTGTTGAATCGCTTCGCGTCTTCCAGTTGCAGCGACAAGTCCTTGCGCAGGATGTGGTGAATACGATGCAGGTCGCCATAACGTATCGGCGGGCGAATCGCGATGTGCTTGCGTTCGGTGTGCAGCAACACCGCGCGTACTGTGAACGGCAAGTTGTAGCCACGTATCGCCTGTTCGAGCTTTTTCTGTGCCCCGGTCACGTTCTGCCCGAGATGCCTCTCGATGCGGAAGAAGTTGTAACGACCGATCTGGCCAAGCAGCGGGTCGCGCGTGCCGCCATATTCAGCCGCCCGGTAGCCGAGATTGCGCGTCGCAGCACCTCGCCGGTCGAGGCGATGGTTCCAGGCCAGATGGATCGGGCATTCGTTCTTGAGGGCGTAGTAATAGGGGATGGCGCGTTCTTCCAGCGGGACGGATTCGTCGTTGCCTGGGGTGACGATGATGGCGTCGTCACCGGGTGCTTCAAAGCTGTTTATCAGCGTGTGCAGCTTCAGCACCAGGAAATGCGCGTGTTCGTGTATCCCCTTGCGGGTGAACGGCGAAGGATACCAGCCGCTGCGCAACTCACTGGGCGAGGAAAGACAGCCGAGCAGCAGGTGCTTGGGAAAGGCGTTGAAGTCCGGCCACAGCACGCCGTCATCGTCGAACAGCACGTCGCGCAACGCATTCCAGGTTTCCACCAGATCTTTGAGGAAGTCGTAGTAGTACTGAATCCCCTCGTTTTGTGCGGCGAACCGGGTGTGCCGGGTATTGAGCGTGGCGATCCAGCCGGGACCCGGGTCGGCGCTAAAGGACGGATGGATAAGGCCGGGTATCAATTTGAACAATGTGCCGAGGTTGTTCACCAGTTCATCATGGCTGCTGCCGCAGGCCTTGCGGTAAAGTCCGGCGAGGGCATCGGTGCTGCTGATCGCAGCGCCTATCAGTGGCCGTTCGGCGGCGATCTCGGGCAGCTTCAGCGAGGCCGCGCTGTTGGTGTCAGGGGTATGCAGCAAGCGGGCCGCATCGCTGCGCGAGACCAGCAGCACGCGCAAGGTGTTGATCGCCTGCTGGCCGAGGTTGTCGCAATCGGCGCCGGAACACAGGTCGGGGTCGTTCCGGTAACTCTCCATGTATAGCATGACCACCCTGTCGCCGGGATTCACGGGCAGACTGTCCAGCTTCGAAGCGGACGCGTCCTTTTCACCCGCGCGCACCAGCTCGAACAGCTGCATCATCTTGCCGCCGTCACTGGCTTCAGGGTAAAAGGGCGGATAGACCGGCGTTTTTTCATCGTAAGGCCGGTAGCGGTCGAACGTGGTGTCGGTTTGCAGCGCCAGCAGGTCGCCGTCGCTGCTCACGCCGACACCCTTGCTCACGACGACCTTGTTGCCCGCCAGTTGCAGATCGAATCCGGCCAGGATGCCCGTGCCCAGCAGCCCGATACGCGTCAGGCGATCCTGATCGTCGAGATAATCCGTAATGCCGTTGAGCTGGCTGGCCGTCAGCACCTGATCCTTTTCAAAGATGGTGTAGCAGGTGGAAAGCGTATCCAGGCTGCGGACGGTTTTCAGTTGGCTGGTCATGGTACTTGCTCCTTGGTGTCCGGGGAGAGGGATGGGGTATTGCTGCCCAGCGCATTGCGGTTGAGAACGAACGGCGGCTGTTCAGGATTGCAGTTGCAGTCGCGCAATGGATGGGCGGGGTAGATGTTCTTCGCATTGGCAAGGGTGTTGAACAGCGCCTGCAACTTGCTGTTGCGGTCGGCTATCGTTGTGCCGGCGATCAGCGAGATGCAGTCGCGCCAGGCTGATTCGACGCTTGCCATGTCGTCCGGGCCGATCCAGCATATCTTGGGCAGCAGATGGGCGGGCGTCTCGGCGCGGATGGTCTCCTCGATGAAACGCCGGAAATCCATGTTCTGGAAGCGGCCCGCATAGGCGGGCAACACGAAGTGCAGCCGGTATGAGTAAGGGTCGGCCCCGGCGCAATCGGTGCAGTTGGCATCAATGCAAATCGGCATGAACGGGTCGGTCTGTTGCGGGCGCAACAGGATGTTTTCGATCAGATACATCCCTTCGCCGCTGTAGAAATCGCGCAAATGCTTTATCAGCAGCTCTGTCGCGGCGTCCATTTCCTCCGCCGAGGCGAAGTATTCGATGCGCCGGGCGATCACGGCTTCGCTGGCATTGATGATGTTGAAGTAATGCCTGCCGTCTATCGTGACTTTGCGCTGATAACCTTCCGGGTGTTGCGCCCTCTCTATCGCCAGCACCATCTCATCACGGGCGGCGGCGGGTGTCGCGTAGTGCATGCTGCCGGACAGCAGTATCTTGCCGGTGAGCGGGTGCCTGACGCGGAAGCGGTATTCGTCGCCCGGCGTCCTGTCCAGCTCGGTGTACATGTCGTAGGAGACGGTGCCGAGGTTGCGGCGGCTAGGGTTGCCGATGCCGAGCAGGCGGGCCAGACGGCGTTCCAGTCCCGACACGTTCAGCGAGTTCCACAGCGCGTCAGGTGATGTCAGCGTGTGGTTGTAGGCCAGCGCGCGTTCCGCGCCCAGCGCGGGATAGTCCCTGAGGAAGTCATATTTTGTGGCGATCACGCTTGCCGCACCGGTGCCGAAGGCCGATTGCATGATGCTCAGATAATGGTGAAAATCTTCGGCGACGCGCGCCAGCAGGTGATCGAGGAAGCGGTTGCGGCGTGCCTGCGCCGCAACGGGCGTCTCGATCCGGTCGTGCAGCAGATCGGCGCTGACGTCCGCCGCATAGATGCGTGCCGCGTCCGGGAACGAGTCCGCCAGTTGCGTGAAATAAGTGCGGGTCTGGGCGGGCTCGCGCCCGAACAGTTCGCGCACATTGGCGAGTTGCGCGCAGTAGTTGGCCATCGCCTGGTCGAAGAACAGCAGATAGCCCTTGAGTTGCAGCGCGAGGGCGCGGCGCGTGTCGTCGGCGTTGGACGGCAGTCCCTGTTCGGACAGGCCGTACAGCACCGGGAAATGATGCTGGAACGACTGATACCTGCCGGTGTCGCGGAAGCGTCCCTGCGGAATCGGCAGATCTTCCGGGTTGGTCGCGTTGAACTTGGCTTCCAGCGCGTCATTGAGCTTTTGCAACTCGTCCCTGAATTTGACCGCATCGGGCAGCACCGGGATGTCGCGCTTGTAGCAGACCAGCCTGCCTTGCTGGTCGCTCAGGCGCGGGCGCTTGCCAGTCGGCACGGCGATGCGCCATTTGTTGGCGGGCGCGGTCGCGCGGTCGTCCGGCCTGTTGCCCGGCGCGAGCGGATTGATGAGGATGTCGCGCACCGCGCGCACCCCGGCGATGTCCATGATGATGCAGATGAGGTCGGACAGGCGTATCTCGCTGCGCAGATCGGCCTGTTCCAGTTCGGCATCGTCTATGAAACCGCATTGCAGCGCCGGGCCTGCGAAAATCTCCGCGACCGTGCAGGCGCTGCCGTCGGCATGGCGGCGTTCCAGCATATCGGCGAGACTGCGGTTGACCACCGGCGGCGAGAGGTAGCGCTCGACCTCGAACCGGATGTTCGCCATGACCTTGTTCTGGTCGGCATCCGGCATCAGCTCAAGTTCGGTACAGAGCGTGTAGTACTGGTCTTGCACGACTTCCACGCCGGTGAAATCCTCGCCCAGATTGCGGTTGGCCTGCAGGCGTTCCATCGCGGCGGCACACAGTGCATCGCGCCGAGCCTGTGTGGTGACGCTTGCGTCGAATTCCAGCAATACCTTGTAGAGTCCCTGCAAGCTGATCTCGTGTATGCCCTCGCGTGCGGGGTTGCCGACTCTGGGGTCGTCAAACAGCAGTTCGCCGTTCAGCGTGTCGGCGTAGTAGTGCTGTTCCGCAGACAGTAACCAGGCATTACTGACCCCCGGCATGTCTATCAGCAGCTTGCGGTAGTCGTTGGCGGTCAGCGGGCGGTTGGGCAGTATCTGGCGCGGCGTGAAAAACTGTTGTGCCATGTTTCCGGCATTGTTCTCCGCCGTGGCCAGCAGGTCGGCGATCGGGAAATTTGCGCGGTAAGCCAGGTCGGTGAGCGCGTAGCACAGCAGTTCCAGCATGGTGATGCCGGGGTCGTGGAGGTTGTGGTCGGTCCACAACTTGCGCGACAGATCCCGGACATGGTCCAGACCGATGGCGAACAGCTGCTGCTGGTCGAGCGCCGGATCGCTTTCGGGGACAGTGGAGATTTTGTTGTTCAGTAGCATGATGTGTGTACCCTATGCCTCCAGAAATTCGCCGATGGTGTGGCTGGCGTCCGATACCAGAATGGCGTCCGGCGCGTCGGCGCTGATCTCCGGGACATCTTGGGGAACATCCTGCCCGGCTGCGTCGTTCACCCGGCTCATCTTGAAGTCGGTGACGAAGTCCACATAGGGCAGTTCCTCGACGAAATCCAGCAACACCGAGCGATAGATGCGCCCGCCGAATTCGATCTCGCGCGTCTTGTCGTATGCCCAGGGGGTGAGTGCGGCGATCAGCGCCTTTTCCAGTTCCTGTCGGTAGTAGTTGAACGGGTAGCCGGGATGGAAGCGCACCTTGAAATCGAGGCGCACCGGCTGGTAGTCGGGATTCTTCACCTTGACTTTGACCTGCGGCCCGGCGTGCTGTTGTGCGTATTCCTGCATCCTTGATAGCGTGTCTGTGTCCGCGTGCGGCTTCAACTGATTCACCGCATTCCGGTTGCGCAGGTCGGGGATGACCAGCAGCAGCACATGGCCGGGCGCAAGCCATGAATCCGGGCTGGCGTGCGGGATGCATTTCACCTTGTGTACATTCGGGAAGGCGTCGAGCAACATGCGCTCGTAGTCCCACGGCGTGATGCAACGGGCGCGGTGGCGCAGGCGTTCGGCGGCGCGCCGCGTCAGCATGACGCCGGTTTCCTGCGGGCTGCCGCCGAAGCTGGCATAGGGTTGCGCGACTGACCTGACGCCGGACTGGGCGGTCTTGAATTTGGCGATGCGGCCCGCTTCCAGCGGGCTGGACAGATGCGCCGGGTCGTTGCCCTGATCGGAAAAGACCGCCTCGACGGCGTTCGCCGCGACAGCCAGCAGCTGGCAGGCCGCCGCGCTGTCCTTCGCCACGCTGGCGCGCAGCCAGACCAGACCGGTTGGCATCCACGAGTGTTCGGTGGAGGTCTGATGCGGTAGGGCGATAGCGACGATGCCGCTGGCGCGCAGGTTGTTGCTGGTGTCCAGCGCGATTTCCTGCGGGGTCAGGGTGCGCCAGTGGTTGTCGCCCAGCACCGACCAGCTCAGCTGTGTCGGCGGCAAGTCCGGGTTGGCGCTGCCATCACGGACTTGCATCAGCAGGCTGACGCTGTCGCCTGCCTTGAGGCCGCTCAGTCCGATCAGGAATTCGCCTTCATCGGGGTAGGACGGCAACAGCGTGACGCGCTTGTCATCAGCGTAGTCGCATTGCTGGCGCAGCCAGGCATGTTCGCGCCGTTGCCCGAAACAGCCGACATGGAAGAACTGCAAATCGGGGTTGCTGAAGCTGGCAAGGTCGTTCGCGCCGAAGTCCGCTTCCCCGGATTGCGCCCGGTATCCCAGACTGATCGTCTGCACGGTCGGGGTGTACGGCTCGTTGAGTACGGTGTTGTTTTGCGCCAGCGCATTGGTGATGGTTTCACGGCGGTAGTCGGCGTGCAGGAAGTCGTCCATCAGCGTGACGGTGACGAAACCCCGGCGTGTTGGCGTCAGTTGCGGTCGGCGTCCGGCAGGACGGGACAGTTCGAAGCGCAGTCCCGACTGTTGGCTTGCGAGGCCGCCAGCCGACAGCATCGCGAACAGCTTGGCATCTGGCGTGCGGATTTTTGTTGTCGGTGGTGCGGCCTTCAGTGTGAGCGTGGAAGCGCCGTCGCTGTTGCGCGCCATCAGGTCGTGCGTGGCTGAGATCGTCTGGCCGCTGCTGTCCTGGTAGGTCAGCGTGACCGTTACGCCACGGCTCATGTCGGCACGACGGCTGTAGCCTGAATGCCAGTCATAAAGATTGGCAGGCGCGCCCTGCCAGTTCAGTTTGATTTCCAGACTCAGCAGTTGCCTGGAGAGCGCTTCTTCGCAGCCGACCAGGAAACGCGAACCTTTGACCGGCTGCGCGCCGAAGGGCCGGAAAGTTTTTTTCGGGTTGAGGCTGCCGTAATCGTTTTCCAGCGTCAGCGCCTGCATCGCGTCCACCCCGACCGTGATGCGCGCCCGGCTCAGGGTCAGCGCTTCGAGGTCGGCGTAATGCAGCGCCGCGTCCGGGTCGAGCAATAGTTGCAGCACCGGCGCTTGCGCGGCGAACGCGTGACCGTGCACGGCGGCATCGTAGTCAACGACCGCCGACTCGGTTGCGGGCACTGTGGCGGTCAAGGTCAGCTTGCTGCCAGTCAGCGTTCCCGAAAGCGGGAACGGCCCCAGCCAGCCCTTGGGGCCGGTGAGCCAGGCTGCAAAGGCCGAGGCCAGTTTGGTGTTCCTGATTCCCGACAGGTGCAGTTCGAGCCGCACGGTGCGGTTTCCTTCCTGCATGTTCAGCACCGGCGAACTGAATGCGCAGCCGATCGGCGCGGCGGGCAGGGCGGCATATTCGGGCGGCGATGCCGGGCCGCCGAAGGCGCGCCATCCGGCTTGTGGGTTAGCGGGTTCGCCACCCAGTCCATTTCCCAGGCCATCGGCGGAATTTGCCACTGGCGCGAAATGCATGCCGTCCGCATCGCGGAACACGCTGTGCAACGCCTCGACCCTGGCGTGGCCGATCAGCGTTTCGCGCAGCGGACGGTAGAGCAGTTCGACGCCGCTGGCGTCCTTGCCCGCCGTGAACGTCATTCCGGGTGTGATGTTCAGCGGGGTAACGCCTTTTTTCAGTTCCAGCAGCAGGTGTGCATGATCGGAGCGTGCCGGTTTCGGCTCGAAGCGCAACACGTCGCGGAACTGGAAATCCAGATGGCGTCCGGTGAGCGTGTTGATGGCCTGTTGCGGGTGCTGGTAGAGCCTGGCAAAGGCGGTGAACAAACCCAGATGCGGCGCAACCTGTCCGTCGTCGCGCGCCAGCAGCGCGGCATCGTCGCCATCGGGGAAGAAGGCGCTCCAGTCTTCTGTGCTGGCCTCCGGCGTGTCGCGGTAGAAGCGCAGTTTTTCCGCCAGCGCGCGCGCCTGAGCAAGCAGATCCTCCCCCGAATGTTCGTCAACCTCAACGAAGTGCGGGTCGAGTGCCTCGGGCGAGCGGTCATCCTGGCATTGCCCGAGCCGGGAGATCATGTTCTGGATGATGTCTTTTTCAGCCATGGCTACCCCTGCTTCCTCGCTCCGGACAACGAAGCGCGCGCCTCGTTGCTGTCATTATTGTAGAAAGGGAAGACGAGGTTGAAACGCGAATTGGTGGCGCGTACTTCGTATTCCAGCAGGATATTCAACGTGCCTTCGTTGGGGTTGTCTATGCTCAGATTCACCACCTTGATGCGCGGCTCGTAAACCAGAATCGCGGTGCGTGTGCGGTCAACCAGCAGGGTGCGCAGCGTGGTGCTCATCGGTTCGAACAGCAATTCGTGCATGTCCAGCCCGTATTTGGGTTGCAGGAAACGCTCGCCCGCCGTGGTGCCGAACAGGATTTTCAGGCTATCGACGATGTCGGCTTCATCCGCGCTCATCCTGACTCCGCCTGTGCTGAACGAGGGCGGGAAGCTCCAGCCTGTACCGAGGAAGGAGGTGTGGCTGATGTCGTCGTTGTTCATGGGTTTTGCTCCTCTATCCGATCATGACGGTGGGCGCGCCGACCACGGCCATCGCGCCGCAGAGGCAGGCATCCGTGGTGCGTATAGCCGGGCGGCCGGCAATCAATACCGTACTGCTGCCGGACGGAAACGGGCTGACGGTGGGCAGATGCCCGGGCGGCGGCAGCGCGCAACTGTGCATGTCTCCCGCCACCGCAGCGGGCATCCCGGCTATCAGCACACTGGAAACACCCGGCCCGGTGAGGGTTCCGCCGTGGTTGCTGACATCTCCGACTCGCGCTGCTGCTGGCATTTTCCGTCCCCCTTTTTACTGATTTCTAAAAACCTTCTTTTGTCCACGAAATGGTTGTCGCAGGGATATTGGCTAAAGCCAATAACTCGCAAAAGCACGAGATTCACGAAATGGGTCAAGCACTCAAAGTCGCGTAGCGACTGCTCGCAAATAAATCAATAAATTACAAAAACCAGCGATTCACCTGTCAGGTGATAGTGCTAATCGCAATATGTATTTGAATTTGTTCGTGTCTTTCGTTTCTTTCGTGGACAAGTGCTTTTTATAGGCTAATTTATTTGCACCACGCTGCCGCTCACTTTAGTGATGGCGCTGCTGGAGATTTCCGCCTGCGTGCCGCCCTCCAGCTTGAGTTCCGTACCGCCTTTTGCTGACAAATAAGTTCCTGATTCTATTGATATTTCTGCTTCAGACGAGAGTTTGAGCGCCTGCGCGCTTGCTATGCTGATGCCGTCGGCGTCCAGTGTGATCTTGTTGCCGTTCTGGTCGGCCAGCACGATGGATGCCTCGTCTTCGCTGAGCGTGATGCTGTTGCCCGCCGGGGTGTCTATCTGCACGATCTTCTTGTCGTCGTCGAAGTACAAGCGCATCCCGGAGCGGCTCTTGTACAGCTTTTCGTGGTTGTCGTCCGAGCCCGGCAAAGGGGCGGCACGTGCGCTGCTGTGCAACATGCCGAGGATGACGGCATGGCGGGGGTCTTCATCGAGGAAGCCGACGATCGCCTCGTCACCGATCTCCGGGCGGAAGAAGAAGCCACGGTCGCTGCCTGCATCCAGACTGGCGACGCGCGCCCAGATGCCGTCGTCATCGGGGCTTGCCACAGGCAGGCGGATGCGCACGCGATGTTCGCCATCCGGGTCCTCAAGGCTCGCCACCACGCCGATTTGCAACCCTGCCACGCGCGCCAGCAGGCCACTTGCAGGCGGTGCGCTGTCTTGCGAATGCGCCACGGCGTTAATGCCGCCGAATTGCACATGCGTCTTCCACCCCTGCACCAGGTCAAATTCATGGCGCACGCCGCTGACGAATACGTTGCCGTTGAAACGCGCGCCTACACCTGCCAGCGCGACGGTGTCGCCCGGCTTGATGGTGGCGATGCCTTCACATTTGGCGCGACCGCTCGCCTTGTTGAGACGGGCGCGCGACCAGGTGGCATCCGCCCAGGCCTGCGCCTCGCTTTCGCTCAGGGTGTTGTGGTGCAATTCCAGCGCACCGGCTGCCGCCACGTCCGCCAGTTCGTCCGGCGCGAGGTTGCCCGGCCCGCTCAGGGCAGGGCTTGCTGCCTCGATCTCGGACAAGGTTTGTTGCGCCGGGTCCCAACTGATGCCGCGCACTCCGCTGTATTGCTGGCGGGCGTCAATCTCGGCATCGAATTCCAGCAAAGTGGCGCCGAATTGCAGCGTGACGCTGGCACTGCTTGCGACAGATGGCGCTTTGACGATCAGCCTGTCGCCGTCCGGCCAGACCAGCTTGCCGTTAGCGGCAGCACGGGCGAGCAGGAAGTCCCAGTCGCTGCTGTGGAACTGCACCATTTGCCTGTGAATCACCGGGGTCGTTTCGACTTCAGCATCGAGGTTGGCCGCGCCGAGGATGGCTTCGATGATCTCGCTGTCGGACTGGTCGAAGAAGCTGGCGTTGCGCTGCGCGACGGTTAGCTTCATCGCAGTATGGCGGCAGTCCACGATTAGTTGCGGCGCGCTTTGCTCGCGCACCCGCAGGCTGTGGCGCACCACGACGCCCTTGAACAGCGAGGTGCTGCTGCTGCCGGAGCCTGCCAGTATCTCCACCGTCTGGCCGGGCCTGAACAGGTCGGTATCGGAGAGCGCGAAGTCGCCGCTTGCCGCAGCGCCGTCGAGGTAGGCCAGACGCGCCCAACCGATACGGTTGGCGACCAGACTGACGCTCGCCGACAGCAGGTGGTGCGCGCGCGACACCGCCTCGCCGCCTGCCTTGACGGTGAATTCGCGTTGTTCTGCGGAGATCGGCAGGGTGCGGGTCACGGCTATTTCTCCAGCGGGGGAAAGAACACCCGGGTGCCGGTTGGCAGGTTGCGAAAATCGTCCAGCCCGTTGGCCTGTGCGACGCGCAGGTAGAGGCGCGGGTCGCCGTAGATCTGGCTGCACAGCATGGGCAGGTTGTCGCCCGCACGGATGACGCGCACATGGGTCAGGTCGGGCGACTGGTCCTGCGCGAGTGCTACGCGGGTCTGGTCGTCGGAATTGTCGGTGAAGGTCGCGGTGATGACGGCGCGCAGCGGTATGCCGCTCGGGCGGAACAGCTTGTAGGCGATGGACGCGCTCTTGAGTATGCAGCGCCTGACGGCCAGCGTGCCCCAGTTGACCACAAGATAGTTCGGGCGGTGGATGTCGCCGTTATAGCCCGTGACTGTCTTGAACTGTTCGATTGCTTCCTGGACGTCAAGCTGGCTGCCGTTCGCGCCGGTGCCGTCAATGAAGAAGGTCAGCGACAGATCGCCCGGCTTCTGTTTCTTGAAATCCATGCGGCTGTTGGTCGTGCCGGAACCCTGCGCGCGGTCGTATTCCATCTCCCAGGACAGGGTGAGTTCGTTCGGGTTGACATAAGACTCGAAGCGGCTCAGCGGACTGCCGGAGTAATCCGGCGTGGTGTAGGCCAGGATCAGCAGTTTTTCCAATGTGCCGCGCTCGGAGGTGCTCATCGCTATCGCTCCTCTCTTTCGCGCAGGATGTCGAGCACGCGTTCCACGCATTCGGCGACCAGCGCCTGCCTGTCGTCGGCGGGCGGCGGTGGCGAATTGCCGCCCGCCTGATTGGTGACTTCCACTGAAATGACGACTTCGTCAACGATGATGGGCATTTACGAACCCTTCTCTACGGTAAAGTATTGGTAGGCAAACCGGAGCGACTCGATCACCACCGCGTTGCTCGACGCGTTGAGGTCGCTGACCGTCCATCCGGTCGGATACGCGCCCACCACGCGCCAGGTCATCAGCGGCTCATGCGCATCGCCCAGCAGCTTGATGAAGATGCTCCTGGGCCGGATGTTGTAGTCCTCTATGCATTCCCTTACCCACGTCCATATCCCCGATTCAGGCAGCACCAGTCCGCGCTTGAGCACCAGTTCGGGGTACTTGCTGCGTGTCGGGTATCTCTGGATGAAACGGTTTTCGCCGCCCTCTGCGACCTCCTCGGTGCCCATCTCGACCGACAGTCCGGCAACCTCGGTGAAACGGGCATCAAGATCGTTGGACAAGCCTGCCACCTCGACCTTGAAGTGGAACCCGACGGGTGGGTAGTAGTTGCTCATCACTCATTCTCAAGCGTGAGTCCCTCGTGCGCGAGCTCGATGGACTCGATTGCCACCTCGTTGCCGGAGGCTTTGAGTTGCGGCCCCTCCACCTTGACCGGAAAGGCGTTGTGCGCCACCCAGGTCATCACCGGTTCGTGCTGTTCGTTAAGCAGGCTGATGATGATGTCGCGCCGCTCGACGGTATTGAGACTGACGGTGGAAAGCCAGCGGAAGAACTCGTTGTCGCTCTTGACGATGCCGCGCTTGAGGGTGATGTTGCTGAACTTGCGCATCCCCGGCATCTTGATGAACGAATACTCCGGGAAGGAGCCTTCGCGGTATTCGATGGGTTGATTCTCCTGTGTCAGGCCGGTGACTTCCGAGAAGCCGATGCGTGTGCCGCCCCACTGGACGGTGAAATGAAAGACCGGTAATGGATACTGTGCTGGCATGATTTTTTTCCTTCAAAGTAAGTTGATCGACTGAGCGTTGCCCGTCCGCTGTCATGAGGTTTGCAATTTGTGCGAGAACTTCAGGATGATGAATTCGGCCGGACGGACTGCGGCCATGCCGATCTCCACGTTCATGCGGCCTTCCAGAATGTCCTGCGCGTTCATGGTGACGCCCAGGCCGCAGCGCACGAAGAACGCATCACGCGGGGTAGCGCCCGCCAGCGCACCCTCGCGCCACTTCTGCGTGAGGTAGTTTTCGATCATGCCGCGCACCTTGACCCAGGTGTTGGCGTCGTTCGGTTCGAATACCGCCCAGTAGGTGGATTTCTTCACCGACTCCTCGACCATGTTGAAGAAACGCCGCACCGGGACATAGCGCCATTCGTTGTCGTTACCCGCCAGCGTACGCGCACCCCAGACCAGCGTACCCTTGCCGGAGAAGGCGCGAATGGCGTTGATGGATTTTCCGGTGGCCGCATCCACATTGAGTTCGTCCTGATGCGCGTTGTCCAGTCGCACCAGCGGCTCCAGCACATTGTTCAGGCTGATGTTGGCGGGCGCTTTCCAGACACCGCGCGTGCTGTCGGTGGCTGCATAGACACCTGCCACTGCGCCGCCGGGAGGCAGGGCTACATAGTGGTCGCGCAACGCGGCGCGCGCCGCGTTCCAGGCCGTGGTATTGCTGGTCTCCAGCGTACCCAGTTCCATCGCGCCGCCGCCGTCTATCGCGACGTTGACGTTGCTGCCGCTGCCCTGCACCGGGTGGTTGATGCCCGAGCGCACGAAGGGGTAATACAGCGCGCCGTACTTGAGGTTGTTGTTGCCGGTCAAGGCGCGGTTGGCGAGCAGCGCGGCAGCGTCCTGCGTCGCGTCGCCATCGTACAGGTCGAGGATTGCAAAGCGATCCTTGAGCAGGCCGCATTGCGCCAGCATCGCTTGCGCCAGCGTGCCGTAGTCGGCGCTGTTCAGGCCGGTGGATTCGGGCGCGACCAGCAGGGTGGGTTCGTCTTCCATCGCCACCGCAGCCAGCCCCGCAGAGAAATCGTCAAGGTCCAGCGCCGGGGTGGCGGCATAACCGCCAATGGAAACGATGTAGCACTTGCCGCCGCCATTGTCGAAGAACATCTTCACGGCATGATGCAGCAAATAGGTCGGTGTCGGCGGCGTGACGGCGATGTTGTAACCGGATGCCGCCGTGGTCAGCGCGATGCCGATATCAGGCGTCTCCGGCCCGCCGAAGTATTGTTCATACTCGGCAAAGTTGTAGATTTTGGTCGGGCGGTTGTGCAGGTCGTTGTCGGCCACCTTGCGTGCGTTTCCGGTATAGCCGATGAACGCCGGAATCGCGGTTTCGACCTCTGCCACCGAGGGCGGGAATACGGAGATTTCTTCTATGTAAACGTCAGGCGTGCGGTAAGTCATGGGTGCTCTCCTTAAGGTTTTGAAAGATGAATGACAACTCTGGACGAGGGTGTGTCGGCGCCCGGCAGCGGAAGGTTTTTTACCAGTGTGTCTCCGTTACACTTTAACTGGAGATGCAGCGATGCGGCGGTGCGGCGCGAGACCGGGGTCGTCGAGCGAAACAGTACGACTTGAGTATCCGGCACGCCCAGCAGCGCGGGCGAGAGGCTGTCCGGCGGGAATGAACCCGGCTCAAGCCTTTCAAACAGCAGCGCTTTAGCGGCATCGACGACCGAGAGCTGGTTAAAATCGGGCCAGAGAGACGGGGCCACCACGTAATAATTAAGCGGCTCTTTGCGCGCTGCGAAGCCGATGTGAAAATCGGGCGGGGCAGGCGAGTTCCAGAGGTCGGACGAGATACGGATGCGCACCGCGCCCCACATGCCCGCCTCGGCCAGATCGGGCGCGACAATCAAGGGACGACTTTTGGTTCCGGCTGCGGATTGTTGCGTTACCAGATAACAACCCGCATCCCAGGCGTGCATGTCGATCTTCGGCATGCTTTCGCCGCCGATTTCACCGCTCCACCTTGGCGCATCGTCCTGCAGCACACTGATGGTTAGCGGACGTTGTGTCATCGCCGCAACCGGCATGAAACGGTGCGCAATCAGGTCGCTCGCCTGCGGCGCATCCAGAATTTTAGGCGTGCCGGCGTTCGCGTAGAGCGGGAAAGGCTCGGGCAGCGCAGCGGTGAAATATTCAAAATAAGGGTTGCGCAGGCGCAGGCCGACGAGCAGTTCCAGCCCGGCTATATCCTGCACGGGCTGGTTGTCTTCACCAGCCTCGAACAAAACATGCAATTGCCCGGCCTGCATGCGGGTCAGTAGCCGCGCACTTTGCAGCACGCGCCGACTGTGTTCTGCGATGATGAAATCAAAATCCTGGCATGGCTCGCCGCCATAGTATGAATGCGTGACGCGGAGGGTGAACAGGGTGAGGAAGCGGGTATTCATCGCACCGAGACCGCTGTGTTGATTTCAGTGATGGGACGGACAATTGCCGCAGGCTCCCTGTCCTGAAGCGTGACCACGCGCACGCGATAGATGACTGAGGGCAGGTACTTACTGCCCAGACAGGCCCATATCTGGTTGAGTTGTTCATGGGTATGGGAGAGCAGTTCCACATTGAGTTTTTCGATGCGCGCATCAAGGCCGGGGCTGTTGTCCGGCGAGAAGGAGGGATGGGCCTGAAAAAAAGTAAGTACCTGCGACAGGAAATTCAATGCGCTTTTATAACCGGCCTCGTCCTGCGCAAACCGGGCTGCAAACAGCACGGTCAGATTGAGTTTCAGGGCGGGTTGCAGCACGACATGGTTGCCATCCAGATAAACCCGCTCGGGCAGTTGTTCGCGCAATATCCGCTCTTCCTCGATATTGATCAGGGTCAGGCCGATTTTTCCGCCGGATAACAGCCACTCTCCCTTGTCGTTGACGAGGGCGGACGGTACAACGATGTCTTCCTGCTGAGCCAACACCCCCCGTTTTCGCAGGTGCGAATTGAGTTCGTCAGCCAAGAAAGTGACCGCAACATCCAGCATCATTACCCCCCGGTATCGGCTGTTTGTTTTAGAGAATCTGGAGCAGAGGGGGCGAATCGAAGTGCGTGTTCATGGAAGCGGGTAAAGCCGTGAGGCTTGCGGTCATGTCATTTCCCCTTTAGCAAAGCTGGCGCCAAATTTCCGTTTGAACGGAATTTGAATCGGTCGAAGCAACCTGCGCCAGTCTCCTGTTCCGGGGAATCCGCTGTGGGCCTCACACCGTGCGTGCGGTGCAATGTGCGTCGTGGAGCGGATGTGCAAGTGGTGCGAACCGTATCACTTTTCTTCAGCGGGTGTCAACTGCGAAGGGTAGAAGCAAGCAAAGCACTGTTGCCCGGTAGTTTGTTATCATGCCGAAGAACAGCCTTGAACCAACAGGAGACCCCATGAGCCAAGATACGCAAGTTCCCGGTGATTTTTTACGCCCTGTGGCAGCGCTTTTTTTACTCGTTTGTCTGGCGGGGTGCGCGGGCGTCACGCCCCCGCCAGAACAGGCTTTGTCAGGGATTGATGGCATCGCCTGTGTCGGCGGGGTGGCAAGCCCGCCGGAGGGGTTGGTCGAGGCGGATGACAAAGCGCTGTTGCAGAGGGCGCTTGGCGCCAGCGGCGCAGGCAAGCTCTGCGGTGGCAAGGTGTTCCAGGCGATCCGGCCCGTTACGGTTTATCGGGTATGGAACAGCGAAATGAGCTATACGCTTTACGGAGGCTGGTGGTCTTTTACGTTGCCCAAAGGCCCGAAAGACAAATATCGGGAAGAGAATGAAATATGCCCGTCGTGGAGTAAGCTGGATCGCATGAGCAGCTGCACGATTCGGGTTGGCACGAAAATTGTGTCCGGGCCGGGTCAAAGTGCCGATTGTTCGCAGGATCAGTTAAGTTATCCCAAGTCTGCGGTGAATCAGGTATTTATCCCGAACGATTCCCGCAACAACGTGCTTTTTGTCGAGGACTGCACTGCGGGAACTTCTTGGCCATGACGGGTCGCTTGCTTGCACTCGCATAAGGTGCGGGTTCTGTTTTACCTGTTTTTGGTTTTGGTCAGGAAAACGGTGATTTCTTCGCGGTCGTGGTAGAGCTGTTTGGCGGCCATCCTGTAGCTGATGCCTTCCAGGTCCAGACGGGCGCGAATGCCGCCCAGCGCCGCATCCAATGCGGTGACGCGTTGTTTCATGGGCAGTTTCAGATTGAAGACGGCATGTTTGCACCAGCCGTTTACAAACCAGTTGCCTATCAACTCGGCGACTTTGCCGGGTTTTTCGACCATGTCGCAAATCAGCCAGTCCACGGCCTTGCGGGGCGCGAATTTGAAGCCGTCCTGTTTGAGATGTTCGACCAAAGGGTGTTTGGCCAGTACGCCCTTCATCGGGCCGTTGTCCACTGCCGTGACGCGGATGCCGCGCCTGACCATCTGCCAGGTCCAGCCGCCGGGCGCAGCGCCCAAATCCACCGCCGTCATTCCGGTTCGCAATAGTCGCGTTTGTTCGCTTTTGTCCAGAAAGACCTCGATGGCTTCGGCCAGCTTCATCGTGGAGCGGCTGGGCGCTTCGGCAGGCATGGACTGGCGGACGATACCCATGAGAGATGCCGCGCTGTTATACGGATCGCTGCTGCCGATCAATACCGAGTTTTTGTCGGGGAAGAACAGGTGCAGGCGAGGTAACTGTTTGTTTTCGATAGATATATCTTCAGTCAAACGCCCCTGTTCGCGCAGTGCAGTTTCCAGCAAGGGTTGAAAACGGCGGGTAAAGGCCGAGATCGTCTTGCCTTCGTTGGTGTCCGGCACTTCCAGCCACAACGCGCCGAAATTACCGGGCAGCGCAGTGATCGCATTGAGTATCGGTGTCAGACGGTCGCGTTCCGGCAGCGCTGCCAGGGTGTGATGCAGGCGAATCAGCTGGCGCGCGAAAATCAGTTCGCGGTAGTCCAACGGCTGGTCATTGAGGCTGATAACGACGTGACCGCTGTCCGCGATGATGTCGGGTTGTTCAGCCAGAACCGGGCGTTGCATGCGCGCCTGGCGCACGGCCTCCTGAGCGCAGTCCTGTTCAAAGCCGGGGCGGCAGTACAGCAGCCATTGGCTCAGGGCGTGATTGCCGGTATCGGCACGACGCGCCGTTGCCGTTTTTTCGGGCATATTTGCGGGCGCTTTTGCCGCAACGACGTTGGTCGCGAGCAGTCGGGAAAGCTTGGTGCCCACCCGACGCGGTTTGACCGGCTCTGTCCTGGTTGGCGCGCCTCTGTTGCCGGCGGGGCCTTTTGCAGCGGCACGGCGCGATTTTGTTTCGTCGCCTTTCGCTGTCATGCCTTTTGTATTGGGGGGCGTGGTGGCGCGACGCGGCTTGACTGCATCGTCCTTCACGGAAACGTTTCTTGAAGTGGTCTTTTTTGTCTTTTGCATGGCGCGTATTGTGGCACAGGTTGGGGAGGCGGTCGCTAAGGTGTTAATATCCGCGACTCTTTTTTTGCAGATTTGACGCTAATGAGCAAACGTTACGATTTGATTGTGTTCGACTGGGACGGCACGGTGATGGATTCCACGGCGATTATCGCGGGTTCGATTCAATCCGCCTGTCGCGATCTGGGTTTGACCGTCCCCGACGATGACACCGCGCGTCATGTGATCGGTCTGGGGTTGAATCAGGCCTTGCGCCATGCCGTGCCGGATGCGCCGGAAGCAATGTATGAGCCGCTGGTGGCGCGCTACCGCCATCATTTTCTGGCGCAAGACCAGTCGATTCCATTGTTCGAGGGCGCGCGCGAGACGATAGCCGAGTTGTTCGACGCGGGTTATGCGCTGGGTGTGGCGACCGGCAAGAACAGCGCCGGGCTGCAAAGGGCGCTCGAATCCAGCGGCATGAAGCACTATTTCCACGCCACGCGCACGGCGGAGCAGACTTTTTCCAAGCCGAATCCGGCCATGCTGTTTGAACTGATGGACGAATTGGCAGTCAGTGCAGAGCGCACGCTGATGGTGGGCGACACCACGCATGATTTGCTGCTGGCGCAGAATGCCGGTGTAGATGTGGTGGCAATGGGGCATGGCGCGCATCCGGCGGAACAGTTGCTGGAGTTGCAGCCGCTGGCCTTGCTGGATGATTTTATCCAACTGCGCGCCTGGTTTAAGGTGAATGCATAATACTTTGATTATTAAGGAATAAAATGTCTGATCAAAATTGGGAACGCGGTGTGCTGGAGAAATTGGCGATGTCGGCTATTCAGGAGCAGCGCCGCGCGCGACACTGGAGTATTTTCTTCAAGGTGCTGACCTTCGGCTATCTTTTTATCATGCTGTTTATTTTTATGGGCTGGTTCGACAAGAGCGAAACCGCATTGAGTACCGGCAAACACACCGCGCTGGTGGACATGCAGGGCGTGATTGCGGCGGACAGCGCGGCGAGCGCCGATAATCTGATTCCCAGTCTGCAAGAGGCGTTTCAGGATCAGGCTACGCAAGGCGTGATCCTGCGCATCAACAGTCCGGGCGGCAGCCCGGTACAGGCCGGGCAGATCAACGACGAGATTCGCCGTTTGCGCGCCAAGTATCCGGCTATTCCCTTGTATGTGGTCGTTGAGGATATTTGCGCTTCCGGCGGCTATTACGTGGCGGCGGCAGCCGACAAGATTTATGTTGATAAAGCCAGCCTGATCGGCTCCATCGGTGTGTTGATGGACGGTTTCGGCTTTACCGGAGCGATGGAAAAGCTGGGGGTGGAACGTCGTCTGGTGACTGCGGGAGCCAACAAGGGCTTTATGGATCCGTTCTCGACTGCGCGCCCCGAACAGCAGGAATACGCAAAGCAGATGCTCGCACAGATACATCAGCAGTTCATTGACGTGGTCAGGCAGGGGCGCGGCAAGCGTCTCAAGGAAACGCCGGATACCTTCAGCGGTTTGGTGTGGAACGGTCAGGCAGGCGTGGCAATGGGGCTGGCGGATGGTTACGGCAGCGTGGAATCGGTGGCGCGCGATGTTATCAAGGCCGAGGATATTGTGGACTTTACCGTGAAGGAAGGCTTCGCGGACAGACTGGCAAAACGCTTCGGCGCGGGCGTGGCGAGCGCGATCGGTTTCTCGACCCAGAGCGGGGTTACGCTGCGTTATTGAGCGCGCCCCTGTTTGACAGGCTATCATGCTCACCCCGTAGTCTGGCGTGGAATCAACCGACATGAACGCAACGGACACAGCCGGGCTGAGCACGGCACAGGCAGAGCAGCGCCTCGCCGAGTCCGGCTATAACGAACTGACCACGCCGCAGCCGCGCCGCCTGCATCATATTGTCGCCGAGGTGTTGCGCGAACCGATGTTCCTGTTGCTGATTGCGGCAGGCGGAATTTATCTGCTGCTGGGAAGTGTTGCGGACGCGCTGATGTTGCTGGGCTTCGTTGTGCTTATCATCGCCATGACGGTGTTTCAGACGCAAAAAAGCGAGAAGGTGCTGGAAGCCTTGCGCGATTTGTCCAGCCCGCGCGCGAAGGTCATGCGCGATGGCCGACAGCAACGCATCGCCGGACGCTGTGTGGTGCCCGGCGACCTGTTGCTGCTCACCGAAGGCGATCGCGTCGCCGCCGATGCCGTGTTGCTCAGTTGCAACGACCTGTTTGCCGACGAATCCATGCTGACCGGCGAATCTGCTCCGGTGCGCAAGCACGCAGGCAGCCCGGATGCGCTTGCACGCCAGCCGGGCGGCGACGATCAGCCGTTCGTCTATGCGGGCACGGTGCTGGTGCAAGGCAGTGGCATCGGGCTGGTCACGGCCACCGGCAAATCCAGCGCCCTTGGCCGGATCGGCAAGTCGCTGGAAGATACGCACGGCGGCACTTCGCCGCTACGTATCCAGACCGGCAGACTGGTGCGTCGTCTGGCGCTCATCGCCACGACGCTGTGCCTGGCGCTGGTGCTGATCCACGGTTACACGCACGGTCACTGGTTGAACGCGCTGCTGGCCGGGATCACCCTGGCGATGTCCACCCTGCCGGAGGAATTTCCGGTGATCCTGGCGGTATTCATGGCCATCGGCGCGTGGCGCATCTCGCGGCACGGCGTGCTGACGCGACGGCTGGATGCCATCGAAACGCTGGGTGCGACCACCGTGCTGTGTACTGACAAGACCGGCACGCTGACCGAAAACCGCATGGTGATACGCAAGCTGTATGGCGGCGGCCGGATGCTGGATGTCCACGATCTGAGCGAACTGCCCGAACCCTGGCATGAGCTGGTCGAGTTCGGCATTCTGGCCAGCGAGCGCGAGCCGTTCGACCCGATGGAACGCGCGCTGCATGAGCTGGGCAACCGTACTCTGAGCGGCAGCGAACATCTGCACGATGCATGGCAAATTGTCCACGAATATAGTTTGTCGCCGGAAATGCCGACGATGTCGCATGTCTGGCAGGGCAGCGACCAGCCTTATCATCTGGTGGCCGCCAAAGGTGCGCCGGAAGCCATTATCGAGCTGTGCCATCTGCCCGAAGATCAGGCGCAGGCTATCGGGCAAGTCGCCGCCGGGATGGCGGACGGGGGCTTGCGCGTACTCGGCGTGGCGCGCGCAAGGCTGATGCCGGATGAATCGTGGCCGGAGCGGCAGCACGACATCGAATTCTCCTTTGTCGGCCTGCTCGGTCTGCAAGACCCGCTGCGTCCCGATGTGCCGGATGCCATCGCACAGTGCCACGCCGCCGGCATCCGGGTGGTGATGATCACAGGAGATCATGCCCGCACCGCACAGGCCATCGCCCGCGAACTCGGCCTGGAAGCCGCTCACGTGCTGACGGGCGGCGAACTGAATGAACTCTCCGATGCGGACTTGCGCGCGCGGTTGCGCGATGTTCAGGTATTTGCGCGCATCGTGCCGCAACAGAAGCTGCGCCTGGTGGAAGCATTCAAGGCCAACGGCGAAATCGTCGCGATGACCGGCGACGGCGTCAACGATGCCCCCGCCCTCAAGGCGGCGCATATCGGCGTGGCGATGGGCAAACGCGGCACCGATGTGGCGCGCGAAGCGGCAGGACTGGTGCTGCTGGGCGACGATTTTGCCTCGCTGGTCGCCACCGTGCGCCTCGGACGGCGCATCTACGACAATCTGCGCCGCGCCATGAGCTATGCACTGGCCGTGCATATTCCCATCGTGGGGATGGCGATGCTGCCGGTGTTGCTGGGCGAGCCGCTGTTGCTGCTGCCCGCGCACATCATGTTTCTGCAACTCATCATCGACCCCGCCTGTTCGATCTTTTTCGAAGCTGAAGCGGAAAAGCAAAACATCATGCAGCGTCCGCCCAGAGCGGCGAACGAGGCGCTGTTCGGCGGCAATCGTCTGATCAACAGCCTGTTGCAGGGCATGATTGCGCTCGTCGTAGCCGCCGCTGTTTATGCATGGGCGCGGTTGGAGGGGTATGACGAAAACACCGTGCGCGCCCTGGTGTTCGTATCCATGGTGGCGGGAAATATCGCATTGGTATTCAGCCATCGTGCGCGGAGCGCATTCCGGAAAGACGCCTGGTTGCGACAAAATCCGGCGCTGTGGTGGATCGTGCTGGGCAGCAGCGCCGGGCTGGCATTGGCGCTAAGCGTCCCGGTGCTGCGCGAGTTGTTTCATTTTTCGGGGAGTGCGCCGCTCGTATTGGTCATCGGCTTACTGGCGGCTTGCAGTGTGTCGCTGCTGGTCGCGGCGGTGAAACTCGCCATGAGTAAAACAGCCCGTTCAAGCCAAGGCGGGATGAGCTGAGGCACTACGTATCAATCACGACTTGCGGAGAGAGAAAAGCGTTTAACTCAAATAACCGCGACCACCGGAGAACTCCGCCCCATCCCTCTCGCCTGAATCCATGTTGTCGCTGTTGGCGCTTCCCGCTATCCGGGCGAAGAAGTCGGGATTGGCGGCTTTATGCTCCGCCTTGATCCGGGCGGTCTCCGCGTATACAAAAACTGATCGGTGCACCGCAATTGCACCTCACTTACCATGAAATGGATGGATTCAAAAACTGCCTGCCCATGAGTAATTTCCTATCCATCGCAGTCAGCTTCGCTTCATCGCACACCATTTCCCAATTCTCGCTGATCCCGTGTTTCAGTTGCTCAATGATGTCCTGAGCTTCGTTGTTACTGAGCTGAAATTTGCCGGCCGCATCCAGACAGACGCTCAATTGGCTCATGCGATTTTGCCCGCTAATTAACATCGCCTGAGAGGCTTCGTTTCCGGTACGGCTTTGCGGGCAAATATCGTAGGCTGGCGTGAGCGTCAGATAATTGCCGTCCCAAAATGCCGCATGATTGCGCGCATGATCGTCCGTGTTACCACAAAGAATATTGAATACGATACGTCTGTACAACTCAAGCAAGGTTTTTCCCGAGTCAGTGAATCTGCTGCGAACTATTTCAGCCAGATCTTCGTAGCTGGCATAACGGGCCTGCATTTCTCCAAGATCGAGGATGGTCAGCGCCGACACCATCGCTTTGCGCTGCCACCCTCCTGCCACCTTGACGCGATCAAACCGTTCAACGAGCAACACGTCTTTACCCATCACCTTTTCAAGCTTCACCGTAGCAGTCTCAATCCGCGCCAGCCTGGCCAAACGCATCGCGATGTATTCCGCCTTTACTACGTTGTACATATCGGTACTGGATGAAAATTTGGCAATGTATTTTTTATCGCCTGTCTCGATCATGACTTTAGGGCGCGCGCCACCAATCGAGGTACCGTGCTGCAACGCATGATCTAGGGTTTTGCTGATCGGCAATCCTTCCTGCACCTTTTGGGCGGCTTCCATAAGCTCCTCAAGCGAAGCATGGTTGCCCAGGCGGGGAATATATTCAGTCGGAGACAACTGAAAATCAAGTGCCCCGATCCGATCACTGCCTGATTCCAGAAGGCAAGTCAGCTCGTCCAGTTCTGCCGGATCTCCATTTCTGCTACGGTACAACAGCACTCGACGCCCCCAGGCATCCGGTGAGGCATCGCGTATGGCGTTCGGCATGGGAAGATCATTCAACAGCGGCAATACACCGGAACGGAGCGGCAATTCCGGCTCATAGATGGCAATGGCGTTGCTGCGCTCAAGATAGCTCTTACCGTAGTTGAACACCAAAGTGCCACCCTGCCTGCTCAGCAGACCGGCAACAACCGGTTCTGTTGCGCCAGGCAGCCATACCCAGACGTAAGCCTCTTGCGGTAAGTGTTTAGAAATCATCTTTTACCTTACCCGTTTTGCGCACTGCTTTAGGCAGAAGAGCCAATTTTTGCGCGACCTGATGACGCATTTCAGACAGCTCCGCTCTATCTGCGTCGAATAGTCTGATCCCGAGAATCGCAGCCACTTCAAATACAGCACCGATTGAGCATGCCGGATTACCCTCTTCGATTCTAGACAACATGGGACGCGAAATGGCAGCTCGCTCTGCCAGCTCTTGAGCGCTCCATTTACGCTCAGTACGTGCGACACGAATCATCCCTCCCAACATCAGGAGCGCCTCGTCAGTGTAGCGGGATCGAACCCGATTGGATACCTTTGCCATAGCGATTTGATATTTATATGTTGCACTATGATGCATCATGCAACATATAAATACAAGAAAACAAATAGCACGAACCGATTTTTTACTTACAGCGATCAACCTTAAAACCTCAGTTCAATCCGCAGATTACGCAGATTCACGCAGATTTTCAAACGGTTACAGAGGTTGGATATTTCACTTGATGGGTTGCTATATGTTTTTTGCAAGCCCTTGTTTAATCGGTTTTAATCTGTTTAATCTGCGGACAACTGCTTTTTCTAGGATCAACGATCAAGGCGAGGAAACGCCGGACGGCTAACTCTGTGCCAGCATCAATGTGGGCTAACCTCACCATTCCTCACCCCTTGTTCCCGCCGCCAGCCCCGAGCATTCGGGCGAAGAAGCCGGGGTTGGCGGCTTTATGCTCCGCCTTGAGGCGGTGTCTCCGCGCGGGCGCGCCCCACCGCCAAACTTGCTTCCTGCGCGCGTTTCGCGTCGTGAATCTTGACCAGTCCGGGGCAGATAGAGCGCAGGACGGGGTTGGTGTCGAGGCCGGTGGCGAGGATGCGGTCAAACGCTTCTTGCCATATCTTTTGGGTAGCAGGCGCCAAGGTGCCGGGAAGATATGGCTCGGATAGGGGGTGGACTGGGGTAACTTCCATGAGCACCATGTGCATCGCATTTCGAATCACTGGTGCAACCCCTTGTTGAAATTGCAATTGAAACAGGCGCGCGCCAAAGCGAATTGCTTGCTCTGAAATGGGAGGATGTTGATGAAAGTCACTGGACACAAGGACACCCGGATGCTGGCAAGATACTACCATCCGAGGGCGGAAGATTTGGCGAAAAAATTGGGATAAATTCCCTTGACGGAATTATTCCATATAAGATATATTTTGCCCATGAAAAACTGGGATGTTGAATACACAGATGAGTTCGGTGACTGGTGGAGCCAGCTCACCGAGGCTGAACAGGAATCTATTGCGGCATCCGTTGAATTACTGGAGAGATGCGACCCCAATTTAAAATTCCCTCATAGCAGTGCGTATTCCAGACCAACCTGGACAGTGATTCCAGCGCAAACTGGACACTGAT
>CAYLOK010000023.1:0-53115 GCA_964385275.1 uncultured Gallionella sp. | reverse complement strand
GTTCCCGCCTACGCGGGAACGACAAAACCGAATAAATCAGCACATCCTTAGCAAAGTTGCGCGGCTTAATGCCTTGTCACGACAGCACGACGATACCACAGCCACAACCCCGCCCCGATTATCAGCAACCAACCTGCCAGACGCACCAGAGCGGCGATGCCCGTGTCCCATTCCAGCACACCCCAGCGACTGAAGATTTCCGTCCAGTCGTGTTCGCCGTTACCCGCCAGCGGCAAAACCTGGCTGCGCGCATCGGCCATATAGACGGCGATATTGAACAGATTTTCACCCAGCCACAGCACGGCAAAGGCGCAGGAAAACGCAGCGCGCTGACGATAGAACGAAAACAGCACCAGCAGAGGAAACATCAACTGTGCCAGCGTTCCGCCATAGACGGTGAGTGTGTCACTGAGCAAACTGAACAGCGGATGCCCCGCCTCGTGAAACGCCAGATTGGCGCTGTCCAGCAGAAACACCCAACGCTCGCCGCTATGCGACAGCCACAGGATCAGCAACGCCGCGATGCCATACCACACCACACCAGCCCCCAGCCGGTGGCAGGAGTCCAGTCATCGTCAACTTTCGCTTGTGTTAAAAATTCCATAGCGTGGAAAATTGGTCCGTTGCCGCCAGGTTTAATTCATCCCGCCCATTCCCCTGCGCACCGCCGAGTCGTAGTCGTAGCCTGAATGGAGCGAAGCGGAATCCGGGTTCAGGTTACAACCCGATCCCGGATTTCGTTGCATTGCATCCGGGCTACCCTGCTAACGTATCTTCGGTGTCGCGCACACCACATCCCCGTTTTGCCCTCTATTTCTCATCGCATGATCCATCAGCACCAGCGCCACCATCGCCTCGGCGATAGGCGTGGCGCGGATGCCGACGCAGGGATCGTGGCGGCCTTCGGTGGAGACTTTCACCGCCTCGCCTGCTTTGTTGATCGAGTTGCGTTCGAGGCGAATGCTGGAAGTGGGTTTGATGGCGTAGTGCGCGACGATGTCTTGTCCGGTGGTGATGCCGCCCAGGATTCCGCCCGCGTGGTTGGACAGAAAGCCATTCGGCGTCATCTCGTCGCCGTGTTCGCTGCCGCGCTGGGTGACGCAGGCGAAGCCCGCGCCGATCTCGACGCCCTTCACGGCGTTGACACCCATCAGCGCATGGGCAATGTCGGCATCAATGCGGTCGAACACCGGCTCGCCCCATCCCACCGGCACATTATGCGCAACGACGCCCAGCTTTGCGCCGATAGAGTCGCCGGACTTGCGCAGTGCGTCCATGTAGTCTTCCAGTGCAGGTACGACGCTGGCATCCGGCGCGAAAAACGCGTTGTTCGGCACGTCGTCCCAACTCTTGAACGGAACAGCGATCTCGCCGAGCTGAACGAGGTAGCCGCGCACCGTCACGCCGAATTTCTCACTCAGCCATTTCTTGGCGATTGCGCCTGCCGCGACGCGACCAGCGGTCTCGCGCGCCGAAGCACGTCCGCCGCCGCGATAGTCGCGGATGCCGTATTTCTGCCAGTAGGTGTAATCGGCATGTCCGGGGCGGAAGGTCTCGCTGATATTGCCGTAATCCTTGCTACGCTGGTCTTCGTTGCGGATCAGCAAGGCGATTGGCGTACCTGTGGTCTTGCCTTCAAACACCCCGGAGAGAATTTCCACCGTGTCCGACTCACGCCGCTGCGTGACGTGGCGCGAGGTGCCGGGTTTACGGCGGTCCAGATCATGCTGGATGTCCGCCTCGCATAACGCCAGTCCGGGCGGGCAACCGTCAACAATGCAGCCGATCGCCGCGCCGTGCGATTCGCCGAACGAAGTCACTGTAAATAATGTGCCGAATGTGTTTCCTGACATAGCCTATCCCGTCGAAAAGATGCGCAAATAAGGCGCGCAGTTTAACATACGGCACACCGTCATTCCGGCGAAGGCCGGAATCCAGCGTTTCTATTTAAAGGTGCTTTTATGGTTTTGTATCCGCGTTGCGGAATTTTTTTCTTGACTGGATTCCCGCTCTCGCGGGAATGACGAACTTGGAGAATCCCTGATGAAAGCCATCCTGATGACCGCCGCAGGCGACACTTCCGTGCTGCAATACTGCGAAATCGCAAAGCCCGATCTGCCATCGCCGCATCATCTGCGCGTGAAACTCGCCGCCGCCGGGGTCAATCCGCTGGATGCCAAGCTGCGCGCCAAACCGGCTTACCACCCCGACAAACTGCCCGCGATACTGGGATGCGATGGCGCGGGCCTGGTCGAGGAAACCGGCGCTGAGGTGACGCGCTTTAAGGTTGGCGATGCGGTGTATTTCTGCAATGGCGGGATCGGCGATGAACCGGGTTGCTACGCCGGATACACCACCGTGCATGAGGAATACGCAGCCGCCGCACCCGTCAATATCCCTTTACAGAACGCCGCCGCCTTGCCGCTGGTGTGCATCACCGCCTGGGAGGCGCTGTTCGAACGCGCCCGCTTGCAGGCCGGACAGACCATTTTGATACATGCCGCTGCCGGAGGCGTGGGGCATGTCGCCGTACAACTGGCGCATCATCTGGACGCCCGCATCGCCATCACCGCGAGCGATGCCCGGAAAGGCGGACTGGCGCAGGCGCTGGGAGCCCAAAGAATAATCAATTACAGGGAACAGGACTTCGTGCAGGAAACGCTGGATTGGACGAACGGGCGCGGTTCGGACATCGTGTTCGATACTGTGGGCGGCGATACTTTTCTGCGTTCGCTGAATGCCGCACGGGTGGGCGGCAAGGTGGTCAGCCTGCTCGCCACGCCGCTTTCAGTGGCCGACGTGCAACTGGCACGGCTGCGCAATCTGTCGCTATGCTACGAGTTGATGCTCACCCCGCAAGTCATGAACCTGCACGACGAACGCATCCGTCAGCGCAAGATACTGGAGCAATGTACGCAACGAGTTGAAGCAGGCGAACTCGGCGTGCTGGTTACACACCGATTTCCCTTGGCGCAGGCACGCGATGCTCACCGACTGATCGAAGCGGGCGGCCTGACCGGGAAAATTATTTTGACGATGGACTAAAACCCGAAGCACGCCATGCTGATAGACACGCACTGCCATCTCGACGCCGCCGAATTTGGCGGCCATCAGGCCGATTTGTTGCGATCCGCGCAAGCCGTCGGGGTGGCTCGCATCGTGATTCCTTCGGTGGAGCGCAATAATTTCGCCATCGTGCGTCAACTGAGCGAGCAACATCCGGCGTGTTCTCCCGCCTACGGCATCCATCCGATGTACACAGACAGCGCCACAGATGAAGATTTGGCGGCATTGCGCGACTATCTGCGCGAGCATCATCCTGTCGCAGTCGGCGAAATCGGCCTGGATTTTTTTGTTAATAATCATAATGTTGCAAAACAGGAATATTTCTTCGTCGAGCAGCTCAAGCTGGCGCGCGAATTCGACCTGCCGGTGTTGCTGCATACCCGCCGCGCGGTGGACACCGTGCTCAAACACCTGCGCCAATTTCATGGTGGCGGCCTCGCTTCGTCAGGCTCAGGACATGCTTCGACTGAACTCAGGGCAGGCATTGCCCATGCCTTCAGCGGCAGCCGGCAACAGGCGGAAGAATTCATCAAACTGGGTTTTAAGCTGGGCTTCGGCGGGGCGATGACCCATCCGCGCGCCACCCGGATTCGTGACCTTGCCGCCACCTTGCCTCTCTCCAGCCTCGTGCTGGAAACCGATGCGCCGGATATTCCGCCGGAATTTATCGGGCGCGGTCAGCCGAACAAACCGGAATATCTGCCGCGCATCGCGCAAACGCTGGCGGAGTTGCGCGGCATAACGCCGGAAGAAGTGGCGCAGGCGACAACTGAAAACGCTTTGAATGTATTGCCCCGATTAACCCCGTTATAATCCCGCCATGAAAAATACCACTCCACCCCAATTTGAACGCACCCAGATCCTGATCGGCGACGAGGGCATCAACCGGCTCGCAGCTAAACACATATTTGTCGCCGGGCTGGGCGGCGTAGGTTCTTACTGCACCGAGGCGCTGGCACGCGCCGGAATTGGCCGACTGACGCTACTCGATCACGATGTGGTAGTGGCCAGCAATATCAACCGCCAGTTACCCGCGCTGCTCTCCACTGTCGGCCAGTCCAAGGCGGAAATCATGCGTGCGCGTATCGCGGACATCAATCCCGACTGCCAGGTGACGCTGTTGCGCGTGTTTTTGACCACCGAAAATGTCAACGAACTGGTACCGGACGATTGCGATTACGTGATTGACTGCATCGACTCGATGGCCTGCAAAGAGGCGCTGGTGGCGGAAAGCTTTAAACGCGGCATGAAGGTCGCTTCCAGCATGGGTGCGGGCAATCGCCTTGACCCCAGCCGTATCAAATTAGCCGACATCAGCAAGACCGAGATGTGCCCGCTGGCCCGCCAGATGCGCAAACGCCTGCTGAAACACCATAACATCCGCCGTGGCATCCTCACCGTATATTCCGACGAACATCCACGCGCCCCGCTGCCGCCGCAACCCACTTCACAGGGCCGTCCCCGCGCGGTCAACGGCACCATCAGCCACATGCCGCCACTGTTCGGCTACATGCTGGCGGGTGCGGTGATCAACAGGTTATTGGCGGAATAGCCGTAGCCCACGCCTATCACCCCACCCGGTTGCGCATGTGATCGGCGACTTTGGTGAAGGCATCAGATAGTTCGCGGCGCAGTGCCTCATCTTCCACCACGTCATCCAATGCCTGATTCATGCACAGCATCCATTGGTCGCGCTCTGCTTCACCGATGACAAACGGCAGATGGCGGCGGCGCAACATGGGGTGGCCGTAGGCTTCGACGAACAGTTGCGGCCCGCCCAGCCAGCCGGACAGAAACATGAACAGCTTATCGTTCACGCCCTGCAACTCATCGGCGTGCATCTTGCGTATGCCGTAAGCTTCCGGCAGCTCATCCATCAGATGATAAAAACGATCTACCAGCGCGTGGATTTTTTCCGCCCCGCCGATGCGCTGATAGTGTGTTATTTGTCCAGATTGCATGTTTACCACTCTCTAAATGAAATACCCAACCCCAGTGTCGTCTGGCGCTGATTGTAGTCAATCAAACTTTCTCCGTAACCGTTGCTGACTTGTGCGTGCAGGCGCGCCGCATTTCCCAGCGGAACGGGCAAAGACCAATCCAGCCGCACAAAACTGATGTTGTGAGACAGGTTCATATTGTTGCGCAACATCAGGGCGACCGACTGCGATTTACTGTCCGGTTCCCAGCGCGCGACCAGCTCGGCGCGGCCGATATAGTGCGCAATATCCGGGTTGTCGTCCTTCAGGATATGCTCCGGGATGCGCCACCAGCCGCGCACCATCAGCGAGGTATTGTCCCGCTCCCAGCCAGCTTGCGCATACACGCGGTTCCAGCTGCGCGACGTCGCCCTCGCCCGGCCATTCGACTGGTGAACCCAACCCAGGTTGAACAGCTTCCATCCAGACTCTTTACCCGTAGCAAAAGCGGCAATCAGCTCAGGCTCATAATTGGTTTCACGAAACGGCGATGAATTGCGCGTATTGAACACCTGCCAATGGGACTGTTGGCTATAGGCTCCCCACAGGCGGAAAGTCTTCAGCCCCCAGATATCCAGATTTTCCTGCGTAACGATGTCTGTCTTGAAGCTCAGTTGGAACTTGGCCTCCAGCGCGTCCATGTCCAGCGGCAGCAATACGGAATGACCGGGGGCTGGCGAGCTCGGCTGATTGTTTGCATTACTGGTTTTTCGGACGATCAAATAACTTTGCCGGTGCGGCTGCAACCGGTCCAGACTGCTCGGATCGCGGTGCGGGCGATTATCCAGATCCCATACCCGGGTCAGATAGGAGCGATTGACTCTTGGCTCGCGCATTTCCACAGGAGTTCCCGTCGTCTGCGTTGTTTCAGGAACAGCCTGAACCGGCGCAGCCGCCGCAACGGGGGCAAGGGGCGGGACCAGCGCATTATCAAAACATTTCAGACGCTCGGCATCGCTATCCGGGAATTTTTTTGCGCACAGCACAAAATCCTCACTGCCGGCATAAACCGTCTGAACCAGACCTGCTGGCAATAAAACCGACAGCGCGACGAATGACAACCTTTTGATTTTTTTGTAATTTCTCATGATGCCATAGTAGTAGAAACAGCCCCGGGCGGTATTATCACGGAAAAAGCGAGGCATCGCCTAACGGAAATCGCGCCAGCACCCGGTAATTTGCCTCACCGTCCCGCCGCTCCGATTGCAATAATACAAAATCCATAATCCGCCAAGGTACTGGCCGCATTTCGGGCAGCGGATCATCGCACCAGCGCGCATTGCGCAACAGCGTGACATGCGGTTTGTAGTCCTGGTGTTCGAACTTGAAGCGATGCCGGATCAAATGCCGCTCCAGTTCGCTTACCAGTTGCAGCAATGAGCGAGGGACATCACCCGGCGCGGCATACAAAATATGGTTGTGCCCCCAGTAGCGCGCCTGATCGAAACACAGATCCATGCGCTCCGCACTGACCTCTTCTGCTGCCAGCTTCAACGCCTCCAGCCTGTCCTGCGCCACTTCGCCAAGAAATACCAGCGTGGCGTGCAAGGTATCCGTGCGCATCGCACGCCCGCCGCCCGGCAGCGCGGTTTGCCAGGCGGCAAGTGCCTGGCGTTCGGCCTCGTTCGGCCATAGTGCGAAGAAAATCCGCGCGGTTAATTTGTCGGGGGCAAGATTCATAATGAGCCGCCATTTTATCCGCAATACAGTCAGGGTCGAGCAGTACGCTGCAATCAGGTAAAATGCGCGCCAGACAATTATTAAACAGGGCAGACGCTAAGTATTTATTTTTAGCCGTTGCCGCAAGGAACATCATGACCGTGCGTTTACGTGAAATCCCCTATAACTACACCTCGTTTTCCGACCGCGAAATCGTCTTGCGACTGCTGGGAAACGAAGCATGGGACATCATCAACACCCTGCGTGCGGAACGCCGCACCGGCCGCTCCGCGCAAATGCTCTATGAGGTGCTGGGCGACATCTGGGTGGTGACGCGCAATCCGTATTTGCAGGACGATCTGCTGGGCAACAAGAAACGGCGCGGGGCGCTGATCGACGCGCTGCATCACCGGCTGAATGCGATTGATGAACGCCGTCAGGATAATCAGATCGTCAAACGCCTGCTGGAACTGGCGCGCGGCGCGGTGAACCAGTTCGCCGACGAGTTCGACCGGACGCTGCAAATGCGCAAGCGCGCCACGCGCGAACTTTCCCGCATCACCCGAAAAGACAACATCCAGTTCGACGGGCTGGCGCGCGTCTCGCACGTCACCGACGCGACCGACTGGCGCGTGGAATATCCGTTTGTGGTGTTGCACCCCGACACCGAGGAAGAAATCGCCGCGCTGGTGCGCACCTGCATTGCACTCAAACTGACCATCGTGCCCAGAGGCGGCGGCACAGGCTACACCGGCGGCGCTGTGCTGCTGGACAAATATTCGGCAGTCATCAATACCGAGAAGCTGGATACGCTGTCCGGCATCGAGCGACTGGTTTTGCCCGGTCTTGCCGAATCCTATGCCACCATTCATTGCGGCGCGGGCGTAGTGACGCGCCGAGTGATGGAAGCGGCGGAGAACAACGGCTTGGTATTCGCGGTCGATCCGACCTCGGCGGATGCCTCCTGCATAGGCGGCAACGTGGCGATGAACGCGGGCGGCAAGAAGGCAGTGCTGTGGGGAACGGCGCTGGACAATCTGGCCTCATGGCGGATGGTCACACCCGACGGGTTGTGGATGGAGGTCGAGCGGCTCGACCACAATCTCGGCAAGATTCACGATGTCGCCAACGCCAGTTTCCGTATCAGTCGCTTTGAGGCGGATGGCAAGACCGCCCATGGCGATCCCGAAATTTTGACCATCCCCGGCAGCGCGTTCCGTAAAACCGGGCTGGGCAAGGATGTCACCGACAAATTTCTGTCCGGTCTGCCCGGCATCCAGAAAGAAGGTTGCGACGGCATCATCACCTCGGCGCGCTTCATCCTGCACCGCGCCCACACCCACACCCGCACCGTGTGTCTGGAATTTTTCGGCCAGGTAAGCGAAGCCGTACCCGCGATCGTCGAAATCACCGAATTTTTCAAACATCGCGCGGATAACCCTTCCCCCTCCCCCCTTGAGCGAACGGGTAACGGCGAAGACGTTGGGTACCTGTCGGCCTCCCCCTTGCGGGGACCCCCTTCTCAAGTATTTCTGGCCGGACTGGAGCATCTCGACGAACGCTATCTCAAGGCAGTGGGCTACGCCACCAAATCCCGGCGCGGCACGCGCCCCAAGATGGTGCTGGTGGCCGATGTGGTCAGCGACGATGCCGATGCCGCAGCGGCAGCCGCCTCGGAAATCGTGCGACTGGCCAATCTGCGCCACGGCGAAGGTTTCATCGCCGTCTCGGCTGAAGCGCGCAAAAAATTCTGGCTGGACAGAGCACGCACC
Source organism: uncultured Gallionella sp. (assembly GCA_964385275.1). Taxonomy (GTDB): domain Bacteria; phylum Pseudomonadota; class Gammaproteobacteria; order Burkholderiales; family Gallionellaceae; genus Gallionella. The sequence goes on along the minus strand of CAYLOK010000023.1, from coordinate 44,639 downwards.
GCCGCCATCGCCAAACACACCAATGCCTTCAAGATCAACGAAGACGTGGTTATCCCGCTGCCGCGCATGGGCGATTACTGCGACGGCATAGAGCGCATCAACATCGAGCTGTCTCTATTTAACAAGATCAGGCTATTGGATGCGCTGGATGAGTTTTTCGCCGGTGAATTGCCGCTGTACTACCAGGATGACAAGCAACTCGGCGATGCCGAACTGCTGGGTAATCGCGCACAGGAAGCCAAAAAACTGCTGGCGGACATACGGGGAAGATGGGAATGGCTCAGAGACAATCTGGATAAACCCAGCTCTAAGACACAAGATACAAGTTTCAAGGAAAACCCGCAGGCCACCCCTTGCAATTTACCCCTTGCACCTTGCACCTATACCGTGTTTGAAGCTCTTCAGGATCATTCCATCCGTGCCTCGTGGAAGCGCGAGCTGCGCGACGAGTTGCGGCACATCTTCAGCGGCAGCACCTATCAGCCGGTGCTGGATCAGTGCAACGCCATCCACCAGGGCGTACTGAAAAGCCGTGTGTTTGTCGCCCTGCACATGCATGCCGGCGACGGCAACGTGCACACCAATATTCCGGTGAACTCGGACAATTACCAGATGTTGCAACAAGCCAATGCGGCGGTTGATCGCATCATGCAACTGGCAAAGGATCTGGGCGGTGTGATTTCCGGCGAACACGGTATCGGCATCACCAAGTTCGACTATCTGGACGAACACGAGATCGCCCCGTTTATCGCCTACAAGCAGAAGGTCGATCCAGAAGGCCGCTTCAACAAGGGCAAACTGCTTCCCGGCAGCAATCTGGAACGTGCCTATACCCCCAGCTTCAACTTGATGGAGCTGGAAAGTCTGATTCTGGAAAAGAGCGAGTTGGGCGAAATCGCCGATTCGATCAAGGATTGCCTGCGTTGCGGCAAGTGCAAGCCGGTCTGCACCACCCACGTTCCACGCGCCAATCTGCTGTATTCACCGCGCAACAAAATTCTCGCCACTTCCTTGCTGGTTGAGGCTTTTCTGTATGAAGAGCAAACGCGGCGCGGCATTTCCATCATGCATTTCGATGAATTCAACGATGTCGCCGACCATTGCACGGTCTGCCACAAGTGCCTGAACCCGTGTCCGGTAAACATTGATTTTGGCGATGTCTCGATGGCGATGCGCAATTTTCTGCGTAAACAGGGCAAGAAGAAATTCAATCCGGTCAGCGCCATTTCGATGACCTACCTCAACACCAGCGATCCATTCACCATCAAATTGATGCGCAAGGTGACGATAGAATGGAGCTACAAACTGCAACGCGCGGTACACAAAGTCGCTAGGCATTTCGGTCTGTTGAAAGCGCAGCTGGCGCATCCGCCTGCCACCGTTGGGCGCGCGCCACTCAAGGCGCAAGTGATCCATTTCATTAACAAACCGATGCCGGGCAATCTGCCCAAGAAGACTTCGCGCGCCTTGCTGGACATCGAAGACAACAGCGTGATTCCCATCATCCGTAACCCGAACCACGCCAGCGAAGAGCAGGAGGCGGTGTTCTATTTCCCCGGTTGCGGCTCGGAACGGTTGTTTGGACAGGTCGGATTGGCGACACAGGCGATGCTGTACGAGACGGGCGCGATCACCGTGTTGCCGCCCGGCTATCTGTGCTGCGGCTATCCGCAAAATGCTTCCGGCCTGGGCGACAAGGCTGCGCAAATCACCACCGACAACCGCGTGCTGTTCCATCGCGTCGCTAACACCTTGAATTATCTGAACATCAAGACGGTGATCGTGTCGTGCGGCACCTGCATGGACCAGTTGCAGAAATACCAGTTCGACAAGATTTTCCCGGGTTGCCGATTGCTGGATATTCACGAGTATCTGCTGGAGAAAGGGGTGAAACTCAATGGCGTGCAAGGCACTCGCTACATGTACCACGAACCTTGCCATTCGCCGATGAAGACCCATCAGACGCAAAAGGTGGTGGATACGCTGATGGCGACCCATGTGCCGATCAACGAGCGTTGCTGCGGCGAGTCTGGAACATATGGTGTCACGCAGCCGCACATCGCCACCCAGGTACGTTTCCGTAAGGAAGAGGAAATGCGCAAGGGAGCCGATGCGCTGCGCGCTGACGGCTTTGAGGGAGATATTAAAATTCTCACCTCTTGTCCTGCCTGTCAGCAAGGTTTGAGCCGCTATAATGACGACAGCGGCACGACCGCCGATTACATCGTGGTGGAAATGGCAAAACATCTGCTGGGCGAAAACTGGTTGCCGGACTTTGTAAACAAGGCCAACAACGGCGGAATCGAGAGAGTGCTTTTATAGCATCAGGATTCGGGAAACCGGTGCACCGTTTTCCCTGAATCCTGAATCCTTCCTTTATGCTGACTCTGCCCCTTGACCCTACTGACGACCGTGCCAATCCGATTTTCAAGGATGCGACGGGTTGCGCGCAGTGGTTGGGGCAGTTGCAGCTGACCAATCTGCATCTGGCGCACAGCCTGCTGATCACCCAGATCAACGAATTCAACCGCTACCCGATGCGCGGGCTGGAACGCCTCAACACCCTTGAATTACTGAGGGAAACCGTCGGTCATGTGCAAGAGGATTTTGCCAAAAAACTGATCGCCAAACCGCTGCCCCTGAATGAGGGCGAACTGATGGTGTTTCTGTCCATCGTGCAGCTCTGGCAATCGCTGTACACAGGCTATCAGCGTTGCCTGCAAGCGTATATTGCAGGCGAAAAACCGCTGGATAAATACGGTGCCCTGTTGTGCCAGCGCTGCCTGCTCTACAGCGGACTGGAAATCATCGAACACCTGCGCACCGGCTATGAATTTGATGCCGGGCTGTGGCATCGGCTGCATGAGCTATACGGTTACGCAGAACAACAGGAAATGCATCAAACCGAACTGCCCGACCCGCTCAACCACGCGCACAGCAGCTGTATCGGCAGCTATGTCAAGACGCTGCTCGCCTGTTATGCCGGCCCGGCCCAACTGACGCGCCGACAATGGCAGCAATTGGATCACTGGCTTTCGCTATGGAGCAATGCCGTTACCGTAGAGCGCCGCTATGGCACGAACAAGGGCGACGCTCAGCCGCTCGCAATCGACTTGTCCGGCAGGCAAGGATTGCAGCGGGCCGAAAGTTTGCCGCATAACGACACGATGCGTTATCTGGCGATGGTGCCGTTGAGCAAGCTGTTGCGCGTAAAGAGCGTTCTGCTGCAACAAGGCCAAACGCCCCGGCAAGTGGGACTGGGCGATCACTTCGATAGTCGGGAGTGTCTTGAATTGCTCACTTTTCTGCATCAAAGCTGGTGCGAAAACCGACACCACCGTTCGGGCGAACGACAGCTGATCGCCCGGCATGCTCTGCTTTGCTACAAACATGAAGCAATTTACGCGCATTTATCCGGCAAACCCTTCAAACAACGTGAGCGCGACTACAGCATTGACAGCCTGGGGCGCACCGCAATGTCAGGCCGCACACCGCGCAACGCGCAGTATCTGCTGGAAAAGAGCTATCCGCTGGAAAACTGGCGGATGGAAAATGAAAGTATCACGGGCGCACGCCTGACCCGTGCCGACGTCGGCGGCGAACGGGTAAAGGGCAAACAGTTGCTCGCCCTGCGCACCGGAGATGCACAATCTTTCAGGTTGGGAGCGACAGCCTGGTCCAGGGTAACGCAACAAGGCGAGCTGGAAACTGGCATCAAGTACCTGCCCGGCCAGCCTGAACCGGTACGCATCAGCGCATCGGGCATCAACCCGGCCAGCGGGGAAAAATATGCCCCGGCCTTTTTATTGCCCGCCCTGCCGTCACTCAAGACACCCGCCAGCCTGATCATTCCGCGCGACTGGTTCCGGCCCAACCGGGTGATTGAGGTCTTGCCTGTAGATGGCCGGATTTTAATGGTCAAACTGGGTTTCAGCGTGGAGCGCGGGCTGGACTATGAACGCGTCAGCTTCACGCCAGTGTGAGAGAGGAGGCCTCAGAGCTGAGACCCGTACCTGTTGCGAATCAAAATTACTACAAATTACAAGTAGTTGATAAATAGTATTTATTACTACCGCACCGCCCGCCACTTGATCAGTTCATCCGCCGGCATCGGGCGGGCGATGCCGTAACCCTGAACGACCTCGCAACCCATCTGCAACAAGGCCTGAAATTGTGCATCATTCTCCACGCCTTCCGCGACGATGCCCCGGTCGAATGCACGGGCCAGTGCGATGATGCCCTGCACGATGGCGTGATCGCCTTTTTCCTCCAGCATGCCGCGCACGAAGGACTGGTCTATTTTCAGCGTATCCACATCGAGGCGGCTCAGATAAGTGAGCGATGAGTAGCCGGTACCGAAATCGTCCAGCGCGAATCCCACGCCAAAAGCCCGACACCCCTCGATGATCGCGCTGACGCGGGCGATGTCTTCGAGGGCGGCAGTCTCCAGCACCTCGATCTGCAAGCAATGCCTGCATTGTTTCTCGCAGCAACTCTGCATGCTGCGTTGCAACTTGCCCACGAAATCCGCCGATTGCAGATGATAGGCGGAGATGTTGATGCTCACCTCAATATCGGCGCCATTTCCCCGCCATTGCTTCATTTGCGCGAGCGCGCTGGCGATGACCCATTCACCCAGCACAATTTCCAGTTCAGTATTTTCAATCACGCGCAGAAATTCTGCGGGCGGCAACAGGCCGCGTTGCGGATGATGCCAGCGGATCAGCGCTTCCGCGCCCGCCAGGCGGCGCGTGCGCATCTCCACCTTGGGCTGGTAATACAACTCGAATTCATTGTTGGCCAGGCCGTGCCTGATCTGTTGCAACAGCGCATGATGGGAACGGGCGCGCAGGTCGTTCGCCGCATCGAACAGATGGTAGCGGTTCTTGCCCGACTGTTTGGCAACATACATGGCCTGGTCGGCATGGCGCAACAGTGTATCCGTATCCTGATCGTCTTCCGGGTAAAGCGAGACACCGATGCTGGCGCTGATGCTGAGCAGTTTTCCCTGAATCTCGATCGGCTGATGGATCGCGTCCAGCAATCGGTCCAGGCTGCCCACACATTCCTCCGGCACCCGCATTCCGACCAGCAGCACCACGAATTCATCGCCGCCCAGCCTCGCCACAGTGTCGTCCTCGCGGATCACTTCCTTGATGCGCCGCGTGATTTCTATCAGCACCTTGTCGCCCGCATCGTGACCAAAGTTATCGTTGACCGGTTTGAAACCGTCCAGATCAAGGTAGCACACCGCCATCAGCCCCTTGTCGCGTTTGGTACGCGCCAGTGCCTGAGCCAGCCGGTCCGCCAGCAACACGCGATTGGGCACGCCGGTCAGCGCGTCATAATGCGCGATATGCTCCAGTTGTTTTTCGTGTTCCTTGCGCTCGGTCAGATCGACATCCAGGCAATACACTATCGTTTCCTGTCCCGGCAATCTAACCACCACCGAACTGGAATAAACCGAAATGGGACTGCCGTCTTTCCGCCTGAGCAAAAGCTCTTCGGCGGGCGCTCCAACCCCGTTTTCGGCAAAATCCTGAATTTCCTGGAAAATTTGTTCGCGTACCGGCTCCGGGATAATCAGGTCAAACAGATTGGCCCCCATTGCTTCTTCGCGGCTATATCCGTAAACCCGCTCACTGGCCGGATTCCAGTAGAGAATCGTTCCATCTCTGGTGTAGCCCTGCACGGCAATGGTCGGAATATTCTCGAAAATACTGCGCAGCCGCTCATTGTTATCTCGCAGAGCCTGCTCCATCAACTTGCGCTCGGTGATGTCCGCATGCGTGCCGAGCATGCGTTGCGGGCGTCCGTTGCCATCCCGTTGCGTCACGCGCCCCCGGCACAATATCCACTTGTAGCTGCCATCCCTGCAACGCAGGCGCTGCTCGGAAACATATTGATCGCCGAATTTTCCCGCCAGATAAGTTTTCATGTGCGCAATAGCGCCCGCCTTGTCTTCCGGGTGCAGCAGCGTTTCCAGAATATCAGGCTTATGACCGATTTCCTCTTCGCTATAGCCCAGCATGCCTGCATAGCTCTGTGAATACTGAAAGGTGCGCGCCTGAATATCCCAATCCCACACTGCGTCGCCTACGCCTTCCAGCGCCAGTCGCCAGCGTTCATCAACCAGGCTTTGCAGTTCGTGTTCCTGAGCGCGTTTGTACTGGTCTTCCCTGAGCGTCTCGTAGTTCCAGAAGATGACAAACAACGCAATCAGATACAGGCAGGTGGTGACGAGGTCGATGTGCGAATAGCCGGTATCGAAGCCGGGCAGCCAGTGTCCCGCCACGATGGAAAACAGAACCAGCAACAGCCAGCGCAAGCCGATCCGGCGTCCCTTCAGGTAAAAGGCGGCCGCCGACAACAGGAAAAACAGCGACAGCCGCATCGGGTTGTAGGGTGCGAGCAGATAGACCGCGAAAAAAAGCAGGAAGCACAGCGCCAGCGCCACGGTGCTGATCATCTCGAACTGTTCTTTGTGCCGCTTGAGATACGACAACAGCGCAACGCTTAATGCGGCAAAGCCGAAGTCGAACGCGCCCATGAGATGGCTGAATTGCCAGCGGTAGAAACCCATGCCAAAGGCCACCAGACCCGCCAGCAGAAACACACTGCTGAGAAAAATGATTTTGTATTTGAGGTGCTGCTCCTGCTCAGCGAACGGCTGATTGAAGGGAAACAGATCGGACAGTCGCTTTTTCATGGCTGTGGAGATAAGGCACACCGTGGCATTCTACGCCTTGTGTATGCCTTGTGTATGCCTTGTGCATGCACAAGGCCAGACACAAGGTCCGGCACAAGGCCTGTGCAACCCCGTTTAACAGCCCGCCGGAGCAACTCAGGTTGCGATGCGTTTGCCCGGAAAAACCAGTGCAAAGGTGCTGCCGTGACCTTCCTCGCTGAGGACTTCCAGTCTGGCCTGATGACGCAGCGCAATACGATTGACGATGGCCAGCCCCAATCCTGTCCCGCCCGTCTCGCGCGAACGACTGCGATCCACGCGGTAAAAACGCTCGGTCAGACGCGGCAGATGCTGCGCGTCAATACCGATACCGCTATCCTGAACCGAGAAAACCGGCTGACCCGCACGCACCGACCAGCGCAAGCTGATTTTGCCGCCCTCCGGCGTATAACGCACCGCATTGCTGACCAGATTGCTGAACGCACTGCGCAACTCCTCCCGATTGCCCGACAAGTGCTCAGGACCGTGTATTTCCAGGCTGTGCTGGTGCCGCCCGCCGCTCAATAACTGCCCATCCCGATAAACCTCGGCCAGCAGAACCCGCATATCAACCACTTCGCAACGCTGCGGACTCTGATCGTTTTCCAGGCGCGACAGGGTCAACAGATCCGCCACCAGATGATCCATGCGGCGCGTCTGTTCGGCCATCAGCTCCAGAGCACGGCTGATCTTTTCGTGTGAGAGATCAGGCATATCCTGCAAGTTTTCGACAAAGCCGTTCACCACTGTCAGCGGCGTGCGCAACTCATGCGAGACATTCGCAACAAAATCGCGGCGCATGGTTTCAATACGTTCCAGTTGGGTAATGTCACGACTGATCAGCAGGTGCTTGTTGCCGCTGTAGGGTATCAGCTTGATGGATAACACCATGTCGTCATGGCGCGCCGGATTCATCACCAGCGGCTCGCTAAAATTGCCGCCGTGCAGATATTCGATGAATTCCGGTTGCCGCACCAGATAGGTGATGTCCTGCAAAATATCGCGCTGGGCATTCAGGCCGAAGTGCTGTTCGGCGAGCGGATTGCACCATTCGATACGGTTCGCTTCGTTGAGACTCGCCACACCTTCCGGCAGTGCTGCCGTCGCCTGTTCGATATTCAGCAATTCGGTCGCCAGCTTCTGCTTGGTCTGCTTGTGCCGCTTGACCATCTTGTAGATCCGCGAAAACACCTCATCCCAGATCCCGTTTGCTTCGGGGATGGTTTCGATGCGCGGGTCTCTGAGCCATTCGCCCAGCTTGTACAATTGCCGTGCATGGCGCGCCATCACCAGCAGCAACACCAACAACACGAATGACAAAGCCGCGACTGCCGAAAATAGCCCCCACAGCAACAACGCCACCAGCGCGCTGAAGATGATCGGCAAACTCACGCGCATCCAGAAATCCTGCAAACCAGCTCCTCTTTCGTTAATTCGCGGAAAAGCGATAACCGCTGCCGCGCACGGTCTGAATCAGGCTATCCAGCCCGGTCGCTTCCAGTGATGCCCGCAGACGGCGAATATGCACATCCACCGTGCGTTCCTCGACAAACACTTGCGTACCCCACACCTGGTCGAGCAATTGCGTGCGACTATATACCCGTTCTGCATGCGTCATGAAAAAATGCAACAGGCGAAATTCCGTCGGTCCCAATTCGATGGACATGCCATTCGCCGAGACGCGATGCGAATCGGGCGACAACTCCAACCCCCCTACCGACACCTTGTCGCTGGCCAGCGTCGGAATGTGACGACGCATCACGGCGCGGATTCGCGCCATCAACTCGCGCGGGGAAAACGGTTTGGTGATGTAGTCATCCGCGCCTGATTCCAGCCCCAACACCTTGTCGCGCTCATCACCGCGTGCAGTCAGCATGATAATCGGAATATCGCGAGTTTGCGCTTCACTGCGCAATTGTCTGGCCAATACCACACCGCTGGTATTCGGCAGCATCCAGTCCAGCAGGATCAAATCCGGCGCGTGATCGCGTATCTGCTGCCAGGCCGTTTCGGCATCACCGGCGCGCAAAGCCACAAATCCGGCCTGCGTGACATTAAAAACCAGCAATTCCTGTATCGCCGGTTCATCTTCGACAATCAAAATCTTCGCACTCATCTAGGGCTCCTTCTGTTGAGGATGTCAGAGTATGAAGAATTTATGACAATAAGATGACAACTTTTATGTTTTTGAATGGGCAATGTGATGACGGCGCATCCGGTTTGGCATCAGCGAACCTGCCAGCATGCCTGCGATGCCCATCAGCAAGCCCACCAATTGCGGCGGCCAGATCGTGCCGGTATAGAATTTTTCCATCAACAGCCAGGAAATCAACCCCAACGCGATGGATAATAACGCGCCCTGATTATTGGCGCGTTTCCAGTAAAGCCCGAACGCCAGCGGCACGAACGCACCCACCAGCGTGATTTTGTAGGCATTTTCCACCATCTTGAAGATGCTTGCGTTTGAATTCAGCGCAAATGCCAGCACGATGCAGGCGAATGTAAACATGATGATGCGCATGGTGCGCAGCATTTGCCTGTCGCTCATATGCTTGAAGGCGAGATGTTTGAGGATATTCTCGGTAAACATCACCGAAGGGGCCAGCAAAGTGGCAGAAGCCGTGCTCATAATCGCCGACAGCAGGGCGCCAAAGAAAAACACCTGTGCAAGCAGCGGGGTGTGCTGCAAAATCAGATTGGGCAACACCAGCTGCGAGTCCGTTTCTATCATATCGCCGAACACCCTGGGGTCGATCAGCGTCGCGGCGTAAATCAGAAACATCGGCACAAAGGCAAAACCGAAATACAGCACACCGCCCAGCACGGCGCCACGCACCGCAGTCCGCTCATTTTTTGCCGAGGTTATACGCTGAAATACGTCCTGTTGCGGAATGGAACCCAGCATCATGGTCAGCGCCGCGCCGATGAAAGGTATCCATACCTCATAGCCGCCCTGCGGGAAAAATTGCAGCTTCCCGGCAGTCTGCGCATGGCTGACCACATGATTCACGCCGCCCGCCTCACCGCTGACCAGCACACCGATCAACAGCAAGGCCGTCATAATGACGGTCATCTGCACAAAATCCAGCAAAGCCACCGACCACATCCCGCCGAACAGGGTATAGGTCAGCACGATGGCCGTGCCGATCACCATCCCGGTCGGCTGATCTATCGCGCCGCCGCTGACCAGGTTGAATACCAGGCCCAGCGCCGTCACCTGCGCCGATACCCAACCGAGGTAGGAAATCATGATGCAGATGGTCATGATCAGCTCCACCGTGCGGCTGTAGCGCGCCCGGTAGTAATCGCCTATCGTCAGCAGGTTCATGCGATACAAGCGTCCCGCGAAAAACAATCCGGCGATAATCAGACACATACTCGCACCGAACGGATCGGCCACCACGCCGCTCAAACCTTCCTTCACAAAAATTGCGGGAATTCCCAGCACCGTTTCCGCGCCAAACCAGGTGGCAAACACCGTCGCGGTAACCACAGGCAAAGGCAGATTGCGTCCCGCCACGGCAAAGTCACGGGAATTATGTACGCGCGTCGAAGCATATAAACCGATAGCGACGGATAGCAACAGATAGAGAACGACGAAGCCGATCAACATAATAATAAGTGGTAAGTGCCAAGTGTTGCGGATTTTATCAGCCCTGCAACGAAAAAGGCCACCGCGCGGGTGGCCTTCGTGCTTCCTGCTTACCTTTACAGTTCTTGCGCGTGATCCGCCAGATACTTGGCTACACCCTCAGTGGAGGCATTCATGCCTGCCTTGCCCTTGTTCCAGCCAGCCGGACAAACTTCGCCATGCGCTTCGTGGAATTGCAGCGCGTCAACCATGCGCAGCATTTCGTCGATGTCGCGGCCCAGCGGCAGATCGTTCACTACCTGATGACGCACTACGCCGTGCGTATCAATCAGGAAAGAACCACGGAATGCCACGCCGCCCGCAGCTTCCACGTCGTAAGCCTTGCAGATTTCATGCTTGATGTCGGCGACCAGCGGATAACCGACCTGGCCGATACCGCCCTTGTTGATGGGCGTATTTTTCCAGGCCAGATGGGTAAATTGCGAGTCTATCGAAACACCGATGACTTCCACATTACGGCTCTTGAATTCAGCCAGACGGTGATCGAAAGCGATCAGTTCCGAAGGGCAAACAAAAGTAAAATCAAGAGGATAGAAGAAAACTACCGCTGCTTTACCGGCAGTGTAACTTTTCAGATTGAACGATTCGTTCATTTCGTTGTTGCCCATTACTGCGACTGCGGTAAAGTCAGGCGCTGCCTGTCCGACGAGAACTGCCATGTTGATCTCCTAAGGTTTGATTGAATCGGGTGACGCAATTTAGGGCATTAGCCCCGTCACGTCAACCTTGTGCAGCTTGTGGGATTTTATTTTCCAGCCAGAGCGCTCACCAACAGCGAATCAGACGAAAAAATCGTTTGCATGGAACGCCAGGTATGAAAAGCATATCCCCAAGGGTGAATTGTTGTCATGCACGCTAAGGCTTAAACCAGTTTTGGAGAAACAGCTCGTCGTAATCGGCAAAGTCATTCACTTGTGCAGAACATGTTGATTTAGCTGTATTTTTCAAATTAGAACAGAATATCTGGTGTCCAAAAAGTATTTCAATCCCATGAAAATTCTCGCGCGGTTAAGCGGTTACGCCAGCTATCGACGTCCGCGTCAGTCAGATCAATGTCCGGTTGCTGCTTTCCACTGCATGATGGCCCGAAATACGCCTTCGCCCGCATTGAAATGTTGTTGTAGCGTTCCTCAGAAATCAGCACCGCAACCAGTGCGCCCTGACGTGAAATGCGGATAGTACCCCCCGCCTCGGCTGCGTGAATAAGGACGCCGTATCGGCAAGCAGCCTGTCAAGGCACGATTTCCACCTGCACATCGCGGCTGGCGCTGCGCCCCTTGTCATCCACCACCGTAAGGCTGTGCCAGCCCGCATTGTCGGGCCTCCATGCCAGGATGCGGCTGCTGCCGTCGGCGATGCTGCCGAGATAGGCTTTGTCGGAAAACCAGTACAGTTTTTTGGCATCAGCGCCATTGCTGGCTTGCAGTGCGATTGTTTCCGACGGGCGCGAGAGGCGCAGGGTGTAGGCGACCGAGAGCAGCGGCGAGGTGATGTGCGGCACGTCGGCTTCGTCGCTGGCGATTCCGGCGCCGGCGCAACTCGCGCCAGGCGGCGCTCTGCGCGGCATCCCGGCTTCGCGGAACAAGCGCATCATGTCGGACGGCCAGAATTCGGCAATTTCGGTGTGCGTGGCGGCGGGGTCGTAAGGCGGACAGGCAGCCAGTCCGGTGCGGTTATCCACGACGACCGGACGGTGCAGTGTGCTGACGCGGATCGGCGATTTGCCGGGAATGAACCAGGTGTCCGTGGTTTGCGGGCACCATGCGTTGGGCAGGTCGCCGCTGGCGGTACAGACCGCCACTTTCTTCAGCCTGCGCGGTGGAATCAGCGGCAAATCGCGCTCCTGCGGCAAGGTGAGCGGCAGCGCGTCGGCGATGCGAAAAAACAGCGGCGCGGCGGCCTCGATGCCGATAAACGCCGGATTGGACGAGCCATCGAAATTTCCTATCCACACCAATAGCACATATGGCCCGACCACGCCCACGCTCCAGGCATCGCGAAAACCCCAGGACGTACCGGTTTTCCAGGCGACATGCCAGCGGTTGCCGGTCGCCATCGGGATGCCGTCCGGGCGCGGGTTATCGCCCAGAATTTCCATCACCATGTGACTCGCCTCCGGGCTCAGCAGCGCCATACCGTCGCTCTGCGGCGCGTCGGCCAGATAGCGCAGCGCTCGCCATTTCCCCTGATTAGCCAGCATGGTGTAGAGCGTAGCGAGTTCTTCCATCGTCACCTCGCCGCCGCCCAGCACCAGCGCCAGCCCGTAGTGCTGCGCCGATTTCAGGCGCGAGACCCCGGCATTTTTCAGAAAATCGTACAGGCCGGGTTGTTTCAATTTGCTGGCGACAGATACCGCCGGGATGTTGCGGCTGTGTATCAGTGCGTCGTGCGCCGAAATCGGCCCGACAAAACGCCCGTCGAAGTTTTCCGGCTGGAACGGCCCGAACGCGGTGGGCGCATCTTTCAAAATGGATTGCGGGTGGATCAGTCCCTGATCGAACGCCAGCCCGTAGATGAAGGGCTTGAGCGTGGAGCCGGGAGAACGCTTGGCGAGTATCCCGTTCACCTGGCCGTCAATTTCCGCGTTGCGATAATCCGCCGACCCCACCAGCGCCACCACCGCCTGATTGCGCGTATCCACCAGCATCGCCGTCGCGTTGTGAATGCCGCGCCCGCCGTTCTGCGCGATATATTGTCTGACCTGCCGTTCCAGCAAGGCTTGCAGGCGGGGTTCCAGCGTGGTTGGCAGCTGGCTGCGGGGCGAACCGGCGGCCTGCCCCAACACCTGTTCAGCAAGATGCGGCGCGACGAAAGGCAATTGACCGCTGCCGCGCAAGGGCAGCGGCAGCGTCATCAACTGCTGTTCGCTGGCGGATACCGCATGCAGTTTCTGCCAGCGCGCAAACAGCCGGTCGCGCGCCGGGCGCGTATCCGCGTGGTTGGGCCGTTGCGGAATCACCGCCAGCGTCATGATCTCCGGCAGCGTCAGACTGTCCGCCGTCTTGCCGAAATAAATCAGGCTCGCCGCCCCCGCGCCCTGAATGTTTCCGCCGTAAGGCGCGAGATTGAGATAGGCTTCAAGAATGTCGTGCTTGCTGTAGCGCGCTTCCAGCCACAAGGCATGAATGATTTGCCGGAGTTTGCCCGACGGCGTGCGCGTATTCAGCTCGCCCGTCAGCCGCGCCAACTGCATCGTCAATGTCGAGCCGCCCTGCTTGTTCCCTCCCGCATAAGTCGCCCACGCCCCGCGCACCAGGGCGACCGGGTTGATGCCGGGATGCCGGTAAAACCAGCGGTCTTCCTGCAACTGCACGGCTTGGATCAAACCGGGAGAGATTTTTTCCAGCGGCACCCACAGCCGGTATTGCTCGTCCTCCGCCAGCGTCAGGCGCAGCAGTGAACGGTCGGCTGCCAGCACGGCGGTGGATAAGGGTGCGAAGGAGGACAGCGGCGGATGCGGCCAGAGGCGGAAAGCGATGAGCAGCAGGCCAATAATGGCGGCCACCGGTAAAATCCGCGCAGGGGGGTTATTGCGCCCCGCATTTAAGACGCTCAAGGCTTCACGACCTCCAGCACCCCGCCCTTCCCTCTCCCTTGTAATTTCCGGTTATACATCCCTTCCGCAAACGGCGCGGGGACGAAGAAGGTGCCTGCATTGGTGGCGCGAACGCGGTAGGTGAAGGTGCCGACATCGCGGCTCAGGGTGCCGTAGAGGATCACGCGGTCGTCGCGGATGTCGGCGTATTCCTGCTGCCAGCCGCTGGCTACCCCCATCAGTGCCTGCCAGGCGGGTGCGGCAGCATCGCCTTCGCCTGCTTCGCCTTCGCTTTGGAACGGCGGTTGCGCTCCGGTTTCCGCGCGAGCGTTGAGCACCGGCTCCAGCCCGCCGGGCAGCAGATCGACAATCGCGACCTGCGATAGCCGGTTGCGGCTGGTGCTGCGGAAGGTGAGTTTGATCAGGAATTCCTCACCGACCTTGACCTGAGTCACGGGTTTACCGTCGAGCGAGGTGATCGCCCGGGCGATTTCCAGCCCCTCGGATACGGCAGCCGTTGGCGGTTGGCGGTCAAACCCGTTTTCGGCAACCAGGGTGAACGCAGGCGCGTCGCCTTGTTTTGAAAACTGAAGCCTGGCGGCTTGAGCCGAGACCTTGCCGAATTTGATCGTGCCGTCGGAAAGCGTCATCGGCGTGGATTTGCCCTTCCGGTCTATCTCCGCAATAGCGAGTTTGCCGGTGTCCTTGCCACTTGCTGCGGCATAGGCGTCGAAGCCGAGGAACAGGTAAGCCGCAGACAGCGTGTGGTAACGGTTGTCGGACACCGCCACACCCAGGCTTGCGATGACGCTATCCGGCACGCCGGAAAGGCGTTCGCGGAAGTGCCTGGAGGTGAGATACAGCAACTGCGCGTCATGCACCAACGGATCGTAATAGGCCCATGACTCGTCGTCGGTGACTTTTTCAGAGCTGCGCCAGGGAACATTCTTCAGCAGTCTGATCGCCAAGCCGTCCTGCTGCATCAGCTTGTAGCTCGCCGCCAGATAAGCCGCCGTCAGGTCTTGCGGCCATTCCCTGGCGTAGCGCGCATCCAGTTCCTGTTGCAGCGCAGCGATCATGCCGCTGGTGACGGTGCCCTGCCGAGTCAACAGATAGATGGCATAGGCCCGTGTCCTTGCGCCAGCCAGCCCTACACTGCCGCGAGTGGCGGTCTGTTCCAGCCAACGGTTGGCGTTGTTCAGCATGTCGGCGGGCACAGGCATGCCGCGCTCGCGGGATTCGACCAGATAATGCACGGCATACACCGAGGCGAACGGCTCGACTTGCAGGTTGGCCGCCCACAAGCCGAAGCTGCCGTCATCGTTTTGCCGCTCGCGCAGGACTTGCAGCATTTTGGCAAAGCCAGTGGTATCGGTGCGTGCTCTCTTGTCGCCGGACAGCACCAGCGCGGGCATGCCCTTGCTTATCAGTTGTTCGGTGCAGGAGTATTCATACGCTTCGAGGAAGCCGTCCAGCCCTTGCGCCCAGACCAGCGGAGACAGCGAAATCCCCGCCTCCACATTGCGCTGTTGCGGATACAGCTTGCGGGCGAGCGGCTGCGTCTGGCTCGCCTTGTCCATACGACCCGCCGTGATCGTGGTAGCGAAAGGCACGGCGGGGCGGATGCTGATGGCGTCCCCCGCCCGGCCCTGTTTGTCGCCCGCCTGCGCGATGAACTGAATATTGGCCGTGCCCGGCACATCGTTGGCCTTGAGGCGGAACTCCGCCACGCCCTCCTGCTGTTGCGGGATGGTGAGGCTGAGTCTGGGCGCGGAAATCACGGTGATCGCCGGGTCGGCCTTGAGGCTGACGGCGACTGGCATATTGCCGCCGCGCAGGTTGTTGAACACGCCGACCGACACCAGAAATTCGTCACCGGGCGCGACCATCGCGGGCAGATTTGAGGAAAGTATCAAGTCGCCGCGCACTTCGGTGCCGCCGTCAAACACGCCGACGCGGGCGGGCGTGACCGCCACGGCGAAGATGCGCAGGCGGCCGTTGAAGGTGTCCGGCACGGTGTAATGCAGGGTCTTGCCCTGTTTGCCGACCTCGACAATGCCGGACCAGTAGGCCACCGGCGGCTGGTGTTTCTTCCTGAACGGGTTGAGATGCCGCCCCAGCACCGCATCGCCGTCGCCGCCGGGCGCTGCGGCGTTCATCAGACGCTGGAATTCCGGCAGGATCATATCCAGTATCTGCGTGGTATCAACCTGCAAGGCGCGTTTCTGGAAGAAATGCCCCAGCGGATTCGGCGACTTGTAGCGTGCAACTTGCAAGATACCCTCATCCACCGCAAACACCGCGACGCGCGCGGGCTGGCTGGTGCTGACCTTGAAATCAACGGTCTGGCCAGGCTTGACCACTGTCGGCGCATCTACCTTGACCGGTGCGCGGCGCGCGTCCAGATTAACCGCAAAAGGCACGACACCATAAGACAGCGGACTCATGAAAATCTCGTCCGAACCGGGATCGCGCACGAACTGCACCGATACGTAGCCGTTGCCTTCGAAAGTCCTGGGCAGCGTGATTTTCTGCACCGAGTTGGTGGTCGCGGTCTTGAACCAGACGTGGTGATACACCTTGTCGCGTTCGACGGTAATCAACCCGGCACCGGTGTAGGGCGCACGGATGCTGATTTCCATGGTTTCGCCGGGGGTGTAGTCGCTCTTGTTGAGGGTCAGTTGCAGTTCGGCGTTGCGTTCCAGTGAGCGGCTGATATTGGCTACACCCGCGACACTGTATTCGATACGGTTGAGTTCGTTGCCGTCGGCATCTTTGAGCACCAGCGCGAAATCTCCCGGCTCTGCGGTGTTGAGCGTCAGTTCCGCGCCGCCTGCGGGCAGAGTGTAAGGCTTGCTCTCGCGCACAATTTCCTTCTTGCGCGACTCGTATTTGTAGGTGTCATCGGATTGTTTGACCAGCACCGACACGTATTTGCGCTCTATCCATTGCCGGGTGAGTCGCTCGGCGGCGACCGGCTTAAGCTGCGAATCAATCGCCAGCCATTTGCAGGAACGCGCCGCACCGCGCGCAATATAGCTCAGGCTGCCGTCAGTTTTGGTACCCACCAGATAAGGTGCCGAAGAGACCAGCACCGCAGAATCTGCCGCCACACCGCGCCCGCCTTCGGCCTCGAACACTTTGGCCGACAGATAGAGACGATAGGTGGCGCGGGCAAAGCGTTGCAGGTTAAGGTCAAGCACCGCTTCGCCGTTGGTGTCGGTGGTCGCAGGCGCGAGTTTCTCGGTGAACGGATCTTTCAGCCTGAAGCGATCCTGAAAGGTGTAATCTTGGTATCTGGCGAAGGCGGACAGCGCCGGGCTTAGAGTCATTTCCGCCGCCACGCGCCTGCCGTTGGCCGGGCTGCCGAACAGATGCATGGCCTTGATTTTGCCGACTGCTTGTTCCGGTTTGATCCAACCTTCGACCGCGCGGTCGGCCAGCGTCGCGTTGACTTTCAGACGATCCGGCTCGAAATCTCGCACCTTGAAGCTGGCGCTGCCGATTTCCTGATTGCGCCTGTCATTGCGCACCAGATAGATGCCGACATGGTAATCGCCGGTGGCCGAGGTATCCTGGCTGGTGAAATCCAGACTATCGAAGCCGCTGGCGGACAATTGCAAACGCTGTTTCAGTACGGGCAGGCCGCGCGGATCGGTGATTTCGGCCTCCAGCGGAATTCCCTCCAGCTTGCCGCGCCAGTTCGCGGTGCGGGTGATGATGCCGATATGCGCGGTTTCTCCGGGGCGGTAAATGCCCCGGTCGGTGAAGGCGTAGCTGTTGAGCTGCTGCGCCGAGACTGCATTGTCAATGCCGCCGACATCGAAGCGGCTCATGTTCAACGTGCGGTCATAAAGATTGAAAGGCAGGAAGGAAAGGTCGTTGTCCTTGCTGACCAGCAACATGAGCGGCTGCTTCTCGCGCTTGAGATCGTTCAGATGGGGGAAGTGCGCATGTCCGCCGGCATCGGTGTCGACCGTCATCGCCGCCTGCCCGTTGCGACCGATGACTTCCACCCGCGCATTGGCGACGGGTTCGCCGCTGGCGATGGATTGCACGAATACGTCCTGGCTTCCGTCCACTGCTTTCTTGGCGATGATGCCGATGTCGGTGACCAGAATAAAGCGTATGTCCGGCTCGGCACTGCTGCCTTCTTCCGGTTGCTCGGGATCATAGCCTTGCAACTTGACCATAAATACGCCGCCGCTTCGGCTGGCTTTCTCGCGCAGGTATTTGCCAAAGTCGATATTGTCGTAAGTCGGCTTGCCGTATTCGTTTTCCTGCAACGGACGAGCTTCGTCGAAGCGTTCCACCAGTGTGTCCAGCACATCGTCGTAAATATCCGGCGTGGCAAATCCGCCGTGATTCTGGTCCACCAGATGATGCAACTGGTCGGGCAACAGACGCCCAATCTCAATCTTCACGCCTTTCAGGCCGCGCGTCATGTAGGCCAACTTGCGCTCGCCGGAAAGCGACAGCAACGCTCCCTGAGACAGCAGCTTGACCGATTGCGGATAGGGTTGGACATAGACCGTGGCAGCGGACGAATTTCTCGACTGGTAGCCGCCAAAAGCGCTCACACCACTATCAACCACCACATACAGCGAGCGCCCGACAGGCGCCTTGAACTTGTAGCTGTGCATGGCCTCGTATTCGCCTGCCGACGGGAGTGCCGCAAGCGTCAGCGGCTGCGATTGCGCCAGCATGTCGCGGGTGACATCGCCGTCATACCAGTGGTACGGTTCGTCGCGTTGATCCGGCGGAGTTCCGGGCTTGAATTCAGGCAACAACCAGGCATGCACGCGATCTTTCAGCGCGGCCTCGCTCACCATGGCGCCGGCTCCGACGATCAGCACCTGTTCAGGCTCGAAGCGCTCGTTATCCACCAGCGTCATGCCGATATTGCCAAAATTAAGGCTGTACAAGCCGGGCACGACGATGTCGCGGCTCAGCTCTTCATCAGTCTGGTTGCCGCCACGGCTGGAACGCATACCTTTGCCCAGCGCGATGGTGAGGCGTGTGTCCTCGGCGGGAATAGACAGCGGGGCGGAGTGGATATAAGCCTTTAGCTTAAATTTATCGAAGCTGACCGTTGCCTTGGGGCTGTCTCCCAGACCCAGAAAACTCAGTCCGCCGCCCAGCTTGAGGCTGACGCGATCCTTGAAATCATCGTCGTCCGCCGGATGGCTGAACTGCACCGTTGCCACCAGTTTTTTCAGCTTGGGGTCTATGGGATCCTGATAGAACTCGGCTTGAGAGATTTCGGCCTTGAACGGCGCGGAGCGAAAATCAAAGGAATATTCCTCCAGCCTGATTTGCGGTACGAACAGTTTTTTCTTGTCCATCACGACTTCAAACGATGCATCCACCGGCCAGTCTGACTTGGGGTGAAAGGACAGCGTGCGATCGTTGTCCCAGGCCCATTCTCCGGCGAATTTTGGCTGCATCCTGATACCGGCAGTCACCGGTTTGCCCACCAGATTGACCGGCGCTGCAGATTCCCTGAACGTAATGACCAGCGGCTCGGTCTGCGGCTTGCCGTATTCATCGTAAGTGGTCACGGCGGGCGCCTTGACCTCGTATTGAGTTACCGCAGGTTTGGGCTGGGCCTGATACCATTTAAACCCGTACCACCCGGCAATTGCCGCCAGCACGATGCCGAACAACAGAACCGCTCCCCGCAAGGGGTTGATCTTGAACCACTGCCGCCCCCGCCCAAGCTGCATGCCCAGCCAGCTTGCCCATCCCGGCACCTGCCAGGAAAACGAACCCAACAAGTGCTGCAATATCCACTTCAAAAAGGCATTTGCGATTCTTGCAGCCTTAGCCAAGGCTGGCAGAACATTGCGAAAAAGGACAGCCAGAGGAGACGGCATGATCTTTCCTTCAGTGGGATTGCTTACCGGCGGCCATCCTGCCAGAAAATACCGCTGGTGGAAAGGCGGATATTGCGACTTACAAGGTTCTCACGTTGTGTTTGCGGCAAAAATTGCAGTGGCAATTCACCATAGCGCTTAGTGCTCTGGTCAATTTTAATTGCACTGCACCTCAGGAAAATCAACCGAAAACCTCCACAGCCACCTTATAAATATTGAATTAAATCATATTGTTATAAAATTAACCCGCCACCGCAAACTGAACCCGGTGCAACTGCGCATATACGCCGTTCTTCGCCAGCAATTCGGTATGGGTGCCGATCTCGGCGATTTCGCCTTTTTGCAACACAACGATGCGGTCGGCTTTTTCGATAGTGGACAAGCGATGAGCGATAACCAGCGTGGTGCGCCCCTGCATCAGGGTTTCCAGCGCGGCCTGTACGTGGCGCTCTGACTCTGAATCCAGCGCGGAGGTCGCTTCATCGAGGATCAGCACCGGCGCGTCCTTGAGAATGGCGCGGGCAATCGCGATACGCTGGCGTTGACCCCCGGACAGTTTCACGCCGCGCTCGCCGACCAGCGTACTCAGGCCTTCCGGCCACTCTTTGATGAATTCCATCGCATGAGCAGCGGTTGCGGCAGCAATGATTTCCGCCTGGCTCACCACCCGCATCTGCCCGTAGGCGATGTTGGCCGAAATGGTGTCGTTGAACAGCACCACTTCCTGACTGACCAGGGCAATATTGGCGCGCAGGCTGGCCAGCGTCAGATCGGTGAGGTTATATCCGTCCAGGCGAATTTCGCCGCCGGTCGCCGTATAGAAGCGCGGCACCAGATTGGCCAGCGTGGTCTTGCCGCTGCCGGAGGCACCGACAAAGGCGACATTCTCGCCAGCGCGAATATCCAGTCGGATATTTTTCAGCACCGGACGCGCGTCCTGAGCATAAGTAAACTGCACGTTGTCGAAATGCAACTCGCCGCGCACCCGGCCTGCCGCCACTTTACCTTCATCCGTTTCGCCCAGCGTATCCAGCAGGGTAAATACGCTCTCCGCCGCCGCCAGACCGCGTTGCAGATATTCACTGACACCGGTCAGGCGCTTGAGCGGCGCGGTGAGCATCAGCATCGCCATGATGAAGGAGACAAAACCGCCCACGGTGACTTCATCGGCGTTGGATTGCAGGGTAGCCAGATAAACCACCACCGCCAGCGCGATTGCCGCAACCATCTGCACGATGGGCACGTTGGCCGCTGCGGCGGATGCCTGCTTCATCGCATGACGGCGCACCCAGTTGGCCTGCTGGTGAAAGCGATCACGCTCATACTGCTGACCACCGAACAGCTTGACCACCTTGTGTGCGGACACGCTTTCCTCGATCACCTGCGTCATGTCGCCCATCGCCTGCTGGGAATCGCGGCTGGAAAGGCGCATGCGTTTACTGATGGTGCTGATGATCAGGGCGATGACCGGCGCCATCAGCAGGGTCAGCAACGTCAGTTTCCAGTTGAGATAAAACAGCCAGCCCAGCAAGCCGGCCATGACTATACTGTCGCGTACCGAAATGGTCACTACCGTCGTTGCCGCCGTAGTCACCTGAGTGACATCGAAAGTCAACTTGGACAGCAGCGAACCGGTCGCATGTTCGTCGTAATAGCCCGTCGGCAGACACAACAATTTGCGGAACATCTCCTCGCGCAAATCCATCACCAACTTGTTGCCCACCCAGCTGATCGCCAGCGTCCCGACGAATGTGGCAATGCCGCGCACCAGAAAAATCAGGATGATCACCAGCGGCACGATGCGCATCATCGCCTGATCCTTGTGGACGAACGTGCCGTCCAGCATCGGCTTCATCAGCGCGGGCACCAGCGGCTCAGTGGAGGCAACCACGATCATGCCCAGCAGCGAGATTGCAAAGGTGCGCCAATAGGGTTTGACGTAGCTCAGGAGGCGGAGATAAAGCTGGGTACTGGATAAATTCATAGGCCGCACTCTATCAGAAAAGCACCTTTTCCGGCACCCGGATGCTGGACTCCACAACTATGCACAACCCACGACCCGCATTAACAACTTGCCAAAATATTAGCAGATGCTAATATGCACGACTATTAATTTCGGAGTCGCCATGTTCGCCAATACCATCAATGAAGTAGAAGCATCTGAACTCGCCCGGTGGGTGAATGATGCAAGCCACAAACTGCGCGTGATAGATGTGCGTCTGATGCAGGAGATTGCCACCGGCACAGTGCCCAGTGCCGAGTCACTGCCACTTCACACGCTGCCTGCAAAAATCCACGAACTTTCCCCGGAGGAAAAGCTGGTTATGGTGTGCCGTAGCGGCGCCCGTTCCGCACAGGCCTGCCTGTTTCTCCAGCAACAAGGATTTTCAAACGTGTACAACCTGCGCGGCGGAATGATGGGTTGGATGCAGAGCGGCTTATCCGCTTATCAACCTGCCTGAATGCAGATATTTCAAACCGAAAGGGAACCAGCATGAAATCAAACAAAGTATTCTGGGCGCTGGCCATCGTACTGGCGGTGGTCTTTGGCATTCAGCAATTGCAGGCTGCGGATGGCGTGGACGTAGGGCTGGCGCAAAGCATGAACAGGCAGGGCGCGCTGTTGCTGGATGTACGCGAACCCGACGAGTATTCGGCAATCCACGCCATGAATGCAAAACTGATCCCGCTGGGACAATTGGAATCGCGCTTGCAGGAAATCGCGACGTATAAAGACCAGCCCATCGTGGTGATCTGCCGTTCCGGCCGCCGTTCAGCCAAAGCCGTCTCCCTGTTGAAGGAAGCCGGTTACAGCCAGGTCAGCAACGTAAAAGGCGGCACGGTCGCGTGGGAAAATGCGGGGCTGGAAGTCGTGCGGATGTAGCAATCTGACCGAAACGCTAAGGAAACGCTGATTTATTCGTCATCCCCGCGAAAGCGGGGATCCAGCGCCTTGATTTAACTGGGTTCCCGCCTACGCGGGAACGACAAAACCGAATAAATCAGCACATCCCTAAGTCTCTCTGGCGATACCGGAGGCTACGGATAAAAGTAACGGATAGCTGGACAGTCAGTGCTGCCGCTGCTAGTCTGACGGGCATAGCAAAGAACTACCCTCGATAACGAAGCCGCCATGCCCGTTTCCCTCACCTTGGCCCCTCGCTTCGCGAGTTTCACGTTAACTGCGCGTCCATTTACCCCGGTTGTCATGCTCCAAGAACTGCGCTTATTCCTCACCGCCATCCAATTCTTCACGCGCATCCCGGTGCCCGCGTGGGTCGGCCATTCCGCGCAGCAGCTCGATCAGGCAGCGCGCTACTTCCCGCTGGTCGGCATGATGGTCGGCGCACTTTCTGCCGCCGTGCTGTGGCTGTGCGCGCAAGTGTTGCCGCTGTCGCTGGCGGTGGGCATTTCCATGACAGCCGGTATCCTGATCACCGGCGCATTCCACGAAGATGGTTTGTCCGACTTTGTTGACGGACTAGGCGGTGGCTATACGATAGAAAAAACCCTGGCGATCATGAAAGACTCGCGCGTCGGCGCTTACGGCGTAATCGCATTGGTGCTGGTTTTGTTGATAAAATTTCAGTCACTACTGGAATTATGCAACGCGCATTCGTGGCTACTTGTCGCCGCAGCCCTGATTGCCGCACACAGTTTCAGCCGTTTGATGGCAACCAGCATCATGCTCACGCAACGCTATATTCGCGACGACGATACCGCGCGCGCCAAACCTGCCGCACAACAGATCAGCCCCGCCAGTTTCGCCATCGCAACGCTCACCGGCATTGCCTCGCTGGCCCTGCTGTTTGCCGCTGGCGCGCCTGTCGTCAATTTATCCAGCGCCGTTTTCGCCGCCTTAGTGATGCGCATGTATCTGGCGTGGCGACTACAAAAACGTCTGGGCGGCTACACCGGCGACTGCCTGGGCGCAGTGCAACAACTCACCGAACTGGCGTTCTATCTGGGACTGCTGGCTGCGATCTGATGCGGACCCTGTATTTGATTCGCCACACCACGCCCGATATTGCCCCCGGAATTTGTTACGGCCAGCTCGACATAGGCGTTAGCGCCGGCTTCGGAGAAGAAGCTGTCAACGTGCTGAACTGGCTGCCGTCGCTTGACCTCATCATCACCTCGCCCTTGCTGCGCACCCGAAAACTGGCCGAATTTCTAGCGCAAGCGCATCGCTGCGAGGCGCGCTGCGAGGCGCGCCTGATGGAAAAACACTTCGGCGCATGGGAAGGCCGTGCATGGGACAACATTGAACGTGGCGAGATCGATGCATGGGCCGCCAACATCATCGGCCACACCCCGTCGGGAGGGGAATCGGCGCAACAACTGATGCAGCGCGTGGAAGATTTTCTGCTCGATTTGGCGCAACTCCCCCAACAATCCATCGCCCTAATCGCCCACGCCGGCCCCATCCGCGCCATATTGGCGCAGTTTGCCGATGTACCGCTGACAAATACGCTGAACTGGCAGATCGACTATGGGGCGGTAGTTACCGTGAGGCTTTGCGTAAAGCCGCCTAAGGTCAGACGGCCCAAGCTTTCTGAGTTACTGGCATCAACGCCAGATGCGGCGCTATCACGCACAGCAAACTGGGAAGACATGCCACCGGTTGGACGTGAGCTTTCTGTTTCGCGCATTTAAATTCGAAGTCAAAACCGCCGGTCTGCCACCGGCGGTTTTGCACTGCCATCGCCGTCTTACGATAAGACTAGATTTTCCCCGACACCGCCGCCTCGGCGAAAGTCGCCATGCCGTTATGCAGTGCGCAGGCGGTTCGTAATAGGGGTACTGCAACCGCTGCACCGCTACCTTCTCCCAGTCGCATAGCCAAATGCAATAAGGGTTTCGCGACCAGTGCGTCCAATACGCGCTGATGACCTGGCTCGGCGGAAGTGTGGGCGAATAGCAGCCAACCGCGTACCAAAGGATTTATTCGGACGGCGAGCATCGCGGCGACGGTGGTGATAAAGCCATCCACCAGCACGGGAATGCCGTGCTGCGCGGCGGCAAGATACGCGCCGGTCAGCGCGGCAATTTCAAAGCCACCGAGACAACGCAATACATCCAGCGGTTCATCGCAGGACAGGCCGTGCAACGCCAGTGCGCGGGCAATCACGTCTGCCTTGTGCGCCACGCCATGACTATCCAGCCCGGTGCCGGGACCGGCTAACAATTGCGGCGATTCCTGCAACAAGGCACAGGCAATCGCGGCAGCCGAGGTGGTGTTGGTAATGCCCATTTCGCCGCCGATAAATAGCTGAACTGCCGCCTGTTGGGCGCGCAATACGCTGTCCCGTCCGGCTTGCAGGGCAAGTGCTAATTGGGCTTTCGTCATGGCGGGTTCGACTGCAAAATTCGCTGTCGAAGGTGCAATCACGACACGCAGCACATTCGGCAAGTCGCCCGGATCATTGACCGTACCCAAATTTACCACTTCCAATGTGGCATCCAGCGACTTCGCCAACACGCAGATCGCCGCGCCACCACGCGCAAAATTCTTCACCATTTCGCCGGTCACCGCCTGCGGAAAGGCCGAAACGCCTTCCGCTGCGACACCATGATCGGCGGCGAATATGCTGATCTGCACGCGATCCACTTTCGGCTTTTCAGCGCCCTGCATCGCCGCGAGTATCACCGCGACAGATTCCAGTTGGCCCAGCGCGCCAGGCGGTTTGGTCAACTGCCCTTGTCGCTCCAGCGCCTGTAAACCAGCCGTTTCATTCAATGCAGCACAAGGCTGATCCAACCAATTATTTTCCATCGTCTGTTCCTTTCACCCTCAGTGGCAATCCTGCCACGGTTAAAATTACGCGCTCGCAAAGAGCCCCAAGCTGCTGATGCAGCCGCCCGGTTTCGTCGCAATAGCGCCGCGACAACTCGCCCATCGGTATGATGCCCATATTGGTTTCGTTGCTGACTAAAATAATCAACCCCGGCAAACCCGGTAAAACCCGAATCAATTCAGACACTTCCATTTTCAGGCGCGTTTCGTCGCTATCGCACAGCAGTTGAGTCAGCCACAGCGTCAGGCAATCCACCAGCACACAGCGGCCCCCGGCTGCCTCGCGTTGCAACACCTCGGCAAGATTCTGCCCCGCGCAGACCAGTTGCCAGTTAGCGGGACGGCGCGCCTGATGATGGGCGACGCGTTGCCGCATTTCCTCGTCGCGCACTTCGGCGGTGGCGACATACACCACCGCCAAGCCGGATTCCAGCGCATACTGTTCCGCCAATCGGCTTTTGCCGGAGCGCACGCCACCTAAAATAAGTTCCCGCATATATCTCCCATAAAAGCAGCGTCATTCCCGCGCAGGCGGGAATCCAGTCGCTTGATTCGACAAGTGTTTGTCACTGCTGCGCAGTGGGGTTTGCTTTTAGCTGGATTCCCGCCTGCGCGGGAATGACGATATTGAATAATTGTCATTCTGTTTGCCATAAACCAAACAGGCGTCGCAATTGCGCCGGATCCAGATGTTGTTCCACCGCATCGGCCAGCCTGTCGATGTCGGCCTCGCGGCGCGCCTGATAATCCGGGGTTTGCACATTTTTCAGCCCCGCCCAGCGCAGCAACGCGTCGGTTGCAGGCGTTGATTCAAACAGTCCATGCAGATAGGTGGCAATAATTTGTCCGTCACCGGAAATTGCGCCATCCGCGCCGTATTCCAGTTGCAATGCAGGATTTTGTAGTGCCGCGCCTAAGGTAATCCCGGCATGGATTTCATAACCTGCCACGGCTGCGCCTTCAAGATTCAGCGTGCCGCACACATTGCGCAACTGTTTTTCTGCATCCAGCGTGGTGGAGAGTTCCAGCAACCCCAGCCCGACACTGCTGCCTGGTTCGCCTTCCAAACCGAGCGGATCATGGATTGTCTGCCCCAACATTTGCAGCCCGCCGCAGATGCCGATCACTTTTCCGCCGTAGCGCAGATGGCGTTGTATCGCAGCCTGCCAACCGGCACGGCGCAAGCTGTCCAGATCGCTGCGCACCGCCTTACTGCCCGGCAAAATAATCAGATCGGCGGGCGGAATCGGCTCGGTAATGGGAACATAGCTGAATTCAATCTGCGGATGCAGGCGCAGCGGGTCGAAATCGGTGTGATTGCTGATGTGCGGCAGAACGGGCACGATCACGCGCAGCTTTGGCGTGTGTTGTTGGCAGCTTGCTGCCGTACAACCACGGACATGCCCCTTGCGGGCATCCCCCGTTTCTACACGCTGCCCGCAAGACAGAGGTGACAAAGGCACGGCATCTTCCGCTTCCAGATGCAGCCCGTGCAAAAAAGGCAACACGCCGATCACCGGCTTGCCGGTGCGCTGCTCCAGCCATTCCAGACCGGGTTGCAGCAACGCGATGTCGCCGCGAAAGCGGTTGATGACAAAGCCTGCGACCCGCGCCTGTTCGCTCTCACTGAGCAGCGCCAGTGTACCGACCAGATGCGCGAACACGCCGCCCTTGTCGATGTCGGCGATCAGGATGACAGGGCAATCCACGCTTTCGGCAAAACCCATGTTGGCGATGTCGCCCTCGCGCAAATTGATTTCTGCGGGACTGCCCGCGCCTTCCACCACGATAACCGGATATTGCGCGGACAAGCGCCGATGCGATGCCAGCACCGCCGCACGCGCCGTTTGCTTATAGGTGTGATATTCCAGCGCCTCCATATTAGCGACGACGCGCCCGTGGATGATGACCTGCGCGCCGGTGTCGCTGTTGGGTTTCAATAAAACCGGGTTCATGTCGGTGTGCGGTTCGAGTCTGGCGGCTTGCGCCTGTACCGCCTGCGCCCGCCCGATTTCGCCGCCATCCTGCGTGACCGCGCTGTTCAGCGCCATATTCTGCGGTTTGAACGGCACGACCGAAACGCCCTGCCTGACCAACCAGCGGCACAGTGCGGCAACCAGCGTGCTTTTGCCCGCGTCCGAGGTCGTGCCCTGCACCATCACGGTTTTCATCGTTTAATCTCCCCCAAGGCAGCATCCAGTCGCACCCAGGCACCCTCGCTACGCTCTCCCTCGCCATGCGGAAGTCCGAAACGCAGGCTGGGTGGCGCATCGAACAGGCGGGTCAATATACCCTGCTGTGCCAACTGCTGATGCACACTCGCAGCATTATCAATATTTATCCAATTAAACAAACAGTTATATCCAGATGGTGCAAAACCGTGACATCCAAGCAATTCGGACAGACGCAACCCCGCCGCTTGCAAAGCCACTCTGGCGTCACGCTGCCAGTCGGCATCACGCAGCGCCAGGGTCGCCACATAACGCGAAGGCGCGGCAATAATCCAGGGGCCGAGCAGCTCGGCAAGCGCCTGCAACACGGCGTTTTCCGCCAGCACAAAGCCGACGCGCGCACCCGCCAGGCCAAAAAACTTGCCCAATGAGCGCAGCACGATCAGACCCTCGCGCGGACAAAATTGCGCCAGACTGTGTTCGGGCGTCGCGTCGATGAAGGCTTCGTCCACCACCAACCAGCCGCCGCGTGCAGCCAGCCGTTCGTGCAGCGCCAGCAACTCGGCGATGCCATACCGTTTGCCGGTAGGATTGTTCGGGTTAACGATCACCACCACGTCTGCGTCGCTTTGCAAAATTTCCGCCTCGCCGAGCAGATGCACTTCATGGCCGCGCCAGGCATGAGCATGTTCTGCATAGCTGGTTGCCAGCAGTGCCACGCGGCAAGGCGCGCGCAGCCGGGGCAGGGCCTGAATGGCTGACTGCGAACCGGCCACGGCAAGTAGTTGGGACGCGCCGTAATAATTGCGCGCGGCCTCCTCCAGCCCATCCTCATCCTGCGGCAGAGGCTGCCAAATCCCGGCAGGCAAGACGGGCACCGGCCATCCGTCAGGATTGATGCCGGTAGATAAATCCAGCCAACCGTGTTCAGGGATGCCATAACGCTGCGCTGCGGCACGCACCCGTCCGCCGTGTTCAAGCGCCATTTCCAAAC
Organism: uncultured Gallionella sp.; assembly: GCA_964385275.1. Classification (GTDB taxonomy): domain Bacteria; phylum Pseudomonadota; class Gammaproteobacteria; order Burkholderiales; family Gallionellaceae; genus Gallionella. The sequence continues at coordinate 15,887 of CAYLOK010000023.1, read as the reverse complement.
CCTTCGATCAACAGCGCGCCGAGACTGATGGCGGCCAGCCAGAGATAAAGCGTGCGTTGCACCAGCGTCACGGCGCGAGCAATATCGGCAGGCGCAGCCGCTTTACCGCAACCCAGTTCGGGGCGCTGTTCCAGTTGGCCGTGATAGATCGCCGCGCCGCCCAGTTTCACCTGCAACGCGCCGGCACCCGCCGCCATTACCGGCCCTGCATTCGGACTATCCCAGCGCGGCGCCTGTTGCCGCCAACACGTCCACGCACTGCGCGTATTTCCGAGCAGGGTATAGCTCAAGGCGGTCAGTCGGGCTGGAATGTAATTGAGCACATCGTCGAGCCGCGCCGCCGCCCAGCCGAATTCGTTATAGCGTTGATTGCGGTAGCCCCACATCGCATCCAGCGTGTTGCTCAAGCGATACAACACCACACCGGGCAAACCCGCCACCGCGAACCAGAATAGCGCGGCAAAGATCGCATCGTTGCCGTTTTCCAGCACCGATTCCACCGTGGCACGCGACACGCCCGCCTCGTCCAGCTGCGTAGTGTCGCGGCTGACCATCATGCCCACCGCAGCTCTGGCCGCCGGCAAATCATCCGCGTCAAACGCCGCTGCCACGCGCATCGCATGCTCAGTGAGACTGCGCGGCGCAATCGCAAAATACAAGCCAATAACCGCAAACAGCAAACTGTAAACTTGTATTTTCTGCAACAGATATGCAAAAAAACACAATACAATCAACAGGATACAAACAGACAGCACGCCGCTTACATAATTTGCGCGATAGCAGTACTTTTCAACGAACTTGGCCAGTTGGCCGAATCCTGCCAGCGGGTGAAAACGGCGCGGCTCGCCGAGCAGGCGATCGAGCAATACCGCAGCCAGCATAGTCACAATCAGTTCAAGCGGCTGCATCCGTGCATCCCCAGCTATTTTCAAACAGCATTTCACCAAGAGGCTGAGGCGTGCGCCACCCTTCCAGTTGCAGCATCGGTGCGGCGTAGAATTCCTCGACCTGACCCAGACACAGAATCGCGACCGGTTTGCCGCCAGCCGGAATGTTCAGCAATTTTGCCAGCGCCTCCGGATCGAACAGCGACACCCAGCCCATGCCTAGCCCCTCGGCGCGCGCCGCCAGCCACATATTCTGGATCGCACAGGCAACCGACGCCAGATCCATTTCCGGCAGGGTACGCCGGCCAAAAACATGCGCTTCCCGGCTGTCCATCAAGGCCGCCACCCACAGCTCGGCGCACTCCTTCACCCCTTCCACTTTCAGCCGCAGAAACTGCGCATCGCGTTCGCCCAACGCCTGCGCCGTCAACTGCCGCTCGGTCTCCACCAGCGCATGAATCTGCTCTCTCAACGCGGCATCGCTGATGCGGATAAACCGCCACGGCTGCATCAGCCCGACGCTGGGCGCCTGATGCGCGGCATGCAGCACGCGCTGCAAAATTTCAGAGGGGATGGCATCGCCACGAAAATGGCGCATGTCGCGCCGCTCGGCAATCACGCGATAAATAGCGGCGCGCTCGATCTCCGAATAGCGGTGTGGAAGATTCATCGGGTAAAACTAGAGGTCGATGCCGGGTTGGGCGCGTACACCGGCGCGGAAGGCGTGCTTGATGTCCTGAATTTCGCTGACGGTATCGGCCATTTCCAGCAAGCATTCAGGTGCGGCACGACCGGTAATCACCACATGCTGCCTAGGCGGGCGCGCGGCCAGATCGGCACAGACTTGCGCCGCATCCAGATAACCGTAATTGAGCAGATAGGTCAGCTCATCCAGCACCACCAGATGCAAGGACGCATCCGTCAGCAAGCCTTGCGCGACGGCCCAGCCGCGTTGTGCGCTGGCGATATCCGCATCGCGGTTTTGCGTATCCCAGGTAAAACCATCGCCCAATACATGCCATTGCACGCCGGGTTGTCCACCCAGAAATTTCTCTTCCCCGGTGTCGCGGCGGCTCTTGAGAAATTGCGCAACGCCGACTTTAAGCCCGTAACCCAGGGTACGCGCCACCATACCAAACGCAGAGCTGGACTTACCCTTACCGTTGCCGGTCAGAACCAGCAACAAGCCCTTGTCCCCATCTGCTTTCGCAATCGCCGCATCGATCACGGCCTTCTTGCGCCCCATCCGTCGGCTGTGTTGTTCGCTGTTATCCGGCATGGTGCGCGGAAACTGCACGGCGAGTGAACAGCACGTACAGCATTGCGGCAGGGATCAGATAAATCACCGCGCCGGAAACATAAGGTACGTAGTATTGCGCGATACGAGCGATATATTCACCCAGACTCAAGTCGGGGTAGCGACCTGAAAACAGGTAAAACGCGCCGTTGGAAATGACGAATGCCACGTTGACCGCCGCAAGCGAGATAGCCGAGAACAGCCCCAGGCTGCGCAGGTTGTTTTGATGGTTGCGCGCGTAATAGCGACCGGCGAACCACAGTACCGCGTAGGTCGGGATCAGGAAGCCATAGGCGGGTGTCACGCAATAATCGTTTACGCCAAACTGGGTGATCGCCACATAATCGAGGGCTGCGGCTTCAATCAGCAAGGCGCCAAACAACAGCGGACTGGCAACCAGAAAGCCCGCCAGCAAAAACACCGCCAGCGAGGCATCGGGCAAGTGCAGACTGGTGCCGAAATGGTGCATGCGCGTGGCGGCCATCAAAGCGGCCAAAACAAGCATAATCAACAGGTTGCGTTTCGATAATAATTTCATGTTTTTCTCCTTAAAAGTTCGTCATGCCAGCCGGGCAGCGGCATGACGATGCTGTCAGTTAATGTATAGGCTAATAATTAAAGCTTGGGCTGATAATTCAGTGTCAAGTATAACCCGCGCCGCGCCTGATTGAAGAATTGTGCAGTCTCGTATTGCTTATCCAGCAAGTTATCAATCCGCCCCAGCACTCGCCAGTCTGCGGCAACAGAATATTCGGCACGCAGGTCAAGCAAACCGTAGCCGCCCAAACGCTTGGCACTCGTATTGGCCAAGTCATCGAAGCGGCGACCTTCCGCATAAAGCGATCCGGCAATGCGATACGCGCCGAAATCATGCGCCACTTCGACGCGCATCATTTCGGTTGCGCGGCGATTCAGCAATTTCCCACTGTTGACACCTGATGTCTGGCGCGGGTCCTGCACGGTCAGAGTCGTATTCACATCGTAATCGGCCAATTGCATTTTGACCTGCCCTTCCAGCCCCGTCAGCCTTGCCTTGTTGATATTGACCGGGTTGAACAGTGCATCGAAACCGATCAAATCGATGATGTCGGTCTGGTAGGCATTCACCGACCACCTGCCCAATGCCGTCCGTCCCGCCAAGCCGACTTCCAGACTGCGCGACAATTCAGGGCGCAAGGTTGCCGAACCGAAACCGGGGTAATACAGCTGATTGAAAGTCGGGGCCTTGAATGCCGTGCCATACGATGCGGAGAGGCGCGTCGCGTCGTTAATCTCATAGCCATAACCCAGACCTCCGGTGTTATGAGCGCCAAACTGCTGGTTGTCCTCGCGCCGCGCGCTAGCTTGCAGGCTGTGTGTGCCGAAACTGCCCTGATATTGCCCGAACAAAGCGCGGTTGCTACGCGCGGACTGGGTGTAAGCGCGACTGCTTTGAATAGCGTCCTGCTGATAATCCAGTCCTGCGCTGAGCAGCTGATTGCCACTCAAAGTGATGTCGTTTTGCCAGCTCAGACTGTCGCGTTGGGTGTTGTAGCGATCAATATACAAACCATTAAAAAAAATGTCGGAATAATCCTGGCTGCGTCCGCCGCGCAACGTGACATTCCAGGCCTGCACCGGTGCAAATTTCAGCGCGCCACCCAACACTTGCTGTCTGGATTGGGCTTGATTTCCTGCAAAAATACTACCGTCCGTTTTGGTTCTGCTGTCCGCCTGTAGCGCATTGAAGTCTGCCGTCATGCCGTTGTCGAAACGATAGCCGCCATTCAGCCCCAGCGAGGTATTGTGATAGCCATCCTTGTCCGGTTCAATCACATAACATCCAGCCACCTGACTGCCGCGACAGGCATTAAATCCGCCCGTATTTTGCTGATTGACGCGGGCACTGAACCAGCCTTGCTCGCCGCCACCCGTCAAACCGACAGCCGTGTTATATGTGCCGTAACTCCCTGCAGTAAAACTCAGCGACGGCGTCAGTGCGCCGCCCCCCTTGCGCATAAAAATCTGGATCACGCCGCCGATGGCTTCCGAACCGTACAGGCTGGCGCGCGGGCCGCGCACGATTTCGATACGCTCAATTTGTGTAAGCGGAATATCCTGAAACGCAGCCGTACCGGTTGTTGCCGAACCGATCTTGATACCATCCACCAGCACCAGGACATGATCGGCATTGGTGCCGCGCAAAAACACCGAAGTTGACTTGCCTGCCCCGCCGTTGTTGCTAAGGGTGAGCCCCGCCACGCCGCGTAATACATCAGTCAAAGACTGCGCTTGCAAACGATCAATATCCTGGCGGGTGATGACGGAAACAGATGCGAGGGTTGCATCGGCGGATTGCGCGGTGCGCGTGGCGGTCACCACCACATCCGGCAGGATGTTTTCTGCGAAAGCATGGGAAGTTGCCGCCAATAAAATGGCGGCAGATAGTTTGTATTTCATTGAAGCACTCCTGATAAGTCCCAGCGACCCCGCTGGAACATTAAAAATCAGAAGAAATGCGGGCAGCACTTTGAAATCCAAAGCGTGGTGAGAATGTTGCCACGAAGCCGCCACCCGCGCCTTCTTCTGTTCGTATGCTCTCAGGCCGGTATCCGGGCTCGCAAGTCTTGATTTGTCGCCTTCCCATGATGATTCACAGTGGCCAAATGACAAATCCGCACTCACTTACCGTTGCGGGGGCAGCTCAGGCCTGGTTGAGCGACTCGCAACCGAATAAATCCACAAAGCGAATCCATTCGATTACAGCCACTAACAACGCACCTGCTTCCCGTTTAACCAGACTGCAATGCAGCCCGGCACCTCAAAACAGCGCACACTTTAACACAGGTGCCTTCAACGTCGCAAAACCACGATTTACAAATTGCTTGCACAAACCCTTCCTGGCGTTTGACTTTACAGCACTTTTCAAACTATATTAGCCACATGGAAAATGAACTGAACGCATTGGAAAGCAAACTCGCCCAGCTGATACAGGTCAGCGGCAAATTACGTGCGGAAAATCACCAGCTACGCCAGGAGTTGGCACAAGCTCTCAGCAGCAACCGGCTATGCAACGACAAGATAGAAAGCGCTAAAGCACGCCTGGAAAAATTGCTGCCCACCTTACCCGAAGAGCAACCATGAGTATCAAAACGCTGGATGTCAAAATTCTCGACCGTGAACTGCGCGTCGCCTGCCCGGACGAAGAACGCGAAGAATTGCAGGATGCAGTCGCCTATCTGAACAGGAAAATGATCGAGATTCGCGATGCCGGAAAAATCGCCAATGTCGAACGTATTGCCATCATGGCCGCTCTCAATATCGCTCACGAATTACTTGCCATGAAAGTCGGAAAGGGTGTTGACCTCTCCGACTTAACGCGTAGAATGAATTCCATGCAGTCGGCAATAGATCAGGCGCTGGCCGAACAAGACACGCTGTTTTGAGGTCGGCAAGCCTGTAAAAATTCAGCGTTGTCCCCTGCGGTGTTCGTCAGACCCATATATTCTTTGAACCAAGTAACTTAACAGGTCGCGACCCACACGCCGCTGTTGTGAATGTCCCTTGCGGATGATCCTGATGCGGCAGGGAAGTGACCCTCTTGAACCTATCGGTTCGAGATGCTGGGTCAACGGCACAGGCGGGGGGCTTTATTTCAGTGCGACCGAAAGGTCGCACTTTTCATTTGCGGCTGCTAGCTACCCGCCGCCAGCTGTGTCACCGCATAAATCGCCAGGCCGAACAGTCCGCCGACCAGCGTACCGTTGATGCGGATAAATTGAAGGTCTTTGCCCAGGAATAATTCAAGCCGGTTGACCATGTATTTGTCGTCCCACCGAACAACCTCTTCACGAATCAAGTCTCCGACCACGCCCTTATTGGCGTTGGCGGCCCGGATCAGCGACGCCCGAATCTGATCGTTGAGCCATGAACGAATCTCCTCGTGGCTGACAAGATGCTGTTCGAGTTCCTCAAGCAGTTTGGCAATCTTGCCGGCGATCACGGACTCAGGATGCGACAGGTCAAGCACCACCCAATCCCGGAACTGGCTCCACAGCGATTCGATCTGGCTGCCGAACTCGGGGCGGCTGAGCAGGGCGTTTTTCTGCTGATTGACCCATGCTCGCAGCTCGGGGTCTTGTTGCAGACGAAGCACGTAGTTGCGTACTTGCTCATCGAATTCCAGATACAGGCCGTTGCTGTCATCCTCGGCAACTGCACGCAATTTTTTGATCACAGCGGCGCGGATGGTCGGGATAAAGGGCTCTATCATGCTCTGTATCCAGGCGCTCTCGCTCCAACCCTTGATGAATTCGGCAATCTTGTCGGTATTGTCGGGGTTTTCCACATAGTCGGCGAAACGGTGCAGCCCGCCATGCAAAATTTTGCGGTGGCTATTGTTGCGGTTGACCATCTCCAGCCCATTGGCCATGAATTCGGACAGGTCGACGGCTTGCAGTTTTTTGCGGGCTGCCTCGGCAAGGAAGTCGTGGATACGCCTGTCATCCAGCACTTTGACGCCATAAGCGATGGCCTGATTGAGATAGCCCGCCACTTTGCCGCGATTCTCCGGTTCTGCCAGCCATTGCGAGAGGTGGCGTGCGGCATCGTAACGCTTGAGCCGTTGCTCGATGACCGCTGCGCTCAGAAATTGTCCCACCACGAAATCAGCCAGACTGTTTCCGATAGCGCGTTTGTTTCTGGGGATGATGGCGGTATGGGGAATGGGCACACCCAGCGGGTGGCGAAACAGCGCGACCACCGCAAACCAGTCCGCCAGCGCGCCTATCATCGCCGCCTCGGCGAAAGCCGCCAGATAGCCCCAGTCCAGCGCCTTGCCGATCACATATAAACACGCCGCCAATCCCAGCAGCCCCGCCGCAATCCACTTCATTCTGGCCAGGTCGCGTTGCCTGAGCGTGGTTTCCGCCTGAATGGCGCGTTGCGTGATGTCGGTCATGGCCTGTCTTCTTGGGTGTCATTAGGATAACGGGTAAGCCAAGGGTATCGCAACTTACCGTCTCACGCCATTGAACGTAGCGTCCAATGTTCGAGTACCATTAGGTCAGGCCATACACCCGACAATTTAAAACTTGCTGAACCATACTGGACATACCATGCGCTACTGGCTGATGAAATCCGAACCCGCCGACGTCAGCATTGACGATCTGGCGAATTTTCCCGAACAAAGCGTGGCCTGGTACGGCGTGCGCAATTATCAGGCACGCAATTTTATGCGCGACCAGATGACGGTCGGCGATGGCGTGCTGTTCTACCATTCCAATTGCAAGATTCCCGGCATTGCGGGTATCGCCCGGGTTTCCAGCACCGCTTACCCCGATGCCAAGCAATTCGACAAGGACAGCAAATATTTTGATGCCAAAGCCACGCAGGAACAGCCGCGCTGGTTCAATGTGGATGTGCAACTGGCCAGGAAAATTGATCTGATTCCGCTCAGTGAATTGCGTCTGCATCCCGAACTGGCACGGATGCGCACGTTGCAACAGGGCAACCGCCTGTCCATCACCCCGCTAGATCCTGCCGAGTGGCAGTTCATCCTGAAAAATCTGGTGCGCGATTGACATGGAATGGTACGCCGCCTACCTCTTGCTCGGTGCAACTGCCGGGTTTATGGCCGGGCTGTTCGGTGTCGGCGGCGGCACCGTACTCGTACCCGTATTGTTGCTGCTGTTCGATGCGCAGCACTTCCCCGCTGAACACGCGATGCACTTGGCTCTCGGCACTTCGATGGCGGTCATCCTGTTCACCTCGCTGGCCAGCCTGCGCAAGCACCACCAGCACGGCGCGGTGAACTGGCGCGTCGTACGCAACTTCACTCCGGGCATCCTGCTCGGCACAGTTTTGGGAGCGTTGCTCGCCGCCTCCATCCCGACGCGAGGCCTGGGCCTGTTCTTCGCACTGTTCATGTATTTCGCCGCCGCGCAAATCCTGATCGGCAAGCATCCCCGTGCCTCGCGCCAGTTACCCGGTATGGCGGGCATGACCCTCACCGGCACGCTCACCGGCGGCCTGAGCAGCCTGGTATCCATAGGCGGCGGTATGCTGGTCACCCCTTTTCTGCTCTGGTGCAACGTGCCGCTGCGCAATGCCATCGGCACCTCTGCCGCAACCGGCTTTCCGGTCGCAGTCGGCGGCACGCTGGGTTACATCGTCACCGGTCTGTCCAATGACGCGCTGCCGCAACCCAGCCTGGGTTTTGTCTATCTGCCCGCGTTATGCTGGATCGCGCTGGCCAGCGTCATCACCGCGCCGCTGGGCGCAAAAGCCACGCACCACCTTTCAATCGGATTGTTGCGCAAACTATTCGCCGTGCTATTGTTGGCGCTTGCAAGCAAACTGCTGCTGAAGGTATTGAACTAACCCCAACAAAACATGGTTTCCATCCATACAAAAACGACTCGGAAGTTCGAAGACTGCACATCCTGGCTTGCCGCCCTGACACCGGCTTTCGTGCCCGCAGAGCTTGAAGTGATTCGACGCGCTTGCGTACTGGCCGAGCCACTGTATGCCGGACAGACCGAACTGACCGGCGCGCCGCTGATACAGCACGCGCTGGGTTCGGCAGGCATTCTGATCAGCATGAACATGGATTTTGAAACGGTTACCGCCGCCATTCTGCATGCGGTTCCCGAATATCTGGATGACTGGGCTGTCAAATTGGCAACGGCATTCGGCCCTAATGTCGCGGCATTGGTCGAGGGCATTTCGCGTATGGAACAGATCCGCCAATTTAGCGAGATGCCCAAGCTGAACAGCGAAAATATTCAACAGATCGAAACCCTGCGCAAGCTGTTGCTGGCTATGGTAGAGGACATCCGCGTGGTGCTGATCAAACTGGCCGAGCGCACTCAGACCCTGCGTCATCTGTCGGCAGCCAGCGCGGAACAGCAGAAACTGATTGCACAGGAGACGCAAATTCTGTTCGCGCCACTGGCCAACCGTCTCGGCGTGTGGCAAATCAAATGGGAAATGGAAGACCTCTCCGTGCGTTATCTGGAACCGGAACTCTACAAAAAAGTGGCCCGATTGCTGGATGAACGCAGGGTTGACCGTGAACGCTACATCGCTGAGATAATTTCCCAGTTAAAGCAACTGCTGGCTCAGGCCGGAATAGCCGCCGAAGTGACTGGCCGACCCAAACACATTTACAGCATCATCAACAAGATGAAGCGCAAGCATCTGGATTTTGACGAGCTATACGACGTGCGCGCGGTGCGGATTCTGGTTGAAGATGTGCAAAGCTGTTATGCGGCACTGAGTCTGGTGCAGGATTTATGGCAGCCCATAGCCAGCGAATTCGACGATTATATTGCGCATCCCAAGAGCAACAATTACCGCTCGCTGCATACTGCCGTGACCGGCCCGCGCGGGCTGCCTTTTGAGGTACAGATACGCACCCGCGAGATGCACCACCACTCGGAATTGGGCGTCGCCGCACACTGGCGCTACAAGGAGGGCGGCAAATCCGATGACAGACTCAATGAGAAAATTGTCTGGCTGCGCCAGATACTGGAGTGGAAGGAAGACATCGCCGACAAGAGTAATTTGCAGGGGCCGCTCAACAACGAATTGCTCCATGATCAGGTTTATGTGCTCACCCCTCTGGGCAAAGTGATCGCCTTACCCAAAGGCGCCACTCCGGTGGATTTTGCCTATACCCTGCATACCGATCTGGGACACCGCACCCGTGGTGCCAAGGTGGACGGCAGCATCGTTCCGCTCAATTATCAATTGCAGAACGGTCAGCGGGTGGAGATTCTCACCACCAAACAGGGGGCGCCCAGCCGTGACTGGATCAACCCGTCCCTGGGATTTTTGCAAAGTGCGCGCGCGCGAGCCAAGGTGCGCGCCTGGTTTCTGAGCCAGAATTTCGATGAAAACGTCGCGCAAGGCAGAATACAACTGGATCGCGAATTGCACCGCCTCGGCGTGATCTCCGTCAATCAGGAAAAGATTGCACAACGATTGCATTTCAACAAACTGGAAGACCTGCTGGCAGCCCTCGGGCGAAGCACGATCACCCTGCGACGCATCGCACTCGCCATACAGGAAGAACTGCCGAACAAGGCACTGGATATAACAAAATCTGTTCTTTTCAAGCCGACGGCGGAACACACCTCATCAACCGGCATCCTGATAGAAGGATTGGGCAACCTGGTGACACGATCGGCACTGTGCTGCAATCCGGCGCCACCCGATGCCATTGTTGGCTATATCACGCGTGATCGTGGCATAACGATACATCGTCAAGACTGCGCCTTCGTACAACGCCTGACGGAAACCCGACATGACCGTCTGCTCAGCGCGAAGTGGAGCGAATAGCCGGCGCAGACTGTGCCTTTCCCCCCTATAATCGCGCCATGGCAATCGTACCCCGCGCCTGCAAAGCGACAAATGGCGGAGGGTTGTTTCTCGAAAGTATTCCATACCCCACATGAAACCATCAGCCATAAACAACACTGACAACAAGACAACCGTACAATCCGCACAGACACGACAGATGTTTGCTGCGAGCAATATGTCGCTGTTTACCAGCGCCGTTCTGGCTGCAATTCTAGTTGCCATGCAGCGGGACGTCATTGAACATGGGGTGGTTTTTGCCTGGTTTTCCCTGATTATTTTAGTCATGTTTGCGCGGGCCGCGCTCGTTATGGCCTACCAGCGCGCGCCATTGAATGACGACAGGGCGAGCCATGTCTGGCTGGTAAGGTTTCGACTTGGCGTGCTGGCGGCCGGTGTGGTTTGGGGTTCCGCCGGTTTTTTGCTGTTTCCTGCCGATCATCCGCAGCATCAGATGTTTCTGATTTTTATGCTGGCCGGGTTAACGGCGGGCGGCGTTGTTTCCTATTCAGCCGATCTGCTCAGTGGAACGGTGTTTTCCGTATCCGCCATCGCACCGCTGGCATTCCGCCTTTTTGTTGCAGGAGACAGCGTGTCTATCGCCATGGCAATGGCGGCCATGCTGTATCTCGGCTTCATGTCCATGAGCCTGCGGCATATCAACAAAAACATTACTGAAAATATCACGCTGAATCTCGAAGCCGCCGCACGCGAACAAACCGTACGAATCAGCGAGGAACGCTACCGTTTGTTGCTGAGCCATTCGCCCGTCGGCATTTTTCATTACGACGCGGACCTCATCATTACCTACTGCAATGATCGCTTCGCCGACATTCTGCGCACCTCAATCGAACGTATCATCGGACTGGACATGAAATTCCTCAAGGATCAGTCCGTCCTGCCAGCCTTGCGCAAAACCCTGACGGGCGAAAAAGCCTATTACGAGGGGCACTACAGCGCCACCCTGAGCGATGCCAGCGGATCGGTAGCCATGACCTGCGCGCCTTCACGGGATGACAGCGGAAAGATCACCGGCGGGATTGCCATCGTTGAGGACATCACCGCGCGCAAACAAACCGAAGAATCCCTGGAGGAAAACCGGGAGAAATTTCGCGCCTTGAGTGAAGCTGCTTTTGAAGCAATCTTTATCTCTGAAAAAGGGCTCTGTCTGGAGCAAAATTCACGTGCGCAGGAGATGTTCGGCTATACAGCGGAAGAAGCCGTCGGCAGGCAAGGCACGGAATGGATAGCACCAATGGACCGTGACCTGGTGCTGCAAAACATGATGTCCGGTTACGAGTTGCCTTATGAAGCCACGGGACTGCGCAAGGACGGCTCAACCTTTCCGGCGTCTATTCGCGGCAGGATGATGCACTATAAAGACAGGGAAGTTCGTGTTACCTCGATGAGAGACATTTCCGGGCAAAAGCAGGCAGAGAACGACCTGCGCATCGCCGCCACCGCCTTTGAATCTCAGGAAGGCATGCTGATCACCGATGCTGATCGCGCAATCCTTCGTGTGAACCGCGCCTTCACCCACATTACCGGCTATAGCGCCGAAGAAGTCATAGGCAAAAATCCGCGCCTGCTCGGCTCGCAACATCAGACTGCGGATTTTTACGCGGCCATGTGGGATAAACTCAACAATACAGGGAGCTGGGAAGGCGAAATCTGGAACCAGCGCAAGAATGATGAAATCTACCCGGAGTACCTCACCATCACGGCAGTGAAAGACCCGTGCGGCGCCGTTACGAATTATGTGGCCACTTTTAGCGATATTTCCGTGAGGAAGGCGGCGGAGGATGAAATCCAGCATCTGGCATACTACGACTCGCTTACCCACCTGCCCAACCGGCGGCTGCTGATGGACAGACTCAATCAGGCGCTGGCTTCCAGTACGCGCAACGGGCGACAGGGCGCGCTGCTGTTCATTGATCTGGACAATTTCAAGACACTCAACGACACCCTCGGCCACGACATCGGCGACTTGCTGTTGCAACGGGTTGCCGAACGTCTGGTGTCCTGCGTGCGCGAAGGCGACACCGTTGCCCGTCTGGGCGGCGACGAATTCGTGGTGATGCTGGAAGATCTGAACGAACAGGCGCAGGATGCGGCGGCGCAGACGGAAATCGTCGGGGAAAAGATTCTGGCCACGCTCAACCAGCCTTACCAGCTTGCCTCGCATGAATGCCGCAGCACCCCCAGCATCGGAGCCACTCTGTTCAACAATCACGAACGGGCGATAGAAGAGCTGATGAAACAGGCCGACATCGCGATGTATCAGGCCAAGAAGGCCGGTCGCAACGCGCTGCGCTTCTTCGACCCGCAGATGCAAAGCACCATCAACGCGCGCGCCACCCTCGAAAGCGAATTGCGCAAGGCGCTTGAGAACCATCAATTCCAGCTGCATTACCAGATCCAGGTGGACAGCTCGAACCGTCCACTGGGGGCCGAGGCCCTGATCCGCTGGATGCACCCTGAACGCGGCATGGTATCCCCCGCGCAGTTCATTCCGCTGGCGGAAGAAACCGGGCTGATCCTGCCGATAGGGCTATGGGTGCTGGAGACGGCGTGCGCCCAACTCAAGACATGGGAGCAAGACGCCTTTACCCGCAATCTGGTTCTGGCGGTGAACGTCAGTGCCAATCAGTTCCGCCAGCCCGATTTCGTGACTCAAGTGCAGGTGACCGTGCAGCACCATGCGATCAACCTGAATTTGCTCAAGCTGGAACTGACCGAAAGTCTGTTGCTGGAGAACATCGAAGAAACGATAGCCAAGATGAATGCACTGAACGAAATCGGCATTCAGTTCTCACTGGACGACTTCGGCACCGGCTATTCATCCTTGCAATACCTGAAACGCCTGTCGCTGACGCAGCTCAAGATTGACCAGTCGTTCGTGCGCGATATTGCCACCGACAGCAGCGACAAGGCCATTGTGCGCACCATTATTGCAATGGCACACAGTTTGAATCTGGATGTCATTGCCGAAGGGGTGGAAACGGAAGATCAACAGCTTCTCCTGATGGATAAAGGCTGCACCCACTTCCAGGGCTATCTGTTCAGCAAGCCGGTCCCGGTCGGGCAGTTTGAAAAACTGCTGAAAGAACGCTTGTAAAACAAAAAATGACGCGTAGCGAGTCTAAAAACTTGCGGCAGACGCATCCCGCCTACACCCGGTCAACCGCCCAAGTAAGCGCGCTGCACGGCATCGCTGCCGAACAATTCGCTGGCCGCACCCGACAAGGTAATCGCGCCGCTCTCCATCACATAGCCGCGACTGGCAACCTGCAAGGCGAGCCTGGCATTCTGCTCGACCAGCAGGATGCTCATACCTTGCGACGCAACATCTTGAATTGTTTCAAATATCTTCTTAACCATCAGTGGGGCCAACCCCATACTGGGTTCGTCCAGCATCAGCAGGCGCGGGCGACTCATCAAGGCGCGCGCCATCGCCAGCATCTGCTGTTCGCCGCCGGACAGCGTACCGGCCAATTGATCTTTTCGTTCGACCAGACGCGGAAACAGGGCATACATGCGCGCCAGATCGGCGGCAATTTCATCCTGATCGCGGCGGCTGTACGCGCCCATCAGCAGGTTTTCCGCAACGGAGAGGCGGGCAAACACGCCGCGCCCTTCCGGCACCAGCGCGATACCCATGGTTACGCGCTGATGAGCCGCAACATTCGTCAGAACTTGACCGTCATAATGAATTTGTCCGGCGGCGGGAGTAAGCAAGCCTGCCAGTGCTTTGAGCGTCGTGGTCTTGCCCGCGCCATTGCTGCCGATCAGCGCGACCAGTTCGCCGGGCGCGATACAAAGATCAATGCCTTTGACCGCATGGATGCCGCCGTAACCGACTTGCAGACCTCGAACTTCAAGCAGCATCGTCCACCCCCAGATAAGCGGCAATCACGGCGGAATCTTGACGCACTTCATCCGGCACGGCCTCGGCGATCTTTCTGCCGTAGTCCAGCACCGCCACCCGGTCGCACAAGCCCATGATGAGCTTCACATCGTGTTCGATCAGCATCACGGTGACACCGGTGGCACGGATGTCCTGCAACAGCGCCTTCAGGCTTTCCGTTTCGGTGGCATTCATTCCGGCAGCGGGTTCATCCAGCGCCAGCAACAGCGGTTCGGTCGCCAGCGCGCGGGCGATTTCCAGTCTGCGCTGTTCGCCGTAGGAAAGATGCTTAGCCAGTGTCTGTGAAGATTTGCTGATACCGACATAGCGCAGCAATTCGCGCGCGCGCTCAGCAGAGGCGCGCTCTTCGTCACGCGTGGCCTTGTTGCGCAGCAGCGCGCCAAACACACCTGCACGGGTTTTCGGATGACGGCCGATCAGCACGTTTTCCAGCGCGGTGAGATTGGCAAACAGGCGGATGTTCTGGAAGGTGCGCGCGATGCCCGCCTGCGCCAGCAGATGCGGCTGGGGTGTTTTATAGCTGTGGCCGTTGAAGCGAAATTCGCCTGCATTCGCCTGGTACAAGCCGGTGACGACGTTGAACAGCGTGGTCTTGCCCGCGCCATTCGGGCCGATCAAGCCGTAGATTTCGCCGCGCCGAATATGCAGAGACACATCGGTCAACGCACTCAAGCCGCCGAACTGCTTGCTTATGCCTGAGAGCTCCAGCAATGTGTTACTCATACTGTCTCATCCGTTTCCAGTTCGCGGCGGCGCACGCGAGAGGGCCACAAGCCTGCCGGGCGGTACAACATCACTGCGATCAACGCGCTGCCGAACAGCAACATGCGCAGACTTTCCGGGTCAACGAGCGTTTTGCCGAACAGCGTCTGTTGCAGCGGCACGACGCTATGGCGCAATATTTCCGGCAACAAGGCCAGCATCAGTCCACCCAGAATCACCCCATGGATATTACCCATTCCGCCCAGCACCACCATGCACAGCACCATGATGGATTCCATCAGGCTGAAGCTTTCGGGGCTGACAAAACCCTGAAACCCCGCAAACAAGGTGCCGGACACGCCGCCGAACATCGCGCCCATCGCGAACGCCAGCAGCTTGAGGTTGCGGGTATTGATGCCCATGGAAGAGGCGGCGATTTCGTCTTCGCGTATCGCCATCCAGGCCCGTCCAATGCGCGATTTTTCCAGACGCTGCGAGACAAAAACCACCAGCGCGGCAAAGCCTAAAAACAGGTAAAAATACAGGTGTACCGAGGGCAACGCGATACCGAACAGCTCCTGCGTGGCATTCAGCGACACGCCGGACACCGAAATCGGATCAATGCGGCTGATGCCTTGCGGGCCGTTGGTCAAGTTGACCGGCGCATTCAGGTTGTTCATGAAAATGCGGATGATTTCCCCGAAACCCAAGGTCACGATGGCCAGATAATCGC
>CAYLOK010000022.1:0-53376 GCA_964385275.1 uncultured Gallionella sp. | reverse complement strand
AACAAACGGTTCAGATCGCGGCTCGCTTCGCGATCACGATCTAACCTTACTCGTTGTGGTCGGTGTTAGCTGAAGCGCGTAGCATCAGCGGCAAGGCTTGTGCTGGTTTGTGCTGGATTCCATATTGCACAGCTAGATTATTCAAAATGGTTCCGGTGTCTGGATGATCGAGTCCGTTAGCCTTTTCTGAAATCGCCAGTGCCCGCTCTAACAACGGGTCAGCTTTGGCGTACTGACCCATTGTGCTATACAGAAAGGCCAGGTTGTTCAGGCTCTGTGCGGTGTCGTGGTGATCTGAGCCGAGAACTTTTTCACGAATCGACAGGGCTCGCACATACAGAGGTAGTGCCAGATCGTACTGACCTCTACTCCGATACAGAGCGGCCAGATTATTTAGGCTCTGAGCGGTTTCGGGATGATCGGAGCCAAGAACTTTTTCACGGATTGCTAACGCCCGCACATACAGCGGCTCAGCCTTGGAGTCCTGCCCCGTGTCTTGATATAGCATGCCTAGGTTGTGGAGGCTTTGCGCAGTTTCGGGATCTACGGGGACTTTGGATTTTTTGTAAATTTCCAGCGCTCTCACATACAGTGGCTCGGCCTTGGCGTACTGACCCATGGTGTAATACAGAAAGGCAAGATTATTCAGGCTCACTCCTGTGTGCGGATGATCAGTGCCGAGGACTTTTTCACGGATCGCCAGAGCTCGCAAGTTTAGCGGCTCTGCCTTGGCGTACTGCCCCATGGAATAATAGAGCACGGCTAGATTGGATAGACTGGAGGCAGTATCGGGGTGATCAGGTCCGTTAACCTTTTCACAAATCGCCAGCGCCCGCACATGCAAAGGCTCTGACTTGGCGTACTGACCCATGAGTTGATACAGCGAGGCCAGCTTGCTCACCATGTTTGCCACATTGAGATGGTCGGGGCCGAGGAATTGTTCCCAGATCGCAATGCATTGTTCTGCAAATGGAATTGCACTGGCGTATTGGCCTTCTCTGTATAGCTTCACTACTTGCTCATCTAATTCCTTTGTCTGCTGTAGCTTGGCATAGGCCTGCGGATCGCGTTGTATGATGGCATATATCTGTTGATCGGTTTGAAATGCATTAACAAGGTCTCGTTGCAACACCTCGGCAGGCTGGCCTACGGCGGTTTGTTGTGCGGCGATTTTGCCAAGCGACCAGTTGCACCCAGCTTCATCTGGTTGCAATGTTTTCTCGTGCAGTTCGCCTGTCAGTGTGGCTTTTCCGATGTCGCGCAAGGCGATGTTGTGACCTTCGGCTTGCTGGGGATCGGCATAGGTCAGCTTGAGCCGAGAGGTATCTTCCCCCGCGATCTGCCCGTTCATTCCGCCTTGAATCCGGCTGTAGCCAGCGATGTGTTGGCCTTGCTGGCCAATATTCAGTTTGATCGGGAGGGTATCGCCTACCTTTTGCTCACCGCAATCCTTGCCGGTCAGCTCCAGAAAAGTGACGGTGCCTTCGTAGGCGTAGCTCTCTGCCTGAACGGCAGCAGGCAGGACAAACGTTGCCGTCAACAGCAGTAAAATTTCTTGCGCATACTTCATGGATCACTTCTCCTTATTTTGAGAGAAAATTGATTTATTCGGTTTCGTCGTTCCCGCGAAGGCGGGAACCCAGCCAAATCAATAAACTGGATCCCCGCCTTCGCGGGGATGACGAGTTAATCAGCGTTTCCTCAATTCCCTGGCCACGCGGAAGCCGCCGCTTTCGCCGCGTCCGTCAACACCACTGGCATCGCGACGGGCGGCGCGCGATTCGTCGGCTTCGTTCCACCAGGAGCCGCCACGCACCACTCGCATATCCTGCCCGCCCACCCAGACTCGGCCATCTTTGGGCGCATGGAGATAATTGGCGTGGTAACGATCAGCCACCCATTCCCAGACATTGCCGAGCATGTCGTAGAGACCAAAGGCATTCGGTGCAAATTTGCCGACCGGGGCGGTATGCTTGCCATCCCATGCACTGCCGCAATGTTTGCAATTGGCATGGTTTGATCCCGCATCTGCTCCCCAGAAGTAAGCCGTGGTGCTGCCAGCACGCGCGGCATATTCCCATTCTGCTTCGGAGAGCAGGCGGTAATGTTGGCCTGTCTTGCGTTGCAACCACTTGAGGTAGGCTTGCGCATCCAGCCAGCTAACATCGACCACCGGTTGCTTGCCCCGCCCCCAACCGTAGTCAAACGGGTGATGACCGTTACAACCGCGATCGGTAACGCAGGCATCCCATTCGTCGAAAGTGATTTCGTATGCGCCCACAGCGAAAGGCCGGGCAATGGTCACGCGGCGCTGCGGCCCTTCGTTGCGTTCGCGACTCGACTCATCGGGCGGCGAACCCATCATATAACTGCCAGCCGGAACAACCACCATCTGCGGGCAATCGGCGCAATCGCGGAACACACTGCCCGGCGGCAAGGCATTCCCGGCATCCTGCGCCTGAACCGAGCCGCACATCAGCCAGCCGATCAAAATCGCCGTCAGGGCAATAACAGGTTTCATGGTCACAACTCTTTCCTTCATTGCTCAATGACTGCCTTGTGTGGACTCAAGCTTGCTCGAAAATCGGCTCACTTCCCGCGCATATAGCGCTCAAGTTCGCGTTCGTCCTTGGCCACCCTCTTGATTTCGCGGCCCTTCGGATTAACCAGCCAGTAGTAATCGTACGAGCCGCCATGCTTGAAGTATTTGTGTTTCATCGCCACCAGATAGCCGGCGTACTTGCCCCTGGTAACAAGACGTATCGAATCGCTATCAGTGACGAAATGCTCTTGCAATGTCGCCAAGTCCAGCAGATGCACCGCGTTGGAAGTCACCCAGGCCGCGCTTAAAAAATAGAGCGATTTGCCATCCGGCGTAAAGATCAGGTTATTGAAATACGCCAGCCTTTTTTCCTCGCTATCGCCGCCAACCTTGTTCTGCAACAAAAGCCGTGGCGACTTGCCTTCGATATCGGTCAGCCACAACTCACACTTTTCATCCGGATCACCAAACTCATGCTTGGGATCGTCATAGCTTCGAACATATGCCACGCTCTTGCCATCCGGCGACAGCACGGCTTTCCCATTGTTTTTGCTCGTCGTAATCTGCTGCGACTGCCCGTCGTCGCCGACATAGAAAACATCCCCTCCCTTCTCAAGCACCGATGCCGCTGCGGCATCGCCGATCAATACAGCAAACAAACACAAACCCAAACACATTCTTTTCATTATTTTTCTTACCCCATCGTTATCAGCGCTACGTTCATCGAGCTCCAGCCGCCAATAGCTGAAGACAGTTTTCATCAACAGGATTATCCTCACCTTTCGAGCTTCATTATTGAATTCATGCCGCCTCCCAAAATCAACGTCCACCACACTACTCGAATTCATTCAGCTTCACGGGATAACAACGGATTGCAGCAGCTTGCCATCTTTATCCTCTCCCTGATACTCGACGTGCCGATGCCGGCCAAGAAACTTCTTAAGCTCAGTTGCCAGATACCTTCCTTCCGCATTGAAAGTCTCGCTATCCAACTTGTTTGTGTTATCTGATAAATTCATGTCCTCGTAATTCAGAATCCACCTGTCGAATCGGTCACTTAGCTCGCGGGGTAACTTCAAGCGATAATGTTCCATCATGCCATGGCGAAAAATCCCCATGCCCTTTTCTGAAAAACCCCAGATACCCGAACTGCCGTATTCCGCCATGACGCGAATCTTTAAATGTGTCTTTGGATGTTTCATCCGACCCCTCATTTGCTCAACGGCTAATCCCACCAGTTGAACAAAGCCCCACCCATCGTCTGGGGTTTCCAGTATTTAAGATCGCTTTCACACATATAGGGCAGATCCGGCAGCAATTGAAACTCCGCTTCCAGTTCCGCTTTGCTCAGAACATGAATTCCATAAAACGATTTTAACTTCGCCGCGATCTCGGCGCAGTCCACAAACTGAAGGTTAATCGAAACGAAGTTTGAGAATGGTGCGCTCGCCACATGACTGCAAACTGCCCAGTACCCGTCGTGAGAACACAGCAGATAGCGATTTGCATTCTCCTGATGATCGAATCGGCCCGTGTACTCAACGTAGGAGAAGTTCGCAGAGTATATCTTGGGTTCATTTATCTCCCCCACCCGATACCAGAGTGCGGCACCAATTGCCTTCGCTATGTGCGGGAATGAAGCCCATTCAGATTCAGTGACCTTGTATTGACCGACCTTGTAAGGGGTTAACAGCGCCATCACTTCTTTATGAGGAATATCGACGGCGTACCAGCAAGAACACGCCCAAGGTTCAGGCGAGGGGTTCCAGGCCACGACAAAATGCAGGGACAACGCTTGATTGGGTTCCTGTTTTTTCACACGAATCGAAATTTTATTGTTATTCATCACGACCGAATAATTTTCGGGAATGAATTCCTGTTGATGATTCAGGCGCTCGTTAAGCCGAGCGGAATCTTCCGTACCTATCATTACCAGCTTGCCATCAGACTCCCATTCCCATGCCTGCAATGCCTCGCCGGAACCACCCTGCCCTTGTATGTTTAAGTCATCCCACTGACAGTAAAACACCAGGTTTTCAAGCGCCGTGCTCGGCATCCCTTGGAGCAACACCGCAACGCAACCTTCGACGCTCATTCCCCACGGAAGCTCGCGATTAACAGGGCATGTCGAAATATGAAAAGCATCCATATCCCCGGCATCAGCCTCAATGCCAAAAGACAAGGTTCCGATGGGTGTTTTAAACGATGCATTTTTACTGACTTGACGATTCAATTTATTTGCCTTCAAAACGGATCGTGCTCAATATCATCAGGATTTCGACCTTAACCAGGCATTGAGCCGATCGTATGTCGCCACTCAATTCTTGTTACGCAACCATAGTTTACGAGCAAGCCACGCACACACACAAAATCACCAACCCCCAGGGAGTGAAGTAAGCCAAACCCGTATTCACCCCTACGATGAGCATGCTGTTATATCCTCTTCAGCGAAATGCTTGTCCGACAAGATCAGCAATAAATCCGGCTGTCCAGACTACACACAGGCGGCAGGTATGCAGGCCGCGACTTTCTGAGCCATTTCCCGATTTACATCCCGTACGATCTGCTGGCAAATCTCCCCGAGGATCATTGCCTGACTTTCCGCCGCTTCTTCCTCGGCTGAACCGGTATAACAAAACATCGTGGCGCTGACCGCCAAAGCAGCTTGCAGGTATTCCATCATTCTCTCCAGTCAATCGAATTCGATTAACTGTTTAGACGCAGTGCTGCCAACTTTGTCAGGATAAATGCTGAAACAGCAACTTCAGGGCGCGCCAATGAGTACGAAAGGCGTCCACTAGTAAGGGTGCTGATAACGGCTGTCTGCCGAGAGCGCACGTTGGTGCGCTCAAATTGATATGCAGTCAACGCACGTGCTGCGGAAAATGCAAAACCTTCTGCCTCCTGTCCGCCTGATTAGACGCTTTGGGCATCCGGTTCGTTAGTATGCGGGAATGAAATAATTGCGATTGAGCCAGACCACCTGCGGTATCGGCACAGTAAAGCGGCCAAAGTACAGCGAACAGACCCCCGGGAGCGAAATGACACACTCAGCGGAACATTTGACACAGGGGATACGGAATCACCCCTGTTTCATCACAGGACCGAAGACCCGACAACCTCACCCGTCGCCTCATCAAGTTCGACTTGCACATCGAATTCCCCCTGCTGATGCGTGTCGAATTTTGCCAGCTCCGCTTTGCCGTTACCGTCTTTGTCTTCATACAACGCGTCAACTTTGCCATCACCGTTCCTGTCTATGAACAGCGATTTCCCCCGGCTGTTATCGTCCCAGTCCAGCATGTAAGCATTGAAATGACCCGAACAATTGTAGTCAACTTCAGTCCGCCAGGCTTTTTTGGCAGGGTCGCGTTCACGATCCCCATAGCGGAATTCACAGTGAGCAGCCTGTGATGGAGTTCGTGCATGAGTCCCTGCCCCTTTTTTTCCGTCAGGGGGTGCGAGTTCTACGGTATTGTCCTCATTGTCATTTTTAGTTTTTCCCCCTTGTTTGGGGCGAGGCTTGTTTGGTGCCTGATCACCCGCATTTTGCGATTCACCTGAGACGGATTGAGTGCGAGCCTGCGGACTCGGCGCAGCTTGCGCTGGTTCGGCAATGAATGCTTTTACATCATCAACCGATACTGCGTAATTCATACCCTGCGCTTCACTTCGACTGTAAGTGTTTACACCAACAAGTTGCATCGCATCATTAATCAAGGGCCCACCGGAATTGCCCGGATTGATGGGTGTTTGAGTTTGAATCACGGTGGCGTGGTGTTTGATTCTGTCGTCGGAGTAGCTCCACTCGGCATTAACGCGTATCTGACTGACAATACCCTTGGTGTAAGTCCATGTGGCCCCCCCGGGATGACCGATGGCATGGACGTCGGCTCCAATAGATACGCCGCCCAAACTGCCCATCTCCAGCGTGGTCAAGGCATCGGGTTTATGTTCCAGCCTGAGCAAAGCAAGATCACGGGCTTTATCCTGTTTTTCCACTCTGGCGGTGTATAAATCAGCCCGGTTGATGTCACTTATATTGATCCCGCCGCTACGCGGTTTGAAAACCACCGCCACCCGGTCTGCGCCCTCAACCACATGCAAGTTGGTCAATATCTGCCCCTGCGCATTGATCACAGAGCCGGAACCCAACCCGTTTTGTCTGTCATTGCCGTCCAGCGAGAAAATCAGCACGACTGCCGGTGAAGTGCGCTCGAACAATTCCGTTTCATGTGCACCCCGCATTCTTGGCGCATCGGCATCGGCTTCCTGAATTCGACGCAAGACACTTCCAAAGCGTCCAGCCATCGCCGCATCACGCGCAACAGCAAAATTATTCAATCTCATGACTGCGGATGTTGGCTCACTCCCTGCCGAGACGGGCAAGGTGGCGGTCATCCCGATCAGACCGAACATCAATCCAGAAAATTTATTCATTTTGTTCCCCAAGTCAATTTTCATCCAACCTCCCCCGTTATCCTGCTGAATATCCGAACCTGTATAACCTCTTTCATTTATTTCGGCATTGCAGGGGGTGCTGACTGGATAAACAGCACAGTCAGCTCTCCCTGCTCCGGGAGAGGAATAATACGTGTTTCCAAGGCTGCACGAACCTTGTCCTGAACCGGGTAAGTCAAGCGGATATGCAACTCAATTTTTTCCGCCGTACTGTGCCTAAACACTTTCACACCGAGGCGTTGCAGTTCGACTTCCAGTTGGCCTGCATCTTGTGCGGCAGTCTCACTAACCATCACCTGCTCAGCCATACCGCGCATCACCGCGTCCTCTTTTGGCAATTCGCTTATCGGTTTGAACATATACACCGTGCTGAAAAAAATCAGTGCGGAGGCCGCCATCGCAAAAACGTGCCATCCGCTCCTGGCCTGCTCGCGCCGCATGGCGAACTGCAAGCGCTGCCAGTCGTGTGCAGTATCTTCCTGTCTCGCATCAGCACGTTCGATTTCGCAAAGCTCGCGCCTCAATAGCGCACCCTGTCCCGTTTCTGTCTTGCCGCTCAAGCCATCAAACCAGGCGAGATCATCCTGTGCCGCTTTATTCTGTATCATGTCACGCCTCCAGCCAAGCACGGCAAGGTTCAAGAAACGGGCTCAATTTCTTTCTGCACTGGGAAATATATTCGCGGGTAGCGGCAGGCGTGCGGCTGAGAAATCCGGCTAGTTCATCCATATCCCAACCTTCAAAGGCAGCCAGACGCATAGCGTGAGCGCGTTCGGGGAAAGCCATGGCAAATGAGCTGAAACCGCGCTGCACACAATTTTTCATATCGGTCTGTTCTTCATTCACGGGTTCGACGAGCCAGGCATCAATCGAGCCGCCCTCCTCCAGAATTTCGTCCAGTGATTCGTGCGATTTCTTTGTGCGCAGGTAATCGAGCATACAGTTACGAGCAATCGTCCATATCCAGGTACTCACCTTGGATTGTCCCTGAAATGTACCCGCAGAGCGATAGACCTTGATAAAAGTCTCCTGCAACAGGTCAGCTGCTTCTTCATCGCTCATCCGGTGATGCCGAAAAAACGCCTTGATACGCGCTGCATACAAATGGAACAATTGTTCCATGCCCGGCTCCGCCTGCCGCCCGCCCCTGGCAACGCAACGCAGCAATTCATTGACATCAATCTCGCTCAAACGGCTTCCTTTCTGTCATGACTGTCACCGTCCAACGCCTGAATGTTCGCGCCCCCGGAAACATGCGCTACCAGCCGCGTCCATAAAGCACAAAGGGCGACCAGAAAAACGGGTGTGTGCTTTCGGGACGGGTAGCCAGCGCAATTTGCGCACTTTGCAGTGCGGCCAATTTATTATTTCCGTCCACTTTAAGCCGAGTGTAGAACTGCTTCATCAAATTTGCAGTCTGAAAGTCATCTACCTTCCACAAAGTAGCTAAAACCGACGAGGCGCCCGCCAGTGAAACATATTCACCCAGGCTCATCAGGTCTGCGCCCGGGTTTTCAGCGGCCAGCGCCGTTTCACAGGCACTCAGGGTGACCAGACTGACGCCCCGCAAATCCAGACCGCCTATTTCCTGAGCAGTCAGCGTATTGTTGTTTTCCATCGCCAGATAAGAGCTGCGCGGTTCTTGAGCATGAAGAATTCCATGCGTTGAAATCAGCATAAAATCAAATCCGCCGGTCGAAGCGCTTTGCTTGCCGGAAGCACCGGATTTCAACGCGTTGAGCAGATTTTGTTTGGTGGCGACTTTATCCTGAAGCAATACCGCATCCTGTCCGAAAACCTCTTTGACGGCTTTTAACTCGTTCTTGGAAGCATCGAGCTGGTTCAGCCTTGATTCCTCGCCAAACTGGACATCACCGAAGGCGAGAATTCTGGCGTGCTTCGTTTCACCGCGTGACGGATCAAAAGCCTTTAACAGGGAGCTATGCGAGACATAGCTGACCTTTTTGCTCAATGCCAGATACTGCATTTGCCGTCCAGTCGCATCTGTCGTACCCAAGGCATGGAAAGGCAGGTAATACATCAGCCCTGTAGGTGCAAAAATCACCTGATCAACCGCCTGAAGGCGGTCTGCAATCGGCTCCAATAACTGTTGATAGAGCCAGGATGTGCTGTCGCGAAGTTCCGCCCACTGAGGAGCAGACCAGTTGTCGATTCTCAATTCGTTTCTGCTCATCCTTTCAGCGTGCGTAATAAGTGCGCGATATTCTGTAATCTTTTTTTCCAGTTCCGCCCTGCTGACATGCAGATTTTGTCGGAACTCAATTTTTCCGTCGCCGGAAACCAGAAATACATACAGTCCATCATCGCCAAATGAATAGGCGACCAGCAAACTTTTAGGCGGAAGAAACACAGAAATATCTCTCAGGTATTTCGGATCTATTGCAGCCGGAACAAAGTGATCATATCGTCCCGCATATTTTTCGCTCAATTCTGCCAATGCCTTTACGGCTTCCCCCCTGGCCTTCGCAAGTTGCTGACGCAGCTTATCAATATCCTTCTGGTCAGGATTCGACGTTGAGAGTGCGAGCTGCAAGGTTTTGGCAAGCGCCGCTTCCTGCCGCAATACGCCGCGCGCGCCGCCGATGTCCTTCATCGCCTGCTTGTCGCGCAACAGGGGATTCTCCGACGCCATTTGTTCTTGCAACATCGCAGACTGACTGCGTTCCAGCATGGCAAATGCGGCTTCAGCGTCACCCTTGCTGTTGCGTTTGAGCAACAGGGAAATCATTTCCTTATACAACTGCGCCGTTGCCGAAATAAAACCGCTTTCACTCTCACCCACCAGATGCGAACGGGTTTTCTCGGCCAGATCTATAGCGGCGCGATAGTCATCAATAGCCGGGTTCAATTTTTTCAGACTGGCATAAAGCCGGCCACGGTTAGCCAATACATCCCGCTTCTGCGAGGGAATTTGTTTCTCGTCCGCCAGTTCAAAAGCGGCTGTATAGGTTTGCAGGGAGGCTTCCGATTCCCCAAGGCCTGCCAGCGCACGTCCGCGATTTTTCAGGATGGCGACTCTGGTGAGCGGCGCATTGGACAGTTTCTCTGCGTCTGACGCTGCAAGCAACTTGTCGAGAGCCGACTGAAATTTACCTTGGTCAACCAGCATCTCCGCCCATGAATCGATGAGATCCGCTGTCAGAGCGAGGTCTTTGGTTTGATTCGCCAGTTGCAAGGCTTCAGAAAAAGCCCCCTCCGCCTTGGGCCAGCTTTTACGTTTGGCCAATCCCCTGCCCTCATTATTTAAAATCTGGGCAAGCAACTGTTGCGATTCGGCCATACGCGCCTCATCTTCAGCATGGGAAAAATCAACCAGCGCCTTATCAGACAGTCCGATGTCCGTATAGATAAGGCCGCGATTGTTCAAGGCGCGCGCGCGCGCAATGGGTTTCACGGCCTTGGCGCTCACAATGGCGGTTAAAATTTTCTCGCTGGCCTCGTAATCTCCCAGCAGATATTGAGCCACCGCAAGGTTGTTGCGAACCGCCAACCCCTGCTCCGTACCGGCCAGGCTTGATTCCTCAAACAACTTTAAAGCCTCTTTGTGCGCTTCAACAGCCAGGAGCAGTTCGCCCGTGCGTTGCAAAATAACACCTTTGAAATCAAGCAAAGTCGCCAAACTCTGTTTTTGCGAAACCGTCAGAGGCTCGGTTGAATTTCGCAGCGGACGATTCAAGTCCGTTATCTTTTCCAGTGCCGCATCAAATGCGGATTTTTCATAAAGGCTGAAGAGATCATTGATAGCCATGCTTACAGACACGCTGGCGGTAGCACCCCGACTCGACTCTTCCATATCAATAAATTCGTTTCGATACCACGAAATTCCCGGCGGCGAAAACGGCAAATTATCACTGCTCGCGACAACCTGATGGATGCTGAGCAAACTGCAATACAGAAGTACAATCAAATGCAGCAATTTTTTTCTGCCGGAAGGTATCATCAAAATGTCCCATATCAATTTTTCCTTTCCATTATACTTATAACGGGTAGCGTTATGTCTGTAGCGATGTATGCAGAGCAGCCTCCCGCAATCGCAGTGGTGTTTGTAGTAAAAGTCTGCGTAAATTTAACCAAGGAGATTAGTTAATGAATAAAAATGCTTGCAAAGTAGTTTCATTGTTTTCTGTCCTCGCTTTGGCGTCATCCGTGGCTTTTGCTGCAGACACCAGCAAGCTGGACCCAAAAAAGAAAGCCGAAAAAGTCGTCCAGGCTAAGATAGTCAAGGGCAAGGCCGATATCAAAGTGACGGATGCTGCCGTCAAGAATTCAACCGAGCCTGCAGTTCAAACACGCAAAGGTGAATACACCTGCGATATCCACATCGACAACAGAACCAATGCATACATTAACCGTATTTACATTGACGGCAGTGGTTGGGGCTCTGTAGGTCGCTATGGTGACGCTCTTGCACGCGACGTTGCCAAGGGACCGACAACCGTTTATGCGGAAGTTGATTACACCGACGGCAGCACAGGCCACTACGGCCCGGTAGTATTTAACTGTGAGTCATGGTCCACACATACTTGGAAATTGAATTAATTTCCTGTAACCCGGTTTGTCCGCTGAGACGAGCAACACTCACTCACGACAAACCGTATCCGGCTACAGCTGAGTCATCCTAGCTGTAGCCGCCACATTTTCCGGCAGGGAATTTTTTATGCGCTCCCGCGCGTAAACCCCTATCAGTCGCGGCACAAACCACTCTATTGCAAACATGAACCCGGACCCGGTTTTTTGAAATGGGCAGAGAATCATGTTTTGTCATACCGCCAACCATTATTTGAAATTAAAAATACATGATGCGACGACAGCCACTCCAATATTTTCTGGTCTCACTCATCTGCCTTCTGACTTCTCCCGTCGCAGCCGCCACAGGACAGGGCAAAGCCGACCCCGGCATACAAATGGACGCCTCAGCAGCTGGTTTCAGCTCATTTTTATTACCCAACGGCTTCAAAATCATTCTCGCAAAATATCCGTCTGCACCCAACGTCAGAGTCGAACTGGTCGTAAAGACCGGCAGTCTGCTTGAGGGGTATGGCGAGACGGGCATGGCTCACCTTCTTGAGCATATGCTGTTCAAAGGTGCCGGAACGCGTGACAGCATCAAAAATGACCTGACCGGAATAGGGGCGAAATGGAATGCCGACACCACGGCAGACCGAACCAGTTTTTTTGAGGTCATCTCATCTGATCCGGCCATTGTTGATGAGGCGATTCACATCGAAGCGGACCGTTTCATCGCCACGCGTTTCACCAAAGAAGATCTCGCCAGCGAGATGACGGTAGTTCGTAACGAATTGGAGCAAAATGACGCCTCGCCGCAAAGTGTGCTCATGCGTGCAGTGCTGCGCCAAAGCTTCTTCTGGCACGGATATGGCCGACCCACCATAGGCGCAAAGAGCGATATTGAAAATGCACCTTTTGCCACTTTGCAGTCATTTCACAAAAAACATTACCGCCCGGACAATGCATTCATCATCATCTCGGGCAATTTCGATCAGAAGCGTGTGTTGGCGCTGGCAGGCAAGCTTTTCTCAAAGGCTGACAAAGTCGCCGCGCCAAAAATCGCCAGCTGGACGCGAGAATCACCCCAGACAATCACCAACAGGAGTGAGATATTCCTGCCTGCCGGCATGACGATGACCATGAGTGCATGGAAAATCCCGGGGTCCTACGACAGACAAACCGTAGCACTGGCACTTGCCAGTTCAGCCATTTGCTCGGAGGATTGGGGCAGTTTACGCAAGGAATTGGTCCTGGAAAAAAGGGCTGCAAATTCGGCTGCGTGCTTTGGCTTTGATAAACCCCAGGCCGGATTATTGATCGCCACTGCAAGCGCCGGAAAAGATGATGATGCGGAAAAACTCTCCCGTCACTTGCGAGACAACATAGAAACTGCTGCGGCCAAAGGTATTACATCCGAACAACTGGAGCGTTCGCGAAAAGAGGAAATCAATGCCTTTATTCGGGTAGGTAACGCACATGACGTATTCGCCAAACTGCTATCCGACGCTGAAGTCGCCGGCGACTGGAGACTGGCTTTCTGGCAACACGATATAGCCGGGGAAGTGACCCTGACTGAAGCAAATAATGCCCTGCGAAAATGGCTTATTCCGGGCAACCGCAGCGATGTCCTGCTCAGACATGCGGACAGCATCGTCGCGCCGGAACTCCCCGGAAGGGATGATGCTTCATCAAAGGTCACAGGCAAAAACTGGGCAAGCCTTGTCACAACGAGCGACCCGCTGCCGCAAAATGCATCAGACCTGGCACGTGTAACCACCACCTTTCCGCTGGGAAATATCGGACAGGCTGCACTGATCTCCAGAAAGACCCAGGGGGATCTCGCCTGGCTGGTTTTCTCCAATGATTTTGGTAACGAGAAATCTTTACAGGGCAAAACCCTGGCCTGCAATATAGCCAGTTCACTGGTCGCCTTCGGTGGCGGCGGAATGAACCGCGATCAACTTGACGCAAAGCTGGAAGCATTGCAAGCCAACTGGCAACTTAATATGGGCAGTATCATCCTCAATGCGCCGCGCAAGCATATCGGCGCGGCATTCGACCTACTCCTTGCCGCATGGGCTGACCCGACGATGCCGGTTGCCGAATTCGAACGTATCAAAACGGGCGCTATTGCCGGCACAGAAGCCTCGCTCGAAGACCCGACTGCGCTTGCATCAAGCGAAACAGAGCTTAGATTTGATAATTACCCTGACAACCATCCGCGCAAATTGCTCTCATTTGAACAGGAACTGGCGAATATTCGGGCGCTGACGTTTGATCAGGTTAAAGCATGTCAAAGTGAATTTTCCGGACTGGCTCATGTACGCATGGCAATCGTCGGCGATTTTTCAGTGCCGGATGTCAATAAATTATGGGCCAAGGTCAGCAAATTGCCTGTTTCAGCCATTCCATACCAACGCATCCCGGAAGCCGCAGCGCCTGAGCATGTCGATGTTTCGCCGATCACGGTATCAAGGCCGGGCAATCCTCATGCAAGCATTTCGGGAATGACGCTGATTCCGGTAACCGATCAGGCCGAAGACTTCCCCGCGCTGCGCATAGCGGTAAATATTCTGGGTGGCAATACCAGCAGCCGTATCTGGAATAGCCTGCGTGAAACCGAGGGGCTCGCATATAGTGCGGGAGCCAAATTGGCGGGAAGCGCTTTTGAGCCTCGCAGTTTCTTTTCACTTTCCGCAAGCGCGTCAAGCGATAACGCCGAGATCGCACTGAGTAAACTCAAGGGGGTGCTTGCCACGGCACTTAAAAATGGCTTCACAGCCGAAGAAGTTGAACAGGCGAAAAAGACCTGGGTTCAGGACAGAAAACGATATGCCAGTGAAGAGCGCCTGTTTGCTGCAAGACTATCTCAAGGTATGCATAACAATCGGAATTTCAGCTGGATTGCCCAATACGATGATCGCATCGCATCTGTGACCGCAAAGGCGGCAACCGACGCCCTGCGCAAACATGTCGGATCAGCCGACATAGTCTGGATGATAGGCAAAAGCACCCGATAGATTTTCGTACAGGAAGGTCAAACTTCAACCGACATAAGTATTGTAGGATTTAAGACTAGCCGAGACGACCTGCTGGTGCGAAAGGAGAGACTCGAACTCTCACGTCTTACAACGCTGGAACCTAAATCCAGTGCGTCTACCAATTCCGCCACTTTCGCGCTGCATGCTTCCAGCTAAGGGCGCGGATTATAGCATCACTCTCGCCGTCTTCGTGCAATTGTCACAATCGCTCAGCAAATTGACCGTATGGCTGTTTACCAGTTCATCAAAGTCCCCCGTGCGCTGTTCATCCCGATGGGAATCAAGACCGGAGGGCGCAGCTTAGTTTTCCGGTTTTTCCTGCTTCAGCTGTTTGGAGAGTTTCAATTTTCCCAGGCTGAGCGTTGACTCGTCATGTTCAAGCTCTTTCAATACAGGCATCTGCTTTTCTGAGACAGGGCTGACAGGCGCCGCGCTCTGAACACTGGCGGGACGCCCGTTAATAAGTGACACGGAATAGCCGAGCAGTGCGGCAGCCGACATCAGCCCCGCCACTTTTGCGGCCCTGACCCACTGTCGGCTTCTGCGCAGTCGCGCCTGCGAATGGTGAGGCGCCAGTTCAACGCGCGTTCTTGCAACATGTACGCGCAACCGTTCATTCTCCTGCTCATCCAATTCAGCCAATTGCTGTGCGAGCAAGGCCGCCTGTTTAGCCAACATCGCCTTTTCCTGTGCTTCTACGGTAGCAATCTGTTCGGCGGAAATATGTTCAGCCGCCGCCGCATTGGCTTCTGCCTCCGCCGCCAGACGTTGTTCCGTTTCAGCCAGCAACTGCTGTTCGGTCGCCAACCTTGATTGTTGCTGCTCCAGCAGTCTTTGCTGTTCCTGTTGCCGTTTTACTGCGGCCTCCCCGGTTTTTACCGCACGGTCGGCCAATTCCTCCGCAGCCTGAAGCTCAAGCTGCTCGGTCTGTTTTTTTGCCTGCTCCGCCAGCAAAGCCCGCTGCTGTTGTGCCATGCGTTGCGCACTGATTTCTTCAATATCAAGCGCCGTTGCCTCGATTTGCCGCCGGATAGCGATCAACTGCTCATCAGCCTGCTGCTGTGCAGACTGTTCCGCCGCAATCTTCTCCTGCTCTGCATGGATTGCCCGCTGCTCCGCTTCAATTCGAGATTGTCTGGACAGTGCGGAATTTTCTGCAATAGTTTGTTTAAATGACAATGCTTCTTGCAGGGCGCGCTCACGCTCAAGCTGTTGTCGTGTTTCTACGGCCAGCAGGTTTTCCATACGCTCGCGCTCCAGGGCAACCTGCCCGGCAGCATCGGCGATTTGTCGGCGTTGATTCATTGCGGCGATAGCCGATTCCTCGCGACGAATTTGTTCCTGCTCAGCTTCCGCAGCCTGGCGTTGTGCTTCTTCATGCTCGCAGGCCAGTTGCCGCGCCTGTTGTTCTGCGGCTATTTTTTCCTGTTCTGCCTCGCAGGCCTGCTGTTCCGCTGCGATACGCGCCTTCATTGCAGCTTCCGTCTCGGCTTCGAGGACGACACGCTGTTCGAGCTGCGCTTGTAATTCGCGCTCGTGCGCCAGACGTTGCTGCTCTTGCTCCGCCAACTGCAACGCCAGCTGTTCGCGCTCCGCTGCGGCCAGCCTGGCGGACTCGGCAATTTGTAGCTGTTGTTGTGTTACAGCCAGAGCCAACGCTCCATGGCGAATTTGAGCGCGTTCAGCTTCCGCAAGCTGGCGTTGCACCTCTTCATGTTCGCAGGCCAGTTGCCGCGCCTGTTGTGCTGCGGTTATTTTTTCCTGTTCAGCCTCGCAGGCCTGTTGTTCCGCCTCAATACGAGCTTGCGTCACCCGCGAGGACTCTTCTACAAGTGTTTGTTTATGCAATATATTTTCCTGTAAATTACGCTCCAGCTCGAACTGCTTTCCTGCCTGCCCGGCCAGCTGACATTCCATCTGCTCACGCTCCAGCGCAGCCAGCCTGGCCACTTCGACCATGTGTACGTGTTGCTGCAATGCAATGATTGCCGATTCATCACGACGAATCTTTTCATGTTCGGCTTCGGCAAGCAGCCTTTGCGCTTCTTCATGCTCCTCGGCCAAGCGCTGCGCCTGTTGTTCTACGGCCATTTTTGCCTGTTCGGCGACGCAAGCCTGCTGTTCCGCTGCGATGCGCGCCTGCACGGCGGCTGCCATCTCGGCTTCAAGGACAACACGCTGTTCGAGTTGCGCCTGTAATTCGCGCTCGTGCGCCAGACGTTGCTGCTCCTGCTCAGCCAACTGCAACGCCATCTGCTCGCGTTCCACGGCAACCAGCCTGGCTGCCTCGGCGATTTGTGTGCGTTGCCGTGTTACCGCGATAGCCGATTCTTCAAGGCGAATTTGAGCCTGTTCCACTTCAATCGCCTGGCATTGTGCCTCTTCACGCTCCTGAACCAGATGTTGCACCTGTTGTTCTGCGGCTATTTTTGCCTGTTCGGCGACGCAAGCCTGCTGTTCCGCTGCGATGCGCGCCTGCACGGCGGCTGCCATCTCGGCTTCAAGGACAACACGCTGTTCGAGTTGCGCCTGTAATTCGCGCTCGTGCGCCAGACGTTGCTGCTCCTGCTCAGCCAACTGCAACGCCATCTGCTCGCGTTCCACGGCAACCAGCCTGGCTGCCTCGGCGATTTGTGTGCGTTG
Source organism: uncultured Gallionella sp. (assembly GCA_964385275.1). Classification (GTDB taxonomy): domain Bacteria; phylum Pseudomonadota; class Gammaproteobacteria; order Burkholderiales; family Gallionellaceae; genus Gallionella. The sequence goes on along the minus strand of CAYLOK010000022.1, from coordinate 36,159 downwards.
CCGTGTTACCGCGATAGCCGATTCTTCAAGGCGAATTTGAGCCTGTTCCACTTCAATCGCCTGGCATTGTGCCTCTTCACGCTCCTGAACCAGATGTCGCGCCTGTTGTTCTGCGGCCATTTTTGCCTGTTCGGCCACGCAAGCCTGCTGTTCCGCTGCGATGCGCGCCTGCACGGCGGCTTCTGCCTCGGCTTCAAGCGCAGCGCGTTGTTCAAGTTGTACCAGCAATTCCTGCTCGTGCGCCTGGCGTTGCCGTTCGCGCTCTGTCAACTGCAAGGCCATCTGCTCGCGCTCCACTGCGGTCTGTCTGGCTTCCCTGGCAACTTGCTCAAGTTGATTGATTGCCGCAATAGCCGATTCGCCCCGGCGAATTTTGGCACGCTCCGCCTCCATAAACTGGCGTTGCGCTTTTTCGAGTTCCCCGGCGAGGTGCCGCGCCTGTTGTTCTGCGGCTATTTTTGCATGTTCAGCCTCACAGGCCTGTTGCTCGGCTGCGATGCGTGCCTGCACAGCAGCAAGCATTTCACTTTCAAGAGCGACCCGTTTAGCCAGTTGCGCCTTCAATTTCTGCTCGTCTGCCAAGCGTTGCTGTTCGCGCTCTGTCAACTGCAAGGCAACCTGCTCGCGTTCCACAGCGGTCTGTCTGGCTTCCCTGGCAACTTGCTCAAGTTGATTGATTGCCGCAATAGCCGATTCGCCCCGGCGAATTTTGGCACGCTCCGCCTCCATAAACTGGCGTTGCGCTTTTTCGAGTTCCCCGGCGAGGTGCCGCGCCTGTTGTTCTACCGCTATTTTTGTCTGCTCAGACTCGCATGCCTGCTGTTCCGCTGCGATGCGCGCCTGCACGGCGGCATCCGCCTCGGTCTCAAGAGCGCTTCGTTGCGCAAGCTCCGCCTGCAATTTCCGCTCGTGTGCCAGACGTTGTTGCGCAAGTCCGGCTAACTGATCTTCCATCCGCTTGCGCTCTTCGGCGGCCTGTCTGGCTGCCTTGGCGGCCTGCACGCGTTGCTGCTTCGCGACTATGGCCGACTCATCACTACGAATTTTTGCCTCTTCGTCCGCCATAGCCTGGCGTTGGGCTTCTTCATGCTCATGAGCCAGACGTAAAGCCTGTTGTTCTGCTGCGAGGCGTGCCTGCACGACAACTCCCGCCTCGGCTTCAAGCACAGCGCGTTGCGCCAGCTGTTCCTGCAATTCGCGCTCGTGCGCCAGGCGTTGCTGCTCCTGCCCTGCCAGCTGCATGGCCATCTGTTCGCGTTCCACGGCAGCCTGAATGGCGGCTCTGGCGGCCTCCGCCTGTTTGCGCGCCGCAACGGAAGCCGTAGCCTCGCTGCATATACGCTCCTGCTCAAGCTCAGTCGCTTTTTTCTCTTCGGCAACACGCTGCTTCGCCATGTTTTCGGCACGCAGCAAGGTTTGTTCGTGTTCCAGTCTGGCCTCGTTTATTTGCCGTCGCACAGCGGCTGTCGCAAGCGCCTCGGCATGCACGCCCTCCTCTTGCTCCCGGAGCAACCGGCTTTCGGCATCGGCACGCCGTTTGGCGATATTCAGGGCGCGCAGCGCTGTCTCTTCCTTGTCATTCGCGTCCCGAATCGCTTGCTCGTTGAGTTGCAGCATCGTTTCGGCAATCGTTTGTGCGCGCACCTCCATTTCGATGCGCTGATTGTCGGATTCAATGGCCCGCATTTCAGCCGCCATCCTGGCTTCAATTTCTGCGATGGCGCGCGTTTCGGTCTCTAACTGCGTTAGAGCTGCACGCTGCGCTTCGCTTTCAAGTTCTGCACGCCGCAACGCTTGCTGCTTCGCCTGTTGCAAAGCCGAGGCACTTTGTTGTGCGGCAGCGATCAGTTCCTGTTCAGCCTGCAAGCTTGCTTTAACCTGCGACTGCTCATGGGACAAAGCTTCGGCACGTGATTGCGCAGATTGCAATGCCGCGTTCTGTAGCTGAAATTTCTCCAGCAAGGCCTGCCCGGCAAGCTGTTCCTGCTGTTCGCGTCGCTGCTCGATTTGCAACAACTGCTTTTCGATACGAATATTTTCCTGAGCCGCCCGTTGCGCCTGTTGCGCCACCGCAACGCGCTCATTCGCGGTACCGATCGCCTGCACTTCGGCTTGTAACTGTAATTCCAATTCCTGCGCCGCCTGCATTTCCGCCCCGGCGCGCTGTTGCGCAAAAACAAGCTGGTCCCGCCCGGTCGCCAACTTTTGAGCCGCCGTCTGCAAGGCCAGATTTTCGCTGATCAGCCGTTCATTTGCATTCTGCTCCGCCTGCAACAGCAATGCTTGCGCTTGCTCGTGCTGTTCAGTTGCCCTTTTGTCAACATCAGCCTGAGTCTGCAATAACGCGCTGATTTCACGCTCTATCTTTGCCTTTCGTTCCGCCTCAGCACCAGCTGCAACTTCGACTTCAGCACGTTGTTTTGCTGATACCAGTGCCTGCTGTTCATTCTGTATGCGTTTTTCTGCCTCGATACGCACTTGTTCATCGGCCTGACGACGCTGATTTGCCAATGCGAGTGCGGCGCGTTCTGCGTCCGCCCGCGCAGAAGCGGTTTGCCCGGCGTCACGGTCGGCATTCAATCTCGCCTCGGTTTCTGCAACCGCCCGCGATTCGGCGTCGGCTCGCGCCTGAACCCCCTCTGCCGCGAGCTGCTCAACCTCCAGCTTTACTTTGAGCAGCGCGACGACTTCCCGTTCTTGCCGTTCTTTTTCCTGCACCACGCGCGCGATGGCCTGGTCAGTAGTCATTTTTTCCTGCACCAGCCGGGCGGCCTGTTGTTCCAGCCGGGCGCGATTTTCTGCCGCCTGAACCGCGCTGCGTTCAACCTCGATACGCTTGCCGGCCTGCTCCATTTCGTGCAACTCGTTGTCGGCTTTTTCCCTGGCGAGACGCAATTCTTCAGCCTCGTTTTCAACACGCAAGCGCGCGGCCTCCCGCAACCGGGTTTCGATTTGCAATTTCTCTTCAGCCTGCCCCCGAAGCAATTGCTCGGCCAGCATACGCTCGGCCACAGCTTGATCCGTTAGCGCCTTGAACTGATCTGTTGCCACCCGAATGGCGCGTATTTCCGCCTCGGCACTTTGTTGCACCGTCTGTTCGGCCTGACGTTGCTGCTCAATCAATACCTGTAGTTCGCGCTCGGCCTTTACCTTGCTGTCCGCCGCTGCACGGGCGATTTGTTCGGATTGCAGACGTTGCGTCAATTCTTCCTGTGCCTGGCGTTCGGCCCGCACCCTAGCCTGGCTTTCTTCCTCCAGCCGCATTTCAATCAACAGCTTTTCACGCAAGGCGTGTGTCAGTTGCTTCTCGACCCCCAGGCGAGCCTGAGCGACTTCGGAAAGCCGCATCTCATCCTGACACTTGGCCTCAAGCTGGGCAATCAGCTCCATTTCCGTCCGCGCACGGGCTTCTGCTATTGCACGGCCATGCGCCTCGGCGCGCGCACGCGCCTGCGCAGAAAAATCGGCTACCATCTCAGCCTCAAGATGCGCACGTGCTTCCTGAATAGCTTGCGATTCAGCGATAAACTCTTCGCTGTCGTTGCCGACCAAACGAATTTTAGGAGGAGTTGCCATGCTGTTGCCCTGTAGTGCGTATTGCTACGCGCTCGCGCCTATTTTGGAATGTCCGCGACAATAGCAAGATTGCAGGCCTGCTGACAAGCCAAGTTCTGAATAATCATGGAAAAAACGCCAATCCGCACAGCGCGGCCTTGCCGGAAAAACTTTTCTCCGCGAATTACTTTTTCAGGTTCGTTGCAAATTTGCCAGCATCTCTTCCAGTTCCGCAATCGGCAACGGCCTTGCGAAGAAATAACCCTGATGGGCCCGGCAGCCGCGCTGCTCAAGAAATTCGCGTTGCGCCCGTGTTTCCACACCTTCCGCAATCACACCCAATCCCAGCCCCTGCGCCATGGCAATGATGGTTTGCACAATTGCCGCGTCACTGCTGTCTGTCGTAATGTCGCGTACAAATGACTGATCAATTTTAAGCTGATCTATAGGCAAACGACTGAGGTAGGACAGCGACGAATAACCGGTACCGAAATCGTCCATGGAAAACTGGACTCCCAGCCCTTTCAATTCATTCATTTTTCGTATGCTGTCATCGACATTGTCCAGCACCAGGCTTTCCGTCAGCTCCAACTTCAACCCTTCCGGCCTGATCCCGCTGTTTTTCAACACCTCCTGCACCTGGGCAACAAATGTGGCTTCGCGGAACTGGCGGGCGCTGACATTGACAGCGATGCAAAGGGGGCGCAAACGCGGGTCTGTCTGCCAGCGGGCCAGTTGCGCGCAGGCTGTTTCCAACACCCATAAACCAATGGGCAGAATCAGCCCGGTTTCTTCCGCCACCGGAATAAACTGCGCGGGCGAAACCGTACCCAAATCGGGATGCATCCAGCGCAACAGTGCTTCCGCGCCGATAGGCCGCCCCCGGTTATCCACCTGCAATTGGTAATGTAGCGTGAACTCATGGCGGGAAAGCGCGACGCGCAGTGCGCCCTCCAGCTGGCTGCGCTTTTCCAGCGCCACCTGCATGGAGCTATCGAAAAAACAAATGGCGTTGCGTCCCCGCGCCTTGGCCTGATACATGGCCACATCCACATGGGCCAGTAATTCTTCCTGGCTGTCATGGCCCTGGAAAAACACAATCCCGATACTGGAACTGGTGTGGTATTCGGTTTCGCCGAGCTGATAAGGTTGGCACAATTCGCTGCGGACTTTCTCCGCAACCTGCTCTGCCTGGACAGCCGCTTCGTTTTGATCGCCGCTCAGCTCTTTCAGCACCACCAGGAATTCATCCCCGCCCATCCGCGCAACGGTGTCCCCTTCGCGTATGCACGCCTGCAAGCGCCGCGCCACCTCGACCAGCAGCTCGTCACCCATACTGTGGCCGAAGGTGTCGTTCAACTGCTTGAAATGATCCAGATCGAGCGACAGCAGCGCACCGTGCAAGCCGCTGCGCACGCCTGATGCCATCGCCTGACTCAAACGGTCGGCCAACAGGCGGCGATTGGGCAAATTAGTCAGCACGTCGAAATTGGCCTGCGTCCATATCTGATCATCCTGGCGTTTCTTTTCGGTGATGTCGGAAAACTGCGCCACATACCTGAACAGGCTCCCGTCCGCGTGGCGGATGACGCTGATGCTAAGCCATTTGGCGTGCAGTTCGCCATCGCGGCGTTTGTCCCATATCTCGCCCTGCCAGTACCCTTCCTGCCTGATGGACTGCCACATCTGCCGGTAAAAGGCGCTGTCATGCCGACCGGAGTGGAACAGGCGCGGATCTTTGCCGCGCACCTCTTCCAGGGTATAGCCGGTAAGAACCGTAAACGCCGGATTGACATCAATAATGAGATTGTTTTCGTCCGTCACGACGATACCTTCGTGGCTGGCCTGATAAACCGATGAGGCCAACTGTAACGCGTCCTCATTCTGCTTGCGCCGGGTGATGTCGCGCACGGCGCCGACAGTGCGCACCCTGTGACGAGTCTCGCCGACGCCTGCAAAACTGGTCTGAAATTGAACAGCCAGCCAACGGACAACGCCGTCGCGTCGCACGATGCGATGCGAAAGCGCGAAGTGTCCGTCCCCGGAGGTATCCTGTGCCTGTCTGATCGCCGTGAGGACCTGATCGAGGTCTGCCGGATAAACGCACTCAATCAGGGATTGCATACCCAAAGAATCGTCAGGCCCAAAACCAAAAATATCCCGCATCTGCGGCGAACAGTACAGGACATCAGCCAGATGGTCATGATCGAACAATCCTATCCCGGACAGACTGACGGCCTGTTGCAGGCGTTCTTCGCTCTGCATCAACAAGGCCTGAGCTTCCCTGATTTTCAGTTCCGCCTGCCTGCGCGCGCTGATGTCGCGCATGATCGCCGTGTAGATTTTTCTCCCGGCCACTTCAGCCTGCGAAATGGATGCCTCAAGATAAAATTCATCGCCGTTGGCGCGCAAACCTTTGGCTATACCGGGCGTGTTCATGGTGCGCATCGTCACGCCTGTTCTGCCAAACTCCTCTACCTGGTGTCTGTGCGTACCATGAAAGCGCGCGGGCAGGAGTATCTCAAGCGGCTGTCCGATGACATCTTCGGCGCGGTGACCGAATATCTGTTCGGCGGCACGGTTGAAAAGGATGATGTTCTGATCCCCATCTGTCGAGACGATAGCATCCATCGCTGATTCGATAAGGCTGTCGAGGCGATCCTGCCGCTCCTTCATTATCCGTAATAACGTCATAGTGCGCGTGACCTGATGATAGCTGCGGGCTACGGTTCAGTTCCGTTTTTCAACAGGAACTGCGCATAAAGTTCTTCACCGATAGGTCGCCGCTCAGCGTTATTGGCGTATTCGGCGATTTTCATGTCTTCATGCACGATATGCCCTACCAGCCACGTATTGAGGAAAAACAGCAGGTCCTCAGGAAACTCCTTGTGATGGCTGACCTTTGCCAGCAGCATATCCATCTGCATCAGGAGTTCGGAATGAATCAGCGCGTGATCGCTCGTATCCGGGTAATTGATCTCATGCATCAGATTCTCTTCACTCAGAAAATGAAACTCGGCGAATTTCTTCACCTCCAGCATCACCCAGCGCAGGGCTTGTTCAGACTGACGGGTCTTGATCGCAATATCGAGCTTGCGGCACAACAAAACCAGCATGCGGTGCTGGGTATCAATCAGGTCATTGCCCAAACTCAATTCATCATCCCAATGGATGTACATGGCTACTCCCGTTTCAAATCTGCCTCTGGCCGCGCATGTACGCCTCAAACTGCGACACTTCAAGCGGCTTGCTGAAATAATAACCCTGCACCTCGTTGCAGCCTTGCAAGCGGAGAAAGGCCAGTTGTCCTGCCGTTTCCACGCCCTCGGCAATCGTCTGAAAACCCAGGCTGCTGGCGAGCGTAATGATGGCCGTTACGATAGCACGGCTTTCGGTGTCCTCCGAGAGGTTGCGCACAAAGGACTGGTCTATCTTGAGTTTGTTGACCTTGAATTTTTTCAGATAACTCAAGCTGGAATAGCCGGTGCCAAAATCGTCAATCGACATGCGGATACCGCGTTCATGCAGATCATCCATTACCGTAATGGCCACCAACGGCGCATCCATTGCCACGCTTTCGGTCAACTCCAGCTCGATATACTGCGGCGGCAAACCGGCTTCCTCAAGAATCTGCATGACCAGTTCAGTCAGGTGGGCATGTCTGAACTGCACCGCCGACAAATTCACCGCGATGGTGATCGGTGGCTGCCCGCTGTCCATCCATGCACGGGCCTGTTGCACCGCTGTGCGCAGCACCCATTCGCCTATCGTCAGAATCAGTCCGCTCTCCTCCGCAACCGGGATAAATTCCGCCGGAGAAACCGTGCCGAGTTCGGGATGTTGCCAGCGCAGCAAGGCTTCCGCACCGACGACATGCCCGTCCTGCATGGAAATCTGGGGCTGATAATGAAGCTGTAACTGTTTGCGTTCCAAGGCGTGGCGCAACGCATTTTCCAGTTGCAAACGGCGCGCCGAACGCTCCTGCATTTCAGTGGTAAAGAAACGAAACGTATTGCGTCCGTCTTTCTTGGCACGATACATCGCCACGTCGGCGCTTTGATACAGCTTGTCAAAATCCATGCCATCGCTGGGATACATGGCAATGCCGATAGAAGGCGTCACCACCAGTTCATGCTGTGCAATACGGCAAATTTTGGCAACCTCCGCCAATATTTTACCGGCCACATGAGCGGCTCCGCCCGCATCCGTGCCGGGCAACACCAGAATAAATTCATCGCCGCCCAGGCGCGACAGCGTATCTTCATCACGCACCAGCAATTTCAGTCTGGTGGCCAACTGGATCAGCAATTCGTCGCCGACGCGGTGGCCCAGGGTGTCATTGATGTTCTTGAAGTGGTCAAGATCGAGGAATAGCACCGCCATTTGCGTACTGCCGCGTTGCACCAGACTCATGGCCTGGGCGAAGCGGTCTTTTAACAGCGTAAGATTGGGCAACCCGGTGAGCAAATCAAAATGGGCCAGTTGGCGGATGCGCGCCTCAGCCAGTTTTTGCTCGGTAATATCTTCCTTGATGGCCAGGTAATTCGTCACGCGTCCGTCAGCCTGACGCACCGGCGAAATGCGCGCCGACTCGATGTATTCGCTGCCATCCTTGCGGCGATTGATGAGTTCACCTTTCCAGATTTTGCCGGAAGTCAGATGAGCCCACATATCATCGTAGGTCGCTCGCGGGGTTTTTCCTGAATGCAGTATGCGCGGATTCTTGCCGACGGCTTCACTCAGACTGTAGCCCGTCGCCTTGGTAAACGCCGCATTGGCATACTCGATGTTGGCCTGAAGATCAGTGATCACGATGGTATTCGGACTCTGCTCGACTGCCTGCGAAAGTTTGTTCAGTATGTGTTCGGTCTGCGCGCGCTCAATGGCCAGACTGGCCAGATGCGCGCCGCGCTCAAGCGCCGCCAGTTCAGCCGGTAGCGGGCTGCGTGGCCCCGGGTAGTAGAGCGCAAAAGTCCCCAGCACCTGCCCCTGTGTAGATAAAATCGGCACAGACCAGCAAGCCGCCAGTCCGTGACTCAGCGCCAGATCCCGGTAATCTTTCCACAATGGATCCGTGGCAATATCGGACACAATGACCGTCTTCCGGGTATAGACCGCCGTGCCGCACGAACCTGCGTTTGCACCAATCGCCGCACCGTCAATGGCTTTGCAATAAGCGACCGGCAAGCTGGGCGCTGCGCCGTGTTCAAGATGCAGGCCATCCGGCTTCAACAGCAAAACCGAGCACAGCATCCCCGGATAGATGGCTTCATAACTGCTTGCCAGATGATTCAGCAAGTTGGGCAGCGACTCGCCCCTGGCCAGCAGTTCCAGCACAGCCCGCTCACTTTTACTCTGCATTTCCAGATTTGCCCGTACCGCTTCGCGGGCGAAGTTATCCAGCGCGAAACTAATATCCGCTGCCATCTCAAACAGCAGATTGCGCGCGGCTTCGTCAAAAGCGTTGACTTCAGAACAATAGAGCGTGAAAGCGCCGACGGCGACACCATTGCGACAGATCGGCAGCGCGGCGGAAGCCCCCCATCCGAAGCGCGCACCACGCTCATGCCAGGGCGCGGTGGCCGGATCATGCTGATAATCCTGACACCAGAACGGCCGGTTTTCGCGTATCGCCGTGCCGGTCGGGCCGCGCCCGAAAACGCTGTTGACATCCGCCGAAACCTGAATGCCTTCCACATATTCCGCACCGTCGCCATAAAAAGCCACCGGTCTGACCTGCATGTCGCTCTCATCCAGCATGCCTATCCATGCCATTTTCAAACCGCCGTGCTGCACGACATCGCGGCAAATTTGCGGAAACAATTCCGCTTCCGATTTTGAGCGCACGATGGCCTGATTGCACTGGCTCAACGTGGCGTAGAACCGAGTAAGGCGCTGAATCTTCGCGGCGGCGGCTTCACGTTCGGTGATGTCATGGGCGATGCCCAGCACCCCGATCAGCTTGCCGCGCGAGTCAAACATCGGCGACTTGGTTGTCTCCATGAGAGCGCGGTGTCCATCGTCTGCAAAGGTGAGCCATTCCTCGTTGACGCTGGGTTTGTCGGCCGCCATCGCTTTGCGGTCGTGCTCGCGGGAAAAATCGGCCTGCTGCCGGCCAACAAAATCATAGTCCGTCTTGCCGACGATATCCGCTTCGCCGGCGCCGTACAAGCGCTCGAATATCCGGTTACAGCTCAGATAAACACCTTCCGTATCCTTGACCCAGACCAGGTTGGGAATGGTTTGCACAATGGTGTGCAACAGTGATTCGGCGCGCCGCTTGCTGTTTTCCAGTGTTTCCTGATGGCGCAAGGTCTGCTCGCTCATTACCGTAGCCGCGATGCGTTCCATCAGCTTGTGCAAAGTCACCATACCCAACACCCGCCCGTCGTCCTCCACCACCACCAGATGGCGCAACTGGCGCGTCTGCATCAGGGCGGCCATCTCGTAAACGGGCATATGCGGTGAAACCGTCAGCACGGGGGAATGCATTACCTCGCGCAAGGTGAGCGCCTCTCCCTGTCCGCCGCTGACCAACAACCCCGCCATGTCGCGTTCGGTCAGTATGCCGACAGCACGGCCATTTTCCACGACCAGCGCATAGGAATTTCTGTCGCGCAACATCAGAGCCACAGCCCGATCCAGGCTGGCCTCGGGCGTGAGTTGCGTAAGGTTGTGATCCATCACCGCCCGCAGATCATCCAGTCGGCTCAACAGGCCTGCGCCCAGATGGTTGCGAAAATCGCTCTCGCTGGCAAGACCGATGACCGAACCCGTCTCATCGACCACCACCAGATGACGTACATGGTGATTGAGCACCTGTGCATAGGCGGCTGTAAAACCCGTATCGGGCGGGGCAGTCAGCACGGGCGCGCTCATGACCTCCGACACCGGCGTCTGTTTGGCCGTATGCGTACTCAACAGGCGCAACAGATCGCGTTCGGTAATGATACCCAGCGGGATATTTCCCGACATGACCAGCATTGATGAGATACGCGCCTCGTTCATCTGCCTTGCAGCCTCGCCCAGCGTACATTCGGGCAGCACATGCCGCACAGAGCGGTTCATAATGTCGGCGAGGGTCAGTTCCATCAACGGATTCATGGCTTCATAACCTCTCAATATTCAGAATCAAAGCAAAGCAACGGATTTGCTCCGGCATTCTACTGGTAATTTTCACGGATCATCCAACTCAGCGACAGGAAATAACACCATAAAAGCCAACTATTTGTTTATTAAGAATATTTAGTCTATTTTTACACCATTCTACAGATTGCCAAGCGCCCCACCTTCAGATACGCCGGAGCGCCTTGGGCTGTTATCGGCGAGTTTATAGAGAACTTTAGGGAGTGACAAAGACAGCCATGCCGCAAAGCCGCAATGCCGCAGGGGCATTCCCACGCAACTACGGAGCTAAAGCTCCTGTTGCTGAATGAAGGGTCTTCACCTGAAAACAGGGCCGCGCTGTGCGCTCGTTGTTTTTCAGCAGTCTGATAGCGGACGATTCGGGTAGATTTCAGGAATGCGCCGGATGAATTCAAGAGTCAGAAACCAGCGTGCCAATGAACAGCGATATACATCAAAAACAGATGGTGGCATGATGCTCAGCGTTTTCCTTTCCCGCCCCTTAGCCAGACTCAGTACTGAAGCCAAAATGATTAAATCGCTGCTCCGTCGGTTAACCTATCCTCAGCCGTTTGCCGAACACGAACATCCGCTCGAACTTAAATTCATTTTTCTCAATAGCGTATTTCTGCTGGGCGGTTTGATTGCGCTGGGAATGGGGCTGTACTACCGGCATCCGCTGACGCTGGTAACGGCCATCGACATCGTGTTTGCGCTGCTGAATTTCGCCCTGCTTTTTTACCTTCAGCGTCACATCAGAAAGGTGGAACTGGTAGGCAGCATGGCGTTGTGGCTGTCTGCGCTCTTCTTCCTGTCGGTGTACTTATTGACCCCGGACACCTCAAGATTGTCGCTGTTCTTCCTGCTGCAGGCGGGCGCCTTTTATCTACAGGGACTGCAAAGCAGTTTTCGCATCACCCTCTTCTCCATTCTGGTTATCGTGACAGGGCATTGGCTACCGCAAGCCAATTACACCTTGACCAATTTTGACATCGTATCCAGCTGTGCCTACCTGATTACGCTTTATGCGACGCTGTGGAATTACGAAAGATTGAAGGAGGTACAGCAGCAGCGCCTGCTGAAATACGAAGTGCAAAACTTACTCAACGAGCGCTGGCAGCTGGCGCTGGAAGGTGCGGGCGATGCCATCTGGGATTGGGATGTGCGTGCCGACACGCTGCGCTATTCAAAAAGCTTCGCGGAAATGCTAGGGTATGCCGAGAACGAGATTGGACAAAATTTCAGCCAATTGCGCAAACTCATCCATCTTCAGGATGCCGCCGATGAGACGGATTGCCTAGTGTGCGATACGGAAGGCTACCATGCTTCCGAACGCCACTTGCGCTGCAAGGACGGCAGCTACAAATGGATACTTTGCCGGGGGCGCGTAATTCAACGCGACCGCGACGGCCGGCCTTTGCGCATGGCGGGTACCCATGTGGATATTGATGCGCGCAAACTGGCGGAGGAAGCGCTGCGCCGCAGCGAAGCGCAATTCCGCCATCTGGTAAACGTCCTGCCCATCGGCATCAGCATGCATCAACAAGGGAAAGTGGTGTTTGTGAATCAAAAGGGAGTGCGCATCATTGGTGCGGCCAATGCCGGGGAACTACTGGGCAATTCCCTGATCGAGCATGTACATCCCGATTTTCAGGATTTCACTGCCGGGCGCATCCGTGCCGCCATGGAACAGGGTGTCGATTCCGAACTGGCCGAGGAAAAACTGGTACGCACAGACGGTACGGTGATTGATGCCGAAGTGTCCGTCATGTCGCTCAGCCACGACGATAGCCCGGTCACTCTAGTGATGTTTCGTGACATCACGCTGGAAAAACGGCACAAACAGCAGCTGGATCAAATTGCCCACTACGATGCGCTGACCGGTGCGCCAAACCGGATCCTGCTGGCTGATCGCATGACGCAGGCACTGGCGCACGCCCAGCGCGAACAGGAACTGATAGCGGTTTGCTTTGTCGATCTGGACGGTTTCAAGCCGATCAACGACAACTACGGTCATGAAGCAGGCGACGAGGTGCTGGTGGAAATTACCCGGCGTATCAGGGAAGTCATCCGCGAAAACGATACCGTGGCGCGGTTGGGCGGCGATGAATTCGTGGTGCTGCTGGTCGGGCTCAAGTCCCGGGAAGAATGCCACAAAAGTCTCAACCGGCTACTGGAAACAATCAATCGGGTGATCGAGGTTCATGGCAGGTCGTTGAACGTCAGCGCCAGCATCGGTGTTTCGTTCTACCCGACCGACGCACAGGATGTCGATAGCCTGATTCGTTACGCAGACCAGTCCATGTATATTGCCAAACAATCCGGCAAAAATTGCTATTATATTATTAATAATCAATAACTTAATAAATACTCATAAAGTAATATGGAATATCGGAAATTAGGCCGCAGCGATCTGCGGGTATCCGCCTTGTCTCTGGGTACGATGACTTTCGGCGAACAGAACAGCGAAGCGGATGCGCATGCACAACTCGATCTGGCTGTCGCGCACGGGGTGAATTTCATCGACACCGCCGAGATGTACCCGGTCGCACCGCGCGCCGAAACACAAGGCCGCACCGAAAGCTATATCGGCAGCTGGCTAAAACATCAGCCGCGCGACCGGCTCATCGTCGCCAGCAAAATCGCAGGCCCTGCGCGCGGTTTCGGCTGGATACGCAATGGCCCGCGCATCAACCGCGAACATCTCAACGCAGCGATTGACGGCAGCCTGCTGCGCTTGCAGACCGACTACCTCGATCTCTACCAGATACACTGGCCGGACCGTTACGTGCCGATGTTCGGCGCGACCAGCTACGACGCGGCGCTGGAACGCGACAGCACGCCCATCACTGAGCAACTGCTGGCGCTGGCGGAACTGGTCAAAGCGGGGAAAATCCGCCATATCGGCCTCTCCAACGAAACCCCGTGGGGCGTGAGCGAATTCGTGCGCTGCGCCGAATCGTTGGGACTGCCCAGAATCGTCTCGATTCAGAACGCCTGCCACCTGATGAACCGCACTTACGAGAGCGGCCTCGCAGAAGTTTGCCGCCGCGCCGATGTCGGCTTGCTGGCCTACAGCCCGCTGGCCTTCGGCTGGCTGACGGGCAAATATCTGGCCAATCCACAAGCCTGCGGGCGCATCACCCTGTTCCCCGGTTTCGGCCAGCGTTACAACAAAATCAACGTGCCTGCCGCCAGCGCAGAATATGTGCGCATCGCACAACAATCAGGACTCAGCCCGGCACAGATGGCGCTCGCCTACGCCCGCACCCGCTGGTTCACCAGCAGCGTCATTCTGGGCGCGACCACCCTGGCGCAACTCAAGGAAAATCTGGACAGCAGCGAACTAACTTTATCCGCAGAAGTAATCGAACAGATTGAGGCGGTACATCAAAGATATCCAAATCCCGCCCCTTAAACCCGTGAAGAGACAGATTATTTTCGCCAGAAAAACTTGATTTACCCAGTTTTGGGACTCACTACAGAAGGTCAGTAAGTTACCATTAAATCAAGCCTGAAAATCTGATCCGGTGCATTCTTGCCATTGGCATCTTGCCGGATGGTCATAAAGCGCCCATTTTCCTCGCGCATCAGCATCACCGGACGTTTATAGAGCTGGTGACTCGCCAGCACCTTATCCAAAGTATCGCCACTATTGAGCAAGTGATCGCCCTTGGTTTCCACCAGCAACAGGCCATCGCCCAGGCTGCGCCCGTTCACTTTCACCACGAAGTCAGGAAAGTACTGCGCACCATTCGGTAAAATCAGCCCGATAGACCATGGTTTGCGCGGCTCATTGCGATGCCACCATTCCACCGTACCCGACAAATCGCTATCCAGCATTTCAGCGAAAGCCATTTCATCGCGATTCAAGTCGATCGGCATCACGCCATACACATTCAGGCGTGAACTACGCACACCCGATGGAAAATCAAGGTTTCCCGGTAAAACCGAGGTATCCATCAACTCAGCATATTGCGCCGCACACTCCCGCGCTGCCTGCCGGATCAGGTTGGGCGATGCCGCCAGGATCAAATCCAGCACTAACTCAAGCTCGCGCTCGTTGTAATCAAAACCACGCGCTTCATATTCCGATTTCAGTCGCGCGATCAAGACCGAGTGTAATTCACGCGGATCAAGATAATCCGGTTCGAACAGAACGCGTTGCGCACGCCGGGCAATCTCAGCTTCAGAGATACGCGCCTGATATTTTGAATCAAGAATAGCGTGACTAAAAATCTCTTCCTCGCGCCGGATAACGGTTGTTTTAGCTTGCCGTCCCTGATTTAACTCACGGTCGCCAATCGCAACCTTGCCACCGATGCACGCCAGCAGCGCATCCGTTGCTAACGGCATCCGTTCTGTCTTGAATTTCAAACCGGCAATTTTCAAAGGAAAGCGCGAAGTACCCGCAAGCACTGCCGCAACTCGCCGCGTTTGTTCGGTTAGCGCGGCGGGCATAGACAACACAAAACCATCCAACACCTCTTGCATTGCACCTGACAGCGCACCCGTAACGGAATAAACCGCCGGGACAACAGAGTCCTGTGCCGTATTTGTTGGGATCGGTGTTGCAGGCGTCACCGACAACATCGTACTTTGCCCGTTCTGCACAATCTGCACCTGATTTTGCCCGGCGATATTCACCACCATCGTATAAGGGCTGATCTCGGAAAGCCCGGTGCGTAACGAGTTAATCTTGTCTGCCGCGCCAGTCAATCCGGTCTGATTCTCCGCATCCGCCAGAAACACATAGCCATTGCGCAGCAGCTCCGGTACTTCGCGCCCCTGCAAACGACGATGTACGCGCAGAATTCGCCCTACCACCTGAATGCCGAAATCCTTGTCCTTCGCCCCGCGCATGGAAACCAGCGTAAAAGCACGCGGCGCATCGAAACCCAATGCCACCGCCATCTTGAAGATCAGCACCTCTTTCGTTTCATCCAGCGCCACCGCCAGCAAATCATCGGACGGCTCTTTCGCGGTATAGGAGGCAATCGCTTCCTCGCGAAATCCCAGCAATTTCAGATTTTCCCGCGCCCGCGCCACATCGTCATCACGCTCAGAAGTCGCCACCTGCACCAACATCAACGGCATCAGATTGATGCCCGCCGCCTGCAATTCCTGCTTGATGCGCTCATGCACGGCACGAGCATCGGTCAGTGCCGCCATTTGAAAATCCACCAACGCTTTTTGCTCGTCAGGAGCAAGATAAGCGACTGATTTAATGCCACATTTAATCATTCCAGCATCCACAGCATCCTGACGGCTGACGGTAATGCGGTGTAGTTCGGCGATGCCAGTGGTTTTCTTGAACTTCTCCACGTCCGTATCGTCCGGCGTGGCGGTAATCAGCAAGGTAAATTCCGGTTGCATCACTTCGGTATAAAAGCGCACCGCTTCGGTCGCACTGCCGAACGTGTGATGCGCTTCGTCCACCACCACACCGATATGAAAGCCCAGTTCGCGCAGCGCAGGGATTAAGGAATCAAGCGACAGCGACAAATCGCCATCCCGCCGCAAACGCCGCGCCTTCTCATTGTTGGCCGCCACCGCCGCCCAGGTAGAAACGAATACATCGCCGCTCTTCGTTCCCATTGCACGTCGGTCGCCCTGAATATCGCGCACCCGCAGCCCGCCAAACTGTTTTTTAAGCGCGATGCTGGCCTGATCCACCAGTCCGGCAAACGGCGTAAACCAGAACCAGACAATTTTCGCTTCGCGTGCAAACGCTTCGGCAATCATGCCCGCCATCATCGTTTTGCCAGAACCTGTCGGCGCTTGTATCAGCGCACAACCGTTATACGCTGCCGCCTGTCTGCGATTGACCTCATCAGGCGCGGCCTCAATTTGCTGCAAGGCATAACGAAAGATTGACAGCGCATTGTCACCGGCTTCTTTTTGATACTTGACGGGAGAAACGATCATCGTTCGCCCCACAGGCGATCCAGCGCCTGTTGCACGCGACCTGCATCTTCCGCATCCAGTTCACCCAGCTTGCCATGCACCAAACGATGATCCAGCGTAAACAGCTTTAATCGAACCTTGGACGGGGCAGGCAATCCAGCGGCATTCAGATTGCCCACCACACAATCCAGCGGCCATGTCGAATTCTCCTCGGAAGTAATCATCGCCATCACCGAATGACCCGCAGGCACGTTAAACGCCACCGCATCCGACAAAACCAGCGCGGGCCGGTTTTTATTTGCGTCTTTATCGCTGAACGGAAAGGGTACGCGCACAACCTCGAAGCGTTTATAGGTCACGGTAAGCCCTCTCGTCCGCCTCGCTCGACCACTCACTCAAGGTTTGTTCAACTCCGGCAAGGTAAGTCGCGCCCTCAGCGGCTTCATCCACACGCTCTCTAGCCGACAAAAATTCAACAAAATCAAGAACTTCAGCCATACGCTGCTCGCTCAACTTCTCCAAACTTTCGTCTATGCGTTGCTTCAATTGTGCATTCATATTTACCTCGCGTTAATTCTGTTTAAGATAGAAATGGCAGTTAACCTAAATTTATGAATAATTTCATTAGGTTAAATGGACTTTGTAGGTGCGAATTCATTCGCACTCAACCTATTGTTCGGGCGAATGAATTCGCCCCTACCACCAGCACCCCCTTTTTCAAAGGGGGGAACACCCGCGAAAACGATTGGTCAGAAATTCAGGGATACGTTCAAAAGCGACATTCGGCGCATCTACGCGCTGCCTGATTTGTCCCGGTTGCCAGGAATACACCACCAGACGACCGCCTAAAGCGGCCTGTTGTGTCAGTGCGTCAAGTATCGGTTCGGACAGTTTGGCAACATACACCAGTCGATCATCGGCATTGCCCGCCCATTGCATAAGAACGCCATTGTCATAATCTGTCAGCGCAATACCGTGGATCAACTGCAATGCCCGCCATACCTGTTCATGCTGAATGTCGTTGAACACGCGGGCAACCGGAATTCGCCGCGTGCGCAAATAGGCAAATGAACCGCCCAGCCCATCCACAGCTTCGCCTTTCTTGTTGATATAGCCATTCACAACCCGTCGCACCCGCTCCGCGCAGACATCGCGGCATAGATTCTTTAAACCTAAATCCCCCCTCCGCCCCCCTTTTTGCGAGTTGGACGGCAAGAAGCCGTCCATACCTGCCAAACCCGATGCAAAGGGGGGAACATCGCCCTCCACCACACTTTCTATCCCCCCCTTTGCAAAAGGGGGGCTAGGGGGGATTTCGGCTTCGGTGCTGGACACCAGAATATAACGCCGCTTGCCGCCATCTTCGGCGTTTAACTTCATTACCGCATGAGCGGTTGTACCCGAACCGGCAAAGAAGTCGAGCACCAAGTCGCCGGGCTTGGTGGCCTGTTCGATCAATAACTGAATCATTCCCGTTGGTTTAGGAAACGGAAAACCCTGTCCCAAATCAACCGTGTTCAATTCCTTTGTTCCATCCGAAGTGAAGGGAGCATCCAGTAAAGATGAAAATCCTTTAAAGCTGGTCGATAACTCTCCAAGGAATTTTTTAAGGCGTGGGCGTCCATTTAAGTCAGCAGGCCACAACACACGATGTTCAATGATAAGCTTGCGCATCGACTTTGGCTCATACCTCCAGCCCTTTGGAGGGCAAAGATAGATATTTCCTGTTTCGGGATTCGTTAAATCATAGTGCAAATTGGGACGCTGGGCCTTGGTTGCCAAACCCGTCATATCAGCACTGCGCCACGCACCTCTTTGATCGTCGTCAGGATTGCTGAATTTTGATTCATCTATGGCCGTTCCTCGAATTCTTTGTCCATAGCAAAGCACATACTCATGATCAATGGAACAGCCCGTTTGATTTCGGCTGTCTGCGCTGTGACGGGTTTTCCAAATAAAAGTACCCACCCTTGGAAATCCAACAAAAACCTGATCCATCAAAGAGGCCAAGCGGAAATATTCATCTTCACCAATGGAAACAAAAATCACGCCATCCTCGGCCAGTAAGTCCTTCGCCAGCGTCAGACGCCGATACATGAATTCCAGCCATTTTGAATGCCGGTAGGAATCGTCCTTGTCCACAAAGCGGTCATTGTAGATGAAGTCGCTGTTGCCAGTGT
Organism: uncultured Gallionella sp.; assembly: GCA_964385275.1. Classification (GTDB taxonomy): domain Bacteria; phylum Pseudomonadota; class Gammaproteobacteria; order Burkholderiales; family Gallionellaceae; genus Gallionella. The sequence goes on along the minus strand of CAYLOK010000022.1, from coordinate 17,392 downwards.
TGTAGGGCGGGTCGATGTAGATGCAATTCACCCGTCCGGCATGAGTCATGCGCAGATAGCGCAAGGCGTCGAAGTTATCGCCTTCGATAATGAGATTTTCAAACGGGGCTACGCCACAGGACAAGCCGGGATCAAGATCAAGCGCCACGAAATCATCGTTCAGGCTCTTGTCATGCTCAATCTCGTTGCGTTCCCACACCAGCCCGAATTTCGGCTTGCGGTCGCGCTCGCGCAACAAGCGCAAAAGCTCTTCTTTACTGTATTGCTCGTAATTGTCCGCCACCTGAATCCGCCCGTTTTTGAATTGTGCGAGTGTATAGCAAGCCAGTCAGTCGGGAAACTGGCAGACACAGGCAATGCAAACAATCCGTTGTAATGTGACCGAAAACTCAGGTTAACCCCGCCACAAACGGGTAACTCATCCACCCGGCCCGCGTTACTGGTTATAATCGCGCCTCACTATTTCGCGTATTTCGGAGCCTTTGTCATGTCGCATAATTTGTTCAACACCCGCACTTCCTTCAACCTTGCCAACGGATCGCAAGGCACGCTGTATTCGCTGCCCGCACTGGAAGCCGCAGGCCTGGGCAGGATTTCACGTTTGCCGGTGTCCATCCGCATCGTGCTCGAAGCCGTGTTGCGCAATTATGACGACAAGAAAATCGCCGAATCTCACATCCGTGAACTGGCCAACTGGCAGCCGAACGCGCCGCGCACCGAAGAAATCCCCTTCGTGGTCGCACGCATCGTATTGCAGGATTTCACTGGCGTGCCGCTGCTGGCCGATCTGGCTGCGATGCGTGATGCCGCCGCCGCGCAAGGTTGCGACCCGAAGATTATCGAACCGCTGGTTCCGGTCAATCTGGTGGTCGATCACTCGGTACAGATCGACAGCTACAACAACCCCGACGCCCTCAAGATCAACATGGAACTGGAGTTCGAACGCAACACCGAGCGTTATCGTTTCATGAAATGGGGAATGCAAGCCTTTGATACTTTCAAGGTTGTTCCACCCGGTATCGGCATCGTGCATCAGGTGAATCTGGAATATCTGGCGCGCGGCGTACAACAAAAAGAGGGCGTTTACTACCCCGACACGCTGGTTGGCACCGATTCCCACACCACCATGATTAACGGCATCGGCGTGGTCGGCTGGGGCGTGGGCGGCATTGAGGCGGAAGCGGGCATGCTGGGTCAGCCGGTGTATTTCCTCACCCCTGACGTGGTGGGCGTGAATCTCAAAGGCACATTACGCGAAGGTGTCACCGCGACCGACGTGGTACTGACTGTAACTGAGTTGTTGCGCCGCCATAAGGTCGTCGGCAAGTTCGTCGAATTCTTCGGCGCGGGCACGGCGGCCCTCACCCTGCCGGATCGCGCCACCATTGCCAACATGGCGCCGGAATACGGCGCGACCATGGGCTTCTTTCCGGTGGACGATGTCACCGTCAGCTTCATGCGCAATACCGGTCGCACCGAGGAAGAACTGGATGCGTTCGAGTCCTACTTCAAGGCGCAAGGCTTGTATGGCATCCCGGCAGAAGGCCAGATTGACTACAGCAGCGTGGTGGAGCTGGATTTATCCTCCATCGAACCGTCGCTGGCAGGGCCTAAACGTCCGCAGGATCGCATCGCATTGTCAAAGATGCACGAATCCTTCGATACGCTGTTTTCCAAGCCTACCAGCGATAGCGGTTTCAACCAGCCTGCTGAAAAACTGGCGCAACGCTTCCCGACCGGCATCGACAAGCTCGAAATTGGCAACGGTGATGTGCTGATCGCGGCGATTACTTCCTGCACCAACACTTCCAACCCCAGCGTGATGCTGGCCGCCGGCTTGCTGGCGAAAAAAGCAGTCGAAAAAGGCCTGTGCGTCAAACCGCACATCAAGACCACGCTGGCACCCGGTTCGCGTGTCGTGACCGCGTATCTGACCAATGCCGGACTGTTGGCGCCTTTGGCGCAACTGGGCTTCGGTCTGGCGGCCTACGGCTGCACCACTTGTATCGGCAATTCCGGCCCGCTGGACGCTCACATCGAAGAGACCATCGTCAAGAACGATCTGATCGCAGCGGCGGTACTGTCGGGCAACCGCAATTTCGAGGCGCGCATCCACGCCAACATCAAGGCCAATTTCCTGGCCTCGCCGCCGCTGGTGGTCGCTTACGCCATCGCAGGCCGGATGAACATCAATCTCGATACCGAGCCGCTGGGCACAGATAAAAACGGCCAGCCGGTGTTTTTGCGCGACATCTGGCCAACAAGTGCCGAAATTCAGGCGGTGAGCCACTACGCCACCGACCCTGCGGTCTATCGCGCGCTGTACTCCGACCTGACCCGCGACTTACCGCTGTGGAACGCGATTACCGCGCCTGTCGGCGAATTGTATCAATGGGACGATTCGACCTACATCGCCCGCCCACCGTTCTTCGAGGGCGCAGCGCCCGAAGTTGCCGACATCAAGAGCGCCCGTGCGCTGGCGATCTTCGGCGACTCGGTGACCACCGACCATATCAGCCCGGCTGGCAGCTTCAGACCGACCACCCCGGCAGGAAAATATCTGCTGGACAAGGGCGTGGCGCAGAAGGATTTCAACAGCTACGGCTCGCGTCGCGGCAACCACGAAGTGATGATGCGCGGCACTTTTGCCAATGTGCGCGTGAAGAATCTGATGTTGCCTGCCAAGGATGACGGCAGCCGCATCGAGGGCGGCTATACGCTGTACAACGGTTGCCAAACGGCAATCTACGATGCGGCGATGCAGTACATCGCCGACGGCAAGGCGACCGTCATCTTTGCGGGTGAAGAATACGGCACGGGTTCCAGCCGCGACTGGGCGGCCAAAGGCACGCAGTTGCTCGGGGTGAAAGCGGTGATCGCCAAATCCTACGAGCGCATCCACCGCAGCAATCTGGTCGGCATGGGCGTGCTGCCGCTGCAATTCAAGGGCGACACCACGGCGGCGAGTTTGAATCTGAGCGGCGATGAAAGCTTCGACATCACCGGCATTGCAGGCGATCTGAAACCGCAACAGGACGTGATGCTGACCATCACCCGCGCTAATGGCTCAACGCAGCAAGTACCGCTGCTGCTGCGTATCGACACGCCGATCGAAGTGGACTACTACCGTGCGGGCGGCATCCTGCCGTTTGTGTTGAGAGAGCTGGTAGCGAAGTAACCGGACAGAGCGGGTAGCGCCCGGCTACCCGCCCGGAAACCCGGCTCGCGGCTGACGCACCGCTGATAGTGATCAGCCGTGCGACACACGGGTCAGCAGTTCCTCTACCCGTGTCCTGCCTTCCGGCGTGGTCATCACCATCAACACATCCCGACCTTGCAACAAATAACTCGAAGGCGGGTTGAACTGCCACCCTCCCTGACTCATGACCGCCAGCACCAGGCAATCATGATTGCCGTGATACAACATACTCAATAACGCATCAACCAGGCCGTCAGGAATGGTGATTTCTTCCATGCGCAGATTGCTTTCCGACTTGAGCATTTCGTCCAGAAAACTCATCACATTGGGCCGCAACATCGCGGAGACGATGCGCTGACCGCCGCTGAAGTCGGGCGATACGATTTCGTCCGCCCCCACGCGGCGAGTCTTTTCGGCATTTTTCATATCGTGACAACGCGCCACCACACGCAACAGCGGATTGAGCTGTTTGGCGCTCAGGCTGATGACCAGATTGGCGCTGTCATCGTGCGCCACGGCAAACACGCCCAGTGCCCGCTCGACACCGGCTGCCAGCAATACATCGTTATCCGTCGCATCGCCCAGCAGATACAGTTGTCCCGAATGCGAACCGGCATAGCGCTGAATATTGTTCGTGTCGCTTTCCACGATCACAAACGGACGTCCTGTCATCTCCAGATCCTGAGCCACATTGGTGCCCACCAGACCGACGCCGCACACGATGTAGTGATCTTTCAGCTTGTCGATTTTCTTCTGCATCTTCCTTGTCCTCAATGAAACATTAAGATCGCTTTCCAATATGAACGCCGTCACGGTGGACAACACATAACCCAGCACACCGATACCCGACATGCCGATAAATACGGTAAACATCCGCCCGTATTCGTACTGTGTCACATCGACGACCTCACCATAACCGATGGTGGCTATGGTAATAAACGTCATGTAGAAGCAATCTTCCCAGGAGTAGCCAGGGCCGCCCAGAATGCTATAACCCAGCGTACCGATGGCAAATATCACCATCAGAGAAGCCAATGAAATCAATAAGTTATTAACTACTCTTGAGTATTGATCTCCAATCATGCTATTCGTCTTGCTGCTGTGAATCCGGGAACAATACCTCACGGAAACCGAACTGACTCATGTCGCGCATTCGCATCGGATACAGAATCCCGTCCAGATGATCGCACTCGTGTTGCGCCACGCGAGCGTGAAAGCCGCTGACGGTACGGTCGATCAACGCACCGTATTCATCAAATCCCTGATAGCGAATACTGCAATGGCGCGGGACCAGGCCGCGCAATCCGGGCAGGCTCAGACAGCCTTCCCAGCCCTCTTCCATCCTGTCGTCCAGCGCAGTAATGACGGGATTGATGAGCACGGTTTCCGGCACCGTTTCCGCATCGGAATACCGCGAATTTTGCCTGTCCTGAGCTGGCTGCACACCGAAGATCACCACCCGCAGCCCGACACCGATTTGCGGCGCAGCCAATCCGGCGCCGTTCAAGGCCTGCATGGTGTCGCGCATATCGGCCAACAGACTGTGCAATTCGTCGCTGTCGTAACGGCTGACAGGCTCTGCGGGCTTTAACAAGCGCGCATCGCCCATGCGCAAGACGGCCCTAATTGTCATGGCAACTGACCACACATCCGAGAATGGCGCGCACCCGCTCCATCGCATTCCGGGCTGTGGCATTAACGCCTTCCATCTTGATCCCCAGTTGGCTGTCGCCCAGTCCCGCCGCATAATTCGCCACCACGGCAATGGCGGCGTAGTTCATATCCAGTTCCCGCGCCAGCGCGGTTTCCGGCATGCCGGTCATACCCACCATATCCGCGCCATCGCGTTGATAGCGTTTGACTTCGGCTATGGTATCCAGACGCGGCCCTTGCGTCGCCGCATAAACGCCGCCGTCCAGACAAGGCTGTTGTACCTCGGCGGCACCGCGCAAAATGCGGCTGCGCAGATTCGGAGAGTACGGCAGGGTAAAATCAATATTCCTGTAACTGGTATTGCGGGTATTGAAAAATGTGGCGTCGCGCCCGTGCGTGTAATCAATGATCTGATCGGGCACGATCAGCGTGCCCGGCGTCAAGTCCGCGCGTATGCCGCCGACCGTTGCAACCGAGACGACATCGCTCACCCCCTGTTCGCGCAAGGCCCATAAATTGGCGCGGTAATTCACCAGGTGCGGCGGAATGGTGTAGCCATAACCGTGGCGCGCCAGAAAGATCACCTCATGCTGATTGAGCATGCCAAACAGAAACGCACCGGAAGGCTCGCCAAAAGGCGTGCGCATCACTTGCCGGTGAGTGATTTCAAGATTCGCCAGTTCCGTCAGACCGCGACCGCCTATGATTGCCAGCATTTAATTTCCTTTGCCGGGTTAAAACCCGACCTACTGTTCTTTTACTGCATAAATCGCGGGCAGATTACGCCACGCGCCTTCGATGTCCATACCGTAGCCGAACACAAAACGATCCGGCAATTCCATACCCGCGAAGTCTGCCCGGACAGGCTTGGGCCTGCCATGCCGCTTATCGGCGAACACCGCGCTGTAACAGCGCGTAGCGCCGAGCTCCAAAACCCGCTGGCGCAATGCAGCCAGTGTGTGGCCTTCATCCAGGATGTCGTCTACCAGCAACACCACGCGCCCGCGCACCGACTCATGCGGCGCCACCTTCCAGTGCATCGTACCGCCCTGCCGCGCATCGCCGTAACGCGACACATGCACATAATCAAAATCAAGCGGAAAGTTAAGCAAGGGCAACAGCTGCCCTGAAAACACCACCGCGCCGCCCATCACCGACAGCACCAGCGGATGCGCCTCACTCAGCACATCGTTTATCTCCTGCGCGACCCTGTGCAGTGCGGCTTGCACCTGCGCTTCCGGGCACAATAATTCAGCCTGTTGCAATAGCTCGCGTGCGCGCCCGGGGGAGATTGTCATGGCTAAAGAACGGTGAGTATCACACCTTCAAACTCTGTATGTAGGCGGCAAACTCTTCCCTGACTTCCGGGTGCTCAAGTCCCATAGCCACACTTGCCTTCAAAAAACCAATTTTTGAACCGCAATCATAGCGTGTGCCCTTGTAGCGATAGGCCAGTATCCGTTCTTCTGCGATCAGGGCGGCAATGGCGTCCGTCAGCTGTATCTCGCCGCCGGCGCCTGTCCCCAGGTGATGCAAATGATGGAAAATACGCGGGGTCAGGATGTAACGTCCCACCACGGCCAGATTCGACGGTGCATCTTCGGGTTTCGGCTTTTCAACGATGCCAGTCACCTGTTCCAGCTCTGCATTCACTCTGTCGCTGCTGACAATGCCGTATTGTCGGGTCAGTTCATGCGGCACTTCCTGCACGCCCAGCACTGAACTGTGATGACGGTCATACACTTCGACCATCTGCCGGGTGATCGAAACATCGCCCACCATCAGGTCGTCCGCCAGAATGACGGCAAAAGGCTCATTTTTAATGACAGGCTGGGCGCAAAGCACGGCATGTCCCAATCCCAACGGTTCGGATTGACGGATATAAATGCAATTAATCCCTTCCGGGATCACTTCCCGGATCAAACGCAACAGTTCGAACTTGCCCTTCTTCTCCAGCTCGACTTCCAGCTCGTAAGCCTTGTCGAAATGATCCTCGATAGAACGCTTGCTGCGTCCGGTAACGAAAATCATATCGGTGATACCCGCCGCGACAGCCTCTTCCACCGCATATTGGATCAGCGGCTTGTCCACGATAGCCATCATCTCCTTCGGGCTGGCCTTGGTGGCCGGCAAGAAGCGACTGCCCATACCGGCCACCGGAAACACGGCCTTGCGAATAACTCTCAATGGTCTTTTAGTCATTATTACCCCTCGATTAATAATAAGAATTCTTCTTCATTCAGAACAGTAACGTGCAATTCTTTCGCTCGTTCCAGCTTGCTGCCGCTCTCCAGTCCCGCCACCACATAATCCGTTTTTTTGGACACGCTGCCGCTGACCCTGGCGCCCAATGCTTCCAGCATCTCTTTGGCCTGCTGGCGCGATAATGTAGCCAGTGTACCGGTCAACACAAATGTTTTACCGCCGAATGGCAGTATTTTATCCATCTGCGGTTGATGCTCGTGCCAAACCACGCCAAGGCTGCGCAATTGTTCGATGACTTCACGGTTATGCGCCTCGCCAAAAAAATCGACCATACTCTGTGCCACCACCGGCCCGACATCGCGCACTTGCTGTAAACGCGCTGCATCGGCGGCCATCAGTTCATCCAGAGAACCAAAATGCCGGGCCATGTCACCGGCGGTGGCTTCACCGACATTGCGTATACCCAGCGCGAAGATGAAACGTGCCAGCGTAGTGCGTTTACTGTGTTCTATCGCATCCAGCAGATTGAGCGCCGATTTTTCGCCCATGCGTTCCAGGCTGGCAATAGCGGACATGCCGAGCTGGTACAGATCGGCAGGCGTGTTTACCAGATGCGCATCAACCAGTTGTTCGACCAGTTTATCGCCCAGCCCGTCTATATTCATCGCGCGGCGACCGGCAAAATGCAGCAAAGCCTGTTTGCGTTGTGCCGGGCAAAACAAGCCGCCCGTACAACGCCATGCCGCCTCATCTTCCTGTCGGCGAACGTGTGAACCGCACACCGGACATACGGTCGGTATGACAAATTCGCGCGCGTCCGCCGGACGTCGCTCCAAAATCACGCGCGCCACCTCAGGGATCACGTCCCCCGCGCGGCGCACGACGACGGTATCGCCGATACGCACGTCCTTGCGGCGTATCTCGTCCTCGTTGTGCAGCGTGGCATTGGTCACCGTCACCCCGCCGACGAACACCGGCGCCAGACGAGCGACCGGGGTCAGCGCGCCGGTGCGCCCGACTTGCACGTCAATGTCCAGCAACACCGTCATCGCCTCTTCTGCGGGAAATTTGTGTGCGATTGCAAAACGCGGGGCGCGCGCGACGAAACCGAGTTGCTGTTGCAGCGCCAGATCGTTGACCTTGTAAACCACGCCATCAATCGCAAAAGGAAGTGCCGCGCGTTGTTCGCCCATCTCGCGGTAAAAATCCAGCAGGCCATCCACACCGCTGACCACACGGCGTTGCGCGGCAACCGGCACCCCCCATTGCTGCAACAAAGCCATTTGCCGATCATGCTGTCCGGGTAGAGCCAGCCCTTCACAAAGTCCGACACCGTAAGCGAAAAAACTGAGGCGGCGCGTCGCGGTGATACGCGAATCCAGCTGCCGCAAGGAACCCGCCGCCGCGTTGCGCGGATTGACGAACTCCTTTTCGCCACGGGCGCGCTGCTGCCCGTTCAGCTTGTCGAAGTCGCGCGTGAACATCAACACCTCGCCGCGAATTTCAATATTTCCTTTAAAATCAACAATTTGTGAATTAAAAAGGCGTAGCGGAATGGCTCGCACCGTGCGCAAATTTTCCGTCACCTCTTCGCCCGCACTGCCGTCGCCACGGGTCGCCCCCTGCACAAATACACCGTTGCGATAGCTCAGGTTGACCGCCAGTCCGTCGAACTTGAGTTCGACCGCATACTCCACAGTCTGCACCCCCAGCGCCTCGCGGGTACGCGCATCGAAGGCGCGCACTTCGGCCTCGCTGAAGGCATTGTTGAGCGACAACATCGGCGTGCGGTGCTGCACTTCCGCAAAATATTTCAACGGCGCCCCCCCCACCCGCTGGGTAGGAGAATCAAGCGTCAGCAGTTCAGGGTGTTGTGCTTCAAGGGACTGGAGTTCGCGGAAAAGCCGGTCATATTCCGCATCGGGAATGGCAGGCTCATCCAGAACGTAATAGAGGTGGTTATGCCGCCCGATTTCGGCGTGCAACTGCGTGATGCGGTCAGGAGCCCCCATCAGGAGAACAACCGGAGTGCTTGCGCGCTGCCCGGCACAAGGTCGTTTTCACGCATTTTTGCTTCAACTTCGACAAGCTGGGTGCGGATATGCGCCAGACCGGCATCCGTCAGCAACACGCGATGATCGTCCACCAGATTGACCTGCAATTCACGGGCCAGCGCGTGCGCCATCTGTACCAGAACATCGAAATTGGCCGCAGGATTTTCCACGCGGGGAACATCCAGCATCAGCGTAACGCCCGCCGTGGTGAGCTGCTTCAGCGTGTGATGCTGAAAAGGCTGGGTATCCTGATTGATCAGTGTAATCAGACTATGCCCCTGCGGATTGAACAAATGAAACGCGCCATCCGACTCCAGTCTCATGCCCTGCAAAGCGGCGGCTTCGGCGATTTTTTCACCATTTAACAACCGTTCTCCCTGGGGACGTAGATTAACCCCGATCATCTGATCCACTGCGGCGCAGAGTGCATCCATGTCCAGCGCGCAACGGTGTGTTTCCTGAATATCAGGGACAGTCGTATCAGCATGGATAGACTCCGCGATGCCCAGCACCAAATCACGGAAATCGCCCAGCTTGACCACGCTGATTACGCCGCTTCTATCCACCAGTTGCAGTGCGACCCGAAACTGCGAATAAAGCGTCTGACTCTCGGCAATAACCCTTTCCCATTGCCCCGCAGCCAAACTCAGGCCGCACACTTGCACCGGTTTACGAAAATCGAATTTGCGTTGCCACAAGCCATCCAGCACCGCAGCCGAACCGGGCTCGGCCAGATGCAAGCCGATGATAAAGTCGCTGCGCATATCCAGCAGGGCGCAAGGCTCGCTCAGCGTGGCAGGCGCGTCAATAACGGGGCGCTCCTTATCCGTCTCATCGGCGGCAGATACCGCCGCCACCGCATCCTGATTGAGCACCACGTTGTCTTCCAGAATAAACGGCTCCATCTGTCCGGTCTGAACGGGGTTCGCCTGATACAAGGCATCGTCATGGCTATGACCGAAGGCTGCGCCAAATTTGCGGCGGTATTGACGCTGCTTCCACCAACCGAACAGGTACACCGCAACCACCACACCCAAACCGATAGCCAACAGGGCTGCTTGTAATTCACTCATATTCTGTACACCAAAGCGCTAAAAATTAGCGCGGATTATCTCAAGTGGCGTGGCAAAAATCTACGCGGTTTTTATGCCAACGGTAATTCAGGAGAACTGACGCCGATACCCGCCACCTCCTGCAACGCCTTCAAAAATTGCGGCTGTTCATGCAAATTTGCCATCGCAACAGGATGGAGCTGGCCGCGCATTTGCGCGATACGCGCACGGCTCATCACCGTCATTTCCCAATGCAGACCACGCAGCAACTCGTCAGCCGATTCCGGCTTATTGCACACCAGCACCATGTCGCAACCCGCATTCAGCGCCGCCGAAGCCCGTTGCACAATGCCGCCTGCAACGGTCGCGCCTTCCATGCTCAGATCATCGCTGAAAATACAGCCGTCGAAGCCTAACTTTCCGCGCAAAATATCTTTCAACCAGACCGGCGAGAATCCCGCCGGACGGCTATCCACCTTCGGGTAAATGACGTGCGCGGGCATCACCGCCGTGAGGCCGAAATTGATCATTTGCCGGAATGGAATCAAATCACAGAACTCGATGTCAACAAACTCGCGCTCGTCCACCGGAATCGCCAGATGCGAATCGGCGGCGACGAAACCGTGTCCCGGAAAATGCTTGCCAACGGTATGCATGCCGCCCTGCCTCAGCCCCAGCAACAGACCGTGCGCCAGTTCGGCAATCGCCTGTGGATTGCTGTGAAATGCACGGTCACCGATCACGCCGCTTTGCTCGTAATCCACATCCAGCACCGGCGTAAAACTGAAATCCACGCCACAGCCGCGCAATTCCGCCGCCAGCACGAAACCGGCCTGCTGCGCCAGATGACGCGCCCGCTGCGGTTGCTTGTCCCAGATTTTGCCCAGTTCGCGCATCGCCGGAATTCGGGTGAAACCCTCGCGGAAACGCTGCACCCGCCCGCCCTCGTGATCCACCGCGATCAGCAACGGCGTGGGGCGCAGCGCATGTATCGCGGCGGTCAATTCCGCCAATTGCGCGGGAGACTCATAATTGCGCTTGAACAGAATCACCCCGCCCACCAGCGGATGCCGCAAACGCGCCACGTCCTCAGGCGTCAGTTGCGTCCCCAGCACATCCAGCATTACCGGCCCTAAACCCATGAATACTCCCCGATTCGTTAATCCAACATCGCGGCGGATTATATAGCCTTTAGCGGAGAAACCGTGTCAGCCGCAACGGATTCGCTGAAGAAAATATATAGGCCGTTTGGCATATTGACCCTCGATCGTAATGCGGGAACACTGTGCGCCGGAATATGAGCCGGGAGACATAACGATACAAACCCGGTTTTCTTTATCGTGTTTGCACGGCATGTAATCCACAAGCACTATTATCCGTAGCAAGTTCACCGTCCAGAGGAGGTTGATATGTCAAACGAGGCAGATAATTCAAAGAAAAGGTCTTTCTGGGAAAAAGCGCATATCGTGATCACGGCGATCCTGACCGTGGTTGCTGCAACTTCCCAAATTCATTTGTCGAACCTTGACGGCGACCTGAAGAAACAGGACATCCTGCTTAAAGATCAGGATGCAAAAATCCGGGCCAGCGAAGAGCAGCGAAAGCAGCATGAAAGTGATGCACAACTGACATTTAAGCTGTATGAGGAAGTTAAATCTGCGCTTCTGGCAGAAAAAAATCCTGAGAAGCAACAACTCATCGCGTTAAAACTTGTAGAGGAAATGGCATCCGAGCCATTCAAAACCCGACTAATAACAGTCATCCGGGATGCTACGCCGCTGGCGGGAGTAAAAGAGAAGGCCTCGACAGCAGCGTATGTAAGCGAATCAAAGGCATTGGAGGTACGCCCTGCCGAACCGCCAGCCAAGGCGGTCGCAACCGCAAATAGAGCTTCCGTTTGGTCCAATTGGGATTTCGATTTCTTTTGGTGCGAGGATTCGGGCGACAAGGGCAAGCAGGAAGCGTATGAGGCGCTGGCAATAAAAGATAGCGGAGCGAGCGGTAGATGGAGGGTACGCATGTTGCCCAACTCAATAAATGCGCAATCAGGATATGGCATCAGTGGCTATCAGGTGCGAATAAACCCGAATGAGCGCGATGTCGGCAACAAACTCAAGTCCAGTCTCGCAAGCGCTTCAACCTCGAACAGGGACTATGTTATTCGCGAGGTAAAAAACCCCACGCCGTATTACGTTAGCGTATTTTTCTGCCCGCCGTAACAGCTCAAACGAAGCGCATCCTGCGTGGGCTCCGCATAGTCAGTTGCTTTCCAGCACCACAAACGCAACGATCATATTGCGTTCGTCGCTGATGGATAGATGATGACCGTTGACACCCAGTTGCGCCAGATAAGTGCGCAGTTCAAAGTCGAACTGCAATACCGGTTTGCCGAGGCCATCATGCGTAATACTGATACGGCCCAGACTGACGGGATGGCGCAGGCCGCTGCCCACCGCCTTGGCAAAAGCTTCCTTGGCCGCAAAGCGTTTCGCCAGAAAGCGCGCCGGATTGGAATGCGACAGAAATTCAGGTAGCTCACCCGCACTCAACATCCGCGCAGCAAGACGCTGCCCATGCCGCTGCCACATCGCCTCGATGCGGGCATATTCAACGATGTCTGTGCCTATCCCGAAAATCACCCCGAAATTACCGCGTCGTCAGCAAGGCTTTCATCTTCCGTACCGCCGCATCCAGACCTGTGAACACGGACTCGGCGATGATGGCATGGCCGATGTTCAGCTCGACGATATTAGGGATGGCGACGATGTCCTGAACATTGTGGTAATGCAGGCCGTGCCCGGCATTGACCTGCAAGCCCCGCGCATGTGCGTATTCAGCCGCATGACGGATACGCTCCAGCTCAAACTTGTGCGCGGGTACGCTGTCGGTATCCGCATATTTTCCGGTATGCAACTCGATCACGGGTGCGCCAGTACGTACTGCCGCATCAATCTGCTTTTCGTCAGAGTCGATAAACAACGACACGCGTATGCCCGCATCGGCGCAACGCTCGCAAGCGGACTTGACGGAATCAAAATAGCGCAGCACATCCAGTCCGCCTTCGGTGGTCAACTCTTCGCGACGTTCCGGCACCAGACACAGATCATGCGGCTTGATACGCAGTGCGTTGGCGATCATTTCTTCCGTCACGGCGCATTCCAGATTCATGCGGGTTTGCAGCATGCCGCGCAGCACGTCCACGTCCGCATCCTGAATGTGGCGGCGGTCTTCGCGCAAATGCAGCGTGATCGCGTCCGCACCGGCTTCCTCGCAAATCAGCGCTGCGCGCAGCAGATTGGGATAACGCGCACCGCGCGCCTGGCGCAAGGTGGCAACATGGTCGATATTCAGTCCTAGTTTCATCATAATTTTTGCAGATCCTTAATCAATTCGCGCGTATGCAGCACTTTTCCACCCAAATGGTGATTCAACAGCATGCGCATCATTTGCTTGCTCTGTTGTGCAGCAACAGGGTCGCTGTAGTCATCGGCAGCCATCGCCAGCAGGGTCTTGCCCAATACCGGCAAGCCGTTACGCGCATCGCCATCATCCGGCACTGCGCCGCGTTCCACGGCATAACGATAACAGATGTCTGACTGAACCTGCCTGCCGCTGCCCGCTTCTGTTTCCAGCTCCAGCGCGTAACCCAGCTCCTGCAACAGATGTTTCTCAAAACAACGCAAGGTGGCTGCATGATCGGTTTCGTGCGCCAGCCGATACAAGGTAGCGCGGTAATAATCGAACAATTGCTCATGCGCATCGTCGCGCGCCAGCAGGTTGATCAGCAACTCGTTGAGATAAAACCCGCACATCAGCGCCGTGCCCTGCAAATAGGGTTGCCCGCCCTGCCACTCCGCACTGTGCAGCGTACGCACCTCGCCTTTGCCAAACCAGGACAGCAGCAGCGGCTGAAAATTCATCAGCACGCCGCGCAAGGCCGATCTGGGTCGCCGTGCGCCGCGCGCCACGATGGCCAGCCGGCCATGTGACCGGCTATACACATCGAGCAGCAGGCTGGTTTCGCGAAACGGATGGCTATGCAACACAAATGCCAGCTCGTCCTGATGCCTGTTTTGCCTGGTCGTCATTTCAACCTATTGAATACAAAAAACCAACGACTAGCAACTGACTCTATTCATATCCCAGCGTCTGCAACATGCGCGAGTCATCCGCCCAACCGCTGCGCACCTTGATAAACACTTCGAGAAACACCTTGCCGTCGAACAGCTTTTCCATATCCAGTCGTGCCTGGGTAGCGATTTCCTTGATTTTTTCGCCTTTTTTGCCGAGCAGCATGGCCTTGTGCGCTTCCTTGTCCACCAGAATCGCGGCACTGATACGACGCAGCTTCTTGTCCATCTTGAATTCTTCAATCACCACACTGACCGAATAAGGCAGTTCTTCACCGGTAAAGCGGAAGACTTTTTCACGCAAAATTTCCGATGCCAAAAAGCGTTCACTGCGGTCGGTAACGTCATCTGCATCGTAAATCAACCCGCCTTCCGGCAGAAAACTGCGCAAAGTATCGCGCAACTCTTCGATCTTCTTGCCAAACTTGGCGCTGACCGGAACGATGTCGGCAAACTTGAAGTCTTTCGCGACCCGTTCGGCAAAATCGAACAACTGCCCCTTGTCCGCTATTTCATCAATCTTGTTGATGACCAGCAACACCGGACGATTATCCGGCAGCAGTTTGAGCACCTCCTGATCGCGCTCGTCATAACGCATGGCTTCGAGCACGTACATCACTACCTGCACGTCGCGCAGACTGCTGGTCACCACGCGGTTCATGCCGCGATTCAGGGCGTTGAGATGCTTCATCTGAAAACCAGGCGTATCGACGAACACGAATTGCGAATGATCGTCGGTAAAAATCCCGTTAATACGATGGCGCGTGGTTTGCGCCTTGCGCGAAGTGATGCTGATTTTTTGCCCGATCAGATGATTGAGCAAGGTCGATTTGCCCACATTGGGACGGCCTACAATGGCGATATAGCCGCTGCGAAAAGACTCGTCCGGGACTTCATCCGTGTTTGTTTCAATTACTTCAGTCATGTTTTATTTCCAATCAGTTGGTATGCCGCAAGTGCGGCTTGTTGTTCGGCGTTACGGCGACTGGTGCCCGCGCCCTGTGTGGTAATTTTGAGCGAGGCAACGACGCATTCCACCTGAAACAATTGCTCATGCGCCACGCCTTGCATTTCGATCACGCCATAAACGGGTAAAGCGAGACGACGGCCTTGCAAATATTCTTGCAGCAGGGTCTTGGCATCCTTTCCCAGGGTCGATATGTTCACTTTTGCCAGATAAGGCACAAACAGGTTCAGCACAGCCTGTTCAGCGGCGACAAACCCGCCGTCCATAAAGATTGCACCGAACAGCGCCTCGACAGCGTCTGCCAAAATGGACGGGCGGCGAAAGCCTCCGCTTTTCAGTTCGCCTTCGCCCAATTTCAACTGGCTACCGAGACTGAGCTGTTGCGCAAAAATGACCAGCGTGGATTCCTTGACCAGATTGGAACGCAGTCGCGACAGGTCGCCTTCGGACAGATCGGGATACTCGCTGTACAAATACTTGGCAATCACGCAGCCGAGTATGCTGTCGCCCAGAAATTCCAGCCGTTCGTTATGATCCGGCGCATAACTGCGGTGCGTGAGCGCGCGTTGCAACAACCGGGGTTGTTTGAACACATACCCCAACTGCCCGCACAATTCACCGCTCCCCTTAATGGCTCGCACTACTGGGGTTGAAATCGAGATACAAGCTGATGTTGCCCGCCAGAGGAACTTTGACCGCATAGCTGGCACTCAGAACCGGCCTGCCCGCATCGCGGTTTATTTCAATATCTTCCGCCTTGATGACGGTAATATTATCTATCGAGGCGCGTTTGCTAAAAGAGGCGCGAACATCGCGCAACGAAGCTTTTTGCATTTCGGGATCGTTGGCGACGGCGGCAAACAATTGCTTAATTTCAGCGTCTTGCATGTAGGCCGGGATCAGTTTCATCCCGGTCATACTGACAATCACCAGAATAAACGCCCCCAGAATAAAGCCTGAAAAGCTCAAACCGCGCTGGCTTGCAGGTTTTGTTATCGTCATGCCGTTCCCTTTCATGTTTATATCGGTAAACCGATACGCTTCAAATCAGAAAAATTCATCCATACCAAAAATGCGCGGCCGACGATCTGGTTGTCCGGCACAAAGCCCCAATAACGGCTGTCGCGGCTATTATCGCGATTATCGCCCATCATGAAATACTGTCCGTCAGGCACTTTGCAACGCACCGATTCTTCATCGTAACTGCAATTCTCCCGTCCCTTGAACTCGGCGACCGAATTCAGGTGTACGTTGGGCATATCGGGATTCACCAGCAGCGCGTGTTTACCTTCGCCCAGCGCCTCGATACGCCGCTCGGTATGCACAAAGTTCAAGCCGCTCTCGACATAATTGTAATCGCCGTCGGGTGTTTGCACCTGTTCCAGGCCGTTGATAGTCAAACGCTTCCCGCGATACTCGACGATATCGCCGGGCACGCCAACCACGCGTTTGATATATTCCACCGACGGATTTTCCGGGTAGTGAAACACCATCACATCCCCACGTTGCGGGTCGTTGATCTGAATTATTTTCTGGTTGACGATGGGCAGTCGGATGCCGTAGGTAAATTTATTTACCAGAATAAAGTCGCCCACCTGCAAAGTCGGAATCATCGAACCGGAAGGAATCTTGAACGGTTCGGCCAAAAACGAACGGATGCAGAATACGATTAAAATAACCGGAAAGAAGCTCTTGGCATATTCCACCCACCACGGCTCGGCGGCCCCACTAACGCGCTTTTCTGCCAGGACAAAGCGGTCCAACAACCAGATGCCGCCGGTCACCAGCAGCAATACAAACATGATTAAAGCAAAATCCATTTCTATCCTATCTTCCAGTATTCCAGTTCAATTTCGAAGGTCAAACAAGGCGGCGACGAGCAAACGAAGCAGACACTGCTAATGCACGGCAAGGAGTGAGCGAGGAAGCCAACGCAGTTTCGCCATTGAATTGGAATTAATCATCCACACGCAAAATCGCCAAAAAGGCTTCCTGCGGAATTTCCACGTTGCCTACCTGTTTCATGCGCTTCTTGCCGGCCTTCTGCTTTTCCAGCAGTTTTTTCTTGCGGGAAATATCGCCGCCGTAGCACTTGGCCAGCACGTTCTTGCGCATCGCCTTGACGTTCTCGC
>CAYLOK010000021.1:915-53943 GCA_964385275.1 uncultured Gallionella sp. | reverse complement strand
CCGGCTTCGACATCATCTTTTTCTGGGTGGCGCGCATGGTGATGATGACCAAACATATCACCGGCAAGATTCCGTTCAAAGATGTGTACGTGCACGGCCTGATCCGCGATGCGGAAGGCCAGAAGATGTCCAAGTCCAAGGGCAACGTGCTTGATCCCATTGATTTGATTGACGGGATTGAACTCGAAGCGCTGGTACAAAAACGCACCACCGGCCTGATGAACCCGAAACAGGCAGCACAGATCGAGAAACACACCCGCCGCGAATTCCCCAATGGCATCCCGGCATTCGGCACCGATGCGCTGCGCTTTACCTTCGCCTCGCTGGCCTCGCCCGGGCGCGACATCAAGTTCGACATGCAGCGCTGCGAGGGCTACCGCAACTTCTGCAACAAGCTGTGGAACGCCACGCGCTTCGTGCTGATGAATTGCGAAGGCCACGACACCGGGCTGGATGAGGCCCTGCCGCTGGAATACTCCGCCGCCGACCGCTGGATGATCAGCGTACTGCAACAGGCCGAAGCGGAGATGGCGCAGCATTTCGCCGACTACCGTTTCGACATGGCCGCGCGCTGCGTGTATGAGCTGGTATGGAACAGCTATTGCGACTGGTATGTGGAGCTGGCTAAAGTCCAGATTGCCAGCGGCAATGAGAATCAGCAACGCGCCACCCGCCGTAATCTGGTGCGTGTGCTGGAAACCATGCTGCGACTGGCGCACCCGATCATCCCGTTCATCACCGAAGAGTTGTGGCAATCGGTCGCCCCGCTGGCTGGCAAATCGGGCGAAAGCATTATGTTGCAATCCTACCCAAACGGCTTTACAAACAGCAATATTGACCATGTAGCCATGGCACAAATTGTCTTATTACAAGACCTTATCACCGACTGCCGTCGTTTGCGCAGCGAGATGAATCTGTCGCCCGCCGCGCGTGTGCCGTTGATCGCAGCGGGCGATGCCGCAATACTGACTGAACTTACCCCTTACATCATCGCTCTGGGGAAACTCAGCGAGTTGCAGATCGTCACTGAGTTACCCGAAGGCGACGCGGCGGTGGCCATTGTCGGCAGCTTCAAACTAATGCTCAAAGTTGAGATTGATGTGGCAGTCGAGCGCGAAAGGCTGGACAAGGAAATTGCGCGCCTGACCAATGAAGTCGCCAAGACAACAGCCAAGCTGGGCAACGAAAGTTTCGTCGGTCGCGCACCGGCCGCTGTCGTAGAGCAGGAACGCAAACGTATGACAGACTTCGGCGCGACACTGGTGCAACTGCAAGCACAGCGGATAAAGTTGGGATAAACAAACCCGTCATTCCCGCGCAGGCGGGAATCCAGTTGATAGAACAATTCCCCGCGTAGCGGGACGAAATTAAGGTTTTGTCGCTTCGCGTTTTATTATTCTGCTGGATTCCCGCCTGCGCGGGAATGACGATTTCTAGCGGCGTCGCAGATAAAACACGAACTCGCCGCCCTGTTCGGCAGACGATAGCAGCGTGTTGCCGGTCTGGCGGCAGAACACCTCGAAGTCTTTCGGGGATTCGCTGTCCGTGGCGACAATCCTCAGCACCTGCCCGCTGCTCATTTGCGACAAGGATTTTTTGGCGCGCAATATGGGGAGCGGACAGGCTAACTGACGCACATCCAGTTCAACATCAAACGATGTCATGCGAGAGGTAAACCCGCGTGCGCCCAGGCGGTAATGCCGCCTTGCAGGTTATACACATCAGAGTAACCATTTGCGGCGGCAAACGCGGCTGCCTGCCCCGAACGCCCGCCCATCTGGCAATAAAAGATGATCGTTGCACTCTTCTCCAGCTCATTCAAACGCAACGGCAATAAATGCAGCGGCAAGGAATCGCCCTGCGGAATTTTGCCGCGCGCCACTTCTGCATCCGTGCGCACATCAATCAACTTCAAATCATCCTGCTGTAACATCGTCGCCAGTTCAGCGACCGTTATATTCTTGAAACCTGCCACGTCTTCTTCCTTTTTAGCTGCGTTCAATTTACCGGGGGCGAATTTTGCGCACTTTTCGCGGCAAAGTCCAGAAAGATGCGCGGGTAGCCTGTAGCTGTTAGCCAAAAACGGGGGGCGCTACTCGCTACCAGCCACTCGCTTTTTAAAAACCGTTTATCATATCGCCCATGAAAAAACTGACGCTGGTATTACTACTGAGCTTTTCGCCCTTCGCACTCAGCGATGGTCTGCCTGACCTGGGCGATGTGTCGCAAACCGTGATCAACCCGATGCAGGAACGCCAGATCGGCCAGCAGAGCATGCTGGAGATTCGTTACAATCGGCAGCTGCTCGACGATGCGGAAGTCAGCGATTACCTCAATCAACTGGGCTACAAGCTGGTCGAATACAGTAACGAGCCGTCGCTCGAATTCGAATTTTTTGCCCTGAATGATTTCGGCGTCAACGCCTTCGCCCTGCCGGGTGGTTTTATCGGAGTCAATGCGGGCCTGTTGCTCACCACGCAAAGCGAATCGGAACTGGCCTCCGTGCTGGGTCATGAAATCGCCCACGTTACCCAGCACCATCTGGCGCGCATGGTTGCGTCACAAAAAGGCGATACGCTCGCCTCCATGGCTGCCATCGCCGTCGCGATACTCGCCGCGCGCAGCAATGCACAAGCATCGCAGGCAGCCCTCGCCAGCGTACAGGCACGCGCCGTGCAGAAGCAGCTCGATTTCACCCGCGCCCATGAACAGGAAGCAGACCGCATCGGCCTGGATATTTTACAGAAGGCCAATTTCAATACCCATGCGATGCCGGAATTTCTGGAGCGATTGCAACGCGCGACCCGCTTGCTGGAAGGCAACGCGCCCAACTACCTGCGCACCCATCCGATCACCAGCGACCGCATCGCCGACATCGAAAACCGGGTCAACAAACAGCCCTACCGCTTACTGCCTGACAGCCTCGACTTCCAGCTGGTGCGCACCAAGCTCATTGCCGCGCAAAAAACCACTGCCGATGCCATCGGTTATTTCAACGATGCGCTGACTACGCACAAACACGGCAACCCGATTGCACAACGCTATGGACTGGTGGGCGCGCTGCTGCGCAACAACGAGGTCGAACGCGCCTCACAGGAACTGACAATACTGCAAAAACAGGCGCAAACCAGCCCGGATTCACAAAACAATGCGATGCTGGCAACCCTTGCCGGACAAGTAAAACGCGCCGCGAAAGAGGCCGACACGCTGGCTTTTTATCGCACCGCCGTGCAAAACTTCCCTCAGCATCGCGCCCTGATCTACGATTATGCCGACCTGCTGTTGCAAAGCAATCAGGCGGAAACCGCCGTCAAACTGCTGGGCGAACAAATCACCCGCCATCCCTCCGACACCATGCTCTACAACCTGCAAGCACGCAGCTACAACCAGCTGAACAAACCGTTCGAGCAGCACCAGGCACAAGCCTACAGCTACGCCTGGCAAGGCAATCTGTTTGGCGCCATCGAACAACTCGAACTGGCAAAACAGTCCGGCGGGAGTTTCTACCAGCTCTCCACCGTAGAGTCCGACTTGCGCGAACTGCATGAAATGCTGGGGGCGCGCGCCAAAAAATAGATTCAATTCTGATACACCACCGAGATTCATCTATAATCGCCAGCAGTGTGCAGATCGTAAGCAAACTTTATGAAACACCTGAATTTTGCCAGAACTTTACAACTCAATAGACAGATAGTCGTTAAATGGGAAAACTAGAAAACATATTGATCGCCATTCTGCGTGGCACTTCGGACAACAATATTACTTTTTCAGATTTACGCTTTACGCTCGAATCACTTGGATTTGAAGTGCGCATCAAGGGCGATCACTTTATCCATACCAAACAAGGCATCGCAGAAATAATCAACATACAACCGCTCGGCAACAAGGCGAAAGCATATCAAGTAAAACAGGTTCGCAACCTGATTTGAAATACAAACTAGCGAGGTAATCACAATGGAAAGCCGCTACGAACTCATTATTTACTGGAGTCAGGAAGATCAACGCTTCGTTGTTGAAATACCGGAACTTCCCGGTTGCATGGCTGACGGCGCAAGCTATCAAGAGGCTGTGAACAACACAGAAACTATCATTGCGGAATGGCTGGAAACGGCTCAGGCTCTTGGTCGCTCGATTCCAGAACCTGCCGGACGGCTCATGTATGCATAACCTGCTGTAGCTCGGGAGGGAGTTTTTACCAGCTCTCCACCATAGAGTCCGACTTGCGCGAACTGCACGAGATGCTGGGGGCGCGCGCCAAAAAATAGATTGTCAGTTTGTATGGGCAATAAAAAAGCCCCTCTTTCGAGGGGGCTTTTTTATTCAAACGAGCAACAATTTATTACTTACAAATTGCACCGCCTGATGCGCTCAAACATCCGCCGGACACGACCCAGGTAACTCCGGTTGCTCCAACAGTAGGAGTCAGAACATAGGTGTCTGCAGCAAGGATACCACCCGTAACTTTTGGAGTTGCGGTAATTACACCGGCTAACGTTGTAATAGTATCAACGTACTTGGTGGCATTGCCAGTCGCTACGTTAGGTGGAATACCATTGGTACCACCATCACAACCAGTCAAAGCAGCCGCAGCCGCTATACCCAAGTCTTGCGCACAAACTTCAACGCCAGTCTTGATTGCTTGAGTTGCTTGAACGACTTCAGTGAATTTGGCTTTCTTGGTGTAATTACCATAAGCAGGAATCGCAACAGCGGCCAAGATACCGATAATCGCAACAACGATCATCAGTTCGATCAGGGTAAAACCTTGTTGTACGTTTTTCATTTAAAGCTCCTGTTTAGTTAAATTTGTCCAGCCATTCGAGCAGGCTGTTCTGGTTGCCGCTTAACACACCAACCGTGTGCTGCTGTTATAAAGCAATAGTTGTGCCAGAAACATATCCTATTGTTTATATTGAAATAAATAACAACAACACAATTCCATCAAAACAACTTTGACAAATTACGTCAGCAAAGTGACGGATTTCGTCAGTTCCAGCATGGCTGTGCAGGGGCTACGCACCCTGATTCACTCCGGGTATCCTGCTCAAATCCACGTCATCAATTTGTTCAGGGTCGAGGAATTGCTCGGCGTAATCGAGATAGACTTTTTCGCGGATAAATACATCGAACAAGTCGGGGTCTATGTGCCCGCCCAGCTTGAATTTGCCAAGTATGCACAGCGATTCGGTCAACGTCTTGGCGGATTTGTAGGGTCTGTCCTTGGCTGTCAGCGCTTCAAATATATCGGCAATACCCATCAGCCTGGCTTGCAGCGACATTTGATCGCGGGTCAGACCGCGCGGATACCCTTGCCCATCGACACGCTCATGGTGCCCCCCGGCATATTCAGGCACATTTTTAAGGTGGTTCGGCCAGGGTAACGATTCCAGCATCTTGATGGTGACATCAATGTGACGATTGATGATTTCACGCTCTGCGTTGTTCAACGTCCCGGAACGTATGGTCAGGTTCTCGACTTCATCATCACTCAGGAATTTTCCGGTTTTCCCTTCGCTGTCGCACCATTGATAATCGGCGATTTGCCGCACGCGCCGTTGCGCGGCCTCCGGCATCGCTTCACTGCCGAAATTGCAGTGCCGCAAAAATTCACGGTCATCATCCAGTTGCCAGATGCGCGCGGCGTATTCGGCGCGAATCGCCTCATCACTCGATCCCGGTTTCTTGAGCATCGCGATTTCAGCATCGCGTTTGAGTATCTCGAAGCGCGTATCCAGCAGCTGAATGCGATCAAACAAGGTGTGCAGCTTGGTCGGTTTATCCACCACATGCACCGGTGTGGTGATCTTTCCGCAGTCGTGCAACAGTCCGGCAATCCTTAATTCCCGCCTGTCGTTCTCGGTCATCACGAAATCCTTGAGCGGCCCGTGCCGGGTACGAGTGACCGCCTCGGCCAGCATCATGGTCAGCACGGGTACGCGCACGCAATGCCCGCCGGTGTAGGGGGACTTGTCGTCTATCGCGTTATTGATCAGCTGGATGAAGGACTCGAACAATTCCTCCAGTTGTTTGATGAGACGACGGTTGGTCAGTGCAATGGCCGCCTGCGAGGCAAGCGACTCGACCAACTGCTGATCGCCCGGCGAAAACGGCACGATTGCGCCGCTGTCATGATCTTGTGCGTTAATCAGTTGCAAAACCCCGATCACCTCACCCTCATGATTACTCATCGGCACGTTCAGGAAGGACTGTGAGTGGTAGCCCGTCTTGGCATCAAAATTCCGAGTGCCGGAAAAATCAAATCCCTGCGCCGAATAAGCGTCAGGAATGTTCACCGTCTCGCCGCTCAGCGCCGCATGACACACCACCATCGCATGATTCGGCTTACCCGCCCGATCATACAACTGCACCGGATAATAGCTGATCGGCTCGCCACGGATTCCACCCATTGCGATCTGCAACGAATCGGTGCGCACAATTTCGAAGCTCAGTACGCGTTTGTCAGGATCGTGCAGATACAGCGTACCGGCATCGGCGTGCGTGATGCGCTTGGAGGATTCCAGAATAATTTCGAGCAAGTCATTGATGTCGTGCTGCTGCGACAGCGCGATGCCGATTTCGTTGAGCTCTTTCAGATGAGAAAACAGCTTGTTATTGACAGGCATGGGAAAAGCAGTCGTTAGTCGTTAATAGATGGCTGGTAGCTGGTAACTCAGGACATTTTATCTGTCCGTCGGCTGCTACTGGCCACAAGCTTACTTGATACAAACCGCACGTATCTGGTGCATATCGGTGATGCCTTGCAATACCTTTTCCATACCGTCCTGCTTCAAGGTATGCATGCCTTCGTCCAGCGCGATGGACAGCAACTCGGCGACACGTGCGCGTTCCTGTATGGCTTTTTTCACCGTGTCGCTGCCGATCAGCAACTCATGCAAACCCACCCGTCCGCGATAACCTGTACCGGCACATTTCTCGCAGCCGCCCGGGCTGTAAAGCGTGAACTGTTTTTTGTCATTGGCAAACAGTTTGAGCCATTGCTCGTACAGCGCACGGCTGGCGACTGCTGCATCTTTCTTCCAGGCTGCGGTATGTTTCAACTCTTCACTGTATTCGGCCAGCAAGGCATCTATTTCATCCGTGCTCGCAATATGCGGCTTTTTGCAATCACTGCACAAACGCTTGGCCAGACGCTGTGCCAGTATGCCCAGCAGCGCGTCCGCAAAGTTGAACGGGTCCATACCCATATCCAGCAGGCGCAGAATGGATTCTGGCGCGCTGTTGGTGTGCAGGGTGGCAAATACCAGGTGGCCTGTCAGCGAGGCTTCGATGCCGATGGAAACGGTTTCCTTGTCGCGCATTTCGCCGACCATGATCACATCGGGATCGGCGCGCAAAAAGGCGCGCATGATGGTGGGAAAATCCAGCCCGGCCTTCTTGTTGATTTGCACCTGACGCAAACCCTTCTGGGTGATTTCCACCGGGTCTTCCGCCGTCCATATCTTGGTTTCCGGCTTGTTGATATATTTGAGAATGGAATGCAAGGTGGTGGTCTTGCCCGAGCCGGTCGGGCCGCACACGAAAAACAAACCGTAAGGCTTGCTGACCGTACTCTTGATCAATTCGCTATTGCGCGCCGAGAAGCCCATCTTTTCCAGCGGCAATGGTTCGCCGGAAGCGAGAATACGCATCACGATGTCTTCCACTCCGCCCTGCGAGGGGATGGTGGCTACGCGCAATTCGATGTCCAGCGGCCCAAATTTCTTGAATTTTATCTTGCCGTCCTGCGGCTTGCGTTTCTCGGATATATCCAGATCGCACATGATCTTGATGCGCGTCACCAGGGCATTGCGGTAAGTGGACGGCACTTCGATGTAGTTGAGCAACGATCCGTCCTTGCGCAGTCGTATCTGTGTCTTGGCCTTGCCCGGCTGCGGTTCAACGTGAATGTCGGATGCCCCCATACGATAGGCATCGACGATAATTTTGTTGACCAGCTTGACCAGCTCGTTGTCGGCTGCCGCATTGACATCCTCCTGCGTGACAGCCATTTGTTCGTCTTCATCGCCCCCCATGCTGGACAGCAAGTCGTCCATGGATGACTCATCCATGACAACAGCGCCGCCGGAAGAACCCGCATCTGCTCCGCCCCCGTAAAAGGCATCCAGCGTCCGCCTGAATTCACGCTGCGAGCAAACCTTGTAAACCAGCCGATTCCTGGGGAAAATGTTGTTCACCACCCTTGAAGCCTGGATACGCTCAGGATCGGTGGTCAATATCACCACCCCCTCTTGCGTTTCCTCAATCGGCAACCAGTGGCTGCTCTCGACATACTCGCGCTTCAGGTTGCGCAACAAATCGGGCGGCTTGATGCGTTCCGGCTTGAAGGGTTCGTAAGCTACCCCGAAGAAACTGGACAAGGCTTTCCCCAGAGCGGCGACACTGACCTGAAATTCGTCGAACAGTACTTCTTCGATATCCAGCCCTTTGCGCCGCGCGGTGCGGGCGGCCAGTTCGAATTCTGCGGCAGACAACACCGCGCCCGTCACCAGATAATCGTACTTGGTTTTGACGGTGACTTTTTCCTGGCGCTGGCGCAACGCCACCGCCATGGTCTGCGCCAGCTCGATTACACCTTCTTCGACCAGAGGTAAAAAGGGAATACCGGCCCTGTTGTTGATTACCTGAATCACACCCAGCAGATCACCGCTATGCACATCCGTAATCGGAGCCACCAGCATCTGCTTGGTACGATAACCGGTGCGCCTGTCTACTTCCTGCAAAAAGCGCAAATGCGCGCTGTATTTGGACAATTCCTGCTCATCATAGACATCCTTGATATTGAGCAATTTTTTGTGCATCGCCACATAACCGGCTACGCTCTGCTCCGCAATCGGTAATTTGAGGTCTTTAAAGGAATTCAAACCGGTCTTGACCTTGGAAATCAGCGAAACATTGTCGTCGCCCACGACGTAGATAGTCAGCCTGTCGGCATTGAACAGACTACAGATGTCCTTGCTGACATCCAGCATGATTTCGTCAATATTGCTGGTGGCATGTATCTTGTTGGTGACATGATTGAGGTTCTTAGTGAACTCAAGTCTGGCACTCATGTCATTGTCTTTATTCTCAGCTGACCTCATTCCTGCTCCTGTCTTGCCACACGCCGATGCAGACACCGGCAATTTTTCATCATCCAGAATACCCGCTCACGCGGTGACAAAGCGGATGATTCTTCGCCAAACGCTTAAAATTCAAATTCCTGATTATTCATCAGCATCCTGGGATTAAATCCACCCACACATGTTTCGATTTCATGCATGATCAATTCAACCTCATCAGGCTTTAAATGAGTGATAAATATTTCTGCGTCACCGCTGAATTTGGCCAATTCTTCGGCCAGCA
This sequence comes from uncultured Gallionella sp., assembly GCA_964385275.1. Classification (GTDB taxonomy): domain Bacteria; phylum Pseudomonadota; class Gammaproteobacteria; order Burkholderiales; family Gallionellaceae; genus Gallionella. The sequence goes on along the minus strand of CAYLOK010000021.1, from coordinate 44,580 downwards.
AACTCGGACATAAATGTTTGGCGAGGGCAGCCAAATTCTTTTCACCGTTGGAAAAGGCGGTTTCAATAATCAGGTAACGCAAATTCCCTATCCGGTTCACCACCGCCCACAAGCTGTCATTGATATAGGTGTCACCACTGAATACCAGGCTCGCCTGCCCGCTGTCGAGGTGATAACCCACGGCAGGAACGGTGTGGTTGGCAGGAACAGCGGTAATCTTGCGTCCCTGCAAAGCGATCACCTCGCCCAGCGTGATCGCCTGATAGCGCATGACGGACATCTGCGCATTCGGTATCTCGCTGAAATCCGGCCAGACTTTCCAATTGAAAATATGCTGTTTGAGTATTTCCAGAGTGGCTTCGGTCGCGTACACGGTCACAGGCCGGTTGCGTATTCCCGCGACGCTGTCCAGCAGCAAAGGCAGGCTACAGATATGATCCATATGCGAGTGAGTGATGAAAATATGATCAATCTCACTCAATTCAGTCAGGCCAAGTTCGCTTACGCCCGTACCCGCATCGATCAATATGTCATGGTCGATCAAAAACGAAGTGGTGCGCAGGCTGCCACCTATACCGCCACTACACCCCAACACTCTAAGCCTCATGCCAACCATTCTCCGAAATTTCAGGAAACCTCAAAATACCGGATATTCCGATACGCTACTAACCTTTGAAATAAAACTCCATTTTGACGCCGGCCAGTTCGATTAAATCGTGATCCTTCAACTGATGCGGTTGCCCGCCCAGAACTTGACCATTCACGGAGGGAAAACTTGCGCCTTCAACGTGAGTGATAAAGAAACCATGAGGGCGGCGCGTCAACACGGCGACCTGCACGCCCGGCTTGCCCAGGGTAGTGAGGCCCTTCACCAGATCAAGCTCCTTGCCTGCGCTCGGCCCGTTCAGGATTTGTATCGCCGCACGCGCCACGGGCGCAGGCTGGGCAGCAGCAGGTAAAGCAGGTTTTTTCAGACTCATTTCAGCGTTGGACGTGGCGACTGGTTTGTCTGCCTGCAAGTCGGCCGTATTGAACACACCCGTATCCCCCGGCTTACCCGCAGGAGATGAAACAGGCAGCACGGGCGCACGCATAATCATGGTCTTTTCAAAATCGGCGGCACTCGTTTGACTGACTTGATCGTTCAGGTATTTCAACTCGTACTTGCCAATCTCGATCACATCATTGTTTTGCAAAAAATGTTTTTTGGTGGCTGACCCGTTAACGGCCAGACCATTGGTGCTATTCAAATCTTCCAGAAAAGAATCATGCAGGATGGTGATGATCGCCGCATGATCGCTGCTCACGGCCAGATTGTTTATGACAATATCGTTGTGAGCCTTGCGGCCTATAGTCATGCGCTCCTTGCTCAGGAGGTATTCCTGAATTGGCGCACCATCCAGGCTCAATATCAATTTTGCTGTCATAGCCGTGTCTCTCTCATTTCCTTAACCAACCAAGCACCCTTGCCAGCCAACTGCGGGGCTGGGCAAACTCCTGTTTCACCTTGGCCAAAATCACCGAAACATTGTCGCGACCACCGTTGTCATTCGCAGTTTGAATCAACTGCTCTGCGGCAAGCGCCAGATTACCCTGCATCGCATACAAGATGGACTGAATATCGTCGTCTTCCACCATATCGTTCAGGCCATCCGAACAGAGCAGGTAAATATCGCCTACCTGCACGTCATGCAGATGAATTTCCGGGATCACGTCCGCATCAATGCCAACGGCACGCGTCACCAGATTCTTGTTTTGTGAATGACGTGCATTTTCGACGCTGATCATGCCGCTGTCTATCTGCTCCTGCAACAGGGAATGATCGCGCGTAATCACTTCCAGCGCCTCTCCGCGCAAGCGATAAAGGCGCGAGTCACCGACATGGCCTACCACTACACGGTTGTCATAAAACAGCGCCGAAACAATGGTTGTGCCCATCCCGGCATATTGCGCCTGACTCTGCGCCGCCTGGTGGATCGAGGCATTAGCCTTGTGTATGCCGTTGCTCAACAATGCGACGGCCAATTCCTCACCCGTTGCTTCATCTCGCTCAATGGGGCTGGATTTTTTCAGGGGCGGGGTAACTTCTGTCAACATGACCGAAACCGCAATACCACTGGCGACTTCCCCCGCGTTGTAGCCACCCATGCCATCGGCCAATACCAGCAGGCCGCAAGCCGCCTCAGTGGCGATACTATCCTCGTTGTGCGCACGCACCATGCCGGAATGAGTCTGCGCAACGATCTCCAGCGCTTGTTCCAAGTTCATAAGCAAACCTTTATTTGACCAGCAGCACCGGACAATCAGCAAGATGCAGCACCTTGCTCACCACAGAGCCCAACAAGAGCATCTGCAAGCCACCCTGTCCTTGCCTGCACATCACAATTTGATCCACGTCCTGCTCGCGGGCATATTGCGCAATGGACTCGGCAGGTGTGCCAACGCTGATGTGATACTGGTAGGGAAGATGCGCCTCATCCAGGACGACGCGCGCCTGTTGCAGCGCAGCCATGCCCTGTTCACGATAATAATCGTTGATGGTGTCCTGATTGATAAACAGCTTGACGTTGCCTGTCGCAATCTTCCATTGCACATTCAACAACAACAAGGTCGGCGGCTGTTTCAGCGTATCCATGTGCCGGATGACATAATCCACCGCGCGCTCCGCGCTGGATGAGCCATCGAGTGGAATCAATATTTTGCTGATACTTTGTTGGCGCTCAATTTTCATTTTGACCCCTTAGTCTTGTTTGTCCGGCATGACGGATACTTTCCCGTCAAGCAGATTGACAACTTTACCCGCGACGAGCCGACGCATCGCCAGCCACTTGCCGATCACCAGCACCAGCAACGCGCACAATGCCGGGATCAGCCAGTGCAGTTGGTGTTGCGCCTCGACCAGCGGTGCCAGCAACGCCTCGCTGACCAGCATTTCGCCCGCCACATAACCCAACAGCGCACCGCCCGCATAGATGATGTAGGGGAAACGGTCGATCAGTTTGAGCACCAACTGACTGCTCCAGGCGATCAACGGAATGCTGATCAGCAAACCGAACACCAGCAACGACACGTTACCCTTGGCCGCCGCCGCCACACCCAGTACGTTATCCAGGCTCATCACAAAATCAGCGATGATGATGGTCTTGATCGCACCCAACAACTGCGCATCGGCCTTGATGTTGCCTTCAGTGTGTTCGTCCTCCGGCAAAATCAGCTTGATCCCTATCCAGATCAGCAGCAACGCGCCAACCAGTTTTAAGTAGGGCAGCGCAAGCAACCCGACCGCAAAAAAAGTCAGCACGATACGCAACCCTATCGCGCCGCCCACCCCGAACAGAATGCCCTTTCTGCGCTGCTCCGGCGGCAGGTTGCGGCACGCCAGTGCAATTACCACGGCATTGTCGCCGGAAAGCAGCAAGTCGATCATGATGATCTTGAGTACATCAGCCCAGAACTGGGGCGCAGAAAACATTTCTAGCATTTAAAACCCTTTAAATTTGGAAGCGTGAAAAGTGAAAGGTGAAACGTAGCACTGTTTCCTCGTTTCACTTTTCACAGCCTTATCTTCACGTTTCACGCCTTCAGCACTTTCTTCATCACGCGGCCCATTTCAGCCGGATTGCGCGTGATATGAATGCCGCATTCTTCCATCACCGCCAGCTTGGCATCCGCGCCGCCCTGACCGCCGGAAATAATCGCACCCGCATGGCCCATGCGTTTACCGGGAGGCGCTGTAACGCCCGCGATAAAACCGACTACGGGTTTGGTCATATTATCCCTGATCCAGCGCGCACAGGCTTCCTCGTCGCTGCCGCCGATTTCGCCGACCATGATTACCGCATCGGTTTCCGGGTCATCGTTGAACAGGCGCAAAACATCCAGATGTTTCAGGCCATTGATCGGGTCGCCGCCGATGCCGACGCAGGAAGACTGTCCCAGACCCAGCGCGGTCAGTTGCCCGACCGCTTCATAGGTCAGCGTGCCGGAACGCGAAACCACGCCGATGCGCCCCTTCTTGTGGATGTGGCCGGGCATGATGCCGATTTTGAGTTCATCGGGGGTAATCAGCCCCGGACAATTCGGGCCGATCAACAAGGTGCGACGGCCCGCCATCCTGTAACGCGTGCGCAGCATGTCATGCACCGGGATGCCCTCGGTAATGCAAATCACCAGATCCAGATCAGCCTCGACCGCTTCGTCAATCGCGGCGGCGGCGTAAGCGGGCGGCACATAAATCACCGATACCGTAGCCCCTGTCTGCTGTTTGGCTTCCAGCACGCTGTTATAGATCGGCACGCCCTCGAAACTCTGCCCGCCCTTGTTCGGCGTGACGCCTGCGACGAAGCAGTTGGCGCCATTGGCATAAGCAATGCAGTTGGTGGTGTGAAACTGGCCGACCTTGCCCGTCATGCCCTGGGTCATTACTCTGGTGTTTTTATCAATTAAAATGGACACTTAATTACCCCTCGCAGCAGCAACGACTTTTTCGGCGGCATCCGCCATGTCAGTAGCTGAAATAATCGGCAACCCCGAATCCGCCAATATTTTCTTGCCCAGCTCCACATTGGTGCCTTCCAGCCGAACCACCAGGGGCACGCTCAAATGCACTTCGCGCACCGCCGCCACGATTCCCTCTGCGATCACGTCGCACTTCATGATGCCGCCGAAAATATTGACCAGAATGGCTTTCAGACCGGGGTTTTTTAGCATCAGCTTGAATGCTTCGGCCACTTTTTCGCGGCTCGCACCGCCGCCCACATCGAGGAAATTCGCCGGGTTGCCGCCATACAGCTTGATGATGTCCATGGTCGCCATCGCCAGGCCCGCACCATTCACCAGACAGGCAATATCACCGTCCAGCGAGATATAGCTCAGGTCGAATTTTGAGGCCTCGATTTCGGCGGGATCTTCTTCATCCAGATCGCGGTAAGCCACGATTTCGGGATGGCGGAACAGCGCGTTGGAATCGAAATTGAACTTGGCATCCAGCGCCAAAACCTGCCCGTCGGCAGTCAGCACCAGGGGATTGATTTCCGCCAGCATCGCTTCCTTTTCGACAAAAGCGCGATACAGGCCCTGCAACACGACTACGGCTCCCGCGACTGATGCTTCGGGAATGCCAATCCGGCGCGCGACCTGCGCTGCCGCTTCGGTTTCCAGACCCACAACCGGGTCGATGCGCAGGGTATGTATTTTCTCCGGGCTGGACTTGGCGACCTCTTCGATTTCCATGCCGCCTTCGCTGCTGGCCAGCAAGGCCACGCGCTGCTCGTCACGATCAATCACCATACCGAGGTAAAATTCACGGGCAATCTGCGCACCCTCTTCGACGAGTAAGCGTCGCACCACCTGACCATCGTGCCCGGTTTGATGCGTCACCAGATGCATGCCCAAAATTTGTTGTGCGGCAGCACGCACCTCATCAGGCGAACGCGCCACCTTGACGCCGCCGCCCTTGCCGCGACCGCCCGCGTGTATCTGCGCCTTCACCACCCAGACCGGGCCGCCCAAATCTTCAGCAGCCGCCACCGCTTCGTCTACGCTGAAGCACGCTGTGCCGCGCGGCGTGGGTACGCCAAACTGGCGCAGAATTTCCTTACCTTGATATTCGTGAATTTTCATAATGGCAGATCGTCTGAACAAAAAGCGCACCAGATTGATGCGCAGGCTCAATCTTACCGAATTATCTGTAGCGGCGTGGAAGGATTTGCGCGAACCGGCTACTCAGCCCTTCTGTCCACGTCGCGCTTCTTGCATAAACAGTGGCTTGGGCAGTCTTGCAGCACAAAATTTCCTTTGGCAAAGTCCTTCTAACAAAACATTGCGTGGCTTCGCATCGCACGAAAATAGGGGTCACGATGTGCATAAAACGCCTTCTATCAAGCTATTGTATTGATTGAATAACATTAAAATCATTTTCACCAGCAGCAAAAAGTTTGTCGCATCAGGATTTGGTAAAACAACTAAAGTTGCCGCTTATCAATCGCGGCGTGCGGCTCATCTTCAATGACTGCATGAACATTGTCCTCTTCCTGCATCCGTGCTTTGAAGAAACGCAAGGTATTGCGCCCCGCGCCTTTGGCCTGATACAAGGCTATATCGGCCTGCCTCAGCAATTCGTCTATTCCGGCCTTGCAGTCGTTGAATAGTGTTGCACCGATACTCGGTGTGTTGCGGTATTCGTGTCCGGCAAGCTGGTAAGGCTGATTGAGTGTGGAAATAATCTTCTCGCCGACAACTCTAACCTGCTCTGCGGCTTCCGTTCGCCGTTCACTCAGGTCTTCGAGCATCACCACGAATTCGTCACCGCCCAAGCGTGCCACGGTATCGCCTTCACGCACACAGGTCGACAGCCGTTGGGCGACCTGTTGCAGCAGCAGGTCGCCCATGCCGTGACCTAAGGTATCGTTGAGATTTTTGAAATAATCCAAATCGAGAAACAGCAGTGCTCCTTCTCTGCCGCTACGCATGCTGGAAGCCAGCGCCAGCTTAAGCCGATCACATAACAAACGACGATTGGGCAAATGTGTGAGCGGGTCGTAAAACGCCAGATTTTTAATCTCGTCCTCCGCCGCCTTGCTGACGGTGATATCGTTAAACGTGGCAACGTAATTGGTTACGATGCCGGCGGCGTCTTTTACCGCCGTGACCGTGAGATACTCCGGGTAAATGTCGCCATTCTTGCGCCGGTTCCAGATTTCACCTTCCCACGCCCCCGCATGTTTAATGTGCTCCCACATTGCCGCGTAGAAAGCCTTATCTTGACGACCCGAATTGAGCAGGTTCGGGGTCTGCCCTACAGCCTCTTCAGCCGTGTAACCGGTGACCTGGCTGAAAGATTTATTCACCCGCAGAATAACTTTCCTGGCATCGGTGACCATCATGCCTTCCTGTGATTCAAAGACGGTAGCGGCAATGCGCAACTCCATTTCGGCCTGCTTGCGCTCGGTTATGTCTTCCAGCGTACCTTCCAGAAATTGTTCGCTCCCGTCTTCGGATGAAACAAGTTGAGCGCTGAGCGCAGCGTAAAAAATCCCACCGGACTTTCGCCTGCCCCGTGTTTCGAAGCCGCGCACAGGCGACTGGCGGAGTAGCGCCAGCAGTCGTTGCTGATCGCTCGGGTCGGCGTAGATGTTCTGCATGCCTGCCTGATTGAGCTCAGTGATACTTGCATAGCCCAACGTCTGTAGCATAACGGGGTTTGCATCCAGCACCCGTCCTTCCGGCGTGGTGCGAAAGATGCCTACCAGCGCACCGCTGACCAACTGCCGGAATTTCTTCTCCGAGGCGAGCAATGCCGCGTGTTCTACTTTCTGCTTTTCCTGCAGCCATGCCTGTCGTTGTTCGCGCAGCCATTTTTTCTCAAGGGAGGCGCTCACGCGCGCTTTGAGCAAGGCGGAATTAAACTTGCGCGGCAGGTAATCCTCTGCACCGAGCTCGATGCAGTGCGCGATGTCGTCCATTTCTATCCAGGCAGAGATGATCACAACGGGCAGATCAATCAATGTCCCGTCGCTTTTCAGTTGTTCCAGCACCTGATATCCGTTCATCTCCGGCATAACAATATCGAGGATGAGCAAGTCATAGCTATCGCATCTGATCATCGCCAGCGCTTGACGTCCGCCCTCGGCGACATCGACCTGATAGCCTTCACGCTGTAGTTCATGCACGAGCAGTTCACGGCTGATTGCGTCGTCATCGACGACCAGCAATTTCCCGGGTAATAAACGAGTTGACTTATTCTTGCGGCTTTGCATTGCAGTGACTGCGTTGCGCATCAGCGGAAAAACCTCGGCAATCGCGCTGCCCAGGTTCGCCAGACTGGCCTGTGTCTCGTCGAGTTGAACAAACGCCTGCAAGCGCGCAACCAGGGTATGACCGGCGTTGCGGATAATTTCCAGATCGTGCAGCGTCGCAGGTAGCGTCTGCTTATCCGCTTCTTCAAGCAGCAAGTCAGCGTAACCTACGATGGTTGTGACCAGCGTGCGGATGAAGTACAACAAGTCTGTCAGAAACTCGGAAGAACCGGGGTCAGTGCGGCTGTTTTCCAGGAACAGGAAGAGATCGGCGCCGGACGCGCGTATCTTGTCCAGATCGGCATGCCAGCCCTTCGTCGATCCACCCCTGTCAGCAATTTCCTCCAGCAACATCTCACTGTAGCCGATGATGGCATTGACCTGCGTGAGCAGCTCATGCCTCAGATAGGGCGGAAAATTCGGCTTGCCTTCAGCAATCGCACTGATCTCATCCGGTATAAGTTCACCCCTCGTCCTCATGGCGCTACCTCAGCAATGCCTCTATTTTTTCCAGCAGGCGCGGCAGATCAATCGGCTTGATGTCGTAATCGTCGCACCCCGCATCCAGCGCCTGCTGACGATCGCCCACCATGGCGTGTGCGGTCAGCGCGATAACAGGAATGCCGCTGGTTTCGGGCGCGGATTTCAATCTGCGCGTCGCCTCCCAGCCGTCGATGACAGGCAGGCTCATATCCATCAGAATCAAATCCGGCGCTGCCGATTGCGCCATCGCGATACCCTGTTCGCCATCCACGGCGATCAGCACCTGGTAGCCCTTGCGTTCCAATCGGCGCGACAACATATCCCGGTTCATTTCGTTATCTTCAACCAGCAGAAGTTTGGCCATTATTTCTCTCTCCTATGCTTTTCCAACGTTGATCAGGCGGCGAACCTGACTCAACAAGTCAGACTGATTATAGGTGCCCTTCTGAACAATCTGCAGGACACTGCCGTTAAGCCGTTCCATATCCTGCCGCGTCAGGTCTTTTGCCGTAATGATGACCACCGGAATGGCACGCCAGGCATCGTGCCGGTGCAGTTGTTCGACCACCTGAAAACCATCCATTTCCGGCATCATCAAATCCAGCAAAATCAGCGCCGGTATTTGTTCGGCGATGCGCTCCAGCGCCACCCGTCCGTTTTCCGCCTCGATGACAGGCCAGCGTTCCTGCTCAAGGGCACGCCGGAGCATCTGTCTCGATGCGAGGTCATCTTCCACGATCAAAATGGCGCCATCACGATTACTCAAATGGCGGCCTACCGTCTCCAGCAAGCGTTCGCGCGACACGGGCTTGTTCAGATAATCCGCAGCCCCCAGTGAGAAGCCCAGATTCTGGTTATCCATCATGGTCAGCATGATGACCGGGATTTGGGCCGTTAAAGCATTTGCCTTCAGCTCGGACAATACCGCCCAGCCGTCTTTATCCGGCATCATTGCGTCCAGCGTGATGATATCGGGGCGCAACGCCTGAGCCATTTTCAGCCCCTCATTTCCGCCCGCAGCACATTCTACGCGAAAGCCCTCCTTGCCCAGCAGGCGCCGCAGCAAGTCACGCGCATTCGGGTCATCGTCGATAACCAGCACGGTTGCGCGCGCGACTATCGGCATCTCATGCGCTGCCGTGGCGTGGTGGATTGTTGCAACGGATGACTCCTGTTGCAGGATCGCCGGCACACGCACGGTGAATGTCGAACCCTGGCCCATCGTGCTCGTCACCGTAATATCGCCACCCAACATCTGACAAAAGTGTCGGCTAATCATCAAACCCAGACCCGTACCACCGTATTTTCGCGTAGTCGAAGTATCGGCCTGAGAAAATGCCTGGAATAACCGGCCCATCTGTTCGGATGTCATGCCGATGCCCGAATCGCTCACGGCGAACGTCAGCCAGTCCACCCCTGATTGAATTTCGCGTGTTGCTGTCAGTGTAACCATGCCCCGCTCGGTGAATTTGCACGCATTGCTCAGCAGATTTAACAGCACCTGGCGCAATTTTGTCTGGTCCGTCAATGCGCGTCCCAAGTCGTCTGGCAAGCGCATTTGCAGGGTGTTGCCGTTTCGGCTGACAAGCGGTTGGATGGTAGCGGCTAATTGTTGCGTCATGACCGTCAGGTCTATGCTCTCTGCATAAAGCTCGATTTTCCCGGCCTCAATTTTGGACAGGTCGAGTACGTCATTGATCAGCTCCAACAAATTTCTGCCTGCGGATTTGATTTTTTGCAGGTCTTGCACGAAATCCATTCTTCCCTCGCTCTCGGCATCCTCTTCCAGCATCTCGCTATAGCCGATGATCGCGTTCAGGGGCGTGCGCAATTCGTGGCTCATATTGGCAAGAAAAACGCTCTTGGTTCGATTCGCGGCTTCCGCAGCGTCGCAGGCGTTGCGTAGTTCATCCTGAATCTGAACGCGGCGGGTGATGTCTTCCAGCGTGCCCTGCATTTTCAAAGGATGCCCCTGTGCATCAAATGACAGCTTGCCCAGTTGATGTATCCAGCGCTCGGACTGGTCGTTACGTCGGACAATGCGGTATTCCTTGTCGAAAACCTTGCCCTGACTCAGAACATCATTTTTAAAGTATTCGTCCACCATCGCGCGGTCGGCGGGATGAATCATGGCTTCCCACCCCGCCAGGGTACGCTCGTACGACTCGGATATGCCGAACAAACGATCCAGCATTTCCGAGCCTTCCCACAGGCCGGTGCGAAGATCAAAAACATAACTCCCCAACCCGGCAATCATCTGCGCTTCCCTGAGCGATTCTTCGCTGCTGCGCAAAGCACGCTCAGTGTGTTTTCGGATACGGTTGTAATTGACGCGTGCACCGATAAACAGAATGGCCAATGCGCCGGAAATTCCCAACAAGAAAAACAGCCTCAGTCTGTCCTGGGTGAACTCGACGATTTCAGGCAATCGTTTGAATACGTGAATGTTGATGTTGTCTTTTGCCAGCGTCCTGTCAGTCAACAATACCGGCTGATTTTCCTGATCGAAACGGTGCAGGGACGCGGCTAACCGGTTGGGCCAGGAATTGACGGCCAGCAGCGGAAAGTTTTCACGTCTGTAGCGCGCCATACGCGCATCAATGGAGAGTTCGCTGATGGCGGCACCTGGCAATGAGCGCATGTCCAGCTTCGCGTCACTGGATAGAATAATCACGCCGTACTGATCGGAAATAAAGGCATCCGTCTGATTGACCCAGTGCGCCAGGGCGAGCATGTTAATCTTCACCGAAACCACACCAATAATGCGGCCTTCAGAACTGACCGGCGCACTGAAATACAAACCGGGAATATTGCTGGTTTTCCCCACAGCATACTGATTGCCATCAGCGCCCGCCATCGCCATCCGAAAGTACTCCCGACCGGCATAATTTGCCCCGATAAAACTATCGGATTTGTCGGCATTACTGGAGGCAATGCAATCCCCCGCCGTATTCATGACGTAGATGACGTCTGAACCCAGGGACTGACTGACCGAGTTCAAATAGCTGCTAACGGCTTTGAGCTGAGCACTCTCCGACCAGCGCGCTTTGCGTTCTCCTGGCGCCAGCGTTGCCGGGTAGGAGTTGGCAAAAAAACGGGACAAGGCTCGCAAAACATCCCCGTCTCTTGCCACCACAGACGGAATGCCGTGCAACGTGTCAAGATTGTGAAAAATATTGACTTTAATATTCTCGGCTTGCTGATTGATCGTGTGGGTTTGTTCGCTGATTAACGCGGTGGCGCGTGAGGTCTGCAGGTAATCTGCAACAAGCCACGATCCTGCCAGCCAGGCCATCAACGCAATAAGACATACACTCCATAGAAGCAATGTATATCCGGGCTGAGTTTTTCGATTTTTCATGCGGGGCAAGTTAACTTACAGATGCGATTTCTCATACTACCAGCTTACACTCTGATGATGGATATTTCACAGTTTAAGCGTGCCAAACCTGCAGAATGGCTCATGAAAAAACAGGCGGTCTCAAGCACTTGGAATAGCACAGTCCTGCTGTTCACAAATGGCTGCTTCCGAACCATTAGATTCGCGTGCTGTTATTCCCGTTTTCCCACGTCGCCGAGCTTGTACCAGGTTTCCAGCAGGCTGTCGGGATTCAGCGAGATGGTCTGTATGCCCTGCTCCATCAACCATTGCGCGAAATCAAAGTGATCGGACGGCCCCTGACCGCAGATGCCGACGTATTTACCCAGTCGGTTGCAGGTGGAAATCGCCATATGCAGCAAGCTTTTGACCGCCGCATCGCGCTCATCAAAACGGTTGGCGACCAGACTGGAATCGCGGTCCAGCCCCAGAGTCAACTGAGTCAGATCATTTGATCCGATTGAAAAACCATCAAAATACTCAAGAAATTCTTCAGCCAGCAAGGCGTTGGAGGGTATCTCGCACATCATAATCAGGCGCAGCCCGTTTTCTCCGCGCTTCAAGCCGTTCTTTGCCAGCTCCCCGACCACCTCGCGCGCCTCCTGCACGGTGCGCACGAACGGCACCATGACTTCCACATTGGTATAGCCCATCGCTTCGCGCACTTTTTTCATCGCGCGGCATTCCAGTTCGAAACAATCCCTGAAGCTTTCGGCGACATAACGCCCTGCACCTCTGAAGCCGATCATCGGATTTTCTTCGACAGGCTCGTACAGTTCCCCGCCCAGCAATTTGCTATATTCGTTGGACTTGAAATCGGACAGGCGCACGATGACGGGACGCGGCCAGAAGGCTGCCGCAAGACAGGAAACGCCCTCGGTCAACTTTTCCACATAAAAGGCGACGGGATCAGCGTAACCGCGCGATTGCTGCAACACCGCCTGCTGCAAGGGTGCGGGCAAGGTCTGAAAGTTCAGCACGGCCTTGGGATGAATGCCTATCATGTTATTGATAACGAATTCCAGCCGCGCCAGACCGATGCCCATCGAGGGCATTTGCGCAAATTCGAAAGCCAGCGTCGGATTGCCGACATTAAGCATCAGCTTGAGCGGCAAATCCGGTAACGCCGCCTCGCCGGGCGCGACAATCTCAAACGGCAAACTGCCCCGATACACAAAGCCCGTGTCGCCCTCGGCACAGGACGCCGTGACGGTTTCGCCGTCCGGCAACGCGGTGGTGGCATGGCCACAGCCCACAATGGCCGGAATCCCCATCTCGCGTGCGATAATCGCGGCATGGCAGGTGCGCCCGCCACGATTGGTGATAATCGCCGCCGCCTTTTTCATCACCGGCTCCCAGTCGGGGTCGGTCATATCGGTGACCAGCACATCGCCCGGCTGCACCTTGTCCATTTGTGCGGCGCCGGCCACCAGCCGCACCCTGCCTGTGCCGATTTTCTGGCCGATCGCGCGCCCCTCGACGAGTACCTCACCGCGCTGTGTCAGCCTGAATTTTCCCGCCCCGCCTGCCCTGATTTGCGACTGAACTGTTTCGGGCCTGGCCTGCAAAATGTAGAGTTTGCCATCCAGCCCATCCTTGCCCCATTCGATGTCCATGGGCCGCCCGTAATGCCGCTCAATCGCCATCGCATATCTGGAGAGTTCCAGTACATCAGCATCATTCAACGAAAAACGGTTACGCTCGGACAGCGGCACCGCTTCGATGCGGGTGGAAAGTCCTGCGGCACAATCCGTATCGAATACCATACGTTGCAACTTGGAACCGAGGTTACGCCGCACCACCGCCGGATAACCTTCAGCAAGCTTTTGTTTATGAACATAAAATTCGTCTGGATTGACCGTACCCTGCACAACCGTCTCACCCAGACCGTAAGACGAGGTGATGAACACCACATCGCGAAAGCCGGATTCGGTATCCAGCGTGAACATCACGCCCGATGCCCCCAGATCCGAGCGCACCATGCGTTGCACCCCGGCAGACAGCGCAACGGCGGAATCGGTGTAACCGGTGTGCACGCGATAGGAAATGGCTCTGTCGTTGTACAGCGAGGCAAATACCTGTTTGACGGCATGCAATATATTGTCTGCGCCGTGAATATTCAAAAAAGTTTCCTGCTGGCCCGCGAAGGAGGCGTCAGCCAAATCTTCTGCGGTGGCGGAAGAGCGCACCGCAAAACTGCCCTCCCCTTCCTCCGCCCACTGTGCATAGTGTGACCGTATCTCCTGCTCCAGCCTCAAGGGCAATGATGCGGCAGCGATCCAGCCCCGGATGGTTGCACCTGTTCTGGACAGGGCATTGACGTCGTTCACATCCAGAGTGGAGAGGATTTGCCCGATACGCGAATCCAACCCGCTGGCCGCCAGAAAATCCCGGTAAGCCTGTGCCGTGGTGGCAAAGCCGCCGGGGACGCACACACCCATTGCGCCCAGCTTGCTGATCATCTCGCCCAGCGAAGCATTCTTGCCGCCCACCTGGGCGATGTCCGCGATGCCTAACGATTCAAATGAAATCACGTAAGGATGCATGCTGATTCTCCGTTTGAGTTAGCTACTGTGGCGCTGGGCGATGCTCCTTGCGGATCGCCTGCAACAAATGCACCGCCATCTCCTCAATCGAACGCGCAGTCATGTCAAATTGGGCGATACCTGCGCGCCGCATCAGACTTTCAGCCGCCGCCACTTCGAAGCGGCAGTTATCCAGCGAGGCATAGTGACTGTTTGGGCGGCGCTCTTCACGAATGTGGTGCAACTGTTCGGGAGCGATGGTCAGCCCGTACAGTTTATCGCGAAACGGCAGCAAGGAGGCAGGCAAACAATCACGCTCAAAATCTTCCGGTATAAGCGGGTAATTGGCGGCCTTGAGGCCGAAATGCAGCGACAGGTACAAGCTGGTTGGGGTCTTTCCGCTGCGTGACACGCCGACCAGAATGACATCCGCATTCTTCAGGTCGGCGGTGGTAACGCCATCGTCGTGCGCCATGGCAAAATTCATCGCCGCGATGCGTTTAGCATATTCGCGGTTTCCCCGACCATGACTGCGACCTACAACCCGCGTGGCACGCTGACCCAATTCCCGTTCCAGCGGCGCGATGAACGCCTCGAACAAATCCAGAAACAGCGCATCCGCCTGGCGCAGTACCGCACTAATTTGCGGATCCATCATGGTCATGACAACCAGCGGGCGCATACCCTCTCGCCTGCCCAGCTCGGCGATACCCAGCAGACAATCAGCCGCTTTCTCCACGCTATCCGTAAAAGGGAAACGCAGATAACGAAATTCGATGCTCTCAAATTGCGAGAGTAAGCCGTTACCCAGGGTTTCCGCTGTAATACCGGTCCCATCCGAAATAAAAATTATCGTGCGACTGATGGCCTTCATGGTTTCAGTTTCACAGCGGTGGAAATCATAAAATCGGTCCGGGCAAAATCGTCATGCAAATTGTACAACTCATTGCTTAGTCAGCGCAGCCCAACCGTGCAGCGACCATTCCTGTAAGTTGAGGCGACTATTGCGAGTGCGCGCCTACCTGCAAGGCTTGTTGCTGACCGGAGCGAGGCGCAACGAACTGGCCGCGCTGCGCTGGGCTGATGTTGATTTTCAGTGGAAGAGCTTAACCATCCGTGACAAGGTGGAGGGTGAACGCACCATTCCGCTGACCCCCTACCGCTTGAACTACTGACAGTTCGGCGGCTTTCTTTTGTGGGTGCGATGGGATTGATAAAACGCGGTGACACAAAACCAAACGCCAGAAACAACAAAGGCCTACATTTCTGTAAGCCCTTGTTTTTATTGGTGCCGCCTATCGGATTCGAACTGATGACCTACCGCTTACAAGGCGGTTGCTCTACCAACTGAGCTAAGGCGGCTTGTGAAACTTGTTTCCTGTGCTTATTGGTGGGTCGGGCGAGATTCGAACTCGCGACCAACGGATTAAAAGTCCGCTGCTCTACCGGCTGAGCTACCGACCCCTGCAAAGGAGCGCGAATTATACGTATTCGGCACGCCCTGTCAATGCAGAATTGCAATTTTGGCGACTAAAACATGGCAATGCAGGCAGTTTTATGACGACACAGGTATTTTGAGCCAGTGCCGCGCCCAACTGGTGTCTGCAAACTAATTGACGTAGCGGGTTGGATCAACCACACCGGCGACGGCAAATCCGGTGCTACGCAAACGGCAGGAGTCGCATAGCCCGCAAGCGCGGCCCTGTTCGTCGGCCTGATAACAGGAAACCGTCATGGTGTAATCCACCCCGAGCAGGCTCCCCTGCCGGATGATTTCAGCCTTGGACAGATGCAACAACGGCGCATGCAGGGTTAAAGGATGGCCTTCTACCGCTGCCTGAGTGGCGAGATTGGCCATGCGCTCGAACGCCTCTATGTAAGCCGGGCGACAATCTGGATAGCCGGAGTAATCCACCGCATTCACACCGATAAAAATATCCTGCGCGTGCAACACCTCGGCCCAGGCCAGCGCCAGTGACAGCATGATGGTGTTGCGTGCCGGAACATAGGTTAACGGAATTCCTGTCGAGGCATGTTCCGGCACGGCGATGTTGTTATCCGTCAAGGCTGATCCGCCGAAACCGGTCAGGTCAATGTTAATCACCCGGTGTTCACGCGCGCCCAGGGTGAGTGCGACGCGCTGCGATGCAGCCAACTCGGAATGATGGCGCTGACCGTAATCTACGCTGAGCGCATAGCAGTTATAACCCTGGGCGCGCGCCATCGCCAGCACCGTCGCCGAATCCAGTCCGCCCGATAACAATACGACTGCGTTTTTCATCAGTGACCTGCCGCGTTTTGCCAAAGAATTTTATGCAATTGCAACTGAAAACGCACGGGCAGACCATCACGCAATATCCAGTCAGCCAGTTGCCTGGCGTCGATCTCGCCGTGGGCGGGCGAGAACAGCACCTCGCATGTGTCGGCCAGTTGATACTGCGTGAGGATTTGCCTGGCCCAGTGGTAATCGTTTTCGTCACACAACACGAATTTGATTTCGTCATGTGTCGTCAGCAATTGCAGATTTTCCCAACGATTTTTTTCAACTTCGCCGGAGGCAGGGGTTTTGATATCGACCACCCGCATCACCCGTGCATCCACTGCGCCAATATCCAGCGCGCCACTGGTTTCCAGCGATACCTGATAGCCTGCATCACAGAGCGCCGTCAGCAGCAACAGGCAATTTTTCTGCGCCAGCGGTTCGCCGCCGGTCACGGTCACATAACGCGCGCCATATTGCGCAACTTGTTTGAGAATTTCGGACAGGTTGTAGCTTTGTCCGCCGGTAAAGGCATAAGCGGTATCGCAATAGCTGCAACGCAACGGGCATCCGGTCAGGCGGATAAACACCGTAGGCAAGCCGATGCGACTGGTTTCGCCTTGCAGGGAAAAAAATATTTCGGTAATGCGCAGTTGCGCGTCTAAATTTTGCTCAGACATAGGCAACTATTTGGTCTCAGCGAGCAGCTTTTTCGCTTTGGCAGCCGCTACGCTGTCGGGATAATCGGCGATCAGTTGTTTGAGGGTTGCAGTGGCTCTGGCAACCGCTTTCAATTCTTGCTGACACCCGGCAATACCGAGCAATACATCCGCTGCTTTGAGCGTGTTGGGGTCAGCCTTGAGCAACCCGCGATAAGTCGCCAGTGCAGCCTTGTAGTCCTTCAGCACAAACTGAGTATTACCCAGCCAATAACTCGCATTCGAGGCATGCACCGAATCAGGATATTTATTGAGAAACTCCTGGAAGGAGTTGGCTGCATCGGCATAGTTGCCTGATTTTGACAGGCCATAAGCCTTTTCAATGGCGCGGTTCTCCGCCGCCGGGTCATCAGCATCGACCGCATCCGTTGTATCTGCCGCCTTTGGCGCAACAGCGGCAGCCTCTATGGCTTCGAAATGACGCAGGCGCGTATCCAGATCCACATAAAAATCCTTTTCACGCTTTTCGGCTTCTTGCAAGCCATGCGCCACTTCTTCATTCTGTCCGCGCAATTTGCGAATTTCGCCGTTCAATACGTCAATCTGCCCTTGCAGATCGAATATTGATTTGGTCTGTTGCTTATCTTGCTCTTCCAGTTTGAGCACGCGCGCCTCAACCTGTTGGATTTGCTTGCGCGCATCGTCGTCCGAAAACAACCCCGCCTGCGCGGGAGCGGCAAAACACAAACCCAACAAAGTCAAGACGCGCAGCTTCAACATGGTATTACTTTGCGTAGTTCAGATCGGTACGGCGGTTTTGTGACCAGGAAGATTCTTCATGGCCGACTGCCTTTGGCTTTTCTTCGCCATAGCTGACGCTGTTCAACTGACCGGCTTTAGCGCCACCCAGTTCCAGCATCTTCATCACGCCGTCCGCGCGACGCTGGCCCAGCGCCAGATTGTATTCATTGCTGCCGCGCTCATCGCAATTGCCTTCCAGACGCACGTTGCGCGCCGCATTCTTGCTCAGATACCCGGCATGAGCCTGCACCAGCGGCTTGTCGGCATCCTGTACCGCAGCCACGTCAAACGGGTAATACACGCTGCGGCCGGCCAAAATATTTGTCGGATCGTTCAACGGGTCAACAGCTGTTTGTGCAGCAACAGCGGGGGCGGTAACGGACGCCTTTGCGGCAGCAGGCGCGGGAGCCGCCGGTGCAGCAGCTGTTTCATGCGGTTTCTGGCTGGCACAGGCGGCGAGCAAATTCACCAACACAATACTGATAACAAGTTTCTTCATGGCCATTCCCCTTTGTTTGATTAATTAAAGATGTGGTCCCCACACAGGCTCGCGAGCATCGCCGCTTTGCGTAAACATATGCTGTTTGACACGACCGTCGCTGGACACGGTCGCCAATATACCACGACCTCGCGCCTCGCTGGCAAACAGGATGAGACGGCCGTTGGGCGCAAAGCTGGGCTTTTTCTCCCACCCGCCCTCTGTGAGCGCCTCCATCTGTCCGGTCTGAAAATCCTGCATGGAAATATAAAACCTGCCGCCACTCAGATGCGTGAACACAAAAGATTTACCATCCGGGCTATGGCGCGGCGAATAGCTGTTGCCTGCGGCGAATGTCAGTCGCTGCGCGGCACCCCCTTCAAACGGCATGCGATAAACCTGCGCACTACCGCCACGGTCCGAGGTAAACAGCAAATATTGTCCGTCAGGAGAAAAATTAGGCTCGGTATCAATCGCACCGCTAAAAGTAATACGGCGAATATCACTGCCGTCCGGGCGCATCAGATAAATCTGCGAGCTGCCGTCTCGCGTCAACACCACGGCCAGTTGACGGCCATCCGGCGACCAGGCCGGCGCGCTGTTGCTGCCGCGAAAATCAGCCACCGCTTTGCGCTGATGCGTGTACAGCGATTGCACAAACACCGCCGCATGACCGGTTTCAAAACTCACATAAGCCAGATGGCTGCCGTCCGGCGACCAGGCGGGCGACATGATGGGTTCGTTTTGCTTCAAAACAATTTGTTCGTTATAACCATCGCTATCCGCGACGATCAGGCTGAACATCTTCCCCTGCCGATTCACATAGGCAATGCGCGTGCTAAACACACCCTGAGCGCCGGTCAGTTTTTCGTAAATCAAATCGGCGATGCGATGGCCGATTGCGCGAACTTGCCCCTCGTTTGCCGACACCGCCTGCCCCGTCAACTCGACCTGTTTGACCACATCCAACAAGCGGAAACGCGCTTCGATGCGACCGTTAGCCTGAATGCTGACTGTCCCTATTGCCAGCGCTTCCGTGCCGCGCACCTGCCAGTCGGGGTAATTGACCTCGGCGGGTTGATGCGGAGACTTGCCGGTGGGATCGACCAGACGGAACAAACCGCTGCGCAACAGATCGCCCGTCACCACTTCATTGATCTCCAGCCCCAGCTTTTCATCGCCGCCGAAAGGCACGATGGACACGGGAATCTGGTGCTCGCCCGCACCGATGATTTCGATGCTCAACGCCGCGCTGGCCGCAGATGATTGCGCCAGCATCAACAGACCCAGCACGCTAAAAAACACTCTTAACATTCAACAACCTCCCTTATTCGACCGGTTTGAAACCCAGCTTTAATTCACGAAAACGATTAAACAGACCCGCATCGGCAGGCAAGGGTAACGGCTCGGATTTAATAATCGCCCGCTCCACAGCAGCATCATAGGCTGCGTTGCCACTCGATTTAATCAACCGGGGCGGCAACACCCTGCCGCCCGGCAATACCGTCACCAGAAATTCAGCGCGCGCATCATTGGCCACATCCGGCGGCATCACCACGTTACGCGTAATCTTTGCCTTGATTTTGCCGCTGTATTCATCCACCACCCGACCTGTCGCGGCATCCTGCTCAGCCTTGTCGCGCGCCGCCTGCTGCTCTGCGGCGGAAGGCCTGGGCGGGGATGGCGTGACGGCAACCTTCCTGGCTTCCGTGGGTTTTTTTATTTCGGGCTTGACTTCAGCTGGCTTCTTTTCCGGCGGCTTGACCTCGATTTTCGGCTTTTTATTCGGGATCACGATGTCCGGTTTGACCACTTCCACCACTTCTTCAGGCGGCGGAACCGCTTCTTCAACGATGGCCTCAACGGGTGGAACGGGCGCCGAATCGGGCAGGCTCTGCCACAACTCGACGCTCATCGTTACAGGCGGCTGAGTCTGCCAGGAAAAACCGAAATACAGCAGCGCGAAAAACGCAGCATGCACCGCCAGCGCCAAAATACCGGCCGGAAGTTTATACGAATCTGGAGGGGCTGCCGCGTTCATTGAGTCCTGGCTTGTGTCAACAGACCGACTTTTTTGATCTGTTGCTGTTGCAGCACATCCATCACGTTAATGACCTCCTCATAACGCACGCTCTTATCGGCGGAAATCACCACCGCCTGCTCCGCCTGCATGGCCTGTCTGGATTTCAGAATCGAGATCAACTCCTCGCGCGACACGCTGCTTTCCCTGCCGCCCTGTGCATGGTCGCGCAGAGCCAGCGTTGTATCGTTTCTGATAATGACCTCCAGCGGTGCAGGTGCGGGTAGCGACGACTGGCTGACCTGCGGCAAATCGACCTGACCTGGATTCATCATCGGCGCAGTCACCATGAAGATCACCAACAACACCAGCATCACATCGATATAAGGCACGACGTTGATCTCGTTCATCAGGCGGTTTTTTGAACGGCGGGAGGACCTCATAAACACCTCTCAACCATAAAATTTAATGAAATCAATATCATGGCTGGCGTTGAAGAACATTGGAGAACTCTTCGGTGAAACTCTCGAAGCGCGTGGCCAGCCGGTCGATGTCATGCGCGTAGCGGTTGTAAGCCACCACCGCCGGAATCGCCGCAAACAAGCCCATCGCAGTCGCCACCAAAGCCTCCGCGATACCGGGCGCGACATGTGCCAGCGTCGCCTGGCCGACATTAGCTAACCCTCTGAATGCATTCATAATTCCCCACACCGTGCCAAACAAACCCACATAAGGGCTGACCGAACCGACCGATGCCAGAAACGCCAGATGCGATTCCAGCCGGTCCATCTCGCGTTGATAGGTCGCGCGCATCGCGCGGCGTGTGCCGTCCATTACCGCGCTCGAATCCACACCATGCTGCTTCTTCAGTTTCACAAATTCGACAAAACCGGCGGCAAAAATGCGCTCCAGCGCCCCCTGATCGGCTCTCGCCGTATTGCTGACCGACTTGTAGACTTCATTCAGATTGGGATTGCGCCAGAATGTTTCTTCAAATTCGCTGGTCAGGCGGATTTCCCGACGGATGGCGAACAGTTTGAGGAAGATGTACCACCAGGACAACATGGACACCAGCAGCAGCAAACCCATCACCAATTGCACCAGCACGCTGGCGTTGCTGATGAGATGTATAAACGACAAATCCTGTGTAACTTCCATAGAAAACCTTCCCTTAATTATCCAATTGTGAGCGCAACACTTCCGGCACCCTGACCGGTTTGAAGGTTTCCAGCGAGACACTCACCAGATGGACTTCCGCTTCGGTCAGCAATTCATCCTCGCGCCGCACGGTTTGCAGCAGCGTAATCTGGCTGCGTCCGACAGTCTTGACCAGCGCCGTGACTTCCAGTAAATCATCAAGCAGCGCAGGTTTGAGATAATCAAGCTTCATCGAACGCACCACGAACACCACCCCGAACGCCTTCATCAATCCGGCATTGCTGTAACCGTGACTGCGCAGCCATTCAGTCCGCGCACGCTCCATAAAGTTCACATAGCTGGCGTGATAAACCACCCCGCCCGCATCCGTGTCCTGAAAATACACCCGCACCGGCCAGGTAAAAATCTTGTGTTCACTCATCCGGTAAATCTCCACTGCCCAAATGGCTCGCCACTGTCAGACCGAAATGCAGATAGGCGTTTGCGGTGGCCATGCGACCGCGCGGGGTGCGTTGCAGATAACCTTGCTGAATCAGATACGGTTCCAGCACGTCCTCAATAGTGTCGCGCTCTTCGCCGATGGCGGCGGCGAGATTGTCCACGCCGACCGGGCCGCCCATGAATTTTTCGATAATGGTTTGCAGCAGCTTCCGGTCCATCACATCCAGCCCCTGCGTATCCACATCCAGCATGGTGAGCGCGGCATCGGCAACCTTGCGCGTCGCGTCGCCGCCCGCCTTCACATCGGCATAGTCGCGCACCCGGCGCAACAGACGGTTAGCGATGCGCGGCGTACCGCGCGAACGTTTGGCGATCTCAAACGCGCCATCGTGTGACAGGTTCATTTCCAGCAAACCGGACGAGCGCATCACGATGCGCTGCAATTCTTCCGGCGTGTAAAACTCCAGGCGGGAGACGATGCCGAAACGGTCGCGCAGCGGATTGGTCAACATGCCCGCCCGCGTGGTCGCGCCCACCAGCGTGAACGGCGGCAAATCCAGCTTCACCGAACGCGCAGCAGGCCCCTCGCCGATCATGATGTCAATCTGGTAATCCTCCAGCGCGGGATAGAGAATTTCCTCCACCACGGGAGAGAGGCGGTGTATCTCGTCTATAAACAGCACATCGTTTGGTTCGAGATTGGTCAGCAAGGCCGCCAGATCGCCCGCGCGTTCCAGCACCGGGCCTGAGGTATGACGCAAGTTCACGCCCATTTCACGGGCGATAATCTGCGCCAGCGTGGTCTTGCCCAGCCCCGGCGGGCCGAACAGCAGCACATGGTCGAGCGGTTCTTTGCGGTTCTTCGCCGCCTGAATAAAGATTTCCAGCTGTTCGCGTATCTTTTCCTGGCCGACATATTCGTCGAGCTGCTTGGGGCGCAGCGCGCGCTCCAGCGCCTCTTCCTGACGTGAAGCAACGGCAGGGGTGGTCAGACGCGGTTCGGCAGTGAGGTTGTCGCTATGAATCATGGTTGTATTTCAAGAAATTTTCGTTGCTGGAGTATCGCCAGCATCAAGAAAAACCGCAAAAGGGTTGACGATGCTCAACCCGGCAATGCGTTCAAAATCAGCTAGGTTGCTGGTCATCAGCTTCAAGCCGTGAACAAGTGCGGTTGCCGCGATTACCGCGTCGGGAAGTTTGATTGAATAATGGCTACGAAGGTAGATTGTTTGTCGAACCTCAGACGTAGCGAGTGGCATTTCCTCCATGCAGCCCAGCAACTTTCCCGCACTCGCACGGCTCGAATCATCATGGCCGCGCCAGCCTAACACCTCAATGGTTGTTATCACTGAAACCGCTGCCCCCTCAAGCAAGGATCGCTCAAATTGCTCACTAAAGCCGGGGGTCGGATCCTGGTTGAGATACCCCATGACAGCATTGCTGTCCAGCAACCAAACCGTCACAACTTGCGCTCCCACTCGCTGCGCATCGCCAGCATTTCCTGTTGCATGGCTGTATTATCCTGTCTGGGGAAGCACGCTCGTGCCGCACGCGCCAAGGCAAGAATATCCGACGCTGCTTCTTCCACGCTGGATTCCTCATACATCACAATCACCTTGGCATGTCTCGCACTGGCGGGCAACAGTTCGCTCGCCACACTGATGCGATGATTGATAATGGACGATTCCATTTCAAGTGCAATCATTGTTAACTCCTTAAATCAGAATATGTCCGACATTCTAGCAGCCTGTCGAACTCGAAAAATCGTAGCGAGTAGGTTCAACAGGCAAACTGCTTCTTTATTCACTTAAACAACCGAAAATCGAACGGGTAACTGCCGTGCGAGGTGATTTTAATTTTCTTCGCGTCGGGATGCGCGGGGTTAAGCAAATAATTCTGCGTGTGCGGCACAATCGCGCTGGGGACAGCCAGCATCACCGAAGCAAATCCGCGTAGCCAGCGGTCGCCCAGCGTGCGGGTAAGTTCCAGCATTTTTTGCCAATCCGTTGCCAACTCAGCCTCGTTTAACTCAAGGACGGGCAGGCTTTCCGGCACTTCAATTTTCAATAACCGGTACGCGTCGGGCAAGTGCGTAAGATCGTTCAATTCCAGATGCACCATCACTTCCAGCAACGCGGAGGCGGGCGAGCTGGCGGTATAGACAATCGGCGCGCCGACATGATGCCAACGCGCCGCTGCCCGCAGTCCGCCTGCGCCGGACAAGTCCAGATGGTTGCTGATACGCCAGATGATCACGCGTAAAAACCTTCATCTATCTGCACCAGCGCCTCTTCAACCAAGCGACTGCCCACATCTGTCGCGAGCATTTCGATAGGCGTTTTTCCCTCAAAACGCTGGAGCGGATGACGCAACCAACTCATGGCTTTTTCCTGATTGCCGAACACCACATCGGTTTGCGCCACCACGCGCGCCAGTCGCACCGCCCGATCTGATTCTTCAATCGTGAGCAGCTCGGCATTCGCTCGGCGATGCGCCAAAGTTCTTGCGGGCGCGACCAGATTCATCTCTTGCCTGGTGACCCCCAGCAAAAGCAAGCGGTCAAGCACACTCAAGGACAGCCGGTTATGGATCAGGTTCACCATCTCCATATCGCTTGCGAACTCCGGCTGATTGAGCAAGCTTGCCATAATGGAACGCTCACTGTGAACGCGTTGCTCGCGTACCGAATAAACCGCCGGAGTCTGCTCATTGACCAGACCGCCCACTGTCGAAACTGCTTTATTGGCTAACATGGCACACCTCCTTTTAGCAATATGCCGACACGGTACAGGCAAATTGCTAAAAACTCAACTATTTTGCGGCAGAAAATCCATCAAACCAATGCTCATTCATGCTTTGGACAACAGTTTGAGCGCCTGACGGATACCGTCCGATACACCGACCTCTTTCGGCAACTGTTTGGCCGCCCAGTCTGCTTCCTTGTCGTTGTAGCCCAACGCCTGCAAGGCGTTAACGATGTCGCTGCCGGCAGCGGAAACCGCCGCGCCATGCGCCGATGCTGCGCCGCTAACTGTGAATTTTCCTTGCAATTCAAGCAATAAGCGCTCGGCGGTTTTCTTGCCCACGCCGGGAATTTTGGTTAAGCGCCCGGCTTCCTTGTTGGCCACCGCATCCGCCAGATCGTTCAGACTCAGACCGGATAACACCGAGAGCGCCAGTTTCGGCCCGACTCCGCTGATTTTTAGTAACTGGCGGAAAGCGATACGCTCGTCATTCGTGCCAAAGCCGTACAGCAAATGCGCGTCCTCGCGCACAATCAGTTGCGTGTGCAGCACGACTTTTTCGTTCAAGGCGGGCAAGTTGTAGAACGTGCTCATCGGCACGTCCAGCTCGTAGCCCACGCCCTGCACATCCAGCAAAATCTGCGGCGGGTTCTTTTCCAGCAAAATACCCGCTAGACGACCGATCATTTAAATGTTCCTTATTAATCAAATACTTATTAAAGTGAGCGCCAGCGATAGCAAAGCACCATGAAGCAGCATCGCGGCGATGGTGAGTTTGATCGCGCCCGCCAGTTGTTGCGGCGCTCCGGCATGGCGCAACAACTGGCGCGCCGCTTTCACACTCAGCGGCAATGCCAGCAGTGCCAGCAACGACAACATCGGCAGCCAACCCAGCGCAACACTCAGCAGCAACCAACCATAGGCCAGCACTACAATCAGCAGATAACCCCAGCGCACCTGCTGCACCTCCAGCCGCGCCACCCAGTGCAGTTTGCCCGTTGCCACGTCCGCCGATCTGTCTGGAAATTGGTTAATATACAACAGGTTAGTAACAAGTAGCGCATAGGACAGCCCCGCAATAAAAGGCGCAGCAGAAAACACCTTGCGCTGCACGAAGTCCGCACCCACCACGATCAGCAGGAAACCTGCCGCAATGCATAATTCACCGAAGCCACGGCTGTTCAGACGAAGCGGCGGCGCGGAATACGCCCAACCGATAAACAACCCGGCAAGACCGACATAAAGCAACTGCGGGCTGGAACACGCCATTAGCCACAACCCGGCCAGCGCCACACCGGCAAACAGCGCGAAGCCGAAATTGCGCGTCTGTCGTTCGGTCAACACGCCGTTCTGTATAAAGCGGCTGCCGCCGGTAAAAGGGAAAATGCGCTCGGTATTTTGCGCATCCGTACCGTTCAGGGCATCGTAATAGTCGTTCAGCACGTTCGCCCCGGCATGTGCCGTCAAGGCGAACAACAGGCTGACGAGTGCTAACGGGACATCGAACGACAGCCCGTCGTGCCAGGCAATGGCCAGTCCGATCAGGCTGGACATCAGACTGGCCGTCAAAAACGCCGGACGGGTCGCGGCAAAATAGCGCGCCAGCGGATTCTGGTATGCGGCAATGGTCGGCTCCGGCGGCATTAAATCAGCCTCCCGCCACGCACCCGAAAACCTTGGGTCGCCAGCGCACCCAGTCCCAACCCACCGTGTGCGTGACAAATCGCACAAGCCAATGCATCCGCCGCATCCGGGCTGGGTGTACCGGACAATTTCAACAAGCGTTGCACCATCAATTGCACCTGTTCCTTGTCGGCGTGGCCGTTGCCGACCACCGCCTGTTTAACCTGCAAGGCGGTATATTCGCCCACAGGCAAATTGGCCAGCACCGCCGCACAGATTGCCGCGCCGCGCGCCTGTCCCAACAGCAAGGTGGATTGCGGATTGACATTGACGAACACTTTCTCAACTGCGACCTGATTAGGCTGATGCAAAGCGATCACCTCGCCCAGCGAATTCAAAATGACTTTCAGCCGTTCCGGCAAATCCCCCGGCGGAGTCTTGATGCAGCCGCTGGCGACATAATGCAACTGCTGCCCGACCTTATCCAGCACACCGAAGCCGGTAACGCGCAGACCGGGATCTATGCCGAGAATACGGATCGGTACAGGAATACTCACAGCATTTCCCCCGGTGAAATGTGAAACGTGAAACGTGATGCCCACCCGGCGCTACGCGCCACCCTCCCTGCCGGGAGGGTTTGCATTTCACTTTTCACTTTTCACCTTTCACGTTCTATTCCTCAATCACCGCTGTGGTATAGACCTCCTGCACGTCATCCAGGTCTTCCAGCGCGTCGAGCAGCTTCTGCATCTTCAGCGCATCGTCACCGATAAAGAGCACTTCGTTGGCCGGTTTCATGATGACTTCGCCAAATTCCGGCTTGTAACCCGCCGTTTCCAGCGCCTGTTTGACGCTGACAAAATCATTCGGCGCAGTGATGACTTCGATGCTGCCGTCGTCATTGGTGGAAATATCTTCCGCGCCCGCATCCAGCGCGACTTCCATCAGACCGTTCTCGTCCGTGCCCGGTGCGAAAATCATTTGTCCGCAATGGGTAAACATGAACGCCACCGAACCATCCGTACCCAGGTTGCCGCCAAATTTGCTGAAGGCATGGCGCACATCCGCCACCGTGCGCGTCTTGTTGTCGGTCATGCAGTCCACCATCACCGCCGCGCCGTTGATGCCATAACCTTCGTAACGTATTTCCAGATACTGCACGCCGTCCAGTTCGCCGCTGCCGCGCTTGATGGCGCGTTCGACATTATCCTTGGGCATGTTATTGTCGTAAGCCTTGTCCATCGCCAGACGCAGGCGCGGATTGCCGGACGGATCGCTGCCGCCCATACGTGCCGCTACGGTAATTTCCTTGATCAGCCGGGTGAAGGTCTTGCCTCGTTTGGCATCCTGCTTGCCCTTGCGGTGTTGGATATTTGCCCACTTGCTGTGTCCGGCCATATTGTTCCCCAAAAGATTTATCGGGCGATGTTATCATTTCCGCCTCCTTAACCCAACACGAGCCCTCGCAAATCACCATGAGCGCACCGATACTCATCGCAAAGCATGCCGAACAGGACATTTTCCTGCTGCCACAGATGGCGAATCGCCACGGCCTGATCACCGGCGCGACCGGCACCGGCAAAACCGTCACGCTGCAAACACTGGCGGAATCGTTCAGCCGAAACGGTGTGCCGGTGTTTTTGTCCGACATCAAGGGCGACTTGTCCGGCATGAGCAAAACCGGCGGCGGCAATACGAAAGTAACCGCGCGCGTCAAACAACTCAAGCTGGATGACTTTGCTCATCGCGCCTATCCGGTGACGTTCTGGGACGTGTTCGGCAAGATGGGCCATCCGCTGCGCGCCACCATTTCCGATATGGGGCCGCTGATGATAGGCCGCATGCTGAACCTCAACGAGGTGCAACAAGGTGTATTGGCGCTGGCATTCAAGATTGCCGACGACAACGGCCTGTTGCTGCTCGACCTGAAAGACCTGCGCGCGATGGTGCAGAACGTGGGCGACAATGCCGGTGATTTCACCACCGGGTACGGCAATATTTCCACCGCCAGCATCGGTGCAATCCAGCGCGGCCTGCTGCAAATCGAGATGCAGGGCGGCGAGAGCCTGTTCGGCGAACCGATGCTCAACATCGAAGACCTGATGCAGACCGATGCAAACGGTTGCGGCATGATCAATATCCTCGCCGCCGACCAGTTGATGACTTCGCCCAAGGTCTATTCCACCATGCTGCTGTGGCTGCTGGCCGAACTGTTCGAGAACCTGCCGGAGGCGGGCGATCTGGCCAAACCCAGGCTGGTGTTCTTCTTCGACGAGGCGCACCTGCTGTTCAACGATGCGCCCGCCGCACTGCTCGACAAGATCGAACAAGTGGTACGCCTGATCCGTTCCAAAGGTGTGGGCATCTATTTCGTCACGCAGAATCCCGCCGACATACCGGACAAGGTGCTGGGCCAGCTCGGCAACCGGATACAGCATGCGCTGCGCGCCTTCAGCCCGCGCGACCAGAAAGCGGTGAAAGCCGCCGCCGAAACCATGCGCGACAACCCGAATCTCGATGAAATATCCGTCATCACCGAACTCGGTGTCGGTGAGGCGCTGGTTTCCTGCCTGGATGAAAAGGGCACGCCCGGCATCGTCGAACGGGCACTGATCGTACCGCCGCAAGCGCAGATCGGCCCGATCACCGACGCGGAGCGCCGCGCCGTCATGCAGGACTCGCTGCTCGCCGGGCATTACGAAAAGGCGCTCGACCGCGAATCGGCTTACGAAATCCTTAAAGGACGCGCATCCGAAGCAAAAAGCGCGCAATCGGCGGCACAGCCAGTTCCCGCAGGCGGTATCGGCGGCCTGCTGGGCGGCATCTTCGGCAATGGCGGCACAAGCCGTCAGGGTCTGGGCGAAACCATGGTAAAAAGCGCAGTGCGTTCCATCGGTTCTGCGGTCGGGCGTGAGATCATTCGTGGCGTACTGGGATCGTTGCTGGGAAGTCGCAGGAGATAAATCAACCGGAGAACGGCGAAAAATGGAAGCCATACTGATTGCAAACCCCAAGGGCGGCAGCGGCAAAACCACGCTGTCGGTAAACATCGCAGGCTATCTGGCCAACCAGGGGCAGCGCGTCGCGATGCTCGATCTGGACAGGCAAAAATCTGCCTCCCTCTGGGTCGCCACACGCCCCGCCGATTTGCCGGAAATCGTGACACTGAAGGCAACAAAAGGTGAAGGCTGCCTTAATGACACGTTGGTGATTGATACGCCCGCCGGTTTGCACGGCAAAAATCTGGCTCATGCCATCAAGCTGGCGCACAAAATCATCGTACCCATCTCCCCCTCGTTATTCGATATGAATGCCAGCCGCGACTTCCTGAAAATATTGGCCGATGAAAAGGAAGTGCGCAAAGGCAAATGCAAAGTCGGCGTGGTCGGTATGCGAATGAATCCGCGCACGCGCGCAGCAACGGCGCTGGAAAGTTTCCTTGCCGACTCTGCCCTGCCGATACTGGCTTATCTGCGTGAAACACAGGTGTATGTGAATGCCGCCTTCGAGGGGAAATCCCTGTTCGATCTGCCGCCCCACCTGGCCTGCCGCGAGCTGGAACAATGGGAGTTTATGCTGGACTGGCTTAAAAAATAAAATTTAATCAACAAGATACAAATTACACACTGGATAAGGCACTGCGATAGTCGCGATACTTCATATCTTCAGTCAGCAGGTGGTCGATCAGCGCCTGTTTCACCTTTAATCCCGCTGCTATCCATTCGTACTCTACCCCGCCACACTGGATGAGCCCCATGATCTCACGCAATAAACGCAAGGTACGCGTATGTTGGTTCGTATGATAGGCCGCCTCCGGGTAGCCCCACTCCCTGAACAAATCCTCTTCATGAGAAAAATGCGCGGTTGCATCATCAAGAATGGCCTGCATGCGCCGCTTGATTTCTTCCAGCTCCATGCGGGCAATGATAGCTTCGTTCAGCTGATTGATAAGGTGGATGAAGTGTTGGTGTTCGGCATCTATCTCCGGGATATTCACGCTCAACGCATCGCTCCATTCCAGTTGCCAAGGTGACAATTCAACTGGCAAGGGCATATCCCTGCTCCTTGAATAGTGTAACGCAAGCATCCACCACCTGCAGATCGTAATGAATGCCGCGCATACGGGTGATTTCCGCCAGCGCCGCATCCATGCCCAGCCCCGGACGGTAAGGGCGGTGCGAAGACATCGCCTCGATCACGTCAGCCACACTCAGAATGCGCGCGCCCAGCAATATTTCTTCGCCTTTCAATCCTTGCGGGTAGCCGGAACCGTCCAGATGCTCATGGTGTTGCAGCACCATTTGTGCAATCGGCCACGAAAAGTCTATCCCCTTTAAAATGTCGTAACCCGCCTGAGGATGCATTTTGATCAGACTGAATTCAATTTCATTCAGCCTCCCCGGTTTGCTCAATATCTCCGCCGGAATACGTATCTTGCCCAAGTCATGCACCAACCCGGCAAGATGAATCGCATGCACCTGTTCATCGGACGAACCCATCTGACGAGCGATCATTCGTGCCAATTCCGCAACCCGCGCCTGGTGACCGGATGTATAAGGGTCGCGCATTTCGACAATCCGGGCGATGGCTTCCACGGTTTGCAACATATTCTCCTGCAAGCGCTGCTCATGCATCAGGTGTACAACCTTGATGCGTAGCGTAATGATGCCAAAAGCGAGGTCGCCCGACATCTCCTCCAGCAGTTTCACTTCATCCGTATCGAAAACATTCACCTTGTCATCGAACAGCACTAACGCGCCAAACGTATGCTTCCCATCCGTCAGCGGCAAGGCGATGCCGGATGCATAACCGTGTTGTTTGATATGATCGTGCCACAGAATGGCTCCGGGATCGGACAGAAGATCCTGCACGATATAGGTTGCACCCGTGACAATGGCGTGCCCGGCAGGACACAGCGCTTGGCCGACATCTGCCCAGCTTAAAGGCGGTAGCATTGGACAGCCTTCAGCAAGTCCTGCATGCGCCATCAGCTCTATTGTTTTGTCGGCATCCTCGCGGGCGTAGCCTATCCACGCCATACGGTAGCCACCGACCTGCACGGCGACATCACACATCTTCTGCAACAACTCCGCCTCGTCGTCCACATGGATCAGCGTCTGATTGCCTGCACTGATTGTCCGCAGCGCACGGTTGGCGCGCTGCATGGCGATTTCATGCCGTTTGCGTTCGGTAATGTCATTAAAGGTTGCCAGCACGCCCCCCAAAAAGGAATGCCCCCCAATGACAACAATGCGCTCTGCGCCATTCTTGCAAG
The DNA here is from genome assembly GCA_964385275.1 of uncultured Gallionella sp. GTDB lineage: Bacteria > Pseudomonadota > Gammaproteobacteria > Burkholderiales > Gallionellaceae > Gallionella. The sequence goes on along the minus strand of CAYLOK010000021.1, from coordinate 12,938 downwards.
TTACGGTATATTCGTCTGACTCGATATCCGTGCCCGCTTTTACCGCACGAGCCACACCATCATTCCAGTTGTCCAGCACCCACTTACGGTAAGTTTCATTCGGATAGGCCTGTAGCCACCACTCGTTCAGTGTCGGCACATCCTCAACGGTATAGCCAAAGACAGCGGTAAATTTTTTGTTAAAATAACTTATGACGCCTTCACGGTCGGCCACACCCAGAGGAATGGGAACCTCCATAAAAAGCTGCATAAATTTCTGTTCGCTCTCGCGCAGCTCGATTTCCGCTTGTTTGCTTTCGGAAATATCCCCGTGAATACCAATTATTCGCAGAGGCTTGTGCGCATCATCCCATTCCACAACCTTGCCTATGGAATGTATCCATAGCCAGCCGCCGGATTTGGTTCGCCTCCGGTACTGCATAGTAGTCGGGCCGCCGGAGGCCAGGCAGGCTTGTACAGCGTCAAGGACAGCGTCACAGTCGTCTGGATGAAGATTGTCTATCCAGTTTTGCATGGAAGTCTTGAAGTCCTCAGCTTCATACCCGATCAAGCGCGGGTATTCAGGGCTGACGTGAACTTCGCCAGTCTGAACATTGAGATCAAACCATGCCTGATTTGACGCGGCAAGCGCGAGCCTTAATCGCTCCTCGCTCTCGCGCAGCTGGTTCTCCACATGGCGGCGCTTGGTAATGTCCCAGAAAATGCTTAACAGGCCGGTAATTTTTCCGCTGCTATCCCTGATCGGTGTTTTAACGGTTTGCACCCAAAACGCCTGCCCGTCATGCGTATAGCTTTCTTCCAGTTCTTCCGGCTTGCCCAGTGCCATCAGCCTTTGATCGTCAGCCCGATATTTTTCGGCAAGTTCCGCTGGATAAAACACATAATCGGTCTTCCCGGCAATTTCATCGGGGTTGATGTTCAAATCATCGGCATAATTTTTGTTGCAGGAAATATAGACCGAATTCACATCTTTATAAAATATCTTCTGTTGAAGGTTCTCCAGCAGTGTCCTGTATTTACTCTCACTTCTCCGCAGCGACTCATCCACTGATCGACGTTCAGTGATGTCTTCAAGGATATGCACCGAGTAGCTATACACTCCCTGCTCATCATGGATGGGAAAAGCGCGCGAACGGTAGAGGGTATCGCCGACCGTCACTTCTTCTTCTGCTTTTTCCATCGCCCGCAGACAACAGGGTAACGGGACACCGGTTTTGGGGAAGATTTCGTAATAAGGCCGACCGACAATTTCCTTGAATTTGATCCCGGCGCATTTCTGGTAAGCCTTGTTGCAACGTAAAATGCGAAATTCCTTGTCATGCAGAAAGATGGGATCGCCTATGACATCCAGCGCGTCCCTCCACTCCTGATGCGCCTGCTCGATTTTCTTGCGCGCGTTTTCCAGATCTTCGAGCATAAACAGCAGCGCGCTGCGATTGTCTTCCAGCTCTTTGGTGGCGGCCTGGTGTTCGGCATCATGGCGCTTGCAAAGCACTTGTGCTTCAGCCACTGCGCGTTGCGCAGCTTTCAACTGCTGTTTTTCAGTGGAATCGCTCATGGTTGGCGCTCTCCCGGTTGCCTGTCGGCGATCTGATGGCGCAGCGTGACATTTTCTTCCGCCAGTTCCTTCATGCGCAGTTCACGACCCACCGTCACTTTCTGGAAACGCAACAACTCATCCAGCTGTTGTTGCAGTTTGTGCTGGGCTTGCAGCCGTTCTTCAAAAATCCCGCGAATCAGGTAAATCCCGATCGCGAACATGACCGAAGTGAACAGCGCGAGCGCATCATCCAGGTTGTTCAATAAACCATTGTTTATAATCAAACTGTTATGCTCAAGCCACTCGATCACGCGGCGCACCCCCATCAACAGAAAGCCCGCCGAAAATGCCAGCCAGGCTTTGGCGTTACCGGTGATCGGTATCAGACTCAATGCCCAGATAATGGCGAACAATTGCAGTACTGCCGCCAGCGAATGGGTAAGCAAACCAATCAACATGATATTCACCTAAAATAATGGGGGGCAGTGCGTGGTGTTCAGATCGAACGCCAGACCGGGGCGCCCTCCACCTATTACAGCCATACGCTCCCGTTATCGGCAGGCAGCATAAAACCTTTAGAAAAACTTTGATTTATTCGGTTTTGTCGTGCGCTCCAGCATCATTCCCATGCTGCGACAGGGCAAGGCGTCAGCCTATTCCGCCACGGCTTCCAGCGCATCCTTGAGCGTCTCTTCACGCAACTCATTGAGTGCTTTCGACAGCTTTTCGGCTGACTCTACGACCTCATCCGACAAATTCTGCACCGTGGTGTGTGCAATCAATATCACCGCAGCCCCGTTGGACAATTGTTTGTTATCGCCTGCCTGTCACAAAAAAACGTCTGTGCAGGAACACAACCGTCTTATCGGAAAATGTAAGGACTTAAACGGTAAGAGACTAAATATCCCACACGCAGACACAATTCCGCCCCTGACTTTTTGCCGACAGCAAGGCGTGATCGGCTCGCTCAATGACGTCAGATACCAGTTCGTCGGCATTTAACGCTGTTACGCCGAAAGAGGCGTTAATCGTAATTGTCTTGCCTTCGGCTATCTGTATCGGGTGTTCGGATAAATCCATACGAAGACGATTCAAGAGCTGTTCAGCCTCAACCAGTGCGGTATCGGGAAGGCAAAGCAGGAACTCTTCCCCGCCGTATCTGAAGGTTATGTCATAAATTCTCAGGTTTTCCATCAAAAAACGCGCCACCGCACTTAATGCCCTGTCACCCGCCGGGTGTCCATGTTGATCATTCACCGCCTTGAAGTGATCAATATCGACGAGGCAAATCACACAGGGTTGAGAACCACGACTGACGCGTTCGGCCTCCTCGCTTAGTCTGGATTCCATCGTATGCCTGTTCCAGGCACCGGTCAGATGATCGACTGTGCAGACGCGCTGTAACAGCTCGCTTTGACAATGGCGGATGGCCTGTTTGAAATCCAGAGAATTATCCACAAAAACCAGATAACTGTTCTTGCGTGCCTCGTTTCCAAAGGCTAAAGATTCGAGCAATTTTCGTGCTGAATTGTGCATCTCCTTGTGCGGCTCGCCCAACAGCCTGACATTCGGCACCTGCAATAGCGTTTCCGCATCAAGAGAGCCGTACCAGCGCCCGAAATCGCATAGCAAGTGTGCATTCTGGCTTATGCAACTGGGCGGGACGGGTTCTTCGCAAATAATCAAACGGTAAAAATCTTTCATCCAATGCTGGTGCATCGCAAGCGCGCGATCCAGCTCTTTAACAATGGACAATGCTTCATTTGCACTTATTGATTTGGTGTGTTTCCGTTGCACGGGGACTCTCTCAAGCTTGGATATTTTTAACCGCCGCATCACAAATGCGCAGAATCTCGAATGTTCAAAACGGTTCAGTCGTTAAATCTTGCGTTAAAACGTCACATAAGCAGTGCTCAACCGGACTACTCGGTCTGTACCGCTTCCAGCGCATCCTTGAGCGTCTCTTCGCGCAACTCATTGAGTGCTTTCGACAGCTTTTCGGCTGACTCTACGACCTCATCCGACAAATTCTGCACCGTGGTGTGGGCAATCAATATCGCCGCCGCCCCGGCCACTTTCAGCAACATGGCGCGTTCCTGCATCAGCATCTCGATTTCTTCGCCCAGCAATTCAACTTCCTGCTTATTCATTCTTTTCTCCTCAGTGAGTTTTGACAGCGGCAACCGCCAGCGCGCTCATATTCACGATGCGGCGCACCGTCGCGGATGAGGTCAAAATGTGCGCCGATTTGTTCACGCCCAGCAGAATCGAACCGATGCTATCACCATCGCCCCCGGTCAGCTTGAGCAGGTTATAGGCGATGTTGGCGGCATCCAGATTCGGCATGATGAGCAGATTCGCCTCGCCTTTCAAGCGCGATTCGGGGAATATCGTCAGGCGCAAACTTTCCGATAGCGCGGCATCACCGTGGATTTCACCTTCGACTTCCAGTTCCGGCGCACGCTGCTCCAACAATTCTCGCGCCAGCCTCATTTTGCGCGCAGAAGCGTTGTCGTGACTGCCAAAATTGGAATGCGATAATAAAGCGACTTTCGGTATCAGGCCGAAACGACGCACTTCTTCAGCCGCCAGCAGCGTCATCTCGACGATCTGTTCAGCGTTCGGGTCCAGATTGACATAGGTATCGCAGATAAACAGCGTGTGACGGGGCAGCATCAAAATATTCATCGCGGCGTACATATTGACGCCGGGACTATGCCCCAATACCTGGTCGATATAGGGCAAATGATGCAGCGGCTGTGAAATCGTGCCGCACAACATCGCGTCCGCCGAATTCATGCGCACCAGCATCGCCGCAATCAGGCTGGTACGACGACGCATTTCCCGCTTGGCCGCCTCCGGCGTCACGCCACGGCGCTGCATCAGGCGATGATATTCGTTGCAGTACTCGCGGAAACGAGGATCGCTTTCGGGATTCACCAGCTCGAAATCTACGCCCGCCCGGATGCGCAAACCCAGCTTGGCGATACGTTGCTCAACGACCGCCGGACGCCCCACCAGTATCGGATAAGCCAGACCTTCGTCCACCACGGTCTGCACCGCGTGCAGCACGCGCATATCTTCGCCTTCCGCATACACCAGACGTTTCGGCGCACGTTTGGCCGCGTCGAATACCGGCTTCATCAGCATGTTGGATTGATACACAAAGCCGGCCAGTTGCTCGCGGTAGGCGGACATATCGGCAATCGGCCGCTCGGCCACACCGCTATCCATCGCCGCTTGCGCCACTGCGGGCGCGATGCGCGTAATCAGGCGAGGATCAAAGGGCTTGGGGATAAGATAATCTGCGCCGAAGGATAAATTGTCGTCGCTATACGCCGCCGCCACTTCTTCGGATTGCTCGGCTCCGGCCAGCTCGGCAATGGCATATACGGCAGCCTGCTTCATTGCTTCGTTGATGGTGGTCGCCCCCACATCCAACGCCCCGCGGAAAATATAGGGGAAACACAAGGCGTTATTTACCTGATTCGGATAATCTGAGCGCCCGGTCGCCAGAATCGCGTCCGGCCGCACGGCGCGGGCCAGTTCAGGGAGTATCTCGGGGGTAGGATTGGCCAGCGCAAAAATTAACGGCCTGTCCGCCATTTGCGCAACCATTTCCGGCTTCAATACGCCGCCCGCCGACAAGCCCAAAAACACGTCAGCACCCGCGATTACTTCACCCAGCGTGCGTGCAGCGGTCTCCACCGCAAAACGCGCCTTGTTGTCATCCATTTCCTCGACACGACCTTTATAGACCACGCCCTTGATGTCGGTGACGATGATGTTCTCCATACGCACACCGAGACCTGTCAGCATATCCAGACACGCCAATGCGGCGGCGCCCGCACCGGACACCACCAGTTTAATATCGGCAATATCCTTGCCCACCACTTTCAGGCCATTCAGCAAAGCAGCACCGACGATGATGGAGGTGCCGTGCTGATCATCGTGAAACACCGGGATTTTCATGCGCTCGCGCAACTTGCGCTCGATGTAAAAACATTCCGGCGCCTTGATGTCTTCCAGATTGATGCCGCCGAACGTCGGCTCAAGTGCGGCGATGATGTCCACCAGTTTGTCAGGATCGAGCTCGGCAATTTCCAGGTCGAACACATCAATACCTGCGAACTTCTTGAACAGCACGCCCTTGCCTTCCATCACCGGCTTGGCCGCCAGCGGGCCTATCGCACCCAGACCCAGCACCGCCGTGCCGTTGGTAATCACCGCGACCAGATTGCCGCGCGAGGTCATATTGCGCACCTCGGCCGGATTTTCCACGATCAATTCGCAGGCCGCCGCCACGCCGGGCGAATAAGCCAGCGCCAGATCGCGCTGGGTAATCATCGGCTTGGTTGCATTAACGGATATTTTGCCGGCTGGTGCCTGGCGGTGATATTGCAGCGCAGCTTCGCGCAATTGCTTGTCCATAATTTCCTCGTTTGTCAAAACTCGCGGCGATTATAGCGCAGCGACTTAGCCTGATTCTGATGCAATTAAATTCTCAATGCAGCCAGCATCTTCTCCAGCCGTTTCACCGACACAATCACCGGTGTCTTCAATTCCTGCGCAAACAGCGATACGCGCAATTCCTGCAGCAGCCAGGCAAACTCATCCACACGCGGATCGTGCTGCTGCGCCTGACGAAATTTTTGCAGGGCTTGCAATAAAGGTTGCAGCTGCGCCATGCACTGCGCGTCACGCGCCGGATTGCCGCGCAATTTTTCGATGCGCAGATTGATCGCCTTGAGATAACGCGGCACATGCTGCAGACGCTCATAAGGCGTATCTCGAATAAATTCCCCGTGCAGCAAAAATTCCAGTTGTGTGCGTATGTCCTGATTCGCCTGATTATGCACTTTCAGTTGCGGCAGGCTTTTTTGCAATATCTGATGCTCCGTGAGCACCCCCAACACCAGCCTTGCCAGCTCCTGCGCGATCAGCAGCAGGCGGTTCTTGGCTTCTTTGGCGCGCGCGGTGAATTCCACCTCATTGGTCGGCAACGGGTCATTCAGGCAAGCACGGTCGAACGCCATCACCAGTATCTGCTGATGCAATTCCTGTGGCGTACCGAACGGCATGAACAACATGCCCAGGCGTTGCGCATCAGGCAGATTCTTTTCCAGATATTTCACCTGCTCCTTGAGCAGCAGCATAAACAGACGACGCAGTCCGCCACGATGCGCGGTTTGCGCCGCATCGCGGGTGTCGAATGCGCGCAGCACTACCGCATCCCTGTCGTACACCAGCGCATTGAACAGCGTAACCTCTTGTCCGGCACGCTTCACCTGTCGAGTCTCTGTGAACGTGCCGAAACCCCATGAAGTGCAGCGTTGTTCGCTGAGTACATCTTGTTTGTCCACGGTCACGGCGGCAATTGCAGGAGCCGCGCGCGGCGCAAATTCACTATGCAATAATGAGAAATTGCGCGACATGCCCAATTGTCGGCCATGTTCGTCCATCACGCGAAAATTCATCAGTAAATGCACGGGTAATTGCTCCAAACGGAACGCATCCAGTTGCACATCCAGTTGTTTCTGCTCACGGATATAACGCGCCAATGCCAGCAATAGCATGATGTTGTCAGGTTTCACGTCACGACAAAAGGCAGCGGCAAATTCAGGCACAGGAACCAGATTACGGCGAATTTTTTGCGGTAAGGTCTTGACCAATTGCACGATTTTTTCCGGTAAAAGTCCGGGAACCAGCCATTCGCAACGCATCGCCGACACCTGGTTGATTAACGCCAGCGGGACGGTCAACGTGACGCCGTCGTCATTCTTGCCCGGAGAAAAGTTGTAACTCAGCGCGAAGCTGACATTGTCTATTTTCAACTGCGGCGGGAACTGATCGGTAGTGATGCCCGCTGCCTCATGGCGCATCAGGTCGTCTTTTTTCAAGTAAAGCAGCTTCGCATCAGTGCGCTCCGCTTCACGACGCCACGCCTCAAAAGTCGCACCATTGTGTATATGCGCAGCGATTCTGCTGTCATAAAACGCAAAGATCAACTCATCGTCCACCAACACGTCGGGACGACGCGCCTTATGCTCCAGCGCTTCGATCTCGGCGATCAGCTTTTGATTGAAAGCGAAAAACGGCGCACGCGTGTCGAACTCACCCTCCACCAGCGCCTGACGGATGAACACCTCACGTGATTCCGGCACGTTCATCGGCCCGTAATGCACGCGCTTTTTGGCGTTGAGCAACAAACCGTGCAAGGTGCTGCGCTCGAAAGCCACCACCTGCGCGGGTTTCTTTTCCCAGTGCGGATCATAATAATGGCGCTTAATCAGATGTGCGCCGGTTTCCTCCAGCCACTCCGGTTCGATGCGCGCCACAGTGCGTGCGTACAAGCGGTGTGTCTCTATCAGCTCGCCCGCCATCACCCACTTCGTGCCCTTTTTCGCCAGCACCGAATTGGGCGCAATAAAAAACTTGATGCCGCGCGCACCCATGTATTCATTGCCTTCCACACCCTTCATGCCGATATTGCCGAGCAAGCCGCACAGCAGCGCCTTGTGTATCTGCTCATAGCTCGCAGGCAATTCATTCGGGTGCCCGGACAAAAGTTTTACGTCGCTGCGCATACCCATCTCAGTGACTTGCGTATGCAATTGTTGATGCAGTTCACGCCATTCGCGCAGGCGCAGCGGCGACAGGAAATTCTTGCGGCATTCTTCTGCCAGCAAGCGGTTGGATTGCTTGTGCGCCACCGCCTGCTCGAACCACGCCCATATTTTAATAAACGCCAGAAAATCGGAACGCTCATCGGCAAAGCGCTTATGTGCCGTATCGGCGGCTTCCTGACGATCCAGCGGGCGTTCGCGCGGATCTTGCACCGACAGCGCGCTGGCGATGATCAGAATTTCCGTCAGACACTGATATTGCCGTCCCGCCAGCAGCAAACGCGCGATTTTCGGATCAAGCGGCAGTTTGGCCAGCTCATGCCCTAACGGGGTAAGTTGCCGTTCATCATTTATCGCGTTTAACTCTGAAAGCAGTTGATAGCCATCCGCGATCATGCGCGGCGTGGGCGGTTCGATGAACGGAAATTCGGCAATATCGCCCAACTCAAGCGCACTCATGCGCAGAATAACAGTGGCCAGCGACACGCGGAAAATTTCCGGGTCAGTAAACTCATCGCGCAGCAAAAAATCAGCTTCTTCGTACAAACGCAGGCAAACGCCGCTCATCACCCGCCCGCAACGCCCTGAGCGCTGATTCGCGGCAGCGCGTGAAATTTTCTCGATGTGGAGTTGTTCGACCTTCTGGCGGATGCTGTAACGATTCACCCGCGCCAGCCCGCAGTCGATCACATAACCGATATTGGGCACAGTTAGCGATGTTTCCGCCACATTTGTCGCTAGAACGACACGTCGCTTGGCGCCGGTTTTGAACACCTTATCCTGCTCAGACGCAGACAGGCGCGAAAACAGCGGCAGTATTTCGATGCCTTTCGGATGATGCTTGCGCAAGACTTCCGCCGTATCGCGTATCTCACGCTCACCCGGCAGGAATACCAGCACATCGCCGCGCAAGCCGCCCGTCGCCAGCTCATCCAGTGCAGCACTCACCGCTTTGGGCACATCCTGCGCCTCACCTTCGTCGCTGATTTGTAAAGGACGGTAGCGTATTTCGACCGGATAGCTGCGCCCCGACACCTCCACGACAGCCGCCCCGAAGTGTCTGGCAAAACGGTCTGCATCCAGCGTTGCGGACGTGATAATGAGCTTGAGATCGCGACGACGCGGCAGAATTTGTTTCAAATAGCCCAGCAGAAAATCAATATTCAGGCTGCGTTCGTGCGCCTCGTCGATAATGATGGTGTCGTATTTGTTAAGCAACGGATCGCTATGAATTTCCGCCAGCAATATCCCGTCCGTCATCAGCTTGATCACGGTATCCGCTGCCACCTTATCGTGAAAGCGCACCTTGTAGCCAACCAGACCACCGAGTTCGGTTTTCAGCTCAGCGGCAATGCGGGTCGCCACCGAACGCGCAGCCACCCGGCGCGGCTGGGTATGGCCGATGACACCCAGTACACCACGGCCCAGCGTCAAACAGATTTTCGGTAACTGCGTGGTTTTTCCTGAACCTGTCTCGCCGCAAACGATCACCACCTGATTCTCGGCAATCGCCCGCGCCAGGTCATCGCGTCTGGCCACCACGGGCAGATCGTCAGGAAACTCAATCTCCTTCAGAGAATCGAGCCGAGCACGGCGGCGCAGTGCGCCGGGAGATAACACAATATTCACTATTTAACCTGAAACCAGCGGTTAGTCTGGGTGGATTCAAAATACGGAACAGGGCGCAACGGTAATGCGAAAAATTCCGGAAAACACGAGCCGTAGCGGATAACTATCAAGGAAAGCGTTGTTGCAGATATTTAATAATATGACCGGATTCGTACATCCACTGGACATTACCTTGCTCATCGGTGATCTGCAAACAAGGCGTCTGGATTTTTCCGCCGTCATCCAGCAAGTCGGCACGGTGCTGCGAATCATATTGCGCGTCACGCAACGCTATCTGCAAAGACAATCTTGCCATTTCGTGGCGCACTTTGATGCAAAATGGACAGGTTTTAAAGTGGTAAAGCGCCAGCCTGCTGCATTCCCGGTCAATCCGTTGTTGTGCTTCAGTTGGGCGCACGACCCCTTTGGGCGTAGCCAGCTTTGCCCATAGCAGCATAAAAGGTATCAACACTAAACGCAGCGTTTTAAAAAATATTCTTATCATCGTTTTAATCATTTCTATCCCGAGAGTGTTTTGCCTGGCCAATCGCAGCATGGCTGCAAAAATACAGTTCCGTTTTAAACTTCCAGCGACGATTTAACATTGCCCTACCGGTTTGAAAACAAAAGGCCTGCATCGCTGCAAGCCTTTTGTTTATTTGGTGGGTCGTCACGGACTTGAACCGTGGACCAAAGGATTATGAGGCCAGACCATAATCGTTATATTTCAAGCAGATGACCGTTTACGCCTCTACAATTCGCGAATTCTACCATGCGTGAAGCACAGCATCCACGGCACCCTCTGAAGAATTGTAGAAGAAAATCCTCCGCCCACTACGCCTGTCAGCTTATCCGGGCTGATTGACACTTACAACTGATAACACTTGTTAAAATTAATGGATTCCATATAATAAGCAACATGGAAAAGCGCACTCCCCACTACAACCTGAATGATGTAAAAACCATCGTACTAGATCGTGGTATGGATGCGTTTACAAGCACGGCGAAGAATAACGCAAGACTGATGGGGCTGGATGGACAAGCGGCTTTAGATGTTGTGCTGGGTTTGCAGCGCGGCATGTTGTTTAAAAGCATGACCACGCACACCAGCAGCCAAGTGTGGCAAGATGTGTATCACGCTTCTTGTCCGAACGGTCAAATTGCTTACATCAAGGTGACGATTCAAGCCGGCACAACAGTGATTCAATTCAAGGAGAAATGAGATGAGCGATAACAAATTTTGTTTGCAATGCGACAATGGCACGTTGCTGGAGCATGCCAGGTGCAATTTGTCGTTTACCTATCGGGATCATACCCTGACCGTACCAGAGGTTTCGGGTTGGCATTGCCCCGCGTGCGGAGAGTGCGAATTTGATGATGGCGAAGGCAAACGATATAGCGATTTAGTCGATACCTTTTGCGCCTCCGTTGATCATGAGATTGCTGACTCTTTACGCGTCATCCGCAAGAAACTGGGCTTGCGCCAATCCGATGCAGGAAAGTTGTTTGGCGGTGGGGCCACTGCGTTTTCAGAATACGAGCGGGGCAAGACTCAACCTCACAAATCCACAGTGCTGCTTTTGAAGCTGCTGGACAAGCACCCTGAACTGCTGGATGAACTTCGCGCGGCGTAGCTGCGCATTCCACGGTCATTCGGCCACTGATTCCACGCACATTCGGCACCACCCAATCCATGGCAATCCGGCCACTAATTCCATGAACATCCGGCCAGCCATTCCACGCTGATTCGGCCACCCTGATCAGGAAGCGACGCAAGATAATTTTCACCTACCATCACAACGCGCCCAAGCCATGCCGCTGGAGTTCTATCGCGAAGCCCTCAAAGGGAGGGCGCATGCCGGTGAACTAGGGGCTTGCTTGCGCAAACTAGGTTACATCCGCCGCCGTGCTTGGGATGTTCAGGAAGATGGCTTCAGGGCGCTGCGGTCACCCCCAAAATAAAACTGGCAATTGACGGTTTAACTCCAGTTCGACGAGCGACACCCTCCCCTCCTTATTTGATACCCTCCACCCTCCTTGTTTAACGCATTTGCTGCCGAAACTGCTCCTGTTGCATCTGCTGCTGCATTCGGTGTCGTTCAATTTGCATTTGAACTTGCTGTTGTTGTTGCTGCCGTTGCATTTCCATTTGCATTTCCACTTGCTGTTGTTGTTGCTGCCGTTGCATTTCCATTTGCTGTTGTTGTTGCTGCCGTTGCATTTCCATTTGCATTTCCACTTGCTGTTGT
>CAYLOK010000021.1:0-815 GCA_964385275.1 uncultured Gallionella sp. | reverse complement strand
TGTTTCTGTCGTTGCATTTCCTCTTGCATTTGTGCCTTTTCCTCTTGCATTTCCACTTGCTGCTGTTGTTTCTGTCGTTGCATCTCTAAATCCATCTGCGTTTTCTGTCGCTGCATCTGTTCTTGCATTTGCGCCTTTTCCCCTTGCAAATGCCCTTCCATTCGCCTCATATCTTTCTGCAAGCTTTGTTCATCATCTTGTGAGAAATTCGAGGACTTCAATTTTGTTGGCACCTTGTCCGTGACAACCTTTACGCTCCCACTAGCTATTGGCGCATCGCCATAATGGGTTTGACCAGCGGCGTCTTTCCATTTATGAATATCTGCAAAGGCAGATTGACTAACAGCGAGTACAAATATCACTGATATATTTCTAAAATGTTTGTGCATGATCAGCCTTTAGGTGTGTTATTGAAACAAAAATGCAGCTTGTGCTTATTTGGTAGAGCAGTCCACAGGCATTTTGACTATTTTCAAATTACATCAATATCCTTTTTTGGGATTATCCGGTAATAGGTTTAATTACTCAAGGCAATATCCATTCGTGGTGCGCCCTGATGAAGTCAATTTACTCGCAGCCCAACCAAACCCTGCTTGCACTAATCACACAAGCCAGAAAAAACGCAGGTATCACACAGGCTGCATTAGCTGAGAAACTGGGGCGCCCTCAATCGTTCGTGTCAAAAATTGAAAGTGGTGAACGCCGCCTTGATGTGGTTGAATTTCTAGAAGTGGCACGCCTCATTGGTTTTGACCCCTGTGTGCGTATTCCAGACCAACCTGGACAGTGATTCCAGCGCAAACTGGACACTGATT
>CAYLOK010000020.1:0-55505 GCA_964385275.1 uncultured Gallionella sp. | reverse complement strand
TATGCACGGTGGTGTGGGAGGGGGAGGCCGTGAGGCTTTCTCCTATCCCGATTGAACTTCCCCCTCCGTCTCGTTTGCGGATATACCTGATTGAAAATTGATTCCCCGAAAGCTGCTGGTCAGCGACACAGGCATGGGGCTGCGGCTTTTTCCCTATTTTTGATCAGACTTAACCGGTGGGTGTTTAGGTGCAGTCTTTGCAAGTAGCCGATTCCTACCCAGGCAACAAGGGTTGGTTCACATAAAAAATTGGTTCATCCAACCCCGGATTGCCTGTAGCCAAAAAAGGGGGAGGGATTCAGGAGGTTGGAAATTGCGCGCCGCGTCGTTCTGCCATTTTTTGACCGATAGTTTTCAGTTGTTGCAGGGTGAGCAGTTTGGGTGCCAAGGGGAGCAGTTCGGCGTTTTCAATGGCGATGTGGTCGGAATAGCGGGTGATGAAGTTGTTCATGACGGCGGCATCCAGTGCCACTTGTTCGCCCGCCGCGAGTTGCGATAGCACCGGATGCAATGCCTCCCAGGAGGCCAACATGATTACATGCTCGGAGAGCAGGCGTTCCAGCAGGGCTTCCAGCGACGGTTTATCAGTGTCGGCAGCGGCGCGCAGGGCAGGGAACAGGTCTTGCTCCTCATCATGATGATGAAATTGTCCTGCCGTGTCGAAGTAGCGCAGGATGCCCCGTGCCGCTTGCTGAACTTGCGGGTCGCAACCCTTGCGCTCCAGATGTGCCGCCAGTTTTTGCAGCGTGTCGCATTGCCGCAAGATCTTGCCGTGGCAGGCGCGCAGCATTTCCAGCGGGTGATCAAAACTGGGGGCGGTCTCGCCGGAGCTAATGGAAATCATTTTTTCTCAATTCATGAAAGGAAGAGGGTTATGGCCGATAGCGACCAGCACAATGTAGGCAAACACTAACTGTGCGGCCAGCCATGTATAAATTCGCAGGGTTTTGCTTCGGGTATATTTCAGTGCGACTGAACCCAGGCCGATATACAGCAACAGTGCTGCAACTTTTGCGCTCAGCCAGGCGTCGGCGAACGGGTACTGCCCGATAGTCCAGGCCAGTGCAATCGCTGAGGCAAGCAGCAGTGTGTCCACGAGGTGCGGAATTATTCTGACCCAGCGTTGCCGGATGATGGCCGATCCGTTCAGACTCCAGATGCCGCGCAGAAAAAACAGCGCAAAACTGAGGGCGGCGCAGGAAATATGCAGGGTTTTGAGTAGTGAATAGCTCATGGCGAGGATTTCTCAATGCGGTTCAGTGTGCGCCGATAAACCGTAATAGCGGTGAAGATTGCGAAACCCAGCAATACACCCTGAAGCGACAAGCCGAGTATCAGCAGCCGGAACGCCTCATCCCGGAAAAAGGCCAGCAAGGCCGCCAGCAGCGTAGCGATATGCAGCCACAAGTGCCGCCACATCCAGTATTCCGGGATGATTTCCTTCATGTTGGGAACGCCGCTTTTTATTCCGCCGCGAAACAGATGGAACCAGACCAGAAACGGGATGATCTTGTACAGCATGCCGTGTATCACGGACAGCGCGAAACCCGCCATGAAAATCACGACGGATAGCGTTCCGAGATATTCATGGGCAGGGGCGAACAAGGCCGCTATGGAACATAGTGAGGCACAGAGCAGCGAAATCATCCCCATCCGGAAGAAATTCAGGGTGGCATCCGCAACGCGGCGCCGTCGCTGGTATTGCAATCCGAGCGTGACCAGCGCGAAACAAATCGTGAATATCCAGAAAAGTCCCTCGGCAAAGTATCCCAGCGTCACTGCTCCGAACAGACGTGATGCCAGATTCAGCAGCAGAGCGGAGAACAGGGCAGGAGCCAGGCTGGCAGACAGCCATTTCGGATAATTCGGTGTGAGCTGGAACATCGGCACAACCTGATAGGACACGCCGACGATCAGCAACATCACCCAGCCGCCCAGCGCCATGCTGATGTGCGCGGCGGCCAGTTGCGGGTAATCCAGTGGCAGGCCGGCGGCATAACCGCGTGCCAGCAATATGCCCAACGCGACGGCTCCGGCGAGCGCCAGAATGGACAGCCATATCGCAGTTCCGGTTGCATTTCGTGCAGCGGCGCGCGCCAGAGAGATCAGGCTGGCAACGATGAAAATCAGAAAAGCCAATCCCAGCAGTACCGAGGCAAGATTCAGCAGCGCAGCATGACCCAGCAGAAAACCGCCGCACAATGAAAGCGTTCCGGCAATCAGCGGCAGGAAGCTAAGCCAGGCTATCAGCCGGGGGGAGGGCATGGGACTGCCGATTACCACAGGCAGGATTTGCTGGATCGCGCCGAACATGATCATTCCGATAAACCCTAGGGTGATGCAATGTGTGGCGGCCAGCAGCGCGGGAGAGTGCGCATCGGCAATACCGTCACCCGTCCCCAATATCAGCGCGGCCAGCACCAGAAACAGCGGAGCTGTGGCAAAGAAGCGCAACGGTACTGAAATCGACGGCGCCTGTTCGGTGCTGAGAGAGGCTGTGCTCATGCGGCGTGTCCGATCTGTATTGCAAAGCTGCCATCCGCCAATGCAGATGTTTGCCGGACATAGCCCGTGTCGCGCAACACTTCGTAGAGCGGAAAGGGCTCACGGTGTATCAGCACGCGCAATGTTTCACCTGCGGGCAGCGTTTGCAGCGCTTGCATGATATTTTCAAAGGGTTCGGGAGGCGGCAGACCGCGTACGTCCAGTTCAACCATGACATCAAATGGCCTGAAGGCGGATGAACAGGGCTTCCCGTTCCGCAGCCAGAACGCGATCCGCGATCGGATAGAGAATTTGCTCTTCCTTGAGGTTATGCTGCTGCATCACGATCAGCAACGTTTCCGAAAGACCGCCGTATCCACGGGTATTCCTGCTGGCTACCGAGGTCGCCATCTGTTCGATCAACTCGTTCATTTGCGCGTGTTCCATGCGCATCACCTGCACCGGACCGGCAGGGCCGCCCGCATCCAGCAGGGCGAGAAACAGCACCTCTTCCTCCATGCGGAAATGACTTTCCATATCGTGCTGAAAAGTCTTGAAGGCAGTCTCAGCCCGGTTCCAGTCCTGGGCAAGAGCGGCTTCCTCGGCGAGGGCGAAGGCTTCGTCGCAGGCCTTATGGTCAACGCTCATGAATTCCGCAATGGTGTTCATATCAGTTTCCTTGTTTTAATTAAGCAGGGTTCCGGTGGGTGAAAGAGGCAACGCTTGCACTATACAATAAAACATGTATTATTTGCGCATGTTAATTATCTGCGCCTGCCAGAGCAGGCGTGAATTTTATTCAATATTTTCCCAATCAACCTGCACAAGGAATCCGAAATGTCGCACAACTGTTCTAATACCATCTCTTTTGATATGTGCTACCCCTTCGATGCGCGCGGTGTAGCCAAACGCTTTCGCCATGCGGCTATTTTTGGGGCGCTCGATTCCCTGAATCCGGGTGAAACCATGAGTTTTGTCAACGACCACGACCCGTTGCCGCTGCTTGCACAATTAACACAGCGCTACGGCGAGGGTATCGCGATTAGTTATGTCTCTCGCGAACCGGGACAGATTGCCATCAACTTCAAGCGCATATAACCGTTCCCGCCCACCATGAGCCTTTTCCATAAAGTGAAAAGCGTGTTGGGTGTGGGCTCCAACGTCACCAGTCATGCCGAAAAAATCATATCGGCAGTCGGTGGATTTATCGGTATTTTGCTGATCATGTGGGTCAGCTACCATTATCTCGGTACGCAGGGCGCCGCGCTGCTGGTGGCGTCGATGGGGGCGTCGGCGGTGTTGCTGTTTGCCGTTCCACACGGTGAATTGTCGCAACCCTGGTCGTTGATGGGTGGACACGCTGTTTCTGCACTGATCGGCGTCGCCTGCGCGCAAAGCATCGCAAATCTGCTGATTGCCGCACCGCTGGCGGTGGCACTGGCGATTGCAGCGATGCACTATCTGCGCTGCATCCACCCGCCCGGCGGGGCCACTGCCATTACAGCGGTTGTCGGCGGCTCCGAGGTACACGCGCTGGGCTATCAGTTTGTGCTGACCCCGGTGTTGCTGAATGCTGTCACCCTGTTGTTTGCCGCTGTCGCGGTCAACTACCTTTTCCCATGGCGTCGCTACCCGGCCAGTTTCAAGAGGCAAAAAGAGTTGAGTAAAGTGCAGCGCAGCGATGCATCCGGCCACTCAGGTTGCAGTGACTTCCCAAATCGCAGTGATTTCGCATATGCGCTGGGAGAGATGGGTTCTTATATTGATATTAGCGAAGACGACCTGTCCAGAATCTATCGACTGGCCGCCAAGCATGCCCGGCAATTGTCCGATCAGCCCGAGCAAATCACGGTCGGGCTCTGTTACAGCAACGGTGAGGAGGGTGCGAACCTATCGGTACGTAAAGTTGTCGGGTTGTCCGGCGCAGAGTCTGATGAAAAGGCGATGGTGACTTTCAAAATTGTGGCAGGGTATGGGCAAGGTGCGGTAAAAGTCGCCACGCTGATTGATTTTTCCAACTGGCAGAGCTATGAAGTGATCCTTAAAGAAGGCTTATGGCATCGTATCAGGCCGCTCTATTTTAATCATCCGAACTGAAAGGGAATCATGAAACTGACCCAATATTCTGACCTTGGCTTGAGACTGCTGATGTATTTGGCGATGCGCAATGGCGAATCAGTCACGATTCAGGAGGTAAGTGACCGGTTTGCGGTTTCCAAGAACCACATGGTCAAGATTTCCCATCATCTGACCAAGTCGGGTTTGATTGAAAGTCTCCGGGGGCGCAATGGCGGGGTGCGTCTGGCTCGCCCCCCGCAAAACATCAGTATTGAAGATGCCTTGCGTGCAACCGAGGATAACTTTGACTTGGTGGAGTGTTTCAGCGCTGAAAATAATCACTGTGTTATCTCCGGCGAGTGTAAATTGAGCGGCGTGCTTGATGCGGCGCTGGCCGCCTTCTTTTCGGTGCTGCGACAAACGTCATTGGCTGATCTGGTCAAAAATGGCAAGGCGCTTGAAGAAGCGCTGCTGCCCATGGCCGACAAAGTCTTTATCAGTTCCCAAATCGTCTCAAGAAAAAAATAATTCCGACATCGAAGGAATTGAAGTTGTTTTTCGCTTAAAAACATGTATTATGAATACATGTAAAATTAATACTTGTAAGGTAGTGCGGTAGCGCGCTGAAGAAGATTTCCTTACCGGTATTGGGTTTCCTGTTAAATGTTGGTTGTTACAACAATGGAGGAAGTAATGATCGAACCCGTAAAAATGGCTGATTTTTTTATCACCTTCTTTTCTGCCGCCTGTGTCATTGTGTTCGGCGCGTTGTACGCTCTCCTGTTTGCCTATTCCAGAATCAAAAATGTACCGCGCGTGATGCCGCTGGCTTATGCGGCCTATGCCGTGCTGTTCGCATCCGTCATGGTGCTGGCGAGCGTGGCTCATCTGTTTGGCAGCCTGTTCTGGGTATGCGTCGTGGTACTCATGCTGACGGGTTATATGTTTGCGCCGCACGCCATCTGGCATTTGTGCGTAGGTACGCACGATGACGCTGACGCCCAGCCTTCAACCTCTTTGGATGGCAGCCATCCTGAAACTTTTCATCAACCCTGTAAGGAGAATGCATCATGACTACCAGTAAATGGTGGGCATCCGATACCTTTTGGCGGAAGACTGCCATCTGGGTGACGGCCGGCTCATTCGTCGTACTTATATTTCTGACTTTCGACACACTGTCGCAAATTACTGCCGGCACGAAGCGTGTGCCCGCGTATGCGGCGATCAACAATCGCATTGAATATGTATACGACGAGACACGCAATGCGCAAGTCCCGGTAATCGGTGTGGAAGAGCCGTTGTTTGGCAAGAAGCTCACCGAGCAGGAGGCCGAGGCGATGGTGAGTCATGGCAAGTTGACCGTGCAGGCAAAAAATTGCATGGGTTGCCATACGCTGTTGGGGAATGGTGCGTATTACGCGCCTGATCTGACCAAGGCGTGGCTTGATTCCAGCTGGGGTTCGCGTGAGTTGCGCGAGGAATTGATGGTGGAATTTATCAAGGATCCCTCAGACAAGCTGCATAACACGGTGGGTCGGCGTATGCCTAAACTGGGTGTGACCGATGAAGAAGCTCGTGCGGTAGTCGCTTTTTTGAAGTGGATGTCCACCATAGATACCAATGGCTTCCCGACCAACTTCAAACCAATTGATCAGGAGAACTAACATGACTACGCTTGGGACTCTCGATAATGCCAACCTGAATGGCGGGCAGAAACTGGCGGTGAAGTATTTTGCCGTGGCAGTGGTTCTGTTTGGTGCGCAAATAGTGTTTGGTCTGCTGGCCGGACTGCAATATTTGCTGCCGGATTTTCTTTACGAGGTGCTGGATTTCTCGGTCAACCGCATGGTGCATATCAACGCCATGGTGGTGTGGATGCTGTTTGGCTTCATCGGTTCGGTTTACTGGTTGCTGGAGGAAGAATCCGGCATCCCGATAGTCGGGCTGAAGCTGGGAAATCTGATTTTCTGGATTTTTACCCTGGCCGTAGTCGTGGTGGTGGCGGTCTATCTGCTGATACAGGTAGGGCCTGGCGATCAAACGTCAATCTGGCTGATCAATGAAGGTCGTGAGTACATCGAAGCGCCGCGCTGGGCCGACATCGGCATCGTGGTCTGCGTGTTATCCGTGTTCTTCAATGTGGCCGCGACCTTCGCCAAGGGCAAGTGGACAGGTATCGGCGGCGTACTGACGCTCGATATGATCGCCTTGTTTGCGCTCTACATGGCAGGCATGTTTTACACCGCCAATATTTCGGTAGATCAATACTGGTGGTGGTGGGTGATCCATCTGTGGGTTGAAGCAACCTGGGAAGTGATGGTCGGCTGCATCATGGCTTACGGCCTGATGGTTGTGCTGGGTACGCCGCGCAAGATTGTAGAAACCTGGTTGTATATCGAAGTGGCGCTGATGTTCGGCTCCGGCATCCTCGGTATCGGGCATCACTACTTCTGGATTGGCACGCCCGAGTACTGGTTGTCCATCGGCGGATTCTTCTCCGCACTGGAACCCGTGCCGCTGGTTGCGATGGTGGTGCATGCGGTGTTTGATTCCGGGGTGAGCAAGATGCGCAACAACAATCACCCTGCGATGGGCTGGTTGATCGCGCAGGCGTTCGGTAACTTCTTCGGTGCGGGCGTGTGGGGCTTCATGCATACCCTGCCGCAGATCAATCTGTACACTCACGGCACACAGTGGTCGGCCTCGCACGGACATCTGGCCTTCTTCGGTGCTTATGCCACCATCAATATCGCCTTCTTCTACATCGTGGCGCAAAAATGGCGCGGCAACGTGTGGATGAGCGGCGACACGACTGGCAACTGGAAGTGGAAATGGGCGCTGGGACTGCTGAATCTGGGCATGCTGGGCATGACCATGGGCATGCTGGTTTCCGGTTACGAACAATCACAGATTGAACGCGCCATCGAAGGCTCGACCTGGGCCGGCTACTTTGCGGCTCAGGCTCACCCCTGGTTCATACAGGGCATGGTCTGGCGTGAAGCCTTCGGCGTGATGTTCGCGGCAGGTTACGTGTTGCTGATCTGGGACTTGCTGACCATAGGCAAGCGCGAAACCCGGCCTGCGCAGGCTTTGGCCACAGAAAGCTAGGCTGTATGCGGTACAGGGCAAATCTGAAATAGCTGCCCTGTACCCGTGAATTCATAACCTAACATCAAGAGGGCATTATGAAAAAAAATTATACAAAAACATTGGCAGCCCTGGCTGTACTGGCTGCTTTTCCGCTGGCAATGCATGGGGCCTATGCGGCTGAAGCCACACCGCGTATTGCCCCGGAGGTCGGCGCACACCATGCGGGGAAGTCGCCGGTGGGCGATGCCGTAGCCCATAAAAATTCAAATTCGGCTGCACCGGCAATGACCGAAGCGGAATTCAATCAGGCGCGTCAGACTTATTTTGAACGTTGTGCAGGTTGTCACGGCGTGTTGCGCAAGGGCGCGACGGGTAAACCGCTGACACCAGGCACTACGCTGGCTCAGGGAACCGATTATCTCAAGGCGTTCATCGCCAACGGAACACCGGGCGGCATGCCGAATTTCCTGACCTCGGGCGATATGACCGAGCAGGAAGTCGATTTGATGGCGCGCTATATCCAGCAAGAGCCGCCCGTTCCACCCGAATGGGGAATGAAGGATATGACCAACAGTTGGAAGCTGATCGTCAAGCCTGAAGACCGTCCCAAAAAGCAGATGAACAAGGTCAATCTGAAGAACGTCTTCTCGGTGACTTTGCGCGATGCCGGTGAAGTCGCCCTGATCGACGGTGACACCAAGCAGATCTGGGCTATCCTGAAGACGGGTTACGCCGTACATATTTCTCGCGTATCCGCTTCCGGTCGCTATGTCTATGTCATCGGCCGCGATGGCAAGCTCGACCTGATTGATATGTGGTTTGAGAAGCCCACCGTGGTTGCAACGCTCAAGGT
Source organism: uncultured Gallionella sp. (assembly GCA_964385275.1). Classification (GTDB taxonomy): domain Bacteria; phylum Pseudomonadota; class Gammaproteobacteria; order Burkholderiales; family Gallionellaceae; genus Gallionella. The sequence continues at coordinate 47,020 of CAYLOK010000020.1, read as the reverse complement.
CGGTCTCGAAGCGCGCTCGGTGGATACCTCCAAGTTCAAGGGGTATGAGGATAAGTATGCGATTGCCGGCGCTTACTGGCCGCCGCAGTATGTGATTACCGAGGGAGATACGCTCAAGCCGTTGAAGATCGTTTCCTCACGCGGCATGACGGTGGATGGGGAATATCATCCTGAGCCTCGTGTCGCGTCCATCGTGGCCTCTCCGAGCAAACCGGAATGGGTCGTCAATCTGAAGGAGTCCGGCATCATCCAGTTGGTGGATTATTCTGATCTGAAGAATTTGAAAATCACCAGTATTGAGTCGGCCAAGTTTCTGCATGACGGGGGTTGGGATTCGACCAAACGCTACTTCCTGGTGGCGGCCAATGCGTCCAACAAGGTGGCGGTGGTGGATACCCGGAGCGGAAAACTGGCTGCCCTGGTGGATACCGCAGCCAAGCCGCATCCCGGTCGCGGCGCCAACTTCGTGCATCCCAGGTTCGGTCCGGTGTGGGCGACTTCGCACTTGGGTGCGGACGTAATCTCGTTGATCGGAACTGATCCGGTGAAGCATAAACAATACGCGTGGAAGGTGGTTCAGGAACTGCAAAATCACGGCGGCGGCTCGCTGTTTGTGAAGACACATCCGAAGTCGAACCACTTGTATGCCGATGCGCCGTTGAATCCCGAGGCGGAAAATGCAGAGTCGGTCACAGTGTATGACATCCGCCATCTGGATAAGCCTCCGGTCATCATAAATGTAGCCAGGATGGCCAGTCTGCCGGAATCCAAGTCGGCCAAGCGCGCGGTACAGGCTGAATTCAACGCGAACGGTGATGAGGTGTGGTATTCAATCTGGGCGGGCAAGACCGAACCTTCGGCTATCGTCGTGCTGGACGACAAGACGTTGAAAATGAAGGCCGTGATCAAGAATCCAAAGCTGATTACGCCTACCGGCAAGTTCAATATCTTTAACACCCAGCATGATATTTACTGATTAGCGTGTTGTGCATCAAGGGCGGGTTATTCCGCCCTTTTTTGTGAAGCGGGGACGCGTAATGAACACTGAACACCATGATATGCAACCACTGTTTTTGATGATCTGTCTGCTCGGTTTTGCGCACATAGCCTATGCAAGCGACGGCAGCGATGCAATCGAATTGCCTGAGGTGGCGGTGACAGCCACCCGGACAAAAGCGTCGCTCTCCGACGCGCCTGCCGCCGTGACGGTAGTCAATGCCAAAAAAATTGCAGAAAAAAATGCCTCGCGCCTCGGCGATGTGCTGGATCAAGTGCCCAGCCTGTATTTACGCGGCGGCGCACTCGGCCAGTCGCAGGGCACCATAGGCACCAGCGGCATGTCATTGCGCGGAATTGATCAAACCAGAACACTCGTTCTGCTGGATGGACAGCCTATTCAGGATGCCAGTTCAGGCAAGGTGAATTGGCGCGTTCCGTTTGTCGAGGACATCGCCCGTGTTGAAGTCGTGCCCGGCGCGTTTTCTTCGCTGTATGGCAGCAATGCGATAGGCGGGGTCATCAATATTATTAGCAAGCAGCCGAACAAGCGCGAGTTTACGGCCAAAATAAAGAAAGGCTGGAGCGATGCAAGCGGCGAGGATGCCAGCCTTTATTTTCGTGACAAGACAGACAGCGGCCTGGGGTTCGTTGGCGGACTCGGCTATCAGAACCGCGACAGCTATGTGAACGATTTTGTCGTCAAAGTTCCGCTGCCAGGCATCGCCGGTACGCCTGTGACAGGCGCGCTGCCGATTACCACCAGAGAGGGGGTGCCGGCCTATCTGATCGGCGACATGGGAGCCACTCCGTGGAACGCGACCAATGCAACCGCCAAGCTGTTTTATGACCTGAATTCCCGCGACAAGATATACAGCGGCGTCAATTATCAGGAAACCAGAGTGAATTACACTCAGTTTAATACTTACCTCAGAAATGCAGCTACCGGCGCGCCTATTTCGGGCGGGACTCTCCTCATTGACGGTAAAAATATCTTACTGAGCAATTATGATTGGACTCTTTTTTCATTTTTGCCGTTGCGCGAAGCGACGACACGATATTTTGCAGGCTTCGACGGCGCCATCGGCAATGACTATTTGCTGAAGGTCGATCTCGCAAAAATCGAACGCCAGTATGGTTTTTCGCTGGCAAGCCCTGCCGCCAGCTGGAACAGCGGGCCGGGCACACTGTCAGATACGCCGAATGACAGCCTCGATGGCACTGTTCAATTGAGTTTTCCGGCGGGCGCAAATCATTTCGTGGTAACCGGGCTGGCGTTGCATAAAGACTCGGTAAACCAGCGCATTTATGCGCTTTCCGACTGGCGCGCGCCCAACTCAATCACCGCCGTGAACAGCGGTTATCACGCCAATTCAACCACGGCTTCCGTTTTTGCTCAGGATGAGTTTAACGCAATGGATAAGCTGAAGATCTATCTGGGTGGGCGATGGGACAGCTGGCAAGCCCAAGGCGATAATTTCATTACTGCGCCGACTGCTGCCACACTCTATCCGACGCGCAGTGCGTCGGCTTTCAGCCCCAAGCTGTCCGCGCTGTACAAGCCGACGGAAATGACCGTGTTGCGCGCCTCGTTCGGCAAATCTTTCCGCGCGCCGACCAATCAGGATATGTTCACCTCATCAACCAGCAGAGGCAGAACGACGGCGGGCGACCCCAATCTCCAGCCCGAGCACGGCGTGACATGGGAGCTGGGCGGCGAATTTAGCCTCACGGAAAATACCAGGGCTACGGTCACTTACTATGACACGCAATTGACTAACCTGATCTATCTGATGCAGGTCAGCGCGAGCAATTCGCTGCGCATTAACGCAGGCAAGGCAAGAGTGAACGGTATTGAATTGGGCGCTAAGACAAAACTGGCGAATTGGCTGGAACTGGATGCCAACTATGCCTTTATCGAATCAAGAGTACTGGAAAATGCAGCCGACCCATTGAGTGTTGGCAAGCGGCTGACCGACTCTCCCCGGAATATCGTCGGCATCGGCTTGACTGCGCAACAGGGGGCATGGTCAGGTACGCTGAATGCGCGCTACGTGAGCCATATTTTCTGGAATGCACAAAATACCGACGTAGTGGAAGGCGTGCCGGGCAGCTACGACGCGCACAGCATGGTGAATGCCAAGCTCGGCTACGCGTTTTCAAAAACGATAAAAGGAGCGCTTGCAGTCAATAATTTGCTGAATACCAGGGTTTATTCCTATTTCTTGCTGCCGGGACGCAATATGACGGCCGAAATGAATTTCTCTTTCTGAGCACAGGTTGAGAGGCACGAGTGCAGTTCGTGCCCGGCGTATTTTTCAAGGGTTAACGGGTAAGAAAAATGAAACTGTCATCACATCCGCTGTGGTTGTTGGGCTTTCGCCCGTTTTTTGCGTTGGCGATACTGGCAGGCGCCATTCTGCCGATGCTGTGGGCGCTGATTTATGCCGGAACCGTTGCCGCACCGGAAAGTTCTTTTACTTCAATACAGTGGCATGCGCACGAAATGTTCTTTGGCTTCGGCTGGGCGGTGCTGGGCGGCTTTCTGCTGACGGCAAGCCGGAGTTGGGTCAAGGTGCGCGGCTATCACGGCGCGGCGCTGATGTGGCTGGTCGCCTCATGGCTGTTCGAGCGTGCAGGGATGTGGTTTGAAGGCGTGTGGTCTGATTTTCTGTTCAGGTTTTCAAACAACCTGTTTCTGGTGAGCATCGTCGTGATGGTGATGTGGACCTTGATGCGCAACCGCGATAAGGATTTTTACCGCGACAATTATTTCTTCCTGCTGATACTGCCGATGTTTCTGATAGCCAAGAATCTGATGTTGAGCGGCGACTATTTTCAGCAGGGGGCGCTCATGGCGGTCGGGCTGTTTCGCATGGCCTTTCTGGTGATGCTGGAGCGCACCGTATTTCAGTTTATGAAGGGCGCATTTCAGGTTGAGATACTGGAAAATCAGACGCTGAACAAGGCCATCAAGTTCTCCGCACTGTTGCTGGTGTTTTCAGGCTTTATGCCGCCACTGGCGGCAGGCGGCATCGCTTTGTTGACCGCGCTGCTGCTGGCCGCGCGCTTCGTGTTCTGGTATCCGCAACGGGCGCTGCGGCGACTCGACATCGGCATCATGTATCTGGGCTATCTGGCGATCATCGTGCAACTGCTGATCGAGTTTTTCAGGTTGACCGTGTATTCAGAATGGCCGGTTTCCCTGTCTGTTCATGTCTTTACCTTTGGCGCGATGGGATTGATTATTCCCGCCATGTTGATTCGCATCACTAAGGGACATACCGGCAGACAGGTGGTTTTTGATACGCCGGACAAGCTGGCGTTGTGGGTGATGATGGCAGCATTTGTGTTCCGCCTGATCGCGCCAATGTTCGACCCCGCCGACTACACGCGCTGGATAGCTCTCGCCGCTGGCTGCTGGCTGGTCTGCTTTGCGCTGCTGGGTTGGCGCTACATTCCTTTTCTGTTTCAGCCACGAGTGGATGGCAAGGAACACTGAGCGTTAGGGATGTGCTGATTTATTCGGTTTTGTCGTTCCCGCGTAGGCGGGAACCCAATTAAATCAAGGCGCTGGATCCCCGCTTTCGCGGGGATGACGAATAAATCAGCGTTTCCTTAGTTCGTTTCGCCCAGGTTCATTCGCCTGATGTAGTGGCAAGTGTAGCCGCCGCGATGCTTGATCAGGTATTTCTGGTGGTATTCCTCGGCGCGGAAAAATTCCCTGAACGGCGTTACTTCGGTAACCAGCTTGCCCTGCCACTCACCGGAGGTGTCCACGGTCTTGATAACATCCAGAGCGATGTGATGTTGTTCTGCGCTGAGGTAGAAAATCGCCGAGCGGTATTGCGTGCCGATGTCGTTGCCCTGCCGGTTGCGCGTGGTCGGGTTGTGCATGCGGAAGAATTCAAATAGCAGGTGGCGATAAGTGAGCAGGGCGGGGTCGAACACAATCTTGAGCGATTCGGCGTGTCCCGTGCGCCCGGTTTTGACGGTTTCGTAACTCGCATCGGGGGTCGTGCCGCCGGTATAGCCGACTTCGGTCTCCAGCACGCCGGGGATTTCGCGCACCAGCTCTTCCATGCCCCAGAAACAGCCGCCGGCAAGATAGGCTGTTTGGTACTTGTTGCTCATGGTAGCTCCGTTCGTCGTGGTAGAAAGCAGGGTGGCGAGGATGAGAAAGATGAGTTTGTTCATATCCGTCGCCAGTCTGGCCGCGCAAAAAGCGGGGTGCTAGCGTCGTTCCTTTTTCATCGCTTGGGCGGCTTCGCGTTTCGAATCTTTTTCCTTTTCGGTTGCGCGCTTGTCATGGAGTTTTTTGCCCTTGGCCAGGCCGATGGTCAGTTTGACGCGGCCACCCTTGTAATGCAGATCAAGCGGCATCACGGTGTAGCCTGCGCGTTGCACCTTGTTGATTATTTTTTCGATTTCCGCTGCGTGCAGCAACAGTTTTCGCGTGCGTACCGGGTCGGGATGGATGTGGGTGGAGGCGTTCAGCAACGGGCTGATATGCGATCCGAACAGATAGAGCGCGCCTTCTTTTACGGTGACGTAGGCTTCCTTGAGTTGCGCGCGTCCGGCGCGGATGGCTTTGACTTCCCAGCCTTCCAGCATGATACCGGCTTCGTATTTATCTTCGATGAAGTATTCGTGAAAGGCTTTTTTATTCTGGATAATGCTCATGGCAGGTGAATTTTGCTGTGTGTTCGGCTATTCTACCAGTCTTTGGATTTGTGGCTTGATTGCTAATGGCGTCAGTAGATAAAACGGTGTTGGTCGCGCACAGCGCGGAACAGATGTTCAATCTGGTAGACCGCGTGGAGGATTACCCGGCGTTTCTGCCCTGGTGCGGCGGCGCCAGCGTCGCAGCGCTGGATGGCATGAAGGTGCACGCCACGGTTCATATCAATTATCATCATATTAAACAAAGCTTTACGACTGAAAATAGCCGCACTCCCCCGCATCGGATAGACATGACCTTGCAGGATGGGCCGTTTCGCCATCTGGATGGATGTTGGCAATTCATCCCGTTGAATGATACAGCCTGTAAAATAGAATTCCGTCTGCATTACGAGTTTTCCAGCAAGCTGCTGGAAAAACTGGTCGGACCGGTGTTTCATTACATTGCCAACAGTTTTGTGGATGCTTTCATTCACCGTGCAGAAAAGGTTTATTCCAACGTATGAGCGACAAAATCAACATTGAAGTGGTGTATGCACTGCCTGATGAGCAAACGCTGCTGAAGAAAGCGGTGCCGGCGGGCGCCACCGTGATGGAAGCCATACAGGCCAGCGGCCTGCTCGAAAAATATTCGGAGCTGGACTTGGCCGCTCACAAGCTGGGGATTTTCGGCAAACTGACCAAAGCGGATGCCGTGCTGCGCGACCGTGATCGCATCGAGGTATATCGCCCGCTGTTGGCTGACCCTAAGGAAGTAAGACGCCGCCGGGCTGAAGAAGGCAAGGTAATGAAGAAAGGCGGCGGTGACGCATGATTTCAGAAAAAGCTTTTATCCGCAGATTACGCAGATTATTCGGAATTAACCCATCGGTGAAAAAATTGAATTTTCAACTTTTTTGGCTGAGTTCGGGTGAGGGGGGGCACGGTTTAAGAATCTGCGAAAATCTGCGTAATCTGCGGATTATAAAATTTTTTTTTAGTTTTTCATCGCTCGAATGTTAGATTACGACCTGCATTGCCATTCCAGTATTTCCGACGGCACGCTCACCCCGACCGAAGTGGTCAATCGCGCGGCGGAGCGCGGCGTAAAAGTGCTGGCTTTGACCGATCACGACGACACGGATGGCCTGGACGAGGCGCGCAACATCGCCCGGCAACATGGCATGCATTTCATCAACGGCGTGGAGATTTCCGTGACGTGGCGCAAACATACCTTGCATGTCGTCGGGCTGGGCATTGATCCGGCTTACGCGCCGTTGCAACAGGGTTTGCGGGCTGTGCGCAGCGGGCGCGGCGAACGTGCCGGGAAAATGGCCGATGAGCTGGCCAAGGTCGGTATCGGCGGCGTTTTGCAGGGCGCAATCAAATATGCGGACAATCCGAATATGATAGGACGCACGCATTTTGCGCGTTATCTGGTCGAGGCCGGGTATTGCAAGGATGTCAAAAGCGTTTTCAACCGCTATCTGGCGACCGGCAAGCCGGGCTACGTGCCGCATCAATGGGCAAGTCTGGCCGATGCCATCGGCTGGATTAAGGGCAGCGGCGGGGTGGCGGTGCTGGCGCATCCCGGTCGTTATATGGTCGGCAAACACAGCATGGGGAAAAAGACCATGCACGAGTTGCTCGGCGAGTTCGTCGAGCTGGGCGGAGGGGCTCTGGAAGTCGTCACGGGCAGCCATACGCCGGAGCAATATGCCGAATTCGCCCGTTATGCCCAGGAATTCAACTTATTATCTTCGTGCGGTTCGGATTTTCACGGGCCGAATGAAAGCTATCGAGATATGGGGCGTTTGCCCGATCTGCCGCTGATCTGCCGTCCGGTCTGGCAAGCGTTGCCGTTACTTCAGGTTCAATAAATCATGTCACAATTTTTTACCATTTATCCCAATAACATCAATCTGCGTCTGATTCGTCAGGCTGTGGCGATTATCAGAGACGGCGGCATCGTGGTTTATCCTACCGATTCCTGCTACGCGCTGGGCTGCCATCTGGACGACAAAAATGCGGTCAGCCGGATCCGCCAGATCCGCCAGCTGGACGAAGAGCATCACCTCACGCTGATGTGCCGGGATTTGTCCGAGATTTCAACCTATGCGCGGGTGGATAACGCCAAGTTCCGTTTGCTCAAGGCCAACACGCCCGGCAGTTACACCTTTATTCTGGAGGCGACCAAAGAGGTGCCGAAGCGTTTGCAGCATCCCAAGCGCAGCACTATAGGTATACGCATTCCCGATCATCCGGTGGCGCTGGCCTTGCTGGAGGAGTTGGGCGAGCCGATGTCCAGCTCCACGCTGATTTTGCCCGACGAAGTCTGGCCGTTGAACGATGCCGAACTGATCCGCGAATTGCTGGAAAAAAAGGTTGATGCAGTGATAGACGGGGGGGCGACGGGCGTTGATTTCACCACGGTGATTGATCTGACCGGCGATACGCCGGTGTTGTTGAGACAAGGCAAGGGCGATGCGCAACCCTTCGGCATTGCGCCGTAACAGCCTGATGTTGTTTATCTTGTTTATCTTGTTTATTATGTAACTATTTGATTAATAACAATTATAATGAATTATAAAAATTAATGCAAATAGATCAACTGATTCAAACCATTGCTATCGCAGCTATCCCGATTTTATTTGCGATCACCCTGCACGAGGCGGCGCACGGCTATGTGGCGCGGCATTTCGGCGACAACACCGCCTACCAGCAGGGGCGCATCAGCCTTAATCCGCTGCGCCACATTGATCCGGTCGGAACCATTCTGTTGCCGCTGCTGACACTGCTGCTGGGCGGCGTGCTGTTTGGCTGGGCAAAACCGGTGCCGGTCAATTTTTCCGCACTGCGTAATCCGAAAAAAGACATGCTGTGGGTGGCGATTGCCGGGCCTGCTTCGAATCTGCTGATGGCTTTGGGCTGGGCTTTGCTGTTCAAGCTGTCTGCGGCTTCACCGGAAAATTACTTTGCCGAGCCGTTGATGGGTATGGCGGTTATCGGCATCAAAATCAATATTGTGCTGCTGGTGCTGAACCTGTTGCCCCTGCCGCCGCTGGACGGCGGCAGGGTTGCCGTCAGTCTGCTGCCGCACCGTCAGGCTTATCAATTGAGCCGGATCGAACCTTACGGCATGTTTATATTGATATTTATGGCGATTACGCCGGTGCTGGGCTGGGTGCTGTTTCCTCTGGTCAGCTTTTTTGAAAAATCTATTTTCTTTATGGTTGGAATCTGAACATGTTTGCAGATCGCATTTTATCGGGCATGCGCCCTACGGGAAGTTTGCACCTGGGGCATTATCACGGCGTGTTGAAAAACTGGGTGGAAATGCAGCACGAGTACGAGTGCCTGTTCTTCGTGGCCGACTGGCACGCGCTGACCACGCACTATGACACCCCGCAAATCATTGAACAAAGCGTCTGGGATATGGTAGTGGACTGGCTGGCGGCGGGCGTTGATCCTGCTCATGCGACATTGTTCATTCAGTCGAAAGTGCCGGAGCACGCCGAGTTGCACCTGTTGTTGTCCATGATTACTCCGCTGGGCTGGCTGGAACGCGTGCCGACCTACAAGGACCAGCAGGAAAAACTTGGCGAAAAGGACTTGAGTACCTATGGTTTCCTGGGTTATCCGCTGCTGCAAAGCGCCGACATCCTGATTTACCGCGCTACGCAGGTGCCGGTAGGCGAAGATCAGGTGCCGCATATCGAATTTACCCGCGAGATCGCGCGCCGCTTCAACCACTTATACGGGCGCGACCCCGGCTTTGCGGAAAAGGCGGAATCGGCGGTAAAAAAACTCGGCAGCAAGAAAGCCAGGCTGTATCAGGAGTTGCGCAACCGCTTTCAGGAGCAGGGCGACAGTGAGGCGCTGGAATCCGCCAAGGCCTTGCTCGACGAGCAGCAGAGTCTGAGCCTGGGGGATCGCGAGCGCTTGTTCGGCTATCTGGAAGGCGGCGGCAAGATGATCTTGTCCGAGCCGCAAGCCATGCTGACGGCGGCTTCGAAAATGCCAGGGCTGGACGGGCATAAAATGTCCAAGTCCTACAACAACACCATCACGCTGCGCGAGGACGAAGCCAGCGTCGCCAAAAAAATCCGCACCATGCCGACCGACCCGGCGCGCATTCGCCGCACCGACCCCGGTGACCCGGAAAAATGTCCGGTATGGGCTTTGCATCAGGTGTATTCCGGAGAGCAGACCCGCCAGGGGGTGGTTCAGGGTTGCAAGAGCGCGGGCATCGGTTGCATCGAGTGCAAACAACCGGTGATCGATGCGGTGCTGGCCGAGCAACGGCCGATGCGCGAACGCGCGCAACTGTATCTGGACGACCCGTCACTGGTGCGCAATATCATCGCCGACGGCAACGAAAAAGCCCGCAAACTGGCGAGCGAAACCATGCGCGATGTGAGAGAGGCGATGGGACTGAGCTACAGCTAGAAGAGTAGCCAAGTTGATTGTAATGATATACATTTGAGCTGCATTTATCATTCTCGGAAGTAGCTTATGCAAGTCGCAAAATGGGGTAATTCGCTGGCGGTCAGGCTGCCTGCTGTTCTGGTGCAGGCGCTTGATCTGCACGAGGGCGAGGATATTGAACTTCACGCCGTAGGGAGCAGAAGCTTTGAAGTCGAACGTCGGCCAGATACGAAAGAGCTGCTTTTGCGACTGCGCAAACTCAGAGGCTCGCTTCCTGCCGATTTTCACTTCGACCGTCTCGAAGCCAATAGCCGGGATTGAGTGAAATGGGCCTGTCTTTTTTCGACAGCAACATCATTCTTTACCTGTTATCGGCAGATGTCGTTAAGGCGGACAAGGCGGAGGCGATTGTAGTGGGGGGCGGTGTCATCAGTGTACAGGTTCTCAACGAGGTAACTTCCATTTGCCGACGCAAACTCAAAATGCCCTGGGGTGACATTGAGTCCGTGCTGGCGGCAGTCAAATCGGCTTGTAAAGTCGTTCCCCTCACGATCGCCACGCACGAAACCGCAGTGAAAATTGCGCAGCGTTACGGCGCTTGTTTTGATGCCTGTGCGGCCGCAATTCTGTCAGGTGCGAAAATCCTCATTTCTGAAGATATGCAGGATGGCATGAGCATAGACGGGATCGTTATTCGGAATCCATTTCGTTAAGAACTATGCGGAAAATGCCCAATAATTACGGCAATGAAGTGCCGCCAAAGTTCGAACTGTTTGCGGATCGCCTGGAGATTACCTCTGCCGGTGGATTGCCTTCCGTTTTTGATGAAGGCGCATGAACGAATTGATTGCCCGTTCCCTTTCCCCAAACCTGTCCCGCCTTGCGGGCGAGGAGGCAAACGAATCGCTACGCGAATTTCACGTTACTGCACGCATTCACGGCGAGCCTATGCTGCAGATGCCGCTGGATTTATATATTCCGCCGGATGCGCTGGAACTGGTGCTGGAGACGTTTTCCGGCCCGCTGGATTTGCTGTTGTATCTGATCCGCAAACACAATCTTGATGTGCTGGACATTCCGATGGCGGAACTGACCCGGCAATATCTGAGTTACATCGAGCTGTTGCAGCAGCACAGGCTGGAACTGGCGGCGGAATATCTGCTGATGGCGGCGGTGCTGATCGAAATCAAGTCGCGCCTGTTGCTGCCTGCTCCGGCCAGGGCCAGTGAAGAGGATGACGAAGATCCGCGTGCCGAGCTGATGCGTCGTTTGCTGGAATACGAGCAGATGAAGCTGGCCGCCCAGAGGCTCAATGAATTGCCCCAGTCAGGGCGCGATTTTGAGATTGTTCAGGTGTTGGTCGAGCGCACCGTGCAAGAGCGTTTGCCGGAAGTTGGCGTGGAAGATTTGAAGCAGGCGTGGCTGGGTCTGCTGGCGCGAGCCAAGCTCCACACTCATCACACCGTGCGCCGCGAACCACTCTCGGTGCGCGAGCAAATGGCGCATATCCTGCGTTGTCTGGAAGGGGGCGAATACGTCGCGTTCGATACGCTGTTTGATCTGCAAGGCGGTTTGCCGAAGCTGGTTATCACCTTCATCGCGATGCTTGAATTGGCCAAGGAATATCTGCTGGAGATTCAGCAAAGCACATTATTCGGGAGTATCTATGTCCGCAGCAGCCGAGCAGCCGGGTGAGTCACCCGGCATCAAGATTATTATTGAAACCGCGCTGTTGACCAGCACGGAACCGTTGCCCTTGAGCGAGTTGAGCATGCTCGGTGATACGCCGCTTGATCATCATCAACTCGGTATGCTGCTGGAAGAAATCGCACTGGACTGGCAAGGTCGCGGTGTGGAATTGACGCAGGTGGCGAGCGGCTGGCGCTTTCGAGCCCGGCCGGAAATGCAGCCGTATCTGGACAGACTCAATCCGCAAAAGCCGCCGCGCTACTCGCGTGCCGTGCTGGAAACACTCGCCATCATCGTCTATCACCAACCCGTTACGCGCGGCGACATCGAGGAAATTCGCGGTGTCGCGGTCTCCGCGCAAATACTCAAGACGCTGGAAACACGAGGCTGGATAGAAGTGGTCGGTACGCGCGATACGCCAGGCCGTCCCGAATTATTCGCTACCACCCGCCAACTGCTCGATGACCTGAACCTGCGCGCCTTGCAAGACCTGCCGTCCTTACAGGAGATGGGTGCGTTGCTGGGACAAGGGTAGGGGGCGAGCCGCTGGATTTTACGGCGGGGCATTTGCCCTGTCGCCGCTGTGGATGCGGTAAACTGCCCGAACATTTTTTCTGGAATTTGACAGTGATCAAGAATTTGCGTTTCACCATGTCGCTGCTGTACATTGCCTGTCAGTCAGGTTATGCGGCTGACTATTCGAGCGAGACGGATTATTACCAGGAATTTCCTGTGGTGTTGAGTGCCTCGCGTCTGTCGCAGCCGCTCTCCGAAGCGCCGAATGCGATGACGGTGATTGATCGCAAGATGATTGTCGCTTCCGGCTTCAGGAGTATTCCTGACTTGTTCAAGCTGGTTCCGGGCATGTATGTCGGTTATTACAAAGGCAGCCAGCCTTTTGTTTCCTATCACGGTTCGCCGGACCAGTATGCGCGGCGCATGCAGGTGATGATCGATGGTCGCAGTGTGTATATGCCACCGATAAGCATGGTGGACTGGACGACTTTGCCGATCACGATTGACGATATCGAGCGCATCGAGGTGATACGCGGCCCGGCGGCGGCATCGCACGGTGCAAATTCGACTCAGGGTGTAATCAGCATCATCACTCGTGATGCCGGCGAAATGGATGGCAAACAGCTGTCGATTACGCGCGGCAGTAAGGGCATCAACGATGTGTCTGCACGGTTCGGCAAGCGCGGAGACACGCTTGACTACCGCATGACGCTGGCCTATACGGCTGACAATGGTTACGATAATCTCACCGCGCCGCCCAATAATATGACGCCCGCCCAGGCGTTTGGAGTGCTGAACAACAGCTACGACAACAATCTGTCACGCCTGCTGAATTACCGGGCGGACTATCATCCCAACGCAATCGACCGTTTCGATGTGCAGTTCGGTTTCAATCGCAATGTGAAAAATGTCGGCTGGACCGACAGCAGGGCCAACCCGGTTCACGATTTGTTTGCCACAGCCGGCTTTCTGCAACTGGGATGGGTGCGCGTGTTTGAGTATGATTCCGAACTAAAAATCCGTTATTACCATATACGCCACGATCAGCATGAAACCTTTCTGACGAACTTGTTGCCGCAGTTTATTGCTCAATCGGTCAAGACTGACCGTGATGAGATCGAGGTGCAACATACGCTGCCGTTCTCGGCATCCAATCGTCTGGTTTATGGCGCAGCTTACCGGCAGGACAGGATAATCAGCCAATACAGCAGTCTTGCGCCCATCGCACCCGCCTATGCATCTTCATTGAGTGCGGCAGAGTGGCGCTTGTTTGCCCATGACGAATGGCGCATCACGCCACGCCTGCTGCTCAATAGCGGCGGTATGCTGGAACGGGACGGCTTCGGGAATAACAGGCTGTCTCCGCGGATTGCGCTGAATTTTCATGCCACAGCGCAGCACACCTTCAGGACGGGCATATCGGCGGCGTATCGCACCCCTTCGCTGATGGAAAGGAATTATCCCTCCCTGCAACCGGGCGAGTTGCTCGTTGTCAATGCCACACCGAGATCGCCGGGATTCAAACCGGAAAGACTGATATCGCGTGAAATCGGCTATCTCGGTGAGTTCCACGACTGGAACACCACGCTGGATCTGCGCCTGTTCAGCGATCTGCTCGATAACGGCGGGTTCATGGATACCAGAACGACTTACGCCAACGGGATGTCGGCCGAGTATCGCGGCCTGGAGGCGACCCTGAAACATTCATTCAATGAGGATAGCGAGCTGACTGTCAATTTCGCCCGTGAGTCGGCCAGCAGCAATGGGGCGGCAATGGCTGCTGCCGGTTTCAGGGCGTTCCGCTCAGCCTGCACCGGGAACAATGATGCCCTGGCTTGCAGCATCCCGAGGAATAGTGCCAGCGCACTTTATTCCCAACGTTTTTCCGGCGATATGTCTTTTAGTGCATCCTGGTATTATCAGGATGCCATGCAGCCGTTTGATCGCGGCGTTACCGATTTTCAACCCGTCCAGCGTCGCATGGATGCGCGCATTGGCAAAGCCTTCAATCAGGGCGGAGGGGTTAAGGGCGAGGTAGCGCTGGTGCTGCAAAACCTGTTCGATGCCCAATACACCGATTACGTCGCCAACAATGTCTTCAACCGGCGTGGCTACGTCACGCTGACCTTGAGCTGGTGAGATGAACCCAGCTGATAAAATCGCAACGTGGTTACTACAGTCTATGCTGTTGTTGTGCTGGTTCGCTCCGGCGGGCTACGCGGCAGATAATTTGCGTGTGCTGCTGGTGTTGAGCGATAACAATGCGCTGTATCAAACCTTTGCGAACACCTACAAACAAAATCTGCCGGCGAACATTCATTTAAACCTGGTGCAGCGTGCCGAGGATTTCAATGCGCAACAGGCCGATTTGATCGTAACCGTCGGGGTGAAAGCCGCAGAACGGGTGGCGGTAAAATCGACGCAGCCGATGCTGGCGGCGATGATTCCGAGCAATATCTATGTTGACCTGCGGGCGAAATGGCCCCGCGACAAGCAGGTTTCCGCCATTTACCTTGATCAGCCCTGGGCGAGACAGGTGGGTTTGCTGCGTGCCGCCTTGCCGGAACGCAGCAAGGTTGGGGTGTTGTATTCTGCCGATACGCGATTGGATATACCGGCATTGCGCGCTGAATTGGTCGGTCATGGCTACACGCTGAACGCCAGCGCCCTGGAAAATGGTGAATCGCTGTTTTCCAATTTGGAAGCTGTGCTGGCAGTCAGCGAAGTCTTGCTTGCCGTACCGGACAGCGCCATCTACAGCAGCAACAATATCCGCAATATCCTGCTCTCCAGTTACCGGCGCGGGGTTCCGCTGGTCGGGCTCTCGCAGGCGTATGTCAGGGCGGGCGCGTTGTGCGCAATCTTTTCCACGCCCGTGCATCTGGCTGAGCAGGCCGGCGACGTGACCCTTTCTTTTGCGCAGACACGGAAATTGCCCGCCGCGCAATATCCCGTGTTCTACGACATTGCCGTCAATCAGGAAGTGGCCAGAACCCTGGGGTTAACCATTAAATCACCCGATTTGCTCCGTGAGCAGGTCGAAAAATCGCAAGCGGGCCTGCGCTGATGAGCAAAAAATATGGTATCCGCACGCACGTCGCCTGGTTGACCCTGTTGCCGTTACTGGTCATGGTGATCAGCCTGGAAACTTTCTTTCTGCATGACCGTTTTGCTGATCTTGACCGTGACCTGATCACCCGAGGGCAATTGATTGCCCGGCAACTGACGGCCAGCAGCGAGTACGGCGTGTTCTCCGACAACAGGACATTCCTGCACGATATTGCCAAAAATGCCTTGCAGCAGTCTGATGTAAGAGCGGTCGTGGTGCTGAATGCGATCCCGGAAATTCTGCTGGCGTCCGGTGAGACACCGAGCGCACTCGAAAATACCCTTGCCGGAAATGCGCGGGGCAGCACGGCGCTTCATACCGACAAGTTGCTGGAACTGGTTAACCGTGATGTTGAGATGTTCGATAACGGGAAAACGGTGTTGCTGTATCAGCCTATCCTCTCGGCGCAGGTTGTGCTCGACCACATGGATGTCAAACCGGCCGTTCAGCAGGCGGGAGCGGTGGTGGTTGAGATGAGTTGGGAGCAGACGCGCAAGCTGAAAGCCAGACTGTTGTGGTACACGATACTGGTAACGGCGGCATTTCTGCTGGTCACGCTGTATCTGGTGCATCTTGCCAGTCGCCGCATCATCGAACCGATCAGAGAATTGAGCAACGCGATCGATGCGATAGGCGCCGGTAACCTTGAGCGGCGCGTGACACTGCCAAGCTGCATTGCCGAACTGTGCACGCTGAACAATGGAATCAATCGTATGACAGCGGATTTGCAGCACGAGCGGGCTATCTTGCAGCAGCGCATAGCCGAGGCGACCGAGCAGTTGCGCAATCTGGCTTTCTACGATGCCTTGACGCTATTGCCCAATCGTCGTTTGCTGAACCGACAGGCTCGCACAGGCATTGGCCGCCAGCTCGCGTAGCGCGCGTTACGGGGCATTGATGTTTCTGGATCTGGATAATTTCAAACCGCTCAACGATCAGTTTGGACATGCGGCGGGTGATTTGTTGCTGATCGAAGCGGCGCGTCGTATCGGCCATTGTCTGCGGGAGAATGATACGGTTGCGCGGTTCGGCGGCGACGAGTTTGTGGTGATGCTCAGTGAGCTGAGCGCCGATCGTGCCGAATCCGTGAGTCAGGCGCACAGAGTCGCAGAAAAAATAGGTTCGTTATTGGCTGAAAGCTATGTTCTGAACTATCAGCAGGAAGGCCAGCCGGAAATCAGGGTCGAGCACTATTGCACTGCAAGCATCGGCGTGGTGCTGTTCCTGAGCCAGGAGGCCAGCCAGGACGATATTTTGTATTGGGCGGACGCGATGATGTATCAAGCCAAAAAAGACGGTCGTAACCGGATTCGTTTTTATGATCAGACCGGGAAATTACCTGACTGAGCGGGGAAAATGGCGTGTTCCCGTGTCTGCCTGCTGTCAGGGGTGGGATGATGAATCATAAGAATTTTCCTAATGGTTTGCTTGATCGTGCCGATAAGCTGACAGATGAGCCGTAAAACTGGAGTGGCTTTATCGTCGGAAATCATGAACAGGACTGATTTTACAGCCTTTTTTTGATCGAGTTCGCCATCGTGATGGCACGCTAATAGGAAAGTTTATTCGTGCAAATTTCCTGGGATGTTTCACTGGTATGGTTGTCCGTGCTGGTCGCGATGATAGGCTCGTTCGCCGCACTCACCCATGCGCAACGCATGCGCGAGAGTACCGGTCGAGTGGCAACATTGTGGATGCTGGCGGGTGCCTGCACCCTGGGTGTGGCCGTATGGTCCATGCACTTCATCGGTATGCTGGCATTGCATCTGCCCGTTCCGATTGCTTTTGATCAGACGCTGACCCTGCTTTCCGTATTGCCTGCGATTGTCGCCGCCTTGTTGGGGTTCAAGATGCTCAGCTATCCGCATGTCAGCAACAGGCGTATCGCCGTTGGCGGATTATTGATGGGCACAGGCATCAGTTTGATGCATTACACCGGCATGGCCGCGCTCAAGATGTCCCCGGCGATTACTTATGACCCGCTGACTTTCGCTTTGTCTGTGGCCATTGCTGTCATTGCCTGCTGGGGTGCATTGCTGATGATGTATCAGGGCGAGCGCATCAAGCTGCGGCCTTTCCTGCGCTTTGTTCTGGGTGCGTTCATCATGGGAAGCGCGATTTCCGCCATGCATTACATCGCCATGCTGGGTGCGATTATTCCACCCGGCAGCGTCTGTATGTCGGACGCCTCCGGTATAGAACCGCACATTCTGTCCATGCTGGTGTCGGTGACGGCGTTGATGTGGTTCAGCGGCGGTATTTTCGCCAGCCTGTTTGACCGGCGCGTGGCGCAACAAAATGCCCGGGCGTTAGCCGAGCTGGAGCAGAAACACCTGCAACTGCTGGCAGATTCCGAACAACAAGCGGTCGAAATGACGAAATCATTGCGCGACAGCGAGGAACGCCTGCGCATGACACTGAGATGCGCGCCCGATGCGGTCTTTATCTGCAAGAAAGACGGGCGTATTGTTTACGTCAACGACAGTGTGATCGAATGGCTGGGCTACCTTCGCAAGGAGTTGTACGCCATGACGGTATATGACCTCGTGCCCGAAGAGAGCCGCGATCTCTACCGGAGAAAAACACATCAATTGTCACGGGATCAAAAACGCCGTGTGTACGGGATTTATCTGGTCAGCAAGGACGGCAAAAAAATCCCGATGGAATTAAATGCGGTGCTGTTGCCCAATGGACAGTTATACGGTTCGTGCCGCGACATTACCGAACGCAAGAAGGTGCAGGGAGCCTTGCAGGATACCCAGGAGAATTTGCAGCGCCTGCTCGATTCTGTTGCAGAGGGAATCTACGGCGTGGATACCCAGGGCCTCTGTACCTTCGTCAATGCAGCCTTCCTGCGCATATTGGACTATCCTGACGCCAGTGAAGTTATCGGCAAACACATTCATGACCTGATACACCATACCCGCACCAATGGCAGCCCTTATCCGGCGATCGAATGCCGGATGTACCAGGCCTTCAAGTCCAGTCAGCCCGTTTATACGGATGACGAAGTGTTCTGGCGCCGGGATGGCACATCGGTAGCCGTTGAA
Source organism: uncultured Gallionella sp. (assembly GCA_964385275.1). Classification (GTDB taxonomy): domain Bacteria; phylum Pseudomonadota; class Gammaproteobacteria; order Burkholderiales; family Gallionellaceae; genus Gallionella. The sequence goes on along the minus strand of CAYLOK010000020.1, from coordinate 28,573 downwards.
TACTGGTCGCACCCCATCATAAAAAACGGTGTCGTGCTGGGTGCGGTGGCAACCTTTCTGGACATCAGTAAACGCAAACTGGCGGAACAAAGAATTCATCAACTGGCCTTTTATGACGAGTTGACAGGCTTGCCTAATCGCCGCCTGTTGCTGGACAGGTTGAATCAGGCATTGGCAGTCAGCGACCGCAATGGCCGCTACGGTGCATTGATGTTCATTGATCTGGATCACTTCAAGACCCTGAATGACAGCAAAGGCCACGATATGGGTGATTTGTTGCTGGTCGAGGTGGCTCATCGCCTGCAACAATGCGTGCGTGACGGCGATACTGTCGCCCGTCTGGGCGGCGACGAATTCGTGGTCGTGCTGGAAATGCTCAATAGCAGCGTGAATGAGGCGGTGACGCAGGCGGAACTGGTAGGCGAAAAAATACGCACCGCGCTGAATCAACCCTATCAGTTGAATCAGCATGCCCATAACACGACGCCCAGCATAGGCATCGTGTTGTTCAAGGGACACCAGGAAAACACCGATAACCTGCTCAAGTATGCCGATATTGCGATGTATCAGGCCAAGGCGGCGGGGCGCAACTCGATACGCTTCTACGACCCCGACATGCAGGCAGCACTGGAGGCGCGCGTTCAGCTGGAAAGCGAGCTGCGCAGCGCACTGGAAAAGCAGCAGTTTCGTCTGTATTACCAGATTCAGGTGGATAGCCTGCGACGCCCGATTGGAGCGGAAGTATTGCTGCGCTGGGAGCACCCGGAACGCGGTCTGGTTTCGCCGTTGCAATTCATCCCGCTGGCCGAAGAAACCGGGTTGATTTTGCCGATGGGGCTGTGGGTGCTGCAAACCGCCTGTATCCAGCTTAATGCATGGAAGAAAGACATATTGACCCGTGACCTGACGCTGGCCGTCAACGTCAGCGCGCGACAATTCAGGCAAAGCGATTTTGTGTCGCAGGTACAGCGCGTGTTGCTGGACTCCGGCGCAAGAGCGTCGCATCTGAAGCTGGAACTGACCGAGAGCATTGTGCTGGAAAATGTCGAGGACACCATCAATAAAATGCGTGAAATCAAGATGTTGGGTGTAAGTTTCTCGATGGACGATTTTGGTACCGGCTATTCCTCGCTGCAATACCTCAAACGTCTGCCGCTGGATCAGATCAAGATCGACCAGTCGTTCGTGCGCGACATCACCACCGATCCGAATGATGCGGCTATCGTGCAGACCGTGATCGCAATGACTGAAGCGTTGGGTTTGAATGTCATAGCCGAAGGTGTGGAGAGCGAAGCGCAGCTGGAATTTCTCGATCTGCGCGGCTGCCATGCCTTTCAGGGTTACCTGTTCAGCAAACCGGTTCCCGTCGAACAGTTCGAGGCCTTGTTGACGTAAGCAACGCATAGTGTTACTAATCCCGGCACGCCGATAATGGGAAGACAGTCTTGAAAAGTTGGTATTACATCCTGATACGTTTTTTGCTTGCCGCCCTGATGTCATCAACGATGTCCGGCGCACTGGCGATGGGCAAGGAAATACGCATCGGGGTATTGTCGTTCCGCTCACTGGAACAGACGCGGCAGCAATGGAAAGCCACCGCTGACTACCTGAATCAGCAGGTGGGAGGATATCACTTCAGCATCGTGCCGATGTTTTACAAAGAGCTGGATCTGGCGGTGAACCGCCACGATTTCGACTTTGTTGTGACCAACCCGGAACACTACATTACCATCCGCAACGACATCAGCCTGTCGGCCATTGTCACCCTGATGCCGCTGGCCGAGGGGAAGCCGGTGACGACCTTTGGCGGGGTGATATTGACTCGTGCCGACCGTGCCAATATCAATACGCTGGCTGATCTGCGCGGCAAGGTAGTGGCGGCGCCCAGCGAACAATCGCTGGGCGGCTATCTGATGCAGAGCTGGACAATGCATCAGAAGGATCTGGATTTCAGTGTCTTGTCACGCATTAAATTTACCGGAATGCCGCATGACAAGGTGGTGATGGCGGTGCTGGAAGGCAAGGCGGACGTCGGCTTTGTCCGCACCGGCATTCTGGAAAGCATGGCGCGCGAAGGGAAGATCAGGCTCGATCAAGTCAAGGTAATTAATCGTCAGCCTGCTGAAAACTTTCCGCAGATATTTTCCACCGATTTGTATCCAGAATGGCCTTTTGCGGCGATGCCGGAAGTGCCGGATGATTTGCTAAGACGGGTCAGGCTGGCGTTGCTGAATATCCAGCCACAAGATGCGGCTGCGCAACAGGGGCGCTATTACGGATTCGCCGGGCCGGGTAATTATGCCGACATCAGGGTGATGATGCAGCACCTGGGTTTTAATCCCGAGCGGGCGCGCGAGTTCGATTTGCGTGATGTGTTGCGCAAATATGCGCTGGAATTTATCGGCGGCGCGATAGCGTTGCTGCTGGGCGTGCTGCTGACGCTCATCCATCTGGCGCGCACCAACCGCAGATTGCGCAACAGCTATACCGAGCGCGAACGTCTGGACAACGCCTTGCAACAATCCAACGCGACACTGGAGCAAAAGGTGTGCGTGCGCACGCAGGAGCTGCATGAATCGCAGGAGAATTTGCAGATTCTTCTGGATACGATGGCGGAAGGGATGTACGGCGTGGACAACGCGGGCAACTGCACTTTCGTCAATGCCGCCTTCCTGCGCATACTGGGTTTTGAGCGCGCCGACGAGGTGCTGGGCAAACATAGCCACACCCTGTTTCATCACTCCCGGATAGACGGCGCACCCTATCCGGCGAGCGAGTGTCTGATGTATCAGGCCTTCAGGCAGAAACAGCCCGTTCATTGCGACACGGAGGTGTTTTGGTGCAAGGATGGGCAAGCCGTTGCGGTGGAATACTGGGCGCATCCCATCATCAAGGACGAACAGGTCGTGGGCGCCGTTGCGACTTTCCTCGATATTACCGAGCGCAAGGGGCTTGAACTCCAGTTGCGTGATCTGGCGTTCTACGACCCGCTGACCAGGTTGGCGAATCGTCGTTTGTTGCTGGACCGCCTGGGCATGGCTTTGGTGTCGTGCCTGCGTACCGAACAGCATGGCGCCCTGATGTTTCTCGATCTCGATTACTTCAAGAAACTCAATGATCTTCATGGTCACGATATGGGCGACCAATTGCTGGTCGAGGTGGCGCGCCGTATTGTGGGCTGCATACGCGAACAGGACAGCGCCGCCCGTCTGGGCGGCGACGAGTTTGTGGTGTTGCTGGAAGGATTGTCCGGGAATCTGCAAGAGGCGGTTGCGCAAGCCGAACATGTGGCTGAAAAAATTCGCGCTGCACTGGCACAGCCTTATCTGCTCAACTGTAACGAAGACATTATTTCTCACCACTGCTCGTCTAGTATCGGGGTGTCGGTGTTTCGGGAGCATGATGAAACCATGGAGCACTTGCTCAAGTGGACGGATATGGCGATGTATCGCGCCAAGGATGCAGGGCGCAATGCGATTCGTTTCTTCGACCCGGATATGCAGGTGGCTATCGAAAACCGCGCGGCGCTGGAGGCCGATTTGCATACCGCGCTGGAGCAGCAGCAGTTCAAACTTTTTTATCAGGTTCAGGTCAATAACGACGGCAAGCCTCAGGGTGCGGAAGTTTTGCTGCGCTGGCTGCATCCGCAACGCGGACTGGTATCACCTGCGCAATTCATTCCGCTTGCGGAAGAAACAGGGCTGATCATGCCGATGGGGGCGTGGGTGCTGGATACCGCTTGCGCCCAGCTCAGGCGTTGGCAGGACAGCCCGGTTTTTCGGGAATTGACGTTGGCGGTAAATGTGAGCGCCAAACAATTCCGCCAGCCCGATTTTGTCGCGCAGGTGCAAACCACGGTGCGCCAACACGGAATTAATCCGGCTTTGCTCAAACTGGAATTGACCGAGAGTCTGGTGTTGGAAAACGTTGCCGATACCATCGCCAAAATGATGGCATTGAGGAGCTTCGGGGTAAGTTTTTCGATGGACGATTTCGGCACAGGCTATTCCTCGCTCTCCTACCTGAAATTGCTGCCCTTGAACCAGATCAAGATAGACCAGTCATTCGTGCGCGATATTTCCACCGACAAGGCAGATTTGGTGCTGGTGATGACCATCGTAAACATGGGCATGAACTTTGGCATGGATGTCATAGCCGAGGGGGTGGAAACCGATGCGCAATTGAAGCTGCTGCAACAATCGGGTTGCGCCAGTTTTCAGGGCTATCTGTTCGGCAAGCCCGTCGCCGTTCAAGAGTTTGAGGCGCTGCTGTCACAGATGATGTCGGGCGGAATTTGATGCCGCGACCGGGCTCTGTGACGACGTTACGACGGAGTCACCCGGATGCGCCGTCTGCCGAACTGCCCGTTGAATTGTTCAAAATGTCCGGCGATGACGGCATGACAGTCAGGGCAATGACCGTCGGGCGTGAGGCGATATTGTTTGATGTCGTACCAGTCGCGCACGATCAGGGCGCTGTTGCAGGAAGGGCAGTGTGTGGTGTCTCCCGCGATGTTGTGTACATTGCCGGTATAGACATATAACAGTCCCGCCCGTTGGGCGATTTCTCGTGACCGTATCAATATCTCCGGCGGGGTGGCGGGAATATCGGTCAGTTTGTAATCCGGGTGAAAAGCGCTGAAATGCAGCGGTACGTTCACGCCGAGTTCCCTGACAATCCATGCGCTCATCGCCGCTATTTCATCTTCGCTGTCGTTGAGGCCGGGGATCAGCAGCGTGGTCAGTTCGACCCAGACTTTCGTTTCATTGCACAGGTATTTTAGCGTGTCCAGCACCGGTTGCAGGTGTGCACCGCATTGCCTGACATAGAATTCATCGGTAAACGCCTTCAGATCCACGTTCGCTGCATCCATTTTGGCGAAGAACTCGCGGCGCGGCGCGTCGTGGATATAGCCCGCCGTGACCGCCACAGTCTTGATGTCATGTTCATGGCAGGCATCGGCCACATCCATCGCGTATTCGGCAAAGATTACCGGGTCGTTGTAGGTGAAGGCAACGCTCTTGCAATGCAGGTTTTTGGCGCTGCGCGCGATGGCTTCCGGGCTGGCCTGATCGGCCAGCTTGTCGAAGCTGCGCGATTTGGAAATATCCCAGTTCTGGCAAAATTTGCAGGCGAGGTTACAGCCCGCCGTGCCAAACGACAGGATGCTGCTGCCCGGATAGAAGTGGTTGAGCGGTTTCTTCTCGATCGGATCGACGCAGAAACCCGACGAACGACCATAGGTGGTGAGCACCATTGCATCGTCAACCCGACCGCGCACGAAACATGCGCCGCGCTGGCCTTCGTGGAGCTTGCAGTCGCGCGGACACAGATCGCATTGAATGCGCCCGTCGGCCAGTTTATGCCAGTATTTGGCCGGATAGCGCTCGGCCAGGCTGATGGGCTCATCCATGGTTTTTTTCCTTGTATTTGCTAACGGAATAACGCGACAGCGTGACATTTTCATCCCAGAAGTCAGCGGGCAGTCCGGCTTTACGCTTGAGATGAGCCATAAACTGATGCGGTTCAGGCAACTGTTCCCAGACTTGCGGTAAAAATGTGCTGCGATAGCCGCCAAATTCGAACACGATACCGTCCACGCCGGGGCGCAATTGCGACAAGGCATCGGTTTCATTACGAAATGCCATAGGCTGAGGAGGAGTGAGCAGAGAAACCTCTATGTCGGTGATGCCGAGTTCATCTGCGCTCAGCGGCATAAAACGCGGATCGTGCAGGGCGGCGGAAACGGCATTGCCTTTGACATCGGCCAGCAAGGAACGGTGCGCTTCCAGTGTGCCTATGCAACCGCGCAATTCGCCGCGCTGGGTGAGGGTGACAAAGCTGGCGCCGGGTTCCGAGAGCCACGGCGCGCTTTCATTCGCCGTCGCGGGCACGTTCAGCGCCCGGGAAATCGCCGCACGGGCAATCGGCAACAGGATGTTGCCTTTTTCTTCATCCGGCATTTCATCTCTCCTCTGAAGATTCAGCCGTAAAGGCCAGCGCGGCATAACCGACCACCTGATCGCGCGTACCCGCCGTGTCGCCCGAGTTGCGCAAGTCGAGCAGGTGCGGCGTTAAGTGATGCCGCCTTGCTGCGAGTATCAGGCCGCTAACCGGCGTGCCGCCGCAGGCCCGGTCGTGCGGAATCGGTTGCTGCAATTCCAGTATGGCCTGCACCGTCTCACGGTCCACGCGCTGTGCGGTCGGGTAGGGCAGATAGTGCGAGAGATCGGAGCTGATGACAATCAGCGTTTCCTCACCCCCCCATAGGGATTCCAGCACTTCGGCAACTTGTTCGGCGCTTGCTATGCCCACAGCCAGCGGTAGCAACGTGAAATCGGATAGCAGGCTTTGCAGGAACGGCAGTTGTACTTCCAGTGAATGCTCCTGTGCGTGACCCTGTGCGCTGACGACAACTTGCGGCAGGTGCGCAATACTTTGCGCACCTGCCGTGTCCAGCTTCACCCGTCCCAGCGGGGTGTCGAAGGCATCCACGCCGGGCAGGGCCAGACCGCGCACCGCAACGCGATGGGTGGGCCCGAGCAGCACGACGCGCCGAATATATTGGGAAGCAGCACGCAACGTGGCATAGGCAGTGGCCGCAATCGCGCCGGAGTAGATATAACCGGCGTGCGGGACGATTAGCGCCTTAACGTGAATGAGATCAAACGGACGCGCCTCCGCCAGAAATTCCTGCACCTCACGTGCAAGCTGCCCGGCATCGGCGGGGTAAAACAGACCTGCGACAGCAGGCGGACGGATGGCAGACATGACAACCCCCACTCAAATTTACCTGCGCGAGGATACGCCAAAAAAATCAATTGGACATGAAATTTATGCGGATTGAATTGCCGTCTTTCGGTCAGGCATAATCGACATCCTGCTCCGTGCCCGCGTAGCAATTCTGTATCTCGGTAACGACGGTTTTAACCTTGATTTTTGAGAGAATTTTTCTGACGATGGTTTTTCTGAATTCGTCCATGTGTGAGCTGAGTATGGCTTGATATTCGGGCGGCGTTTTCTGGAGTAATTGATTCCAGCCTGCATCAATATCGGGAGGTGTTTTACGTGCGCTGCGGATCAGGTTTTCGATTTCCTTTTGCCCGGTACGCGCGACGATACGGCCATCGCCCGGAATCGCGAAAATAACGGCAATCGCTATTACCGCATTGGCATCCAGATCGCTATCTTTAATTGCGCCTGAAAAATTATTTTTACGCAACCAGAGTGCACACTCAACGGTATTTTGGTTGTCCTGCCGATGATGCAGTTCATTTTTGTAGGTCTCATCGCCTGTCCACTCCGAGTTGGGGTCAGCGCGGCAGAGTTCGGAGAAAAGAGCCTTGATATTGCGTTGCCGGACGAGGGGATCATTATCGAAATCCGTAATCAGGGTGTGGCCGGGCAGACCGGCTAATTCCCTGATATGCCGGAATCCCGTCTGAAATACGATTTCTGCCCCATGGTGCAACAGGAAGGATAATTCGGATTCATTGCCATGCGGAATATCAGCCTGGCTGATGCCCAGCGAGACGCAGCCTATCGTCAGATAAAACGCTTCCAGCAAACCATCCGCCGTCCTGTCATTGGTGAATTTGCGGGCGACCAGCACGGTAATGCCGGCGAGTTCATGGAGCAGCGTTTGCGCCTCTTTCCCCTGATCCTGTGCAAGCGTTTCAAGCGCCCGCACCAAATGGGGAGGGCGCGAGGTGAAATGGGCGAGTTTCATGTTTGCAGGCAATCAGGCGAAGATGTCGTCGCCCAGGCTTGGGCGGGCGCCGGGTTTCGGTACGTTCAGCGCTTTGCTTGGCACTTGTTTGCGCAGACGCAACAGCAACTCCCGGTCGGTGCGAGGAATGGCATATTCATAGCCATACGCATCTTCCTCGTCTTCATCTTCGTCAGGTCGGCCATGCAATTCATTTTCACCCGGTTGCCAGTCGGGAAAGAGCTCAAACAGCACACGATCCCAGGCATCGGTATCGGTGCGCGCAATGGCCAGCGCCAGCGGAACGATGTCGTGATCGGAGGTGGTCCGGCCGCTGTCGTGTGCGCCGCGCGTGTAGATGTCGTTGGCAAGCTCGATGATTTCGTCAATGGCGGTCGAAAACAGTGCGGCAAAGGCCGTTGTTCCCCAGTCCGTTGATAAGGCCTCCTGTATCAGTGCTGCGCGCCGCTCCGGGTCGTCACTGGCAAACAAAACGCCGTGAATATGCGCGAACAGCGATTCTGCCAGGAATTCCGGCTCATCTTCGATCATATCCTCGCTCCAGGTGGCAGCGAAAAAGGCCAGGCTTTGCGCCCATGCACCGGGCGAAATCAGCAGCGTCGCCAGTGACAGCTTGCCGCCATCGAAGGCTGACAGATGCATGGATACGACTTGCGGCGCCAGCGTTTCCAGAACTTCCACCACAGCCAGATCGCCGAATTGTTCGGCAGTTTCATTGAATGCCTCTTCGGCATGGTCGAGCGATCCGGCTAAAACCAGATCGGTGACCTGACGGCTGATGGCGGGCAGGTTGGTCTTGTCAGGCATTCTTTTCTCCGTTCGAGTCGAACAATTGCTCAATATCATGCCCGGGCGCGAGTTGATCTTCATCCTCATCATCATCGCCGCCTTCGCTCTTTTGCAGCGATTCCAGCGAGTGATCCTCATCAGACCAGTGTTTTGGATGTTTGTATAAAAATGCCGTGAGGATTGCGCGGCGCGCCAATTGTGGGTTGGAACGGGCAACGGTTACGATTGCCCGACCGGCGTCATCATTGTTGCAGGACACCATACTCAAAACCTGTGTGGTATCGCCCTGATTGTATTCTTCACATTGTGCCAGCAGTCCGGCAAGGTCGTTAAAGCAGAGGTAATCGAGCAGCGCGAAACTCAACAGATTCACATCGTCGATCTCTGATCCTTTGGCAAATTCGTCGATTAACGATTTCACGACTTTGGCATAGGTTTTTCTGTCGGGCGGATCGCCCAGAGTGTCTTCAATCTGGATGCCAAGTTCACGGGACTGGTAAGCGAATTCAGAATGTATCTTTTTCATGGTGTCGGGTCTTAACGTGATGAGTCGGGCGGGATGCCGCAGCGATTGAATAGTGAACGCCACAATGAGAGCGCCTCATCTTCCGGGTCGAGAATGATCCGGTTGTTGAGACTCTGGTTGTATTCGGCTCTTTTTTTCGGGTCGGAAAGCAATTCATACGCCGATTTAACGGCATTGAAGCGGGTCGTACTGCCGGTATTCCTGTCCGGGTGATGGCGCATGGCAAGCGAGCGGTACGCCTTCTTGATCTCCTCAAGCGTCGCGGTCGGAGATACGCCAAGGATATTGTATGGATTTTCCAATGGATGTCTCCTGTCAGCCCGTCATTTTACATCAGCGCGGGAATATCGAGAGCCTTAATCCTATAAAAAGCAGTTGTCCGCATCAATGATTGCAAGAGCCTGGCTCTTAACAAGAATTGAGTAGTTTCATCAGATTATATGGATTAACGCTGATTAAACAAATGCTTACATCCGCAGTTAATTAACCATTTGGGCAATATGCAGGCGCTTTGTAACTTGTTGTTAATCTGTGGGAATCTGCGTAATCTGCGGATTGAACTGCCGTTTCTAGGTTAAATGGCGTTTGTGGGTGCGAATTTATTCGCACCTAACTGTTTGAATGTGCGAATAAATTCGCACATTCATCCACTCCAACTGCCGTTTTAAGCATTATGCCTGGTGCAGCAGCCTGTCGAATTCGTTCAGCGGCACCGGCTTGCCGAACAAATAACCCTGATAGCGCATGCATCCGGCCTTTTCAAGGAAATCGCATTGCGCCTGCGTTTCCACGCCTTCGGCAATCACTTCCATGCCCAGGTTGTTGGCCATGCCGATGATGGTTTGAACAATCACCGCATCGGTCGATTTTGTGCCGATGTTGCGCACGAAAGATTGATCGATCTTCAGTTGGTCGAGCGGCAGTTGGGTCAGATAGGACAGCGACGAATAGCCCGTGCCAAAATCATCCATGGAGAAACGCACACCGGTTTGTTTCAGCGCCTGCATTTTGGCGATGGTGTCTTCGACATTGTCGAGCACGATACTTTCGGTCAACTCAAGCTTTAAGCGTTGCGGATTAATGGCGGTTCGATCGAGTATTTCGATCACTTGCGCGACAAAATCGGCCTGACGGAACTGTCGTCCGCTGACGTTGACGGCAAGCTGCAAGTCACGGGTGTGCGGGTCGCTTTCCCATACTTTTATTTGTCGGCAGGCGACTTCCAGCACCCACGCGCCTATCGGCAGGATGAGGCTGGTTTCTTCCGCCAGCGGGATGAATTTCAGCGGCGAGATCAAACCTTGTTCAGGATGAAACCAGCGCAACAAAACTTCCGCACCCGTAATGCGCCCGGCCTGGTTGATTTGCATCTGGTAATAAAGCCGGAACTCCTGTTTGCGCAATGCCTCCCGCAAGCCGACTTCCATCTGTGCGCGCCCTTCCAGTTCCTCCTGCATCACGGGGTCAAAGAAGCGCAGGGTGTTGCGACCGGATTTCTTCGCTTCGTACATGGCGGTGTCGGCCTGTTTCAGCAAGTCATCGAGCTTCTCCTTGTAATTGACGAACAAGGTGATGCCCATGCTCGATGAGCTGTGAAACTCGCATCCTTCAAGCAGGTAGGGCTGGCTGAGCGCTTCGAGCACTTTGTCCCCCACGCTTCGCGCCTGCACGGCGGCATGCGCCTTTTCTGCGCTCAGGCCTTCCAGCAGCAACACAAATTCATCTCCGCCGAAACGCGACACGGTGTCGCCATCGCGGACGCAGCCTTGCAGGCGTCTGGCCACCTCGATCAGCAACATGTCACCGATATCATGTCCCTTGGTGTCATTCAGGGTCTTGAAATTATCAAGGTCGATGAACAGCAGCGCGCCGCCGGTCTGGTTGCGCGCACTGACTGCGACGGCCTGGCGGAGGCGATTAAGCAGAAAACGCCGGTTGGGCAGCTGGCTTAACGGGTCATAAAAGGCGAGATTGTGGATTTCCTCTTCCGTTTGTTTGCGCTGGGTAATGTCAATAAACGAACCGATATAATTCGTGATAGCTCCGTCCGTGCCGAGCACGGCGGAAATGTTCAGCCATTCCGGGAAGATTTCCCCGTTCTTGCGCTGGTTCCAGATTTCCCCTTGCCAGTGATGGTCGCGCCGTATGCAATCCCACATGTGCTGATAGAACGCCGCGTCGTGGCGGCCGGACTGAAGCAGGGCCGGGGTCTTGCCGATGGCTTCCCCGGCACTGTAGCCGGTCAACCGGGTAAACGCCTGATTGACCCGGATAATCACCGAATGTTCATCGGTTACCAGCATGCCTTCATCAATTTCGAAGGCAATGGCGGCGATACGCAAGGCCGCTTCGTGCTCTTCCCGCACCGACATCATGCTGTTGAACGCGTGCGCCAGTTCGGCGATGTCCTTCGGCCCGCCGGGCACGGCACGCACCCGCGACTCGCCCAGCTGGGCGCGCCCCATGCTGAGTGACAACTGGTTGAGCGGTCGCGCCATGTTGCGGGTAAGGATGCGGATCAACAACAGGAACAGCAGCGCAAAGGAGAACGAGGTGGTCAGATTGGCGATAAAAATATCGGAGGTCATCTTGTCCAGCGCCGCCTTGCTCATCACCACCGAAACATTGCCGAGAAACTCGGGCATGGTTGCCTCGCTGAACGGGGATTCTGCGGCAGGTTTCGAATAAACCGGCGCGGCAAAGTGCCATGCCTTACTGCTTTCCGCATTCAGCATCGCGGCGGCTTGCAAGCCGTCTGGCTGGCTGGGCTGTTCCAGAAATTCGGCAAGATCGACCTTGCCGCGCACCAGCAACACGCGCCCGTTGGCATTGCGGATTTCCACGCCGATTACCCCGGGGAAAGCCATAGTGACGTTCACAGCCTCGGCGGCATTGTCGGCGGAAGCATAAATCAGCGCCAGAGAGCTTTGCCGCGCCAGATTCTCGGTGATATGTTGTCCCTGTTCGATCAGGTCTTCTCGCACCCGCTTATTGCCATGCCACGACCCTACCAGGGAGGAAAACAACGCCAGGAAGAGAATGCCCAGCGTAATCGTGATGCCGATCTGGCGCTGAAAGGTGAGCTTATGGAAATATCTCGCGAAAGTTTTTCTCATCCCAAAAAATCCATAGCCGTATTTACCCCAGCCCTTGCGGGGGGGGGGGGGGTAGAAATTTTTATTGGATTATTTGGGTTCATGGTCGGCGCGCCTTATTGCTCGGGGAACGCCATGTCAAAAATTTGCGGACGGCTGGTATTGATTTCAAGATGTTTGGCTGTGCGCAGGTTGATCGCCATCAATACTTCGCGCAAGGGGAGCATGCCGGATACCTCATTTCCGTCGGAAGTCAGAAAGCTGAGTGCAGAACCCGCAAGATGGCGGCCCAATTCGACATTATTCGGATACAGCGAGAACAGCACGCCGCGCCTGACGTGACTGAAAGTGCTGGAAAAAACGGCCAGATTGCGCGACCAGGATTCCTCCAGTACCAGTGGCAGCACCGAGCTGTCTTCCACCGTAGTGGAATCCTGAGGCAGCCATAAGGCATCCTGAGTGCTGTCGGCGGAGGCGAGAATTTTCTGATAAGCCAGCATCGCGCTGCGCAAGTCCTGTGCCTCGTAGGCCGTGAATTCCAGCCCCTGCGTGCGCGCAGCCTCTTTCGCCAGGCGCATCATCCACGCATTCTGGCGCGGGTCATACACGGTGAAGACCCGCCGCACCTTGGGCATCATGCCCTTGAGGCGCGAGAACAGCAACGCCGGATCCGGCGACAGGCTATTCACCTGATGATCGCGCGTTTTATCTTCCGGCGCCGTCAATACCCCGCCCACCACCACGCCGATGTTGCTGTCCAGCGCGGAAGCAACCTTCACTCCCTGCCTGCCCAGCGCAATCACCACCCGGGTATCCTGGCGGCGCAGAGAGTTATTCAACTCACCGACATCCACGTTCGAGCCTACCGCGAAATGGCTGACGCGCCCCCGGGCCTTGGCCTCTATACCGCCAATAATTTGCGCGAATACGCTGCGATACGGTTCGGCGAGGTCCGGGTAGATGACCGCAATGTTGCCCTCTGCCAGTGCTAATTTATTGGCCAGTTTTCTGCTTGTGTCGGCAACCACGGGGCCGGCGACCAAAATAGGGAAAACCACCACATCGGGAAAGGCTTCGATGGTCTGGATCACCTCGCTGTAGTCGGTCTGTAACGGCGTGGAAGAGGGTAAGAGAAAGGATGTGTCGATCGAGTGAGTCGCACGGGCGAAATCCGCCTGCGACGGCTCGCCCGGCAGGGCGTTCAGGTCTTTCAACGTCGCCCATGCAGGACTTACTGCCGTCATCAGCAACGGGGCCAGCAACACCGCACCTGCCCTGATACGGCAAGGGGGTGTGATGCAGGACAGCAGTGTGAATATACCCATGATCGTTTTTTTGTTGGTATTCAAGTGAACCTGATCACAAGTCAACCCGAATAGTTATTGGCAAAATTTTGTCACCTGCCGCGATAATATCAGGCTTTACATAACCCTTACCCGATTTATGGGTTAAAAAGCGCAGTCCGGCGGAAAATTGCGGTAGCATTGCGCCCCGCACGAATAAGCGCCGGCGGACCGACAACGCCGGTATTCGTCGGCAGACAATAATAACAGGGTGTAGTTAACGAGGATGTTCCGCCATGGGCGCTAAAATTTTGCCTGTCAACAACCACACGCAGGTGCTTGAGGAAAGTTCAGTAATCGTACTGGCTCAAGCGCTGGAAATGGCCGATCTGCTGGTCGCCTATCTGGAACAGATAGGTGTCGAATACGTGTTCGGAGTGCCGGGCGGCGCCATTGAACCGCTGTTCAACGCCATGGCGCGCAGCGAACGGCGCGGCGGCCTGCGGACAATAGTGGCGCGACACGAAGCGGGGGCTGCGTTCATGGCCGATGGCTATGCCCGTGAAACCGGGCGTCTGGGCGTATGCTGCGCCACTTCCGGCCCAGGCTCGACCAACATGATCACCGGGGTGGCTTGCGCTCACGACAACAATGTTCCGCTGCTGGCGATCAGCGGTCTTCCGGCGCTGCCTTCGTTCGGCAGAGGCGCGTTGCAGGAATCGTCCGACACCGGGGTTAACGCCTTTGCGATGTTTCACCACTGCACCCGTTACAACGCCATGGTATCCCACCCCAGCCAGTTCGAACGCAAGCTGGCCAACGCCCTGATGACGGCGCACCAGGCCCCCGGCGGCCCGGCACACCTGGCAATTCCGCTGGACATCCTGCGCGGCGCGATACCCTCCGCCGTCCCCGCCTATAATCTGGCTGCCTTGTTCAAACAGGAACCCATCCTGATTGATGAACGCGCGATACAGCGACTCCGTGACGAACTGCGGCAATCCCCGCGCATCGCGTTCGTAATTGGCGCTTCCTGCATCGAAGCCATCGAAGCGATCATGGAACTGGTCGAGCTGACCCGGGCACTGTTTATCACCACCCCGGACGCAAAAGGTTACATCAATCCCCGACATCCGGCCTATTGCGGCGTATTCGGCTTCGGCGGCCACGACAGCGCCGTTGGCCTGCTGGGCAGCAAGCCTGACATCGTGCTGGCTTTTGGCACCGGCTTCAGTGAATTTGTCAGCGGCGGCTGGTGCGATTCCCTGCTCAACAACCGCCTGGTACACATAGATAATTCAGAGGAAAACCTGATGCGTTCGCCGATGGCCATGCTCCACGTGCGCGGCCACATCCGCTCGGTATGCGAACGCCTGAACGAGCTGCTGAAAGCCGTTCCCTCGTCCGAAGCCGGTGGCATCATGCGCCTGAACGACATAGCCGGAGTAACCCTGCAATCGCCTGAAAGTTACACCTCCAACGACACCCCGATCAAGCCGCAACGTCTCATGAAAGCGCTGTCCGAGCGCTGTCCGCCCGACACCCGCTTCCTCGCCGACTCCGGCAACAGCATGGTGTGGACGGTGCATTATCTCCAGCCGCTCAATCGGCGGATTGAGCGCATGCGCCTGCACGTCGTCGGGAAAATGCCGG
The DNA here is from genome assembly GCA_964385275.1 of uncultured Gallionella sp. Classification (GTDB taxonomy): domain Bacteria; phylum Pseudomonadota; class Gammaproteobacteria; order Burkholderiales; family Gallionellaceae; genus Gallionella. The sequence continues at coordinate 13,498 of CAYLOK010000020.1, read as the reverse complement.
AGCAACGCTCGGGTACGGCCAACTGGTTGCGCGTGATGATGGATTTCTGCCCGATGGGCTGGGCCATCGGTGCGGCGGTCGGCATCGCCCGGGGTAATCCGCTTTGTCCGGTAGTTTGCATTACCGGCGACGGCGCTTTTCTGATGAGCGGGCAGGAAATCACCGTGGCCGCCATGGAAGGACTAAGCGTCGTTTTCGTCGTGCTCAACGACAGTGCCTTGGGAATGGTCAAACACGGCCAACGGCTGGCGGGCGCCGAAGCCATCGGTTACGAGTTGCCACTGGTCGATTACCGCAAGCTCGCAGAAGCCATGGGGATACCCGGCCACGTTATCCGCTCGCCGCAAGAGCTGGACAATCTTGATTTCAACACTATCCTGCGGCGCAAAGGGCCGACGCTGCTCGATGTGCGTATTGACGGCGAAGAAGTGCCGCCCATGGTGCTGCGCATGAAAACACTGGGAACATTGAAATGAATGTCAGGATGCGTATATCGGGAGATGTGCTTGAAGTACAAATAAAGCTCAGTGATTAAAGGGATTGTTGATGACCACAGAAAAAAGAAAAGTCGAAAGCCGCAACGATCTTTTTGCAGAACGCACCGCCACAAAAATATGGCAAGAGATCGAAAGCCCAGACAACCCCTATCTCGCAGACACCTGCCTCTGCCACGGATACGACCTGCTGGAATTGACGCAAAAACGCAGCTTCGTTGAAGTGCTCTTCCTGTTGTTTCGCGGTGAATTGCCTGATGCCGACGAAGCGAGATTGCTGGAGCACTTGATGATTTCGCTGATCAATCCCGGCCCGCGCCATCCGGCTACGCGGGCGGCGATGAATGCCGGTGTCGGCAGCACCGACCGCGAACATATCCTGCCCATTGCCTTATCCATTTATGGCGGTAGCCATCTGGGAGCTGGTGAGGTCGAACCCGCCATGGACTGGCTGCGTAAACAGCGTAAGCACGATCCCCTGCAACTGGCTCACGAATTGATAACAAACGGCACGCCTCCTGAAGAAGGCGATTGGCACATCTCCCCCGGGTTTGGCAGTCGTTTTGGCGGGGTGGATCCGATGGCTGCGAAGATTGCCAGCCATCTAACCAGCCTGCCGGGTAAGCATGAAACCCTGTTGTGGGGCTGCAAATTTGCCGATGTCCTGAATAAACATTCTCTCGGCTGGTTATCTCCAGCTATCGCAGCCGCAGTTTTTACCGATCTTGGTTTCAGCCCTCGTGCCGGGGCAGGATTATTCCAATTGCTGGGCGCTCCGGGGCTGTTGGCGCATGGCGTGGAGCTGTCCAATAAACCCGTAACCGCAATGCCCTTTGTAAAGGACGAAAATTATGTCATCAAGTATGACTAACAGAGCTTATCGTCTTTGGGACGAGCGCCGGGGCAAGATTCAAAGCAATAAAGGAGGTTGGGTAATCGGCAAAGGAGTATTCAATCATGGTTACTCCATGATGGACGACTTGGTTGGCAAGGTTTCCTACATGCAGGTACTGATACTCAACGCCACAGGACGTTTGCCGGAGCGCCCTGTGGCCGATTGGTTTGAGGCAATTTACATCTGCATGAGCTGGCCGGATCCGCGCATTTGGTGCAATCAGATCGGTGCGCTTGGTGGTGCGATGCGGGCATCCGTTGTAGCGTCGACCACGGCAGGTGTGCTGGCGGCAGATGCAAAGACATACGGCTCCAAACCATTGCTTCAAGGCGTACGCTTTATTCAATCAGCACTTCTGGATTTCAAGCACGGCGTGAGTGTCGATGAAATCATCCGCAATGAGTGCGCCAAACATCGCGGCAAACCTAAAATCACGGGCTATGCGCGCCCCCTTGCCAAAGGAGATGAGCGGGTTGTCGCGATGGAGCGGGTTCAGAAACTACTGGCACTTCCAGCCGGCGAGCATTTGCAACTTGCACTTCAAATCGAAAGCAGCCTGTCGAGAAACTTCAACGAGAGCATGAATATCAACGGCTACGGATCGGCCTTCCTCTCCGACATGGGCTATACCGCTGAAGAAATCTATCGAATCTTTGCCATAGTGGTCACCAGCGGTGTCACCGCCTGTTATGTAGACACACGCGATAAAGCACCGGATGCGTTCCTACCCTTGCGTTGCACCGATGTTGAATACACAGGCAAATCAGCGCGACCTGTACCTTGAAAATTCAGTGCAAAAAATTGATAGCGAGAGAGTATTTTTTGACCACAGCAAGTACAATCATGCGCCTGCGCAAACACGGTTGAGCATATCGAAATATCGAAGTTGCGATAATTTAAGATCATGAAGGGGAGTTAACATGCATACCTTAATAAAAGGCCAGTTGCTTTTTGTTTTTCTGATCATTGCCTATGCCGGTGAGGCAACCGCCCAAACTTCCGAGGAAGATGACCTGGCGCTGGTCTATGGCGACCAGTCCACCATCAGCATCGCGACGGGCAGTTCGCAAGCCATCACCCGCGCGCCTTCAGCCGCGACGGTGATTACCGCTCACGAGATCAAGGCGATGGGCGCAACCGATCTGGATCAGGCGCTGGAAAGTGTGCCGGGGCTGCATGTTTCCAGGTCGAATATTGCATCGAAATCAATTTACAGCTTCCGTGGTATCCATACCGTCCAAAATCCGCAGGTTTTGATGCTGGTCAATGGCATCCCGATCACCAATGTTTTTGCCGGTGATCGCAGCCAGCTTTGGGGTGGCATGCCGCTGGAAAATGTGGCGCGCATCGAGGTGATACGCGGGTCGGGCTCGGCGCTGTATGGCGCGGATGCTTTCTCTGGTGTGATCAATGTCATCACCAAGACGGCGGCAGACCTCAAGGGTATGGAATACGGTGCGCGTGTCGGCAGCTTCAATAGCCGCGAGGCGTGGATACAGCATGGCGGCAAGTTGGGCGCGCTGGATGCCGCTTTCTATCTGCGGGCGGGCAATACCGATGGTCAAAAAGGGATTGTTCAGCAGGATTCCCAAACGGCCTGGGATGCAATCTTCGGCACAAAAGCCTCACTCGCGCCCGGTCCGCTCAATGAGCAACGCAAGGCGATTGATGCGCGCACCGATTTGTCCTATCAGGCATGGCGTTTGCGGGCGGCTTACCAGCAGCGCGAACTGGGCACCGGCGCAGGCGTTGCCGGGGCGCTGGATCCCAATGCGCGCGCCTCCGAGTCCAGGCTGTATCTGGACTTGAACTACGAGCAAGCCAACTGGGCGCAAAACTGGGATGTATCCGGTGTTATCGGTTATTACGATGTTAAGCAAAAACAGGCCAATCCGATCTTCTCCTTATTCCCCGCTGGCGCTTTTGGCGGCGCATTTCCCAATGGCATGCTCGGCACTGGGGGACATTCCGAGCGCCACGCTCATGCCAGCGTAACCGCTGTCTATACCGGTTTTGAGCAGCATCGCATCCGCACTGGCGCGGGATACCGCATTGACGATATGTATACGGTGACGGAAAGCAAAAACTTTGACGCGTTATTTGCCCCTCTGCCCGGCGGTCTGGTGGATGTGACCGGCAATCCGGCCCTGGTTTTTTTGCTGCCGCACAAGCGCAATCTGACCTACGTCTTCGCTCAGGACGAATGGAGTTTCGCAAAAGACTGGACGCTGACAGCGGGCGTGCGGCATGACAACTATTCCGACTTCGGCGGCACGACCAATCCCCGCCTGGCACTGGTGTGGGATGCGTCCTACAACATCGTAGTCAAGGCGATGCATGGCGAGGCTTTCCGCGCCCCCTCGTTCGTCGAGCAATATGCCATCAACAACCCGGTGAGCATCGGCAACGCCCGTCTCAAACCGGAGACCATTACCACGAATGAGCTGGGTGTTTCATGGCAGCCGCTGGACAAGTTGAAAACCAATCTGAATTTTTTCCACTACCGCATGAGCAACATCATTTTGGTTTCTGCTGCAAAGTATCAAAATGCCGGCGACCAGACCGGACGCGGGCTGGAGTTTGAGGCGGTTTTTGAGGCTGCCGACAATCTGCGACTGACCGGTAACTTCTCTTTGCAGCACTCCATTGATGGAGCCACCGGGCAGGATGCGGGCATGGCGCCGCATCGTCGTCTGTTCGGCCGGGCAGACTGGCGCTTCATGCCGCTATGGCAGTTCGGTGCCACGCTCAATAACGTGAGTGGCAGAATGAGGGAGCCGGGCGACCTCCGTCCGCTGATTCCAGACTACACCACGGTGGATTTGAGTTTGCGGCGCGAAAAATTCGCGGGCAGCTGGGAAGCGCGCGCCATGTTGACGAACCTGTTCAATAGCGATGCCAGAGAACCGACCTTTAAATCGGTAGGCATGTTTTCTGATCTTCCGCTGCCGGGACGCGCTTTTTATCTCCAACTCCAGCACGGCCTTTAAGCCGGATTGCCCATTAACCCTAAAGCAGCAGTTCAATCCACAGATTACGCAGATTCCCGCAGATTTACAAAGCCTTACCTTCATTGCACTCATCACCCGTCAGGTGACTGCTTATTGATAAGTAATACCTTGATTTTACTTTGCGTTCTCCGCGTCTCCGCGTGAGACCGCTTTTTTTAGGATTAACCCAAATAGTTCATTGGAAAAAATTCGTCATTACGCGCGCTATCGGTTACTTACCCCAGCAAATGTTTAACCAGGTCGCGTTCGGCCAGCAGTTCATTGTGGCTGTCTATCATGTGACGGCGTCCCAGTTCGCTGATGGGCAAGTTCTGCACGATGCTGAAATGGCCGTGACGGCAAGTGACCGGGAAGCCGTAGATCACGCCTTCGGGTATGCCGTAGCTGCCGTCGGACGGTACACTCATGGTCACCCAGTCGTTGTGGTGTGAGCTCAACATCCAGTCGTGGATATGCGAGACGGCTGCATTGGCGGCGCTTGCCGCGCTGGACAGACCGCGCGCTTCGATGACCGCAGCGCCGCGCTTTTGCACGGTGGGGATGAATTCGGTTTCGACCCAATTCTGATCCGGCAGGATGTCCCTGACCAGTCGGCCGCGTATCTCGGCGTGATCCAGATCCGGGTATTGCGTGCCGGAATGATTGCCCCAGATGATCATTTTCTGGATGTCGCGGATCGGCTGGAACAGTTTTTGCGCGACCTGTGCGATGGCGCGGTTGTGATCCAGACGCATCATCGCGCTGAAGTTTCGCGTGTCGAGATCGGGCGCATTCTTCATTGCAATCAATGCATTGGTATTGGCCGGATTGCCGACCACCAGCACCTTGACGTGGCGCGCGGCCAGTTCGTTGAGCAACCTGCCTTGTGCGGTAAAGATCGCGCCGTTAGCCTCTAAAAGATCCTTGCGTTCCATGCCTTTGCTGCGCGGGCGGGCGCCGATCAGCAGCGCGATTTCGGTATCCTTGAAGGCAACTTTGGGATCGTCGGTGATGATGATTTGTTGCAGCAGCGGGAACGCGCAATCTTCCAGTTCCATCATTACGCCGCGCAACATCGGCTGCGCCTGTGGCAAATCCAGCAATTGCAGGATGATCGGCTGTTCGCGTCCCAGCATGTCGCCGTTGGCGATGCGGAACAGCGTGGCATAGCCGATTTGTCCTGCGGCGCCGGTGATAGTGATGCGTACAGGTGCTTTCATGCGAATTTCCTCCGGGTGAACAATGTGCGCATCATAATCATTTCCCCGTTTTTTTGTCGGACAAAAGGTGTAGCATTGCGCCTATTCGTTCGAATCAAGATTGAGAGCTGTAATGAATAAACAACGTCCAAAGCATCTTGCGCTGCATCTCATCAAGTTACCCCTTCCCGGTTTTGTGTCCATCCTGCATCGCGTCAGCGGTCTGGGACTTTTTCTCGCTTTGCCCCTGCTATTGCTGATGCTGCAATACAGCCTGCGCTCAATAGAGACGTACTCACAATTACAGGATGCGCTATCTCATCCGTTGGCAAAACTCACGTTGCTGGGATTACTGTGGGCTTTTATCCATCATTTTTGCGCCGGACTACGCTATCTGGCGATTGATCTGCACTATGTCAGCAACCTCAGGCAGGCGCGCGACAGCAGCAAAATCGTGATGTTGGCGAGTCTGTCGCTGACGATTTTAATAGGGGTTCAGCTATGGTAAATCGTGTCGTCGTCGGTGCGCATTACGGCCTGCGCGACTGGCTGGTGCAGCGCGTCACGGCAGTGGTGATGGCGCTGGGCAGTATGGCGCTGGGCATTTATATCTTGCTGCATTCTGATATGGGTTATGACCGCTGGATTGCGCTGTTTTCCAGCCAGCCGGTGCGCGCTTTCGCCCTGCTGTTTTTGTTGAGTCTGTTTTACCACGCCTGGATAGGCATACGCGACATCGTGATGGATTACGTCAAGCCGACAGGCATGCGACTGGTGATCCATGTGCTGGTGATACTGGCGTTGGTGCTTTACACCATCTGGTCGGTGCAAATTTTGTGGGGAATGTAATGGCTGTTGCGAAAAGAACGTTTGATGTGGTGGTGGTCGGTGCAGGGGGTTCCGGGATGCGCGCCGCCTTGCAGCTGGCTGAAGCCGGGCTGAAGGTGGCGGTGCTCTCCAAGGTGTTTCCCACCCGCTCGCACACGGTCGCCGCACAAGGCGGTATCGCCGCCAGTCTGGGCAATGTCAGCGAAGATAACTGGCACTGGCACATGTACGACACGGTGAAAGGTTCGGATTATCTGGGCGATCAGGATGCGATCGAGTTCATGTGTCGCGCCGCACCCGAAGTGGTTTATGAGCTGGAACATTACGGCATGCCGTTCGACCGGCTGGACAGCGGCAAGATTTATCAGCGCCCGTTCGGCGGACACATGCAGGATTACGGCAAGAACCCGGTGCAGCGCGCCTGTGCGGCAGCCGACAGAACCGGACACGCTCTTTTGCACACCCTGTATCAGCAGAACGTCAAGGCCAATACCAACTTCTTTATCGAATGGATGGCGCTGGATTTGATCCGCGACCAGGACGGCGATGTGCTGGGCGTGACCGCGATGGAAATCGAAACCGGCGAGGTGATGATGTTTCAGGCGCGCGCCACGCTGTTCGCCACCGGCGGGGCAGGGCGCATCTTTCATTCCAGCACCAACGCCTTTATCAATACCGGCGACGGGCTGGGTATGGCGGCGCGCGCCGGTATCCCATTGGAAGATATGGAGTTTTTTCAGTTTCACCCGACCGGCGTGTATGGGGCCGGCGTGCTGATTACCGAAGGGGTGCGCGGCGAGGGCGGTTATCTGGTCAACAAGGACGGCGAGCGTTTCATGCCGAAATACGCGCCTAACGCCAAGGATCTGGCCAGCCGCGACGTAGTGTCGCGCGCGATGACCATCGAGATCAACGAGGGGCGCGGCTGCGGGCCGCACGGCGATCACGTGATGTTGAAGCTCGACCATCTGGGCGATGAGGTCATCAAACAGCGCCTGCCCGGCATACGCGAAATCGCGCTGAAATTTGCCCATGTCGATCCGGCCAGGAATCCGATTCCGGTGGTGCCGACCGCGCATTACATGATGGGCGGCATACCGACCAATTATCACGGTCAGGTCGTCGCCCCCTACAAGACCGGACCTGATGAAGTGGTGCAGGGGCTGTATGCGGTGGGCGAATGCGCCTGCGTGTCGGTGCATGGCGCGAACCGGTTGGGCTGCAATTCGCTGCTGGATTTGCTGGTGTTCGGGCGTGAAGCGGGCAGACAGATTATCGAAGACCTGCAACGCAATCCGCATCCCAAACCCTTGCCTCTTGACGCTGCCGAACGCCCGCTGGCAAGACTGGCAAGGCTGGAAAACCAGCAAAATGGCGAACGCGTCTCCGAGGTGGGCGACGCGATGCGCAAAACCATGCAGAAGCATTGCGGTGTGTTCCGCTTCCCCGAACTGCTGGCAGCGGGGGTGGTCGGCATCAAGGAAATCGCCGAACGTGTCAAACACACCGAAATTGGCGACAAGAGCCGCGTATTCAATACTGCACGCATCGAGGCGCTGGAACTGGACAACCTGATCGAAGTCGCACAGGCGACCATGATCGCGGCAGAAGCCCGCAAGGAAAGCCGTGGCGCGCATGCGCGCGATGACTATCCGCTACGCGACGATGTGAACTGGCTGAAACACAGTCTGTATTTCAGCGCAGACTACCGGCTTGATTACAAACCGGTGCGCTTAAAACCGCTGACCGTGGATTCGTTTCCGCTCAAGGCGCGGGTTTACTGATTTTTTTGTCCGCAGATTACGCAGATTCGCACAGATTAAAACAAAGACTTGTCAGATTTTTTGACTCGCCTTTCAAGTGAGGTATTTTCTATTTTTAAATGGTTTTAATGTCTGTGTAATCTGTTGATTATAATTGGTTTTTTGGTAAATTTAAGATGAAAAAGGACGAGCTGACCTATTCGATTATTGGTGCTGCAATGGCGGTGCATCGTGAACTTGGAAATGGATTTTTGGAGGCCGTGTATCAGGAGGCATTGGAATTGGAATTCAGGCATGCTGGCATTCCATACTTGCGGGAGGTTGAACTGCCGATTTTGTATCGAGGTCAATTATTAACTACCGGATACCGGGCAGATTTCCTGTGTTATGAAACGATCATCGTCGAATTGAAAGCAATCGAACATTTGACTTCTCGGGAGGAATCTCAATTGATCAATTACTTAAAAGCCAGCGGCAAAGGAAAAGGTTTGTTATTGAATTTTGGGAACAGCAGCCTAGATTACAAGAGAATGGTTCTAACGACTAATCTGCGTGAATCTGCGTAATCTGCGGATTAAATAGTTTTTTGGATTTATCTGCGGATAGATAAGGTGTTTAGGTAAAAATCATGAAATTCAGAATTTATCGTTACAACCCTGAAACCGATGCGGCGCCGCGTATGCAGAGCTATGAGCTTTGCATCGAGTCGGGCGGCAAGATGTTGCTCGATGCGCTGGTACTGTTGAAAGAGCAGGACGATAGCCTCAGTTTACGCAAGTCCTGTCGCGAAGGCGTGTGCGGTTCGGATGCGATGAATATCAACGGGCGCAACGGACTGGCGTGCATCACCCCGCTGTCATCGCTCAAAGAACCGGTTGAGTTGCGCCCGCTGCCCGGCTTGCCGGTGATCCGCGATCTGATCGTCGATATGACGCAGTTCTTCAAGCAATACCATTCAATCAAGCCTTATCTGATCAACAACGATCCGCCGCCTGAGACCGAGCGGTTGCAGTCTCCCGCCCAGCGCGAACATCTGAACGGCTTGTATGAATGTATCCTGTGCGGCTGTTGCACCACGGCCTGCCCGTCGTTCTGGTGGAATCCCGATAAATTCGTCGGCCCGGCAGGGCTGTTACAAGCTTATCGTTTTATCGCCGATACGCGCGATCAGGCGACTGCCGAGCGTCTGGATGATCTGGAAGACCCGTACCGCTTGTTCCGCTGTCACACCATCATGAACTGCGTGGATGTCTGCCCCAAGGAATTGAATCCGACCGAGGCCATCGGCCATATCAAGGACTTGATGATCAAGCGCATGGTATGACCAAACCGCAAACCGCAAACTGTAAACAGGAAACCGAGTTACAGCGAGTTCGCTGGCGCTGCCGGCGCGGTTTGCTGGAGCTGGACATCATTTTCGGGCGTTTTGTTGATGCGCATTACGCCGAATTGAGTGATGCGGAACGGCAAACATTTGATGAGTTTCTCGATATGCCCGACAATCCGCTCTGGGACATGATTTCGGGCAGACGAATTGCCGAATCGGACGCACAAGCGGCGTTATTGGAAAAAATAAAATCGGTATAAATCATAAATTCGCAGTTCAGTCCGCAGATTTCGCAGATTAACGCAGATTTTTTTAAGTGACCGTTCACAGGGCTTTATCCTTGTAAGAGGCATTGATGCGCTTGACTTTGCGTGCGCTATTACCCGGTAAACGATGGAGATTTTCACGTAAATCGATTGTTTAATCTGTGAAAATCTGTGTAATCTGTCGATAAAAAGTTTTTAGGGAAACGCTGATTTATTCGTCATCCCCGCGAAAGCGGGGATCCAGCGCCTTGATTTAACTGGGTTCCCGCCTACGCGGGAACGACAAAACCGAATAAATCAGCACATCCTTAGAAAAAAATTAAGTAGTTGAACTTCAAGATGGGAAGCCTGATGGAAAAAGAACTTAGCCAGACCAAACGCGTCGCAACTCTCACGCTGGACGACGGTCGCAGCATCGAATTACCGATCATGTCCGGCACCATAGGGCCAGATGTCATTGATATTCATGCACTTAGCAAATTGGGCGTATTTACCTACGATCCTGCTTTCTTCTCCACGGCGAGTTGTACCTCCGAGATTACTTACATCGACGGCGATGCCGGTTTGCTGTATTACCGGGGTTATCCCATCGAACAACTGGCGGAAAAATCCGATTTTCTGGAAGTCTGTTACCTGTTGCTGGAAGGCCAATTGCCCGATGCCGAACAGAAGGCCGATTTCGTGCATAAAATAAAATCGCACACCATCGTGCATGACCAGCTCGCCAAGTTCTTCAACGGTTTCCGCCGTGATGCACATCCGATGGCGGTGATGGTGGGCGTGGTCGGCGCGTTGTCGGCTTTTTATCACGACTCGCTGGACATCAATAACCCAAAACACCGTGATCTGGCGGCGATGCGTCTGTTGGGTAAAGTGCCGACCATCGCGGCAATGGCCTACAAGTATCACAACGGCTATCCGTTCATGTTCCCGAAAAACAAATTCAGCTATGTCGAGAATTTCCTGTACATGATGTTCGCCACGCCTGCCGAAGACTATGAGCCCAATCCGGTGCTGGTGCGTGCGCTGGAACGCATCTTCATTCTGCACGCCGACCATGAACAAAATGCTTCTACCTCGACGGTGCGTCTGGCAGGCTCCAGCGGTGCGAACCCGTTCGCCTGCATCGCCTCCGGTATCGCAGCGCTTTGGGGGCCCGCTCACGGCGGAGCGAACGAAGCTGCGCTGAATATGCTGGAAGAAATCGGCGACATTTCGCGCGTGCCGGAATTCGTTCAAGGCGTGAAGGACAAGAAATATCGCCTGATGGGTTTCGGTCACCGGGTTTACAAGAACATGGACCCGCGCGCCTCGGTGATGCGTGAGACTTGCCATGAAGTACTCAAGGAGCAGGGGCTGGAAAACGACAAGCTGTTCAAGCTGGCGATGGAGCTGGAGAAAATCGCCTTGAGCGATCCTTATTTCATCGAACGCAAGCTGTATCCGAACGTGGATTTCTATTCGGGTATCGTGCTGCGCGCGTTGGGTATCCCGACCAATATGTTTACGGTGATCTTCGCTGTGGGCCGCACCATAGGCTGGGTGTCGCAGTGGAACGAAATGATGGCGGCGAGCGACCGCAAGATTGGCCGTCCCCGTCAACTCTATATCGGCGCGACACGGCGCGATTTTCTCTCTGTGGATGAACGGTGAACTCACAATATAACCAGCTGATGCAGGACAGCTCCGCGCTGTTCGCCGCGCCTTTCGTCGAGGAACTGTACGAGCAATATCTGCTTGAGCCGACCCGCGTAACGCCGGAGTGGCGCAGCTATTTCGATACGCTGCCGGCATGGTCTAAAACGGGAACTGAACAGGCGCACACGCCGATTCAGCGTTCCTTCGCAGCCTTGCCCAAGGCGTTGGCGCAAGGTGCTGCGCCCGATGCGGATCAGGAGCGCAAACAGGTCAAGGTACTGCAGCTCATCAATGCGCATCGCTTTCTGGGGCTGCGGGTTGCCAATCTGGACCCGCTCAATCGCCATGCCAAACCCGTCATTGCCGAACTCGATCCGGCTTTTTACGGTCTGGGGGAATCCGATATGGATACCACCTTCGAGACCGGTTCGCTGGTGGCGGCGGCGCGGCTGACGCTGCGCGAGATTTTGCAACTGTTGCGCCAGACTTACTGCGGCAGCATCGGCGCGGAATATATGTATATCAGCGATGTGCCGCAAAAACGCTGGATACAGAACCGGCTGGAAGGCGTGCGCGGCGTGGCGGGCTACAGCGCGGAACAGCGTCGGCGTATTCTGGGACGTCTGACCGCTGCCGAGACGCTGGAACGCTACCTGCATACCAAATATGTCGGCCAGAAACGCTTTTCGCTGGAGGGCGGCGATACGCTGGTGCCGCTGCTCGATCATCTGTTGCAGCGTTGCGGCGCGCAGGGCGTGCAGGAAGCGGTGATCGGCATGGCGCATCGCGGGCGCCTGAATGTGCTGGTCAATATTCTCGGCAAGCAGCCTTCCATGTTGTTTGCCGAATTCGAGGGCATACACGCCGAACATCTGACTTCCGGCGATGTGAAATACCACCAGGGGTTTTCGGCCAATATCGCAACCCAGGGCGGCCCGCTGCATGTGGCGCTGGCCTTCAATCCTTCGCATCTGGAGATCGTCAACCCGGTGGTGGAAGGCTCGGTGCGCGCGCGTCAGCACAGACTCAAGGATTTCGACGGGCGCAAGGTCGTGCCTATCCTGTTGCACGGCGATGCCGCATTTGCCGGGCAGGGTGTGGTGATGGAAACGCTTTCCATGTCGCAGACGCGCGGTTATCGCACCGGCGGCACGGTACACATTATCATCAATAACCAGATCGGTTTTACCGCCTCGGACAAGCGCGATACGCGCTCCAGCCAGTATTGCAGCGACGTGGCGAAGATGATTGATGCGCCTATTTTTCATGTGAATGCGGATGATCCCGATGCGGTGATGCTGATTACCGAGATTGCGCTGGATTACCGCATGCAGTTCAATCGCGACGTGGTGATTGATCTGGTTTGCTTCCGCAAACTGGGTCACAACGAACAGGATGAACCGCTGGTCACGCAACCTTTCATGTATCGCTATATCCGCAAACATCCCGGCACGCGCGCGGTCTATGCCCAGCGTCTGGCCGATGAAGGCGTGATCAAGCCGGGTGAGGCGGATGAGATGGTGGCGGTTTACCGTCGGGCGATGGATGAAGGGCGCAATTCGATACAGCCCGCGCTGGAAAATCACAACAAACCGGCTTCTGATTGGGCGCCGTTCAAGCGCGGCGTCGCATGGAATGTCCCGGTTGAGACTTCAGTGCCCCTGGCGCGTCTGCAACAGCTGGCGGTGCCGCTGACCTCCGTGCCGGAAAACTTCGTCCTGCAATCAAGGGTGCAGAAGATCGTCGAAGACCGTATCGCGATGGCCAAAGGCGAGTTGTCGCTGGACTGGGGGATGGCGGAAAATCTGGCTTATGCCACGCTGCTCACCGAAGGTTATCCGGTGCGCCTGTCCGGTCAGGATGCGCGTCGCGGCACGTTCTTTCATCGCCACGCCACCTGGCATGACCAGAACCGGGTGGAGTGGAACGAGGGCGCTTACACGCCCTTGCAGCATCTTTCGCCCGATCAGGCGGATTTCGGTGTGATCGACTCCCTGTTGTCCGAAGAGGCGGTGCTGGGCTTTGAGTATGGCTATGCTACCGCCGAGCCGAATTCGCTGGGGTTGTGGGAAGCGCAATTCGGCGATTTTGCCAATGG
>CAYLOK010000019.1:406-55718 GCA_964385275.1 uncultured Gallionella sp. | reverse complement strand
AAGCCGCGATGCTTGCACAAGTGATAGATCACGCGCGCCCATTCATCGGCGCTCAATTGGCGGTCAAGCGCATCAACCCGCAATTGCCAGGATGATTTTGGAACAGGAGAATTCTTCTCGATTGCATTTTTGAATAGATTAGCATCCGCAATTAGCCCTTCGCGTTTGAGCAAGCGCGCCAGCTTGGTGAGTCGCCATGCACGGCGACGGAGACGGCGACGTAACAGTCGAGCCATGCGGCGGGCAAGGTTGAGTGATTCACCTTCTTTGGCCGTTTCCGCTTTGTCGAAGCATCGTACACCGAGGTCGATGATGCGCTTTTCACCCAGCACCGCCCAGCCCACTGAGGCAATACCGATGTCCAGTCCGAAAGTCAGTGCGCCGGGATTTTCTTGCTTGCTTGACATTGCGTTCTCCATGATAATGAAGCCGTTGTAGTTCATCCGGGGTGAGAGCCGTTGCTACAATAAAGAATCAACCGAAAGGTTGAATCTGTATCCGAAAGCCCAGTGGGGAAACCTGCTGGGCTTTCTCTTTTTGTCACTTATTTCATTGCGACTGTAGAATAACATTCCTGCGTAACTGAGCCGACTATTCCCCGATTTTCCCGCGTAACGATTTTAATTCTCCGCGCTTGGTTTTGCCTTCCAGGCGCTTCTTTTTTGAACTTTTGGTGGGCTTGGTCGGTGTCCGTTTCTTGGGTGAGAATCCTGAACTGATGATCAGGGCACGGAGTCGGGCAAGCGCATCCTCGCGGTTCTTTTCCTGGCTGCGATAGCGCTGCGCCTTGATGATGATCACGTCGTCGTTGGAGATACGACGGTCGGCCAGATGCCGGAGCTTTTCTTTGTACTCCTCAGGCAACGACGAGGCGTTGATGTCGAAGCGCAGATGTATTGCGGTCGAGACTTTATTGACGTTCTGGCCGCCCGCACCCTGCGCGCGTATCGCATTTAATTCGATTTCGCTGTCCGGGATGGCGATGTGGCTGGTTATTTGCATGGCCGCGCCGCCAGTACCGGCTTCAAATACATCCCGGTCACGCTGTTCGGGTTGTCGGCTATCTCCTGCGGCGATCCTTCGGCAATAATCTGCCCGCCGCCATCGCCGCCTTCCGGCCCCAGGTCTATCACCCAGTCTGCGGTCTTGATTACGTCGAGGTTGTGTTCGATGACCACCAGCGTGTTGCCCTGATCGCGCAGTTTGTGAATGACACCGAGCAGTTGGGCGATGTCGTGGAAGTGCAGTCCGGTGGTGGGTTCGTCGAGGATGTACAGCGTGCGTCCGGTGTCGCGCTTGGACAGTTCCAGCGATAGTTTGACGCGCTGGGCTTCGCCGCCCGACAGGGTGGTGGCGGATTGTCCCAGCGTGATATAGCCCAGTCCGACATCCAGCAAGGTTTGCAACTTGCGTGCGATGACAGGCACGGCCTTGAAGAAGTCATGCGCCTGCTCGACGGTCATCTGCAAAATCTGCTGAATACTCCGGCCCTTGTACTGAATCTCCAGCGTTTCGCGGTTGTAGCGCTGGCCGTGGCATACATCGCAGGGCACGTACACGTCCGGCATGAAGTGCATCTCCACCTTGATGACGCCATCGCCCTGACAGGACTCGCAACGTCCGCCTTTTACATTGAACGAGAAGCGCCCTGGCCCGTAGCCGCGTTCGCGTGAAGAGGGTACACCGGCGAACAGTTCGCGGATCGGCGTGAACAGACCGGTATAAGTGGCGGGGTTGGAGCGCGGTGTGCGTCCGATGGGCGACTGATCCACATTGATCACCTTGTCGAAAAATTCCAGACCGCTGATTTCGGCATGAGGAGCCGGTTCGGTATTGCTGCGATACAGATGGCGCGAGACGGCGGGATACAGCGTGTCGTTGATCAGTGTGGATTTGCCGGAACCGGACACGCCGGTCACGCACACCAGCAAGCCTACCGGCAGGTTCAGCGTGATCCCTTTCAGATTGTTACCGCTGGCACCGATGATGCGCAGCATGCGTTCAGGGTCGGGGCTCAGCCGCTTCCCCGGCATGGGGATGCTGCGACGGCCAGTCAGATAGTCGCCGGTAAGCGATTGCTCATTCCGGCAGATTTCATCCGGCGTGCCTTGTGCCACCACTATTCCGCCGTGCTCGCCTGCGCCGGGCCCCATGTCCACCACATAGTCGGCATGGCGGATGGCATCTTCGTCGTGTTCCACCACGATCACGCTGTTGCCCATGTCGCGCAGCTTGTGCAAGGTGGTCAGCAGCCGGTCGTTATCGCGCTGATGCAGTCCGATGGAAGGCTCGTCCAGCACATACATCACGCCGGTCAGCCCGGAGCCGATCTGCGATGCCAGCCGGATGCGCTGCGCCTCGCCGCCGGACAGCGTTTCGGCGGAGCGTTCCAGCGTCAGGTAGTTCAGCCCGACGTTATTCAGAAAGGTCAGGCGGCTGGCAATTTCATGCACGATTTTTTCGGCAATGGTCTGTTTCTGACCTTGCAGCGTCAGGTTCTGAAAAAAATGTAGCGCCAGCTTGAGTGGCAGCGCGCTGATTTCGTAGAGGTTTTTGTCCGCAACGCGCACATGGCGCGCCTCCAGACGCAAGCGCGTGCCTTTGCATTCCGGGCAAGTGCAGCTGTTCAGGTATTTCGACAGTTCCTCGCGCACGGTGGGCGAGTCGGTTTCCTTGTAACGGCGCTCCAGATTGTTGACGATACCTTCGAACGCATGCTCGCGCAGCGTCGCCTTGCCGCGCTCGTTGAGGTACTGGAAGGCGATTTCATCCTTGCCCGAGCCGTACAGCACGGCCTGCTGAATTTTTTCCGGCAGACTCTCATACGACTGCTCCAGATCGAAGTCGTAATGGCGGGCGAGGCCGGCGAGCAACTGATGATAAAACTGGTTGCGTCTGTCCCAGCCCTTGATTGCGCCGGAACTCAGCGAGAGGGAGGGCAGGGCGACGATGCGCTTCGGATCGAAGAAGCTGATGACCCCGAGCCCGTCGCACTTGGGGCAGGCACCCGCCGGATTGTTGAAGGAAAACAGGCGCGGTTCGAGTTCGGGCAGGGAGTAGCTGCAAATCGGGCAGGCAAACTTGGCCGAGAACTGATGTTCTTTCCCGCTGTCCATTTCCACCGCCAGCGCACGCCCTTCGGCATGCAGCAGCGCGGTTTCAAACGATTCCGCCAGACGCTGCTTGGCATCAATATTGACTTTCAGTCTGTCCACCACGATTTCGACGGTATGCTTTTTGGTCTTCTGCAAGGACGGCAGCGAGTCGATCTCATACACCGTACCGTTGATGCGCAGCCGGGTAAAACCCTGCGCACGCAACTCGTCGAACATATCCAGCTGCTCGCCTTTGCGGTCCACCACCAGCGGCGACAAAATCATGATGCGCGTACCCTCGGGCAGTTCCAGCACGTGATCCAC
Organism: uncultured Gallionella sp.; assembly: GCA_964385275.1. Classification (GTDB taxonomy): domain Bacteria; phylum Pseudomonadota; class Gammaproteobacteria; order Burkholderiales; family Gallionellaceae; genus Gallionella. Next base: position 52,299 of record CAYLOK010000019.1, on the reverse strand, counting down.
CATTTGTCCCACGCTTTGCGCCTGCAACACCCGGTCATGCTGAGGGCAATAAGGGTCGCCCGCGCGGGCGAACAGCAGGCGCAGATAATCGTGAATTTCGGTTACCGTGCCGACGGTGGAGCGCGGGTTATGCGAGGTGGCTTTTTGTTCGATGGCAATCGCGGGCGACAGCCCTTCGATCAAGTCCACGTCCGGCTTTTCCATTAGTTGCAAAAATTGCCGCGCATAAGCGGAAAGCGATTCCACATAGCGGCGCTGACCCTCGGCGTACAGGGTATCAAAGGCCAGTGAAGACTTGCCCGAACCGGACAGCCCGGTAATTACCACCAGCTTGTGGCGCGGCAGGTCGAGGCTGATGTTCTTCAGGTTGTGGGTGCGTGCGCCGCGTATCTTGATGCTTTCCATGATGTGCAGGAGTAGTGAAGACGATGATCCAATATACGCGATTCCTTGCGCTTCCCCAAGCCGTGCAACCGCGCTTGTTGCGGGGCGGGGCTTGTACAAAGAGGCTTTGTCCTTCAACATTGCGCAGGCACGGGCTCATCAATAGGGCAAAGCCTGAAAACAGTTTAAGGTAAACAGATGGCGCGATCCGATATTCCGCTGATTATTCATGTCATTCACCGCCTCGGTGTGGGTGGGCTTGAGAATGGATTAGTCAATTTAATCAATAACATGCAAAAAGACCGCTATCGCCACGCCATCGTCTGCCTGCAAGGTTACAGCGACTTTTCCAGGCGGTTGAAGCGTGACAACGTGGCGATATATGACATTGCGCAGCAGGATGGTCACGATTTCGGCGCCTATCTGCGGTTGTACCGGCTATTCCGCAAACTGCGTCCGGCCATCGTTCACACGCGCAACCTGTCCGCGCTGGAATCGCAGGTCGTTGCGGCGCTGGCCGGCGTTCGTGCCCGCGTGCACGGTGAGCATGGCCGCGACAGTTACGATCTGTACGGTAAAAACTGGAAATATAACCTGCTGCGCAAACTGGTTCGCCCGTTTGTCAGTCACTACATTGCCGTCAGTCTGGATTTGCAGCACTGGCTGACAGAAACAATCGGCGTCGCGCCAGAGCGGGTCAGCCAAATCTACAATGGCGTGGACAATGTCCGCTTTCATCCCTCGGAACTGGCCGTATCCGGCCCGGAAAATTTCTTCCGGGCGGACAGCATCGTCATCGGCAGCGTCGGGCGCATGGCTGCGGTCAAGGATTACCCCAATCTGGTGCGCGCTTTTTTAAGACTGCTGGAACTGGCTCCCGAACTGCGCGACAAACTGCGCTTGCTGATCGTCGGCGACGGCGAGTCTCGCGCCGCCTGTCTGGAAATGTTGAAACAGCAGGGCGCAGAACAGCTTGCCTGGTTGCCCGGCGAGCGCGCCGACATCCCGGAACTGATGGCCGCGATGACTATTTTTGTGCTTCCCTCGCTGGGCGAGGGCATCTCCAACACCCTGCTGGAAGCCATGGCGACCGGACTGCCGGTGATCGCAACCAATGTCGGCGGCAACCCGGAACTGGTACGGGAAGGCGCGACCGGATTGCTGGTTCCTCCGGCGCACACGGACGCGATGGCGCAGGCCTTGCTGAATTATGCGCAAAATTCGGAGTTGCGACAGCGCCACGGCCAGGCCGCGCGCGCCATCATTGACGGCGAGTTCAGCATGGATGCGATGGTGCGCGGTTATTTGTCGGTCTATGATCTTGTATTAAAAGGATAAATATGTGCGGGATTGCCGGAATTTTTGACACGCAGGGAACGCGTGAGATCGACCGGGCGTTGCTCGCTCGCATGAACCAGACGCAACATCATCGCGGTCCGGATGAAACAGGTTTGCATGCCGAACCGGGCGTGGGGCTGGCGCACAAGCGGCTGTCCATCATCGACTTGTCTTCAGGCCAGCAGCCGCTGTTCAACGAGGACGGCAGCGTGGCGGTGGTGTTCAATGGCGAGATTTACAATTTTATCGAGCTGATGGCCGAACTGAAAAGCCTGGGCCACACTTTCCGCACGCACAGCGATACCGAAGTCATCGTGCATGGCTGGGAACAATGGGGCGAAGCCTGCGTGACGCGCTTTCGCGGCATGTTCGCCTTCGCTCTGTGGGATCGCAACAGCCAGACTTTTTTCCTTGCCCGCGACCGGATGGGCGTTAAACCGCTGTTCTACGCGCTGCTGGATGACGGCCAGTTGATTTTCGGCTCGGAACTCAAGGTGCTGACCGCCCATCCCGGCCTCAAGCGCGACATCGACGCTTGCGCGGTCGAGGAGTATTTCGCCTGGGGCTATGTGCCGGAGCCGCGCACCATCTACCGGCAGGCGCTCAAACTGTCGCCCGCCCACACGCTCACCGTCAAGCGCGGTGTCGCCTTGCCGCAGCCCAAACCCTACTGGGATGTGACGTTCCAGAGCGCAGGTAAAATCAGCGAGCAGGACGCACAACAGGAATTGCAGGATCGCCTGCGCGAGTCGGTAAAAATACGCCTGATGTCCGAAGTGCCGCTGGGCGCTTTCTTGTCCGGCGGAGTGGATTCCAGCGCGGTGGTCGCAATGATGGCAGGGCTGATGAACGAACCGGTGAACACCTGCTCGATTGGCTTCAACGACCCCGCCTACAACGAAGCCGATTTTGCCGCACTGGTCGCCCGCCGCTACCAGACTCGCCACTCGCTGGACACGGTGGATACCGACGATTTTGGCCTGATCGATACGTTAGCCAGGCTGTATGACGAACCTTATGCCGATAGTTCCGCGATTCCCACCTACCGGGTCTGCCAGCTGGCGAAGAAACGCGTCACCGTGGCGCTTTCCGGCGATGGCGGCGATGAGACTTTCGCCGGGTATCGCCGTTACCGCTGGCATATGCAGGAGGAACGCGTGCGCAATCTGCTGCCCTTGTCCTTGCGTCGCCCGCTGTTTGGCTTGCTGGGCAGGATTTATCCCAAAGCCGATTGGGCGCCGAAGCCGTTCCGCGCCAAGACCACCTTTCAGGCGCTGGCGCGCAACAGCATGGAAGCCTATTTTCACAGCGTGTCCTTCGTCTCGGACGAACTGCGCGGCAGGATATTTAGCGCCCGTTTCAAGCGGGAATTGCAGGGCTACCAGGCCATTGAGGTGATGCGCCGCCACGCGAAAAACGCACCGGAACATCCGTTGTCTGCTATCCAATATATTGATTATAAAACCTATTTGGTTGGCGACATTAACACCAAAGTGGACCGTGCCAGTATGGCGCACGCACTGGAAGTGCGCGAACCGCTGATGGATCACACTTTGGTCGAATGGGCGGCCAGTTTGCCGCCGGAACTGAAACTGCACGGCAGCGAAGGAAAATACCTGTTCAAGAAGTCGATGGAAGCCTATCTGCCCGACGAGGTGCTGTATCGACCCAAAATGGGCTTTGCCGTCCCGCTGGCAAACTGGCTGCGCGGTCCGTTGCGCGTTCAGGCGCGCGCCGCCCTGCTCGGCACGCGCATGAGTGATTCGGGTTTGTTTGAGATGAATTTTATCGGCGAGATGCTCGATCAGCACCAGAGCGGGCTACGCGACTACAGCACGCCGATCTGGATTTTGCTGATGTTTGAGGCCTTTTTGCGCAACGCTTCGTAAACAATCTGCTCACGCCATGGATACCATCGCAATCATCAGGATGCTGATACTGCCGCCGCTAAGCCTGTTCCTGGTTTACGGAATCGGCCTGCTGCTACAGGGCCGTCTGCCTCGCCTCGGACGCTTTCTGCGTATCGCCGCAATTTTCCTGTTGTTTCTGCTCTCCACTCAGGGCGGTGCCTGGTTATTCATGCGCCCCCTCGAAAGCCTGGAAAAACCGCTGACATCCACCCGCCACACCGGCGCGCAAGCCATCGTGGTGTTGGCCGCAGGACGGCTGCGCAACAACCCGGAATATGCCGCCCGCGACATCCCCGACGCAATTGCGCTGGCACGGTTGCGCTACACCGCCAAATTGCACCACGAAACCGGCCTGCCCGTGCTGGTTTCAGGCGGCGCAGCCACCACGGAAGCCGGTGTCGAACCGCTGGCCTACGGCATGGCGCGCGCCTTGCAGGATGAATTTATTACCCCCGTCAAATGGCAGGAGGACAAGTCGTTCAACACTGCTGAAAATGCGAGCTATGCCGCGAAGCTGCTGAAACCGGCGGGCATACAGCGCATCCTGCTGGTGACCGACGCGATGCATATGCGTCGCGCAAAAATGATGTTCGAACAGCAAGGCATGAACGTCGTTGCCGCTCCTACCCAGTTCTTCGCCCGGGAACAACTCACCTACAGGGACTTCTTCCCGGATGTCGAGAGCCTGCGCCGTTCCAACTATGCGATTTATGAATGGCTGGGGATAGTCTGGTATCGGGTGAAGTACGGGATTTAGCCGCCCGTCGGCGATCAGGACGCGGCATCGGGGCCGCTAGCGGTTCGGGTCTGGCAGGGAATGGTTCAGCGCCCCGCCATTTTGGCCTGGTACATCGCCTGGTCTGCGCGTTTGAGCAGGTCATTGACGCTTTGCTGATTGCCGTAAAACAGGCTGACCCCCACGCTGGCCGTGGTGCGATATTCATACTCCTGAAATTGATAGGGCTGGCTCAATGCAGTACGGATTTTCTCCGCAACCAGCCCGGCGGCAGTAGCCGCTTCAGCCTCTGTGCCGTCCAACGCCTCCAGCGCCACGACGAATTCATCGCCGCCCAGGCGCGCCACGGTATCGGCATCGCGTACGCAGTCCTGTAGTCGTTTGGCGACCTCGATCAGCAACAGGTCGCCCGTGTCATGCCCTCTGGTATCGTTGAGCGTCTTGAAGTGATCCATATCCAGAAACATCACCGCACCATGCTGTCCGCTACGCGCGCTGACGGCGAGCGCCTGATGCAGGCGATCCATTAGCAGGCGGCGGTTGGGCAGGCCGGTGAGCGCATCATAAAAGGCAAGCTGACGGATCTTCTCTTCGGCCAGCTTGCGCTCGGTGATGTCCGTTCGGATTGCGACATACTGAAGCGGTTTGCCGTCGCTGCCCAGGTTGGGTACGATGGTGCTGTCCATCCAATAGAGATGACCATCCTTGGCGCGATTGCAAATTTCACCATGCCAGACCTTACCCGCTGCAATGGTGCGAAACATGTCGCGGAAAAACGCTTTCGGATGGGTGCCGGAATTAAGCAGACGATGATTTTTCCCGAGTAACTCGGCACGCGGATACTGGCTGATGGCACAGAATTTATCGTTTGCGTAAGTGATCGTGCCGCGCACGTCGGTAATGGCCACGATGGAATGCTGGTCCAGCGCATACTTTTGATACTCCAGATCCCTCAAGGTCTGTTCAGTCAGTTTTTTCAGCCGCTGAATGGTGTGGCTCAGTGCGATATGCGTCCTTACCCGTGCGCTCACTTCTTCCTTTTGAAATGGCTTGGTGATGTAGTCAACGCCGCACTCCTTAAAGGCTCTCACCTTGTCTTCCACATCGGAGGCCGCGCTGATAAAGATGACGGGAATATCCTTCCATCGCGGGTTTTCCTTGATCCGTCGGCAGATTTCAAAGCCGTTCATTCCCGGCATACGAACATCCAGCAGAATCAACTCGGGTGCTTCCGCCATCACGGAGCGCAACGCCAGTTCACCGTTGTTAAACAGGCGAACTACATGATGATCTGCTGTCAAAATGTCTTTCAGCAGCTTCAATACGGTCGGGTCGTCGTCAACGATGAGAATATTACCGATCATGGTCTTTCCTTATTGTTGTTGATTTCTACAGCGTCCAGCGCATTGAGGATAACCAGGTAATTAAAGGCTGCCGCATGGCGCGCCAGCGCTTTGGCAAGTGAGTCATCCTGTTGGCCGACGTGCAGTATGAGTTCAGCGATATGCTCGGTGTTGCCGTTGATCAGGGCATCCGCCAATTCATGGCGCAGCGCTTCGGGTAGCCGGGCGAGTGTGGGCAGCGCGGCCTCCCCGGCGGCGGATTCGTCCGCACCGTAGAGATAGCGCACCCCGAATTGCCGCGCCATGCAGTCGAATATTTCGGCGGGACGGTAAGGCTTGAGTACGAAATCATCCATACCGGCAGCCAGCATAGTCTCGCGTTGATCGCCAAACACCGAAGCGGACACGGCAACGATCCTGACCATTTTGCCGCCGTCGAGGGCACGGATACGCCGTGTCGCCTCAAGTCCGTCCATGACCGGCATGCGCCTGTCCATCCAGATAAAGTGCGGACGGAAATGCTGGAACAGTTCGACGCCTTGCGCGCCGTTTTCGGCCAGTTTGACCGTAAAACCTGCGTCTTCCAGCAAACGCCGCAATAACAGCTGATTTTCCACCTGATCTTCGACAATCAGGATGCGGTATTCGGGCTGTCCGGGAGCCAGACCGATGACCCGCCCCCGGGTAACTTCAGGCGGCACGACATCGGCTTCATCGGTTTTTTGCACCGGCAAACTCACACGGAACAGCGAGCCCACCTCCGGGGTGCTTTCGACTTCAATACGGCCGCCCATCAGCTCCAGGTATTCGCGGACGATGGACAAGCCCAGCCCGGTACCCTTCTGTGTGCCTGGCTTGTCCACTTGCACGAAGGGTTCAAAGATGTGCGCCTGATCGGTTTTGCTGATACCCATCCCGCTATCCGCCACCTCGATGATCAGGCGTAGCCCGTCGTTCCCCGGCTGGTCGCGCAGACGCAGGATCACGCTGCCGTGGTTGGTGTACTTGATGGCGTTGTTCACCAGATTGACGATTACCCGGCGCAGTTTTTCCTTATCGCTCCTGATAAATCGGGGAAACTCGGCAGTGGTGTCGAGTCGCAATTGCAAGCCCTTTCCCCCGGCACGCTCGCCCAGCATCTCGATGATGTCGCGCGCCAGAGCGGCAAGGTCGAATGGTTCGACCTCCAGAGCCACGCGACCTGCCTCTATTTTGGCCATATCGAGCACGTCATTGATCAGGCTGAGCAGGTGTTCGCCGCTGCGATTGATAATATCGAGGTTTTCGCGCTGCCCGTCGGTCAGGGCGGTGTCGTTACGCATCAAGGCGGAGAAGCCGAGAATGGCGTTCAGCGGCGTGCGCAGTTCATGGCTCATGGTGGCGAGGAACACGCTCTTGGCCTGGTTTGCCGCTTCGGCCTGCTGCTGTGCCTTGATGGCGCGAGACTGGGCGCGGCGCATGGCCTCGGCAACGCCGGAGATCATGCTGCCCGTCAGGACGAAGACAGACAGCCCCAGCCAGTCGGCAGGATTGTTGATGAAGGGGTTGGCGACGAACAGCGGCCACAGGAAAGCGACCGTAAGACAGGCCAGAGCCGTTGCCAGCAAACCTGCCGCAAGCCCGCCGTAGATGGCGACCACCATCACGGCGGGGTAGAACGTCAGCCAGGCAAGACTCGATTCAAGCGGTTGTAACGGCCATATCCGCAGGGCGGCGGCCAAAGCCACCAGGGCGACGGCGACAACGTAGCGGGTCCAGTCACGGCGAAATAATTGCTGCGGATTCATGGCTGTTTGGCTTGCGACTCTTCCGCACCGGAGTGCAGTACACAATGGCGGTTCCACATCAAGGATTCTCCTTGCGTATTGAACCTGTCAAAGAGGGCCGGGACGAATATAAGTCGGGATGCGGTTGTGAGGCGGGATGCTCACCGGGGGAGGCGATGGAACGGATTGCCCGTGTTTGTTTGACTGATGACATAAAATATTTTCCTTTATTGAAAAATATAAGGGCGACCAGAAACAAACATTGGCGGCCCCGCTATCGTAGGTGTTACCCCTTAGATCGGAAACTTTGCGTCCCTGTTTTTCAACAGGTTTGCCCTCTTGCTGGAACTACCGGAACAATCTGAAAAGCTGAAGTTTAATGATTACACAAACTCGGGCCCAGTAAATCACAAAAAATTTTTGATGTCAACGCTCGCCAGAGGGGAATGCCGCACAAAAGATTACCGATCGCGGAGCGAACGCTCCTTATTCAAGGTGAATAATATCGGGCGATTATTACTGCCGGCATTGTTTAGCGCGGCGAAAGGCAGGCCGCATAGTCTTCAAATGCGCCATAAGTCGGCTGCCCGCCCCGCAACGCACCGCAAAGGTCGGGAAGATCGGGCTGGCCGATATTTCGCCGGGGCGGTTCGCCGCTCCAGACCAGATTCAATTGACTGGCATTAACGAAGCTGTCGCGCACCGGATGGCGGCCCAGATACAGTTCCGTCATGCTCGTTTCAATATTGTCGGCGGCGCGCAATACGCCGCCATCGCGACTGCGAATCTGGCCGTCCACCAGATTCCCCTCCACGTCGGCACTGCTCTCGACGAAGCGAACCACGATGCCGCCCGTGTCTATCAGCGTGTTGTGCAGAACCCGGCTGGTGGCGGCGCGATTGAGATAAATGCCATCGTCTGAGCAGGAGGCGATCAGGTTGGACTGAATCACGCCGCCATCCTGCTCGGTGATGCAACGGCGATCGCGGCAATATTCCGCGCCGGTTCCACCGCCGCCCAGCGATAAGCCGACGCGCTGCCCCGGTCTGTCGCGCAACTGATGTTCACAGAGCACGATATTCTGCTCGAAGCGATTTCCCGCACCCGCTCCTTTGGCATAGGCGCCATAGCTGATTTGGTCGCCCCCGGCTTTGACAAAATCGCTCATCAGGTTGTGCCGTATGACCCAGTTGCTTGCCGCAACCAGATCGATCAGGTTCACCGGGTTGACCGTGCGCCTGGCGCCGGAGTTGGTCAGCCTGTTGCCTTGCAGAAGACCGTTGTCCGGCATTGCTCCCTGAACGCCGTTTATCTTGAAATGTGCATTAAAATCAACAATATAGTTATTTAGTGCGGAAAAATGCGCCGCACCGGCTACGATATGAAAGGCATGTTCGCAATTTGAATGATCGCGGCACACACCGCGAATATTGAGGTTTTCGAAAGTCCAGTAGGGGGCGGACACGAGAAAGCCTTCCAGCATGTCGAATTCCAGAAAGACCGTTCCCGGCTTTTTGGCTCTCACCGTGATACCCGCCGTTTTGCTGCCAGCCTGGCTGACCGCGATGTGCCCTCCGCCAAAACGATAGCGACCCGGCAGAAAAGTGATGACATCGCCCGGGCGTGCCTGCGAAATGGCCCGGATGGCTTGTCCGGCTGAAGCGACCAGCACGATGCCTGAACGGAAAACGGGAGTTGGCGATGCGAGCCAGGCGTCGGGATTTAACGAGGGCGGCTCAACGGATGGCCCTCTATCCTGCAAAATGAGTGTCCGGCCCAACCAACCGCCGATGCCGTCAACCAGCGGACTGTGCCCGGATACGCGATACCCGATGTAAGCGCCAAGCGAGCGCGGCGGCACGCCACGGGTTTCCATGAGGTAGGACATCAACGCCACGCCGACCAGAACAAGCAACAGGGCAAATCCTGACAGGCGTTTCAACCATCCTGAAGTTTTGACATTCATGGCAAGGCTCGGGTATCCACGGGTGTCGGCAGGCGTACTCTGCCGACGAGAGATGACTATTTATCGGCGGTCTGTATCACGAGTCGTTCTACGGCTGTTTCATCGAATCCCTGCATGTCCACTTTCAGGCAGGCCATGCCTTCTGCCACCACCACCATCGCTTCGCGCACGCCCGGCTGAAGCGCCAGCTGTTGCTGTAACTGCGCGCCCTGAGCATCGTTGATTGCGCCCAGGTGATACATTTTGGTACGCACCGCCGCCAGCGGCTGCATCCCGGATGCGACCACCAGCCACAGCAGCAGCAGCGCGATGGCAAAGATGAACACAGCCTCGCCGCCGACATATTGCATCAACGCGCCGCCTACTGCCGCGCCGAAGAACGCGCCCAGGAACTGCACGCTGCTATAGACGCCCATCGCCGTGCCTTTGGCTGCCAGCGGTGCAATCTTGCTGATCATCGAGGGTAGTGTGGCTTCCAGCACGTTGAACGCGGTGAAAAAAATCAACAGCGCCACGGCCACACCCCACAGACTGTTCTGGGCAAACATCAGCAGCGCCTGCCCGCACATTGCCAATGCCACCGCGCCCATAAAGACCTGTTTCATTTTGGCCTTTTTCTCGGCGATGATGATGGGCGGAACCATCAGCCCGAATGCGATCAGCATCACCGGCAGGTAAATGTACCAGTGTTGCGCCAGCGGCAGGCCGTCGCGTTCGAGTACGAACGGTACTTGCATGAACACCGACATTAAAATCGCATGTAACGAGAAAATGCCGAAATTCAGGCGCAACAACTCCTTGTTGCTCAGCACCTCGGCGAATTTTTTGCTGGTCGCTTCGGTGTCGCTGTGGAAACGGGTGATGGCCGGATCGGGGATCATGAATTTCACCACCGCTATTGCCAGCAGTGACAGTACGCCGGTCAGCGCGAACAGGCCGGGCACGCCGATCACGCTGTCCAGTAGCGGCGAAAGCACCATCGAAATCGAAAAGGTGATGCCTATGGTAATGCCGATCATGGCCATCGCCTTGGTGCGATGCTCCTCGCGTGTCAGGTCGGCGGTGAGCGCCATTACCGCCGCGTTCAACGCACCCGCGCCCTGCACCACGCGCCCGAGAATGACCAGGTAAATATTGTCCGCCGAGGCGGCAATGAAACTGCCCAGTGCGAACAGGATCAGGCTGACGTAAATCACCGGTTTGCGCCCGTAGCGGTCAGACATCCAGCCTGCCGGGATTTGCAGTATCGCCTGCGTCAGCCCGTAAGCACCCAGGGCGATGCCCATCAGCAAATGGCTTTCGCCGCCGGGCAGATGTTCCGCGTACAACGCGAAAACCGGCAAAATAATGAACAAGCCCAGCATGCGCAAACCATAAATGCCCGCCAGGCCAAAGCTGGCGCGACGCTCGGTTGCGGTCATGGATTCTGATATATGTTGCATGGATGATTTTGGAAAGGCGAAAAGAGTCGCGTATTTTAGCAGGTCACTACGTCTGACGGCAGCTTGATTCACCCCGCACAGGCTTTAACAGTTACCAGAGACGGGCTGATCGGGATTCAGCCCGAGCAGTTCATCCACGCGTTTCAGGCTATTGTCCCAACTATAGGACTGTTCCACGCGCCGCCGTGCCGCCAGCCCCAGACTTTGATTCGGTTGTGACAATTGTGTGGCGATGAGCGCAACGAACGCTTGCGCATTTTCCGCGAGCAGCAGTTCGTGACCCATTTCGGCATCAATTCCTTGCAGCGCCTGCGGCGAGACGATAACCGTTCCGGCCATCGCCATGGCTTCGAGTACCTTGTTCTGGATGCCGCGCGCGATGCGCAATGGCGCGACACAGAGCGAGGCATGGGCAAGATAGGGGCGGACATCCGCCACGCTGCCGGTGACCACGATGCCGTTGCCTGCCAATATTTTGACTTCAGCACTCGGATTGCTGCCCACGATGTAGAAGTTCAGATCAGGAAATTGACCGCGCAACGCCGGGAATACCTCGTGTGCGAACCAGCTGACTGCGTCCACATTGGCCCAGTAATCCATCGCTCCGGTAAACACTAGTGTGCGTTGTTCTGCCGGGAAAGGATCCTGCAAGTCGTGCCCGGGCGAAAAATAATCCAGGTCCACGCCGTTGTTGAAATAGCTGATCCGGCTTGCACACTCGGGCGCTTGTTGCCGGAACGATTCCGCTTCAGCCTCCGAGACAAACGTTGAAGCATCGAAATGGCTGGCGATGCGGCGTTCATAGTCCAGCAGCGTGCGCGCTTCGCGCCGATAGACCCAGCTCATCGGCCATGATTTCCGCTCGGCATATTGCCGCCATTTGTCGGAATCCATATCCACGAAATCCACGATGCGCTGCAATTGCGGGTAAGGTTCGAGGTATTGCGCCATGGCGGACGAGAACGCCAGCGCGCGACTAATAGGGTGTTCGGCCAGCGTGCTTTTGACCCAGTGCCGCATCCCGGCATCTTGGTAATAAGGCAAGGTGAGCGGCAATCCCGCCAGCAATCCGGCGGTACTGCGCAGCGTCGCCTGACGCTTGTCCAGCGGAATGAGTTTTACCGTGCCTGTCACCATGTCGGTCAGTTGTTGCTGATATTTCCAGTCAGCCTCGTCATCCACAAACGCGCCCAGATGCACCGTATAACGCTGCGACAGGTGGCGCAGCAGATGATATGAACGTATCTTGTCCCCCTTGTTGGGCGGGTAGGGGATGCGGTGTACCAGATAGAGCAGGTCTTCCATTTTATATAACTTATTGATTATTAATTATATTTATACATATTCGCTCAATGCACACACCTGAAATGACCCTGCCAGGGTCGAAAAGCCGAATAAATACGGGTCTTTCAATGCCTGCCGGACAAGGTCGGATTGAGGGGCGGGCAAGCGTGCAGAAAAGTTGCTGGTGGCGTTGCCTGATCTCTGGTGTGCGGCAGTTTCAATCTGCATCGCTAAAACATTGCGACTCCAGCCGTTGGTGAAGGTCGCCTGCATATACCATAGTCGCGTGGTGATGTCCTTGATTTTCTCCATCAGCAAGGCGTGATGTCCCCAGGGGAGCGCCAACACTAATTCTGCCGATAAAAGTGCCACAGGCGGTGGCACTTTTAGCGTGGATTCAGTTTGTGCCACAGCCTGTGGCACAAATGACAAGTCTCGATATTCACGGTAAAACGCCAACATGCGCTTGATGTTGCGTTCGGAAAATCCCTTTTCCTCCGGCAATTCGTTGTGCAAATCCTTGGCCAGTCGCGGAATCACACCCGCCCCCCAGCCTTCGTTCTTTTGCCGTCCGTCAATCAGACAGCCGATGTCCCAATACAAGGCCAATAATTCACGGTTGACCGCCAGAATCGCCCGCGTCTGCGCCTGCCGGATGCGCTGCTTGATGTCGGTCAGCAGGGCGGGGTAAGGCAACGCAGGGTTATCGGTGTTCATACAGTACCTCTCAATAATTTATTGCCACCTTGCTCATCCATCAGTTGGACCAACACCAGCATAATGTCCTACACTGAGAGCCACCAGTTTGCAGTGCTTGTTCCATATACGCGGCGGGATTGGTAGCTGGCTTTGAAAAGTTCTGTCCCGTCAGTATCCTTAACGGGTACTTGCATTGTGCCTGAGACGCAATCAACGTTGAGTGAGGCGATCAACAAGCGTATCAGTCGCTCGAATAAATCACCATTGACCTTGCGAGCCTGATTTGATTTACCCGCAGGCAGTGCATCCAGTGCTGCGCCTATGGATTGTTGAAGGGTGTAAATTGTCCGAATAACATTTTGGCGTAACTCATCCGATGGCTGTTCGCCGTCTTTCAGTTGTGCCAGTGTTTGCATAAATTGCTGTGCCGCATTACCGAAAGACTCGGCATCGTACATCAGCCGAGAATTCAATGGTCGGGTAATATTGAAACTACCATCTTGTTTATATTGAAAAAATTGGTAGTGGCTTTCATTCTGCGACACGATGCGTGCCTGCAATCCGGTTTCGACATGCTCCAAGTAGTGGGCGCAGAACACGATGTAATCGCTTAAAGAAAGGAATTTTGTTTTGTCGGTTGCGTGGCTGACTAAGTCGGTAAGTTTCATCGAATGGACTCTCTTTGTTCTGCGGTTTTCCGGTCGTGGGCAATCCATTCATCCTTGCTCATGTGCCGGACATTTTCGAGCCGTTCAATGGCCCACTGGTTATATTGGGCATCAAAATCGCAGCCCATCCAGCGCCGATTGAGTTGTTCCGACACGACAACGGTGGTACCTGAACCTGAAAACGGGTCTATGACTAAATCGCCTTCGCTTGATGAAGCCAGCACGAATTTGCGTATCAATTCCTCAGGTTTCTGCGTGGGATGAGGTGTTTTTTCGCCCATACCGTTACAGGTGGTCGGAATATCAATGACGTCTTTCGGTTTTGCGCCTTGGGGGTGCGGAGTCCAGTTGTCTCTTTGCTTGTTTGCGCCCTTGCCATAGGCACTGGTTGTCGCCTGCGGATGCGAGGGATATTTCAGCGTGTGTGCGCCATAAGGCATGCGCACGTCATCAATGTTTAATTTGCTGGCAGCGGATTTTCGCAGATGAATAATGCTTTCGTGCGAGCGCCCCCAGTCGCTGCCCAGATTCGCCTTGTTTTTGTAATGCCAGATGAGCCAGCGGCAATGCTTGAAATGCCTTGAGGCCGGGTGTTTCAAATCGGCAAGGATTTCGGAAAATCCACACACATACAAGGAGCCGGTGGGCTTCAATACACGCGATGCCTGGCTAATCCACTCCATGGACCATTCGATATACTTTTCCTGACTTTCAAAGTTATCCCAGTCGGCTTTTTTGATGTTGTAGGGCGGGTCGGCAAAAACCAGATCAACACTGGCGTCGTCCAGAGATTTCAGCCAGTCAATTGAATTCCCCTGATAAAGCTGTCCATTGGGGTGTTCATATTGCAGTTGAAAACCTTCGGAAACCGGCTTGTAAACCAACTCTTCGCTTTCGGGTTGTCGCCGTACTTCGCGGGGTTCAATTAAAGAAAGTTGCTCCATTGTTTTGCTTGTTTTGCTGCGGTGGTGAGTTGTTGAACATGATACCTAACAATTTGGAAATCATGAGGCGAATTCCGCCTCAGCCCGGATTCTCCACGATAGGCGGCCCGAGTGCGTTGGCAACGGGGTCTGAATCAGCGGTATTCAGCGTGCCAGCGTCAGAGCCAGGCTGGATATTGCGAGGATGCCGAGAACGGCAATTGTAACCAGCATCCGGTACGACCTGATCCGATTTTCCTCGATGCGCTGTATCAACTGAGTATTCTGATCGGCAAGCGCTTTGAGAAGTTCAGAGGAAGCGAGCATCTGATCGTGCAGATCCGCCGTGCTTGCCTCAAGTGCGGCGAGTTGCAGTTGCAGCGTGGCGATGGATTGCGCTTCGGGCGCAGAAGCGGTTTTTCCTGTGGGCGCTTCTGTTTTTGGCGTGGCAGGCGGCTTCTTGCCGATGGCGCTCCAAAGTTTCTTCGCGCCGTCGGCCACCTTGGGGGCATTGTTGATGACATCGGTCCAGGGGACAATTTTCAGTACCGCAAGCCAGGGCAGGGCCATCGCATTTCCTTTCTAAGGGTGGTGCCGGTGTTTGGAAAACAACATTAACCGGCAGATAAACAGTCCAGATAGATTGTTGCGTCAGGCTGGGTGCGGTTGCGTTGCGCCTGCCAGACCATCTCGCTCAAGCATTCCATCATGCGATGCTGCGCATCGTGTTCCGACTCGAACTGATGGGTCAGGCGCACGAAATGGGCGCGTATGCCCGGCGGCTGGTCGATGGAGATCTGCTCCTCAATGGCCAGGTGCATCATCAAGTGCAAAAAGGGATTCGCCTCGCCCTGTTCCGGTGTGTAATCGCGTTCCAGATAGCGTTCTGGTTTTTCAAATATCGCAAAATATTCGGGGTGCTTTTCGATCAGTTGCGCGGTCAGGTCTTCCAGTGGTGTCAGCAGCGATTTCTCGCGGCGCTTGCGCCAGGTTTCAAACAGAAAGTTGCGCGCTTCATCGCGACTGGGGTTAAAAAACATGGTTACTCTCCGTGTTGTTTTGCATCATTGTATTTTTTCCTGGTACTCGCACAGATCGTAAATCAGGCATTCGCCGCACTTGGGTTTGCGCGCCCGGCAGATATAGCGACCGTGCAGGATCAGCCAGTGATGCGCGTCCAGCATGAATTCTTTCGGTATCACCTTGAGCA
This sequence comes from uncultured Gallionella sp., assembly GCA_964385275.1. Lineage (GTDB taxonomy): Bacteria > Pseudomonadota > Gammaproteobacteria > Burkholderiales > Gallionellaceae > Gallionella. The sequence continues at coordinate 36,630 of CAYLOK010000019.1, read as the reverse complement.
GTTTCTGTTCAACTTCCAGCACGTTTTTGCCCGGTGCCAGCCCGATGCGGTTGGCAATGCGGAAGATGTGCGTGTCCACGGCGATGGTGGGCTGGCCGAAGGCGGTGTTGAGGATCACGTTGGCCGTCTTGCGCCCCACGCCGGGCAAGGCTTCCAGCGCTTCGCGGGTCTGCGGCACCTGGCCTGCGTGTTGTTCAAGCAGCATGCGGCAGGTTTGAATCACATGCTTTGCCTTGGTCTTGTACAAGCCGATGCGCTGGATGTATTCCGTCAGCTGCGCTTCTCCGAGGTCGAGCAGCGCCTGCGGGGTATTGGCGACGGGATACAACTGCCGGGTGGCGGCATTGACGCTGATGTCGGTGGCCTGCGCCGACAGCATCACCGCCACTAATAATTCAAAAGGAGAGTGATATTCCAGTTCGGTTTTCGGGTGCGGATTGGCAGCTTGCAGACGCAGGAAAATTTGCCGACGTTTATCTGCGTTCATATTATTGTGGTGTCATATACGACACTATGTTTCAATCTCCGGGCGCTAAAAATAAGTTTTCTCACTACTTTCATGATTGTGCAGGGTGCTCATCCGCGCCGCGATAGCCGGATGCAAACAATTCAACCTTGTGCAAAATAGTTAATAGCTCACTTGCCAGCGGGTAGGCCTTGTTGAGGATGGCGGCTTGTATTGCCGGGTCATCAGGGTAATCGTGCGCAAACTCGTTGCGCATTTCACGCAATACCAGCCACTGGTCCGCTGATTCGATTGCGCCGATTTTTTCCAGGCGGTTTAACTTGTCCAAAAAGGCCGGGTAGTTTCCCTGTTCTTTGGTTAACTCCAGAACGGCGGGAAAAAGCTTCGCGCCCATCGCATCTTGCAGCCTGGCAAAGCGTGTCGAGAACAGATCCAACACCGCTAATTCAGTATTGCTCAGGCTGGTGATTACGCCAGCTGAGAGCGGAAATTTGCCACTGAATTCCGACATGGCCCAGGTTAACCTGTCTGCGTGGCGTTTGCAGACATTCAATGAACCCGCGTAAGTTATGTTCATGAGAGTTTCACCCCGGTTTGTTTGGCAACTTGGTAGATAGGCAGGTTTTCCTTGAAGCCCGGACGGCGGATAACTACATCAATTTTTTGCTCGCCCAGCTGTTTATACAGCGCCACTAAAAAATTTAGCTTGGCTTCAACGATTGCATCAACATCGTCGGTGGCAGGTTCGATATAGAGATCAATATCACCGCCGCGCTTGCTGTCATCCACTCTTGATCCAAACAGCCAGACGTTCGCATCGAGACCAAAGTTTTCGGTAACGGCGGTGCGTATGATGGAACACTGTTGATCGCTCAGGCGCATAAGGATGTTGTTTAAGTTGTTGATGCTGATTGTGTCTGCGCCGGAGGGGTTGCTGTTGCACGGGCTTGGGCTTCGGTGCGCAGGGTGAGCCAGTTCCGGCCGGCGATCAGCAGTCCCAGTCCGATGAACGCGCCGGGTGGCAGCACGGCAAACAGGAAGCCGTGATAATCCGGTATCACGGTGATCATCAGCGACTTGGCGGATTCGCCCAGCGCCAGATCAATGCCGGACAGCAGGGTGCCGTGGCCGAAGATTTCGCGCACTGCCCCCAGCACCGCCAGCACGGCGGTCAGTCCCAGCCCCATCGCCAGGCCATCGGCGGCGGATTGCAGTGCGGGGTTCTTGGAGGCAAACGCTTCGATGCGCGCCAGTACGATGCAGTTGGTGACGATCAGCGGAATGAAGATGCCCAGCACCACGTACAGCTCGTACATATAGGCGTTCATCAGGTATTGCACTACGGTGACCAGCACGGCGATGATCAGAATGAACACGGGAATGCGGATTTCGTTGGGCACATAATTGCGGATCAGCGCGATGGCGCCACTGGAAAGCGCCATTACCAGCGAGGTCGCCAGCCCCAGACTGACGCCGTTGACTACCGTGGAGCTTACCGCCAGCAACGGACACAGACCGAGCAATTGCACGATGCCGCTGTTTTGTTTCCACAGACCGTTGTAAAAAATGTCCTTGAGTTCCTGGGAGGTCATTTTGTTTTCTCCTTGATGGCCGGGGCGGGTGCAACGGGAACCGGGGCAAGCAACGTTTCGCGGTGCTGCTCAAAATAGTGCAAGGCCTTGTGTACGGCTTTCACCACGGCGCGCGGTGTGATGGTCGCGCCGGCCATGTAGTCGAACCGGCCGCCGTCTTTCTTGACTTTCCAGTCGGTCTTCTTGTACTTGGCGAGCGAGGCGCCATCAAAACCCTTGATCCAGTTGCTGCGGGCGATTTCGATGTAATCGCCCAGCCCCGGTGTTTCCTTGTGTGCGACGACGCGCACCCCGGCCAGCTCGCCGTTGGCGCGGATGGCAACCAGCAGCGCGATCTTGCCGCTGTATCCATCCGGCGCGACGGCTTCGAGCACCAGCGCGGAAGGCTGGTTCTGCAAACGCGCGCGGTAGGCGGTGGTAGTGCTGTCCGTTCCGAGTAATTCATCGGGTGCGATGTCCAAGGTGTCCTTGATGATGTCGTTGTCGAACAGGCTTTGCGGCACGACCTGGGCGATCAGCTTGAGCTTCTCTTTTTCCACGCTGCTGGCGATGTTGTCGCGGGTGAGGTAGTAGGTCGAAGCCAGCACCAGCGTGGCCAGCACTGCAAAAAACAGCAGGTTGAGCGCGGCGTGGAAAGAGGCTTTCGCCATGGTGCGCCTCATGGCTTTTGCTCCTTTTTGCCGAACACTTTGGGCTGCGTGTAGGCATCGATCAGCGGCACGCAGATATTCATCAGCAAGGTGGCGAACGCCATGCCGTCCGGGAAGCCGCCGAAGGCGCGAATCAAATAAGTGAGCAGTCCCGCGCCAAAGGCGAAGAGCAACTTGCCCCTGTGCGTGGTGGGACTGGTGATCGGATCGGTCAGTATGAAGAACGCCCCTATCATTGCCGCACCGGAGAACAAGTGAAACGTGGGTTCAACGTAGTGTGCCGGGTCAAGCAGATGGAAGATACCGGCGACGGCGAACAGCGTGCCTAGGTAGGCTGCCGGGATGTGCCAGCTGATGATGCGCGTCGCGAGCAGGTAAAGTCCGCCGAGCAGGAATCCGGCGGCCACCATTTCGCTGCCGTGTCCGGCCAGACGGCCATAGATGGGCATATTGAGGATTTCCTTGATATGCCCGTCCAGATGCAATTGCGTCTTGAGCGTGTCCAGCGGGGTGGCCATGGTGAGGGCATCCAGCTTGATGCCCTCCGGGAATACCCCGAGGAAAATATAGTTCAGCTGCCCGATGAAGCCCAGTTCGACGGATCCCATGCCGTGCGGGCTGAGCCATTGCGTCATCTGTACCGGAAATGAAATGATCAGCACCGCGTAGCCTATCATCGCCGGATTGAACGGGTTGTTGCCCAGGCCGCCATAGAGATGTTTGGAGACGCTGATGGCGAAAGCCGTGCCGACCACCACCAGCCACCAGGGCGCGAGGGGCGGGATGGACAGGGCGAGCAGCCAGCCGGTGAGCAGTGCGCTGTTGTCCTTCAGGAACGGCGCTATCGGGCGGTTGCGCAGTTTGAGCATCAGCGCTTCGGTGGCGAGTGCGGTAAGGCTGGCCAGCGTGATCGAAACCAGAATCGCCGGGCCGAAATACCACACATACAGCGCGATGCCGGGAATCAGCGCCAGCAGCACCTTGAGCATGATCTGCGACACGCTGTCCGGTTTGGTGATGAAGGGAGAGAAGAATCCGGGCATATTATTCCTTGGTGTGCTCATTGACCGAAGACAGGGCCAGTTCGCGGATGCGTGTACGTCGCGCTTCGATCTCGGCGATTTCCGCCTGTTGCTGCGGCGTCAGTTGTTCGGTGTTTTTAGGCTTGATGACCGCCGCCTGTTGTTTGGCATGATCTATCGCCGCCTGAATTTTCAGCTGCATGGTGTCTTCAGGGTCAGTATTTTGATTGACCGGAGCGACCGCCGGTTGCAGCGCCAGTTTGGCCTTGGCCTCAAGTGCGGCTTTTTCCTTGGCAGCCAGCTTGTCGGCCTTTTCCTGTTTCTCGCGCTCGATACGATTTTCGCGATATTCGTGCCGTTCGCGCGCCGCATCAGCCGCTTTTTTGCCGGCCTCCTGCGCCCAGATTTCGCTCTTGGCAAAACGGTAATATTGCACCAGCGGGATGTTGCTCGGACAGACGTAGCTGCATGCGCCACATTCGATACAGTCGAACAGATGGTATTCCTGAGCCTTGCCCAGATTTTTCGCTTTGGCGAACCAGTACAGTTCCTGCGGCTGCAATTCCGCCGGGCAGACATCGGCGCAGCGTGTGCAACGGATGCAGGGCAGGGCGGGGGCGGGGGGCGGAAACAGCTTGTTCGACGCGGCGATGACGCAGTTGGTCGCCTTAATGATGCCGACATGCAGGGCGGGCATCATCACGCCCATCATCGGCCCGCCCATGATGTAGCCGGTGGTGTCGGGCAGTTGTCCGGCCTGCGCGACCAGCTCATTCATCGGTGTGCCGATCAGCGCCTCGAAATTCTGCGGATGCGCGACGTTGCCAGTCGCAGTGACGATGCGCGAGATCAGCGGTTCGCCGTGACGGATGGCGCGCCACGCGCTGTAGGCGGTGCCCACGTTGAAACATTGCACGCCCAGATTGGTGGAACGCACGCCGGCCGCGACTTCGATGCCGGTGAGTACGCGAATCAGCTGTTTTGCACCGCCGCCCGGATAGACCGTCGGTACGGCGATTACTTCCATGCCCTGGTGGTTTCCGTCCAGTAGCGCAGCACGCATTGCCGCGATGGCTTCCGGCTTGTTGTCCTCGATGCCGATCAGTATTTCCTCTGCGTACAGCAGGGCGCGCATGATCTCGGCGCCTTGCAATATTTCTGCGGCGCGTTCGCGCATCAACAGGTCGTCGCAGGTGATGTAGGGCTCGCATTCCGCACCGTTCAGCACCAGCGTCTTGATCTTGTGCTTGTGCGAATACAGTTTCATGTCGCTGGGAAATACCGCGCCGCCCAAACCGACTACACCGGCATCGCGCAAGCGGTGGCGCAAATCGGTGTGCGACAGCGCCTTCCAGTCGTCGCACGGTTCGCGCGCGATCCATTCGTCACGGCCATCAGGGATCAGGGTGATGCACAGGTCGGGAATGCCTGAAGGATGCGCGACTTGCTGCATGTCAATGGCGGCGATTACGCCGGAAGTGGAGGCGTGTACCGCGCTGGACACGTGACCTTCGGGCACGCCGATAAGCTGGCCCTTGAGTACGCGAGATCCGACTGCAACAACGGGCTTGGCGCTGTTGCCGACATGCTGGTGCAGCGGGATGATCAGTTTCGAGGGCAGCGCAGCCTGTGCAATCGGCTTCTGGTTCGATTGTGCCTTGTGGGTAGCCGGGTGGATGCCGCCGTGAAATGTGTGGAGTGTTCTCATTGGGCTACTTTAACGAAACTCGCGCAGCGATTCGTTCGTTTCCTCTCCCGCATGCGGGAGAGGATTGAGGATAACCAGCGACTTGGTTGGCGTTGTTTGCCAGCCTAGTCGAATGGCTAGTGGTTTGATCAGAGGGGCGGGCAGGGCAATGATTATGTTCATGATTAGCTACTTGCCATGCTCGCTCGACGGAGTCAGGGCGTACACGGGATATTTCCATTTCCAGTTGCTGATGTTTTCTTTGATTGCCACCATGCTGATGCAGTCCACCGGGCAGGGTGCGACGCACAGCTCGCAACCGGTACATTCCGCAGCGATGATGGTGTGCATTTGTTTTGCCGCACCGGCAATGGCATCCACCGGGCAGGCCTGGATGCACAGCGTGCAACCGATGCAGTTGTCTTCGTCGATAAAGGCGACGGCTTTGGCCTTGGGCGCGCTGTCGCCGCCGAACGGTTTGAAATCCACGCCGAGCAGATCGGCGAGTTTGTGTATGCCTTCTTCGCCGCCGGGCGGACACAGGTTGATGTCTGCAGCGCCTTCGGCTATCGCCGTTGCGTAGGGTTTGCAGCCGGGAAACCCGCATTGACCGCACTGCGTTTGCGGTAAAACGGCATCTATTTTTTCTACCAGCGGGTTGCCTTCGACACGGAATTTGATCGCGGCGAAACCCAGCACCGCGCCCAGCGCGATGGCGATGGCCGCCATAACCAGCAATGCGCTGAGCATTATTTGATCAACCCGGAGAAGCCCATGAAGGACAGACTCATCAGTCCTGCGGTGACCATGGCAATCGCCGAACCCCTGAATATACCCGGAATATCCGCGCCTTCCATGCGTTCACGCAATCCGGCAAACAGGATCATCACCAGCGTGAAGCCGAGTGCGCCGCCCATGCCGAAAATCAGCGATTCCATGAAATTGTGTTTGGCCTGCACGTTGAGCAACGGTATGCCCAGCACCGCACAGTTGGTGGTAATCAGCGGCAGATAGATGCCCAGCACCTGATACAACTCCGGGCTGGTCTTTTGAATAATCATTTCGGTGAATTGCACGATGCCGGCGATTACCACAATGAAGGACAGCGTAGTGAGATAGGCCAGATCCGGGCCGAGCAGATATTGGCTGATCAGGTAGCTGCTGCCGGAGGCCAGCGTCAGCACGAAAGTGGTGGCTGCGCCCATGCCGATGGCGGCCTCCAGCTTCTTGGAAACCCCCATGAACGGGCATAAGCCGAGAATCTTGACCATCACGATGTTGTTTACAAACACCGCGCCAACCAGGATCAGCAGATATTCAGTCATTGTTACGCTCTCAAAAAGTGTGGCGGATTATCCGATTATTCATGGTCGGCTTCAACTGCTTTGTCGGAATATCTATATGTTGTCAGGTTATTAGCGTGCAGTTTGCTGCGCGAGTTTTACCCTGAACGGAGCGAATCGTCGCGCAGCATTCGCTGATTAATGCCGGGCCGCGATAAATCAGTCCGCTGTAAATTTGCACCAGCGCAGCGCCTGCCTTGATTTTTTCTGCGGCATCCGCGCCGTTCAGTATGCCGCCCACGCCGATGACGGGCAGCGCACCCTGCAAACGGGCGGCAAGCTGGCGGATTACAGCGGTGGATTTGTCGCGCACCGGCGCGCCGCTCAAGCCGCCGGTTTCATTGCCGTGCGGCAGGTTCTCCACGCCCTCGCGTGACAGCGTGGTGTTGGTGGCGATCACGCCGTCGATGCCATGCTGCATTAGCAGGCGGGCGATTTGTTCGATCTGTTCGCCTTCCATGTCAGGCGCGATTTTCAAGGCGATGGGGACATATTTGCCATGCAGGTCGGCCAGCTTTTGCTGCTCGGCCTTGAGTTGTGCGAGCAGATCATTCAGCGCCGCTTCATCCTGCAACTGGCGCAGATTTTTGGTGTTGGGCGAGGAAATGTTGACGGTGATATAGCTGGCGTGTGCATACACTTTGCGCAGGCAAATCAGATAGTCGTCGGCGGCATTTTCGATGGGCGTTGCGGCGTTCTTGCCGATGTTTATGCCTAATATTCCTTTGTAATCAGCATTTTGCACGTTACGAATCAGCGCATCCACGCCCTCGTTGTTGAAACCCATGCGGTTGATGATTCCCTGCGCCTGGGGCAGGCGGAACAGGCGCGGTTTGGGGTTGCCCGGTTGCGGCAGCGGCGTGATGGTGCCGATTTCGATAAAGCCGAAACCGAGCGCCGCAAGGCCATTGATGCAATCGCCGTTCTTGTCCAGACCCGCCGCCAGGCCGACCGGATTGGGGAAGGTCAGCCCCATCACGGTGCGCGGATCGTCCGGGATGGTCGGGGTTAAAAGCGCGCTCATACCCAATGCATATGCTGCATTCAGGCTATTTAAGGTGAGCTGGTGAGCGGTTTCCGGGTCAAGCCGGAACAGTACGGGGCGGAGCAGAGAATACATTGTTAAACTTTCATTGGCGGCGATTGGATACAGGTTTTAGTCTTTTGCTTTTCAACTAACGACTGGCTACTTACGTCTGTTTTTAGCTATTTTTTCACGACAACCGGAATCGGGAATTTTTTCTTTTGCTGAAAGTGCGTGGTGCGCGATTTGCCGCGCCAGTTTTCGGCGATAACGTCGCCCAGTTGCAGGCACAGCAGCCCAAACAGGGCGAAGCCTGCTTGCGTGAACAGCGGGTGGGGCAGGTTGCTGATCAGACTGCCATCGGCAGCTTGATAGGTGTAGCTGACAAGGTTGCCTACGATTAGCCCGGCCAGTGCGGTACAGATCAGGCGTCCCCAGTCGCCGGATTTCAAACCGGTAAAGAGGGTGCTTTCGTGCCACAGCAGTTGCAGCGCGACCAACAGCAGTAAAGGCGCCGGCCACATCAGCCAGAACAGGTAAGCGGGCCAGGCTGCGCCGCCCAGCAAGCCTGTGATGGCAACGGCGATCAGGCCGAATGCCAGCGTTTCGTTCATTTCGTCGGCGATTGCGGGCAAGGGAATGCCGCGCGCCAGAAATTTCAGCAACCCCTGAAATGATCCGAGCAAAGCGCGGGTAATCAGTACGGCGGGTGCCAGCAGCGCGAACAGGATAGAGAACAAGACCCCGGAGCCGTTTTGTTCAGTTGACCAGCTGTCCGTGTACAGATTCAGGTAAACCAGCAACCAGCTGAACACGATACTCGCCGCGCCCAGCGACAAATAGTATTTGAGCTGTTTCGCAAGAGGGCTGTTGCCGGTGCTGATTTTGACCAGTTTGTTGACGAGCAGCAAATAGCTGATCAGCATGAAAATGCAGGTGATGGTCGCCCCGATGTGGATCTTGTTGGAGGCTGTGCCCGTGTCGAGATCGTCCCACTCCGCACCGCTCAAGGCAAATCCTGCCAGCGGCAAGAGCAGCAGGGCGGCTATAAAAATTCCCAGTCGTGTTTTCATGTTATTTTCCTGTTTACTTGCCTATGCAAGATGTGGATCGTTTTAATTTTGAGGCGCAGAAGGTTAACGCTCCACTCGCCATTCACCGCTTGTATCGAGTGCCCGCCAAAGGCCATCTTGCAGGCCTTGCGCAGGCTGGTAGCGGGTTTTATAGGACATCTTGCGACTATTTTTTATCCAGTAACCCAGGTAAACAAAATCCAGGTTGAGTTTGCGGCACAGTTCGATTTGCCACAGCACGTTGTACACACCGAAACGTGCATGCGGTAAATCCGGCTCGTAAAAAGTGTACACGGAGGACAAACCGTCGCCGAGCAGATCAATCACGCTGACCATGCGCAGCACGCCCTGATCGCGGAATTCTACCAGCAGTGTATCGAGATGGCTTTGCAATAAAAAACTTTGATAAGAGTCGTAATCGTCATTGTCCATGCCCCCTTCAGGGTGGCGAGCGCGCTGATAGCGTTGATACAGATCGTAATATTCAGCCTTGTCCTGCAACGGGTGCAGCGTGGCCTTGAGTTGCGCGTGTTGCGTCCAGGCACGGCGTTGTGAGCGATTCGCTGTGAACTGTTTTGCCTGCACGCGCAGCTGCACGCAGGCATCACAGTCGTCGCAGCGTGGCCGGTAAACGTAGCTTCCGCTGCGCCGGAAGCCGTGCCTGACCAATTGAGAATACAACGGCGTGTTAATCAGAAAAGAGGGCGTGGCGACCTGTGAGCGCGCCTGCAATTCCGGCAAATAACTGCACGGATAGGGTGCGCTCAGATAAAAATGCAGCGCGGAAATGGGAATGTCGTTAAGTGAACTCATTTTGTGGATTCAGACCGCAGGGATATTCCCCGCACAACTAAGGAGCTGCGGAGATGAATCTCCTGCTCCTGAATGAAGGGGCTGCGCCCCAGGTTGTTGCGTGAAGGATTCAGGAGCGAGGGTGACAGGAGCGCAGTTTACCAATTCTTTCAGTCGGGCAACAAATTCGGCGCGCGGCATTAGGCGCGCACCCAGTGAGGCCAGATGCGGTGTGTGCATCTGGCAATCGATCATGCCGAACCGCTTGTGTTCAGGTTGCATGGCAAGGCGGGCCAGGGCTATTTTCGAGGCGTTGCTCACCTGACTGAACATGGATTCGCCATAGAACATCCGCCCGATAGCCACGCCATATAAGCCGCCGACCAGTTTGCCATCCAGCCAGGTTTCCACGGAATGTGCATAGCCTGATTGGTGCAGCGCGCAATAGGCGGCAATCATCTGTTCGTCTATCCAGGTGCCGGGCTGTTCGCCGCGCGGCGCGGCGCAGGCGCGCATCACCTGTTCGAAGGCGGTATCGGTGCGCACCTCAAAGGCGCCGTTGCGCAAAATTTTGGTGAGCGAGTCGGATCGTTTGAATTCATCCGGGAATAGCACCATGCGCGGATCGGGACTCCACCAGAGCACAGGATCGCCGGGGCTGAACCACGGAAAAATGCCATGACGATAAGCCGCCAGCAAGCGTTCGGGTGTCAGTTCGCCACTGGCGGCCAACAGGCCGTTGGGTTCGCTCAGAGCCTGTGTTACGGGCGGGAACGGGGTGTTTTCGGTTAACCAGGGAATCATAAGCGGGATCAGCGTATGGACGCTTAGCTCTTGTGAGGACACTGTTTTTTGGTGCAATCCGCATAAATATGGAGCGAGTGATCACGGATGCTGAAACCGCGCTCGGCGGCGACTTTTTCCTGGCGCGTTTCGATGGCCGCATCGTAAAATTCCTCGACATGACCGCATTGCAGACACACGATATGGTCATGGTGCTTGCCCTGATTGAGTTCGAACACCGACTTGCCGCCCTCGAAGTAGTGACGCACCAGCAAGCCGGCCTGTTCGAACTGGGTCAGCACGCGGTAAACCGTGGCCAGTCCCACGTCATCGCCGCTTGCCAGCAACAACTTGTACACATCCTCCGCGCTCATGTGGCGTTCCGTAGCTGATTCAAACAGGCTCAAGACCTTGAGTCGTGGCAGCGTGGATTTCAGCCCGACATTTTTCAGATGTTCCGGTTGGTTCATGTCAACGCCTCCTGATGATTTTTTTCAATCATGCCTGAAATTGCTTGCAATCGCAAATGAGAACGATTATCGTTTGCATTCTCAATCAACAACGGGAGCTGTTTAAATGAGCTGTAAATATCCTGCAACATTCTTTTGTCTTGCTGTCATCAATCTTGCCTACGCCGGCCCGGCAGATTATATCTATACCCCCGTCGTGGATTATGGCGAGCGTGAAATTGATTTCAAGTACGGCTCCGCCAGGCAGCAGGATGGCGCGTTCAGGCAGGTAAGCAGCCTGGGTTTGGGTTATGGCGCCACGGAATATTGGTTTACCGAGGCTATTCTGAAACAGGAACGCAACGGGAATCAGGACTTGACCCTGGCTGAATGGGAAAACAAGTTTCAGCTCACCGAAACCGGAAAATACCCGGTGGAGATTGGTTTTATCACCGAACTGGAAGCGCCGTTAAGCGGCAAGGCGCCGTGGGAAATCAGGTTTGGCCCCTTGTTGCAGACAGACTTCGGTAAATTCCGCTTGAACGGGAATCTGCTTTTTGAACGCGCATTCGGCATGGCGGATGAAAACGGTGTTCCATTCAGCACTAACCTCGGCTACCAATGGCAAGCCAAATACCGCTGGCAACCCACCCTGGAATTCGGCCTGCAAGGTTTGGGGGAGATGGGAAAATGGGATAGCTGGTACAAACAGAACCAGCAGATACACCGTATCGGCCCTGCGCTATTTGGCAAATTTGCGCCCGGCGTCAAGTACAACGCCGCCTGGTTAATGAGTGCAAGCAGCGCCGCGCCCAATCATACCTTCAGGATGCAGGTCGAATACGAATTTTAGAATCAGGATGAGGACTCAGCCCTCAGTCCCTAGTCCTTCGATCCTGTTTTTAAGCCATGCCTCGATGTCGCGTAATTCCCTTTCGTTGACCGAGTGTTGCATGGCGTATTCATGCCATGCAACGGCGTAGCCTTGCGCCAGCAAATTTTCTCTTGAGGCGACACCCAGGCTACACGGTACGACGGTATCGTTGCGTCCGTGCGCCATGAAGATGGGCGTTTGCCGTGAGCTTGTCGAGGCTTCGGCATCCAGGGTTTCAGCCATCGGCAAATAAGTCGAGAGCGCCAGCACGCCGGCCAGCGGCACGCTCTGGCGCAACGCAGTCTGGAGTGCGATTGCGCCGCCCTGGGAAAATCCGGCCAGAAAAATATGCTGCGGCAGGATGCCGCGCGCGACTTCCCTGGCGATGAGCGCCTCGACATCCGCTTGCGATGCCCGTATGCCGGCAATGTCTGGTTGCGCGTCAATTTTATCGCTGGCGATGTCGTACCAGGCGCGCATGACAAACCCGCCGTTAATGGTTACCGGGCGTTTTGGCGCATGCGGAAAGATGTAACGCACTGCCACAGGCAGTTTTAATTCATCAACCATGGGCACAAAGTCCTGGCCGTCTGCGCCCAGACCATGCAGCCAAATGATGCTGTGTTGTGGCTGCTTGCCGGATTCGAGGGCGATATGCGAAAGAATTGCGGTCATGTTTTGCTCCTGTTCGTTGCTTTGATTGTTTGAGTCAGCCGTTACTGTGCAAGCCTGAATGAAAACTAAAGGTTCTCAATATTTTGCCGATAGTCGCATAAATGGGAATGAAAGCAATCAGTGGCGTGGAATATAGGGCAGGGGAGGGTTAAATGAAAAGATCAATAACACCTACAACGATTGAAAGAGTGATGCGTGAGGACGATTTTATCGTTTCCATGACGGATCTCAAAGGCCGTATCACTTACGGGAACCGGATATTCATTGAGTTTTCCGGCTATGACGAGAGCGAGCTGATCGGCTCGCAACACAATATCATCCGTCATCCAGACATGCCGCGCGGCGTGTTCAAGCTGCTTTGGGACAAAATCCAGGGGGGCCAGGAGTGTTTTGCCTACGTCAAGAATATGTCCAAGGACGGCGGGTTTTATTGGGTGTTTACCAACGTGACGCCCACTTTCGATCCGGGCGGAAACGTCACGGGCTATTTTTCGATACGCCGCAAACCCAGGATAAGCGGGATTCAGGTCGTAACGGGCCTGTATGCCGCCATGCTGGATGCGGAAAAAAAAGCCGGAGCAGCGAACGCCATTGCCGCCTCCACCCAATTGCTTGTTGATGTATTGGCCGAAAAGGGGCTCAGCTATGATGAACTTATCCTTGCAATCTAGGTTCTCCGCATTGCTCTGGTCATTTTCTTTCGGGACTTTGACCATTATTCTGACCAGCTTCGCGCTGCATGGCGTGGAAATTTTTATGCTGATATTCCTGGTGGTGGGCATTGCGGTTTCCGCGCTGGGGCAATGGCTGGTAAAGCGCTGGCTGGCGCCGCTCGGGCCGCTGAATGCCGTGATCAAGAATGTTGCACAAGGTGGTTTTAACCAGCGCATTACCGGGGTTTCGGATAAAGATGAAATTGGCATGTTGTGCTGGAACGTGAACGATATGCTGGACCAGCTCGGTGCATTCTTCCGCGAGCAGGAAACCAGTTTTCGCGCCAATCTGGCCGGGAATTTTAGTCGTGTCGCGATGAGCGGCGGGATGCGCGGCGGATTCAAGAAGGGCTTGTCCAACCAGAATATTTTGCTGGATGGGATGGCGGGGCAGAAGAAGGGCGCGATGCTCAATAATCTTCTGTCCAAGGCGCACCATTTGAATACCCGAAATCTGTTGGGCAACCTGGCTTCCAATCAGCAAGACCTGAAAATCATCACCGATAACATGGAAGCGCTCGCCAAGTTGGCGCGGCGCACCAGCGAGGACGCGGAAGCCAGTCAGGCCTCGGTCAAGGACGTAGTGGCGCGACTTTCAGGTATCACGGAACGCGTCGAAAGTGCCAATACGGCCATCGCTCAACTGAATGCGCGCAGCGCTGAAATCAACAAGGCGGTCGGCTTGATTACTTCGATTGCCGATCAGACCAACCTGTTGGCGTTGAATGCGGCAATCGAGGCGGCGCGTGCCGGTGAGGCGGGGCGTGGTTTTGCAGTGGTGGCGGATGAAGTGCGCAAACTCGCCGAAAATACCAAAAATGCTTCTGAATCCATCGGGCGCGTGATGCAGATGTTGCAGGGCGAGGCGACCAAGATGCTGGCGGATTCAGAGGAAATGCACGAGCTTGCCCAGGCATCGCAGGGTGTGATTACGCGTCTGGAGGAGAAATTCGGCAAATTCTATCAATCGGCAAAGATTACGCTGAGCAGCGCGCACTATGCGCAGGATTTGAGTTTTGCCTCGCTGATCAAGGTGGATCATGTGATTTACAAACAACGTGCTTACGCGCTGATCAACGATCCCGAGGACAACGATTTACGCAAGGCGATTGGCGTTGATCACCATAATTGCCGTCTGGGCAAATGGTATGAGGCGGTGGGCAAAGAGGTGTTTGGTGATTTGCCATCCTATCGCACGCTGCTTCAGCCGCATAGCCAGGTACATGCCGGTGTGCACAGGGCGGTGTCCTTGCTCGATGCGGGTTGGGAGTACGACGATAAAGTTCAGGCGGAAATGATTGCCGCGATGGCGGGGTCTGAAGCCAGCAGTGCCGATGTGATGGAAATATTGAATCGAATGGTGGTCGAGAAACACCCGGAACTGGCCAAGGGGCATTAAGAGGGAAGGGAGAAGGGTAACTGCGGCTCAGCGGTTTTCCCTCTTCCCCCTTCTCAGTTATTTCGGTTCCGGGATGGTCTCGCGCAGCACCTGAAACAGCTCGCGGAAATTTTTGGCGGGTTTGCCCGCTTCCCGCTCTTTCAGCGTATTGCGTATCAGGGTGCGCAGGCGTTGCACGTCGGTTTCCGGGTAGGCGGTCAACAGTTCCGTGAGCGCTGCATCGCCTTCCAGCAGACGTTCGCGCCAGCGTTCCAGCTGGTGCATATAGCCGATATGTTGTTTTGAAACGCCTTTCCAGGTGTCCAGTTTGGCAAGAATGGGCGCAGGATCAATGTCGCGCATCAGTTTGCCGATATATTGTATCTGGCGACGTTTTGCGCCGAATGTTTTCATGCGGTGCATCTCGCGTATCGCATCGCGCAAGGTCTCCGGGATGTCGAGTTGTGCGAGCTGGTCTTTTCCCAGTTCTGTCAGTTCCTCTCCCAGATCCCGCAATTCGTGCATCTGCTTCTTGATTTTGGTCTTGCTGGGCGGCAGTTCTTCTTCCTCGACGACGGGCAGGCTGCGCAGGCCGCGTCCTTGTGGTTTGGCGGGCGCAGACGCCTCATCATCCCGATCTTCTTCTTGATCCTCGTCCTGCTCTTCTTCGTCAAGGCCATCCTGCTCGTCCTCGTCAATCCAGTCCTCCTGATCGTCCGGGTTGTCCTGGATTTCAGCCTGTTCATCCGAATGAACAGAGTCTAACTCTTTGTTATAGGTAGGGTTTTTCTGGTCTTCTGAATTGTCGTGCGGGTTCATGGTGTGCAGTGTGGCTATTGGATGCTGCTATGATAGCGCCTTTCGCCATTTTGCCGCTCTAAGTTATGAACAAAAACGTCTCGTCAGCGCAGTCCTCTCCGGTTCAGGATCGGTTTTCCAACTCGGCTGACAGTTTGCGAAATATCGCGCAAGACATGCTGGATTACGCCAAACGGCGGGGAGCGACGGCGGCTTCCGCTGAGGTTTCCGAAGGTTTCGGGCAAGCCGTCACGGTGCGCCAGGGCGAGGTGGAGACTATCGAATACAACCGCGACAAAGGTTTGGGGATCACGGTTTATCTCGGTCAGCAACGCGGTAATGCCAGCACCTCCGACTTTTCTCCGCAAGCGGTGCGCGACACGGTGGACGCTGCCTTGTCTATCGCGCGCTACACCGCAAAAGACGATTGTTCGGGATTGCCGGAACAAGACAGTCTGGCGCGTGAATTCCCCGATCTGGATTTGTATCATCCCTGGGATTTGTCGGTGGATGAGGCCATCGCGCTGGCTCAGGAATGTGAACAATCCGCGCTGGAGGCGGATGAGCGCATCCATAATTCGGAAGGTGCGACGGTGAACGTGCACGAGGCGCAGTTCGTGCTGGCCAATAGCCTGGGCTTTGTCGGTAGTTATCCGACTTCGCGCCATAGTCTGAGCTGCTCGGTGATTGCGGAGCAGGACGATGCGATGGAGCGAGATTACTGGTACAGCGTGGCACGCCACGCGGGAGACTTGCTGACGGCGCAACAGGTGGGGCGTATCGCCGCTGAACGCACGGTGCGACGCCTGGGTGCGCGGCAGATCGCGACGATGCAAGTCCCGGTGTTGTTCGAGGCATCGATAGCCAGCAGTCTGTTGGGGCATTTTGTCGGCGCGGTGAGCGGCGGCAGTCTGTATCGGAAATCGTCCTTTTTGCTCGATCAGCTCGATCAGCCGGTTTTTGCATCCCATATCAATCTGGCCGATATACCGGACATCCGCAGAGGCCTGGCTTCCGGCGCCTTCGATGACGAAGGGGTGAAAACCCAACGCCGCAACATCGTCGAAAACGGCGTGTTGCGCGGCTATTTCCTGGGCAGCTATTCGGCGCGCAAACTGGGGTTACGCACCACCGGCAATGCGGGCGGAAACCACAACCTGATTTTGCAGCCGTCAGGCGGCGCATCTGCCGATCTGAGTTTGGCCGGTTTGCTCAAGACCCTGAATCGCGGCATGCTGGTGACCGAATTGTTAGGTCAGGGCGTCAACTCCATTACCGGCGATTATTCGCGCGGCGCGGCGGGATTCTGGGTGGAAAACGGCGAGATTCAATATCCGGTGCATGAGGTGACCATCGCGGGGAATCTCAAAGACATGTATCGCAACATCGTCGCCGTCGGCAGTGACGTTCTGGTACAAGGCTCGCGCCAGTGCGGCTCGATACTGGTCGAGGATATGACGATTGCAGGTAGTTGATTTTATTTGATAATTTTTGAATATGCGTAGGGCGGAAGCCCCCTTGCGGGGCGTTCCGCCACAACTTTTCCCGTGTCGCCGCAAGCGTTCAGTCGGCATCGCATTACCGGCATTTCACGCCTGCATGGTAGAATTCGCGACTTTCAAATTTTAATCAGGAATATTCGCCATGTTCTCCAGCAAAAACACCATTGCCGTCACGGATCCCGAATTGTGGGTCGCGATTCAGAATGAAAACCAGCGTCAGGAAGATCACATCGAACTGATCGCTTCTGAAAATTACACCAGCTGTGCAGTGATGGAAGCGCAGGGCACCAAACTGACCAATAAATACGCCGAAGGTTATCCGGGCAAGCGTTATTACGGCGGCTGCGAATATGTCGACGTGGCCGAGCAACTGGCGATTGATCGCGCGAAAGCGTTGTTTGGCGCGGAATATGCCAACGTGCAGCCGCATTCCGGCTCGCAGGCCAATCAGGCGGTTTATGTTTCTGTATTGAAACCGGGCGACACCATTCTGGGTATGTCGCTGGCGCACGGCGGTCATCTGACCCACGGCGCCTCGGTGAATATCAGCGGCAAGCTATATAACGCCATCCAGTACGGACTGAATGACCAGGAAGAAATTGACTACGATCAGGTGCAAGCACTCGCGCTGGAACACAAGCCAAAGATGATCGTGGCCGGTGCGTCCGCTTATGCGCTGGTGATTGACTGGAAGCGTTTCCGCGCGATTGCCGACAGCGTAGGCGCGTATCTGTTTGTCGATATGGCGCATTACGCCGGATTGATCGCGGCAGGTGTTTATCCTTCTCCCGTTGGTATCGCCGATTTCGTCACCACCACCACGCACAAAACCTTGCGCGGCCCGCGCGGCGGCCTGATTCTGGCAAAAGCCGAACATGAGAAGGCGCTGAATTCGGCGATTTTCCCGGCCTTGCAAGGCGGCCCGCTGATGCACGTGATCGCCGCCAAGGCGATTGCCTTCAAGGAAGCGGCCAGCCCTGAATTCAAGGTTTATCAGCGCCAGGTGGTTGAAAATGCCCGCGTGATGACGCGTGTGTTGAAGGAACGCGGCTTGCGTATCGTCTCCGGCCGCACCGACAGCCATGTGTTTCTGGTCGATCTGCAAGCCAAAAATCTGACGGGCAAGGATGCTGAAGCTGCTCTGGGCCGCGCGCACATTACCGTCAATAAGAACGCTATTCCGAATGACCCGCAAAAACCGTTCGTTACTTCCGGCATCCGCATCGGTAGCCCGGCAATGACCACGCGCGGCTTTCAGGAACTGGAAGCGGAACAATTGGCTCACCTGATCGCCGATGTGCTGGATGCACCAACTGACGAAGCAGTGATTGCACGCGTCGTCGGCGAAGTGAAGAAACTGACCGCCAGGTTCCCGGTGTACGGAGCCTAATAAGGGAAGAGGGAAGGGTAACGGCGATTTTCCGCGCTTTACCCTTTGCCGCCTACCCTTCTCCCTTTACCCTTCCCAGCTTTTATATGAAATGTCCCTTCTGTAAAGGTCACGAAACCCAGGTGGTGGATACCCGCGAGAGCGAGGAGGGCGACAGTATCCGTCGCCGTCGCCGCTGCGTGTCGTGTGACAAACGCTTTACCACCTATGAAACGGTGGAGTTGCGCATGCCGCAGGTGGTCAAGCAGAACGGCACGCGCAGCGAGTTCGATGCGGAAAAGCTGCGCACCAGTTTTAAGCGCGCCTTGCACAAGCGGCCGGTTTCAACCGAAATGGTGGATGCGGCAATTGATCGCGTCACTCACCAGTTGTTTGCGCTGGGCGAACGGGAAGTCGATTCGCGTCACGTCGGCGAGATGGTGATGCAGGAATTATTGAAGCTCGACAAGGTTGCTTACATTCGCTTTGCCTCGGTCTATAAGAGTTTTCAGGACGTCGGTGATTTTGCCGATGCAGTCAAAGCCGTGCGTGACCGGCGCGCCAGCAAGACGCCGGAGTGATGTTCAGTCCTGAAGACAGTCTGTGGATGGCTCAGGCGCTGCGACTGGCCGAACGCGGACTTTATAGTACCAGCCCGAATCCGCGTGTCGGTTGTGTGCTGGTGCGGGATGGAAAAGCAGTTGGCAGCGGCTGGCACCAAAAAACCGGTGAGCCGCACGCCGAGGTGTATGCCTTGCGTGAGGCGAATGAGGCCGCGCGCGGTGCTACGGCTTACGTCACGCTGGAGCCTTGCAGTCATCAAGGCAGGACGCCGCCCTGTGCCGATGCGCTGATAGCGTCCGGCGTGGCGCGGGTGGTGGTGGCGATGACGGATCCGAATCCGCAGGTCTCCGGCAAGGGCGTGGCCAAATTGCGCGAGGCTGGCATAGCAGTCGAAGTTGGCCTGATGGAAGCAGCGGCGCGCGCCTTGAATGTGGGCTTCGTTGCCCGTATGACGCGCGGTACGCCCTGGGTACGCTGCAAGACAGGTATGAGTCTGGACGGGCGCACCGCGTTGGCAAACGGGGTCAGTCAGTGGATTACCGGCGCTGAGGCCCGGCTGGATGTGCAGCATTGGCGGGCGCGTTCCTGCGCGGTGCTGACTGGCATCAATACCGTTCTGGCGGATGACGCGCAACTGAATGTACGCGATGTTCACACTGACAGGCAACCGCTGCGCGTGGTGCTGGACAGTCAGTTGCGCATTTCGCCTGATGCACGCATCCTGCAAAGCGGGGGCACATTGATTTATGGCGCGCTGGACAATGAACGGAAGAGGGCTTTATTGCAAGACCTGGGTGCGACGGTGGTGATGCTGCCGGACGGCTACGGGCGGGTGGATTTAAACGCCGTGTTGCATGATCTGGCGCTGCGCGGTTGCAATGAGGTGTTAGTGGAGGCAGGCGGTATTCTGAATGGCAGCTTGTTGCGCGAGGGTCTGGTTGATGAACTGTTGCTGTACCTCGCTCCCCAATTGTTGGGCGATGCGGCGCAAGGCATGGCACAGCTGGGCAAACTGACCAGTCTGGCTCAGCGCGTTCAGCTTGAGTGGCAGGATGTGCGTCAAGTCGGGCGTGATCTGCGCATTACGGCGCGTGTTGCAAACAGGTAGGGGCGAATTTATTCGTCCGAACATAAGGGGCTAAAAATGTTTAGTGGAATCATTGCCGATGTCGGCATCATTACCCGTGCGGATGATCGCGAGGGCGGATTGCGGCTCTCGGTGACGGGCGAAGTGTTGGGCATGGACGACGTGCAGATAGGCGACAGCATTGCGGTGAATGGGGTGTGTCTTACCGTGGTGAAAATTGAGGGCCGCGCTTTTACCGTGGACGTTTCGCGTGAAACGCTAAACTGCACGGTTGGTCTTGAGTATCAGGGCGGGCATGTTAATCTGGAAAAAGCCTTGCGGTTGTCGGACCGTTTGGGCGGGCATCTGGTCAGCGGTCATGTGGATGGCGTGGGCGAGGTGGTGGCGTTTAACGACATTGGCGAAAGCTGGCGACTGGTGGTACGCGCGCCTCATGCACTGGCTAAATTCATCGCAATGAAAGGCTCGATCACCATCAACGGCGTGAGCCTGACCGTGAATCATGTCGCCGGGTCGGAATTTGAGGTGAACCTGATCCCGCACACGCTGGAAGTCACGACCTTGAATGAACTGAAGCCGGGCGCAAAGGTTAATCTTGAGATCGACCTGATCGCCCGCTATGTAGAACGCATGATGACGGCGGACAAGGGCTAATTCGGCTGTTGAGGTTATCCCAAAAAGGCGGCGAATTTGTCTTGTCACGCGCATAAACAAATTCCGCTTGAGCGCCTTTGACTATCCGCATTCTGGCAGGCATTTAGCAATCTTGACGGGCTGGTGTCGAGACAAAGAAGTCATTGACTATCGCTTGTATATGACACAGGCGTCTATTGTTAACGTAAAATTAACCGGCTCCGTGCTTTCACGCCAGCATTAGGTGCTTTAGCGCCAATGATGTCGGGGAAGACCCTTGCGATCTTTTCGGAGTCCGGGTTGAATGTCGGGTTGGGCATCGTACTTATCGCCTACCGCCAGCGTAGCTGGGCTTCCTGTGTTGATGGCGCACGATTAGGATTCGAATGCTGCTTTCGAGATTTCGGTATACGACCGAGTACGGAAAAACCTTCAGCGGGAATGTCCGTCGCCCTCTCGTCGTTGGCGTTCCAAGATCGGGATATTCAACCAGGAGCTTGGCGACGCGTTCAAATTCTTCGAGAAAACGTTTAGCAACCACAAGGCCAGCTTGTTCTTTGTAAAAATCCAGAGCGCTGGCAATATCATGCTCCGCTCCAGGGTGGAGCGAGTAGGTCATCGCGTAAGTCTTGCTCGAAGCCGGGCGATGGTTTCCTGCCCTGAAACTGCCGAGATCGACCCGGATTCCAATTCGGCCTCCCTGCGATCGGCTTCTCGCTCCCAAGCTTCCTCGACTTCGGGGTCTGAATCAAGGCTGGTGATTAGTCGCTCAAGCAGGTGCGATCGTTCAACAGGGGGTAACTGCAAGACTTCGGCTTCCAGGACTTCTAGGTGAGTGCTCACGCTGACCTCCAATGCGGTAGATGCTGACAGTTTGTAGTTTATCACAGCGAGTGGCGTTCACAGTGGCACGACCGCAGGCACGACTGCTTGGTGAATGGGGTCAGGTCTTGCATTGCAGTATCACGTTTTTATTGCGTGCTCAAAATTTTTAATCGTTCCGCTCACGGTCGAATAATGCACTCCGAAGTGCGTTAATGCAAGACTTGACCCCGTGACCCCGTGACCCCGTGACCGCTGTGTGCCACTGCGAAAATAGCGGATAACTTATGTCGTGGCAGGATGCTCCGATTCAACTGAAAGTTTCATGCCGACGGCCTTCAATACCGCCAGTAATGTTTTCAGGGTCGGATTCCCTTTAGCTGACAGCGTGCGATAAAGCGTCTCCCGGCTGATGCCCGCGTCAGCAGCAACCGCGCCCAGCCCGCCATAAGCTTCCGCGACCGTGCGCAGCGCGAGTAGTCCGGCAGCACGATCATCAGGATTGTCTAGCGACTCCATGGCGGCTTTCATGTATTGAACGGCCAGTTCACGATCCGCGCGCAACTCAGCAATTTCGCGATCATGATGTGAGACCGCCGCATTGATTTTTTTGTTCATACTTGTCTCCGTTTCCAATCTTCCCAATACTGCTTGGCTGTTTTGATGTCGGCCGGCTGCGTTTTTTTGGAACCACCACACAGCAAAATGACAACCGTCTGACCATGACGACCAAAGTAAACCCGATAACCTGCACCAAGATGTTCTCGTAATTCCTGTACGCCTTCACCCACGGGATCACAATCACC
Organism: uncultured Gallionella sp.; assembly: GCA_964385275.1. GTDB lineage: Bacteria > Pseudomonadota > Gammaproteobacteria > Burkholderiales > Gallionellaceae > Gallionella. The sequence goes on along the minus strand of CAYLOK010000019.1, from coordinate 14,528 downwards.
AAAATTGCCCAACTCCAGACGTTTAAGCCTCATTCGAAACTTGGCTTGTGCCTGCTTGTCGCGCAAAGATTGAAACCATTCGGTTAAAGGCTCTTTACCCTCTTCAGTTTGGTATCGAAAAATTTCAATCATAGAAAATAATGTAGCTTATAAGCTACCAAATGACAAGCCATTAAATTGGGAATAACTCAGAGAATTGCCGAGAAGTGAGAAAAATTCGGGGGAGTCGAATAGCTGCCTTATGGATTGGAATTCCAAGCCCTCACTATCCGGTAATGGCACACAGCTATCCGTCGTGAGTATCAGCTTTATGGCATTGAAAATCGCCGTGAGAATTGTACTCTGATGGCATAGTTGATTATCGCTTAACGGTGTTTTCTGGATTGATGAGCGACGGTCAGAATAGTGACTTTCGATGCGGTTAGCCGATACACAAGCAGATAGGGATATTGAGGAACTACAAGCTCGCGTGTCCCGGCTTTTCTTCCCATGCGACCCAGCAGCGGGAAAGCGGATAACGAGTCGGCGGTTGCGATAATATAGGTGACGACCTGCTCAGCAGCGATTGGGTTGTCGGCGGCGATATATTGCTTGATGGCTGCCATGTCGGCCACCGAGTTATGTGAAAATTCAAGCCGCTTTGGCGTGGTCATGCCGAAGCATCCCTAGTTTTTCCAGCGTTTCTTCACGAGTCCATACGCGACCAGACTTGGCATCGGCGAGTCCGGCATCAATCTTTTTGAGCAGCCACTCCTCGTAGTCGAGCCTGTCAGCAATGGCACTTTTGACCAGCGCATCAGGTTTAGTGCGCGAGGCAGCGGAGATTTTCTCAAGCCGCTTGAGCAAGGCCGTTGGCAGTGTGATGGGATGGTTCATGCAGGTCTCCTTGTGCTTGCTGAATCTGGCGAATTCTACCGCAAATGCGGTGATAGCAGATTCGTTTTGATAATGCGGTGTTACCCAAAGCGTTCGTTTGGTATCGGCGTATGCGTGCCGTTAGACTTACCCTTTCTTCATAATTTAGCCCAAACCGTCTTGGGGTGAAATGGTAGAATCGCGGCTCTTTGGGCGTGCGCTTATGCCGTCCGGTAATTATAGAGGTTTTGCATGACAGGAATTTCACCGATACAGGAAATCATCGAAGAGATTCGATTGGGTAATATGGTCATTCTGGTGGATGAGGAAGATCGCGAGAATGAGGGCGATATCGTCTTTGCGGCGGAATTCGCCACACCTGAGAAAATTAACTTCATGGCGCGTCACGCGCGCGGGCTGATCTGTCTGACGCTAACCGAGGCGCATTGCCGTCAGATTGATTTGCCGTTGATGGTGCGCGAAAACGGGCTGCAACTGGCGACCAATTTCACCATTTCCATTGAGGCTGCAACCGGGGTAACTACCGGTATTTCGGCGGCAGACCGCGCGCGTACTGTGCTGGCTGCGGCGGACAAACATGCCAAGCCTGCCGACATCGTGCAGCCCGGTCATATCTTTCCGTTGCGCGCGAAGGATGGTGGCGTGCTGGTGCGCGCCGGGCATACCGAAGCGGGCTGCGATCTGGCGCAACTGGCCGGATTGATGCCGGCTTCAGTGATTTGCGAGATACTCAAGGATGACGGCGAGATGGCGCGCCTGCCGGATCTGATCGAGTATGCCAAGTTGCACAATCTCAAGATCGGCACTATCGCCGATCTGATCGAACACCGCAGTCAGCACGAAAAGCTGGTCGAACGCGTGGCGCTGCGCAAGATACAAACTGCTTATGGCGAGTTCGATCTGGCGACCTATGTGGACAAGACTACCCAGCGCACCCATCTTGCATTGATAAAAGGTGATATTAATCAATATGTTGAAACGCTAGTGCGGGTTCACGAACCGTTGTCGGTAATGGACTTTCTCGAACAGAAATCTCCCGGGCATTCGACCAGCGCGCATGAAGCCTTGCAGAAAATGGCTCAGGCAACAGCCGGTGTGCTGGTGTTGCTGCATAGAGGCGAAACAGCGCAGGATTTGTTGGCGCGCGCAACGAAGGATGCAGCGAGCCAGCAAACCGGTCAGTGGGACCCGCGCAGCTACGGTATCGGCGCGCAGATATTGCGTGATCTGAATGTGGGCAAGATGCGCCTGCTGGCAACGCCACACAAGATGCCGAGCATGGCCGGTTTTGGTTTGGAAGTGGTAGGCTACGCCAGCCACGAATAAAGGAGCAGGACAATGAAAGAAATCGAAAAAAATCTGGACGGCAAGGGGCTGCGTATCGGTATCGTACAAAGTCGTTTTAACCCCGAGGTGTGTGAAGGTCTGCTGGCATCGTGCCGTGCGCAACTGGTGCAGCAGGGGGTCGCCGAAGATGACATCACCCTGGCAACTGTGCCGGGCGCGCTGGAAATCTCGCTGGTGCTGCTGCACATGGCGGATAGCGAGAAATATGACGCGCTGATCGCGCTGGGTGCGGTGATACGCGGCGACACTTATCATTTTGAAGTGGTGTCGAACGAATCGGCGCGCGGTGTGGGCGATGTGCAACTGGCGTGCGGCGTGCCGGTCGCCAATGCGATTCTGACCACGGACAACGACGAGCAGGCGATTGCACGTATCAGCGTCAAGGGCAGCGAAGCCGCTCTGGTCGCGATTGAAATGGCCAATTTATTGCGTGACCTGGCATGACCACAGCAACCGGGACTGGCGCAAAGGCCCAGTATAAAAGCCCGCGCCACCGCGCGCGGGAACTGGCGCTGCAAGGCGTGTACCAATGGCGCGTGTCGGGCAGTGATGCGTCTGATATTGAAAAGCACATGCAAGGCGAGAAAAATCTGGGGCGCTATGACAAAAGCATGTATGCCAAGCTGCTGCACGGTGCGATTGCGCAACATGACGAACTGGAAGCATTGCTCGCCCCGCATCTGGATCGTCCGCTGGATGAACTGAGTACGGTGGAATTCGCGGTGCTGTTGCTGGCCGCGTTCGAACTCTCCCGGCAACTGGATGTGCCTTACAAAGTCGTCATCAACGAAGCCGTTGAATTGGCTAAAACCTTTGGCGGCACTGATGGCCACAAGTACGTCAACGGCGTGCTGGATAAGCTGGCGCCCAAGGTTCGCGCGGTGGAATTCGCGGCGCGCAAATGACAAGGTGAACGGAAAACAGTGCGGGGTAGTTTTTCACCTTTCACCTTTCACCTTTCACCTTTCACGTCCCCCCATGTCCGAATTCGACCTGATCCGACGTTACTTTACCCGACCCACACCCGCTACCCTGTTGGGCGTGGGCGATGATGCGGCCTTGCTGCAAGTGACTCCGGGCAAGGTATTGGCGGTGTCTTCCGACATGCTGGTATGCGGCACGCACTTTTTTGCCGATGCCGACCCTTATCTTTTGGGACATAAAACGCTGGCGGTCAATCTGTCCGATCTGGCGGCGATGGGTGCTGTGCCGCGCTGGGCTACGCTGGCCATATCCTTGCCTCGTGCGGATGAAGCCTGGCTGGCGCAATTTTCCGCAGGATTTTTTGCGTTGGCCGAGGCGCATGGCGTGGAACTGGTCGGCGGCGATACCACGCGCGGGCCGCTCAATCTTTGCGTGACAATATTCGGCGAGGTGGCGGCAGTTCAGGCGTTGCGGCGCAGCGGCGCGCAAGCAGGCGATGAAATCTGGGTATCCGGTTGTCTGGGCGATGCCGCGTTAGCCCTTGCGCATTTGCAGGGCAGGGCGGCCTTGTCTGATGTGGCGTTCGCCGCTTGTGCGATAGCCTTGCATCAGCCGCAACCGCGCGTGGCACTGGGTCTGGCGTTGTGTGGCGTCGCCAACAGCGCAATCGATATTTCAGACGGGCTGTCGGCCGATCTCGGACATATACTCGATGCCTCACGGCTGGGTGCGGAAATCGAATTTGCGGCATTGCCGGTTTCGGATGGCTTGCGAGCCTGTCCCGAACTTCTCGGTTCGTGCGCGCTGGTCGGCGGCGATGATTACGAATTGTGTTTCACCGTACCCATGTCGCGCCATGACGAGGTGTTGAGCATCAGCAAACAGCTGGCGCTGCCGTTAACCCGCATCGGTCGCATCGTCGCAGGGCATGGCTGCACCGTTCGCGATACGGCGGGCAATCCGATCAATCCCGAGGGCAGCGGCTATGACCACTTCCGATGAATTAAAGGTTGTACCGGGCTGGAGATTTTTGTTCAGCCATCCCGCCCATTTTCTGGCGCTTGGCTTCGGCAGCGGGCTGGCGCGTCACGCGCCCGGCACATTCGGCACGCTGGTCGCCTTCCCGATCTATTGGTATCTTGCGCCGCGCCTGTCGGATGCGTTGTTTCTGTTTGTGTTGATATGGGCATTCGCCATCGGCGTATGGGCGAGTGACATCACCGGGCGCGCGCTGGGCGTGGCCGATTACGGCGGTATCGTCTGGGACGAAATCGTCGCGATGCTGCTGGTGCTGTTTTTTACGCCGCCCGGTTGGGAGTGGTCATTGCTGGCTTTTGCCTTATTCCGTTTCTTCGACATCGTCAAGCCGCCGCCGATACGCCATTTCGACAGCAACTGGCACGGCGGCATGGGCGTGATGTTCGATGATCTGCTGGCGGCGGGTTATGCGCTGCTGTGCATGGCGGCAATCAAAAGCGTATTGCTGTGAGCTGTTTTCGCTTGCTGATTTGTGCCGCGCTGCTGCTTGCCAGCGGCATGGTGCAGGGAGCGGGCGCTCAATCCGGTTCAGCACATGAATTCACTGCCAAAGTAATCGTCGTGCTGGATGGCGATACCGTGCTTGTCAGGCGCGGCGGCCTGGTGAAAATCAGGCTGGCAGAAATTGATGCGCCGGAAGTGGGGCATGCAGGAATGGGCGGCAAGCCGCCCAACTCGCAAAAGGCGCAGCCCTTCGGTGAAATTTCAAAGCGTTCACTCTCCGCTATGGTGCTGGGCAAACAGGTGGACGTGGTCACACGGGCGGTGGATCAATATGGCCGCCTGGTCGCAAAACTGAGTGTTGACGGGCTGGATGTGAATGCCGAACAAGTCCGTCGCGGCATGGCGTGGGAGTATTCATACCGCCACAGTAATCATGTGCTGCTTGCCTTGCAGGGCGAAGCTAAACAGGCCGGGCGCGGTTTGTGGGCGCTGGATAATCCGACCCCTCCGGGAGAATGGCGCAGGCAGCATCCCGGCGCTTTTGCAGAAAAGCACCCTTTGACGGCTGATACCGAAACTCAAGCCGTCATGCCGTCCGACTGCGACAAAAAACAGCATTGTTCGGAAATGCGTTCCTGCGAGGAGGCCGGGCATTACCTGACGCAGTGCGGCATTCAGAGTCTGGATGGCAATGGCGACGGCGTGCCGTGCGAGAATTTGTGCGGCGGCAGAAAATAGCTGTCATTTTCGGCCAAAACCGGAATCAGCTCTCCATTAGTCTGGCGCACGTCACGGCGCAGGAGTCTGTGGTGGGAGTGCAACGCTTCCCCGCAGAACCGCAAAGAGTTACTATTCCAGTCCAGTCGAGGGATTGGAATTACGTGTAACGGGCACTTTGATGCTGAATTTTCTTCATCTTGTTATTTCTCCGCCGGAAAGCAGCCTGCTTTACACGGGAAACTATGATCCCCTGCTGGTCATTCTCTCCGTTGTTGTTGCGATATTCGCGTCTTACGCATCCCTGTTGGTCTCTCAGCACGTTGCAACCTCCACGACGGCAGCGACAAGGCGTTTGTGGCTTGTCGGCGGCGGCTTGAGTCTGGGGGGTGGTATTTGGGCCATGCATTTCGTCGGCTTGCTGGCCTTCAGCCTGCCCTGCTCGACCAGCTATGACGCCACCATCACCATGCTGTCAATGATTCCCGGCGTATTCGCCAGCATCCTTGCACTCAAAATCATCAGTCGTCGCGAGCTTTCCCATACGCGGCTTGCCATGGGCGGGTTGCTGATTGGCGTCGGCATCGGCGTCATGCACTACACCGGAATGGCGGCAATGCGCCTGAATGGTCTGATCCGTTATGACGTCAAGCTGTTCCTGCTCTCCATCCTTGTCGCTGTTGCCCTGGCTACGCTCGCCCTGTGGATCAAATTCCGCCTGCAATCGTGGCAATCACGCTGGAACAAGTGGGTGACAATGTCCAGCGCGGTGGTGATGGGCCTGGCCGTTTCCGGCATGCACTACACGGCGATGGCGGCCGCCTATTTTATTCGCAATGGTGATTCCACCCTCGTCACCTCCGGCATCTCTCCGACATTTCTTTCCATTATCGTGTTATCCGCGACCAGTTTGACGGTCGTCGTCACCATTGTTGCCACCTACGTCGGTAAGCCCAATTTGCTGTCTTTCAGGCGATCATACCGGTTGATCGGCTTGCTGATCGCGGGCTGGTTAGGTGTCGCCTGGTTGAGTGCGGATTATTACTACAGCCGCCTCGCCGACGAGCTGTACCGGCAGGAAGCGCAACGTGTCGAGCGGCAGGTTGAGGATGTTGCCGGCCATATCGGCGATAACGTAAAGTTGCTCAAGGGTATTTCACTGGTCGTCTCACGCGACGATGATACCTATCGGGCACTGCGCCGCTTCGGCGCGGACGCGGCGCCCTCCGCACAGGTTTATGAAGAGCGCAAGCAACGCTGGACTCGGGACAAGATGCTCGGCGGGCTGAACGACACTTTGCACATCGTGGCAAGCAATCTCGGCGCCGACAATATATTTATCGTCAATGCGGCGGGCGATTGCATTGCCGCAGGTAACGCCGACAAACCCGGCAGTCCGGTCGGAACAAACTTCGCTGATCGTATGTATTTTCCGCCGGTTCAGGCGGGGCGACCCGGCCAGCAATATGCCGTGGGGCGAACCACCAATATCCCCGGACTGTTCTATGCCTACCCGGTTCTCGAAACAGGGCGCTTTCTCGGTGCTGTGGTCGTCAAGCGGGACATCACCAATTTTGCTGGTTTGATCAGTCTGGACAACGCATTCATCACCGATCTCAACGACGTTATCGTTCTCGCGTCGGACAAGAGCCTCGAATTGCGCGTCCTGCCCGACGCTGCTTTCTGGAAACTGCCCGAGGAGAAGAGGCTGTCGCAGTACAAAAGGAGCGTGCTTGAGCCTTTGGCGATTACCCGATGGGGGGGCGTGCGTTTCCCTGACGCAGTGCTTATCGGTGGGCAGAAGACACCGGTCATCCTTGTCCACAAGAAACTGTCCGAGGATGCCATTGCCATTTACGTGCCCCTTTCGCTGCACGAACTGGTGCGCTTCGGCAGCGAAAGGAATTGGTTCTTCGTGTTGCTCTCGACCGCAGGCAGTATCCTGATCGTCGCTTTATCAGCCGTATTGCTTTACATGCGTGAATCACAGAAGACCGAGACAGATCTGCGCATTGCCGCCAGTGCCTTTGAAGTCCAGGGAGGCATGCTGATTACCGATGCCAATAGCGTAATTCTGCGGGCGAACCGCGCCTTTTCCAGCATCACCGGCTACAGCGCCGAAGAAATCATCGGCCAGAACCCGCGCCTGCTCAGCTCCGGTCGTCACGATACAAACTTTTATGCGGAGATGTGGGCGAGCATCAATAACACGGGTGCATGGGAAGGTGAAATCTGGAATCGGCGCAAGAACGGGGAAATTTATCCCGAATATCTCACCATCACCGCAGTAAAAGACAAAAACGGCATCCTCATCAATTACGTTGCTTCGCTCACGGATATTACTGTGAGTAAAGCGGCAGCGGACGAGATCCGAAATCTGGCGTTTTACGACACGCTCACCGGCCTGCCTAACCGGCGGCTTCTGCTGGACAGGCTCAGACATGCACTGACGTCCAGTGCGCGCAGCGGTAATGCAGGTGCGTTGCTGTTCATCGACCTGGATAATTTCAAGACACTGAACGATACCCTCGGTCATGATATTGGTGATCTGCTTTTGCAGGAGGCGGCGCTTCGTCTGACCGATTGCGTGCGCGAAGGCGACACGGTGGCGCGTCTGGGCGGGGACGAGTTTGTGGTGATGCTGAAAGACCTGAGTGCGCAACCTCTGGAAGCGGCGGCGCAGACGGAAGCGGTCGGCGAGAAAATTCTGGCTACGCTCAACCAGCCTTATCAGCTTGCCACGCACGAATACCATAGCACTTCCAGTATTGGCGCCACTTTGTTCAGCGATGCCCAACTGGAAATGGATGAGTTGATGAAACAAGCCGACATCGCCATGTATCAGGCGAAAAAGGCAGGCCGTAACACCTTGCGCTTCTTTGATCCGCAGATGCAGGACACCATCAATGCCCGCGCCGACCTCGAAGGCGAATTACGCAAAGCCCTTGAAAACCGGCAATTTAATTTGTATTACCAGATTCAGGTGGACAGTGCAGGCCGACCAATGGGCGCCGAAACCCTGATTCGCTGGATACACCCGGAGCGCGGCATGGTGTCGCCCGCACAATTCATTCCGCTGGCGGAAGAAACCGGGCTGATCCTGCCGATTGGTCTTTGGGTGCTGGGAACGGCATGTGCCCAGATCAAGGCATGGCAGCAAAATGAACTGACACGCGAGCTGGTGCTGGCGGTGAATGTCAGTGCCAGGCAATTCCGCCAGGCAGATTTCGTGGCTCAGGTGCAGGCTACGGTGCAACACCACGCCATTAACCCGGGCCGCCTCAAGCTGGAATTGACCGAAGGCATGTTGCTGGAAAACATCGGGGAAATCATTGTCACGATGAACGCCTTGAAAGAAATCGGCGTCCAGTTCTCGCTGGACGACTTCGGTACCGGCTATTCATCGTTGCAATACCTGAAACTGCTGCCGCTCGACCAGCTTAAAATTGATCAGTCGTTCGTGCGTGACATTGCCTTCGATAGCAGCGACAGAGCGATTGTGCGCACCATCATCGCGATGGCGCACAGCCTGGGTCTGGATGTCATTGCCGAAGGGGTGGAGACGGAGGAGCAACGCCAACTGCTGCTAAGCAAAGGCTGCACTCACTTCCAGGGCTATCTGTTCAGCAAGCCGGTTCCGATAGCGCAGTTCGAAGCGTTACTGAAGCAGGCTTGATCCGTTACTGTCGCAACACAGCGCATTTGCCTGTTTGTCCCAGTCACCCAATACCCAGCGTTCGCAAACATGTCCATCCACCACATGCTCGTGGCGGCCGGGGCGGTGGGTGTGGCCGTGGATCAAGCGGGGATAGTGGTATTCGCGCAGTAATTTTGCGACCGCATCGTCGTTCACATCCATAATCGCGCCGTCTTTGACTTGTTTTTCCGCCTCGCTGCGTTTGCGCAATTGTGCGATATGGGCTTTGCGTTCCGTCAGCGGCTTTGCTAGAAATTGTTGTTTAAAATCAATGGATTGGACTTGCAGCCGAAAATTTTGGTAGTCAACGTCATCGGTGCAGAGCGTGTCGCCGTGACTGAGCAGCGTCGGCGTGCCGTACAGATTGATCAGGGTCGGATCGGCCAGCAATGTGGCTCCGCAAGCTTCGGCCAGCGCGTCGCCCATCAGCAGATCACGATTGCCGGGCATCAGATATATCCGGGTGCCGTGGAGGGAAAGTTGGCGTAATGCCCCGACAATCTGCCGGTGGAACGGGTCATGCAGGTCATCGTCGCCTGCCCAGTATTCAAACAGGTCGCCCAGGATGTAGAGCGCGTCGGCTTGCGGCGCGCGCGTGGCGATGAACTGTTGAAACGCCGCCAGACTGTGAGTGTGCCCGGCGCTCAGGTGCAGGTCGGAGATGAATAAGGAATGGGGCATTAGGAGGATTGAGGATCGAGGATTGAGGATTGAGGCGAAACCGCTGTGCCGTTTTTAACTCGATCCTCGATCCTCACTCCTTCATTCAGAAACAGGAGCTTTAGCTCCGTTGTTTCGTGGGAATGCCCTTGCGGCATGATTCTTATTGAATGACTTCCGCTTTGGTGATGATGACATCTTCTTTCGGCACGTCCTGATGGCCCGCTTTGCTGCCGGTTTTGACCTTGCGGATTGCGTCTATGACTTCCATGCCTTCGACCACTTTGCCGAATACGCAGTAGCCATAGCCTTGAGAATTGGCCGCGCTGTAGTTCAGGAAGCTGTTGTCCTTCACATTGATGAAGAATTGCGCGGTGGCGGAGTGGGGGTCGTTGGTGCGGGCCATCGCGATGGTGTATTTGTCGTTGCTCAAACCGTTGGCGGCTTCATTTTGAATCGGCGCATTCACCGGTTTCTGTTGCATGCCGGGTTCAAAACCGCCGCCCTGAATCATGAAGTCAGCAATCACGCGGTGGAAAACGGTGTTTTCGTAAAAACCGGCATTCACATAATCAAGGAAATTCTTGACTGTGTTGGGCGCTTTTTCAGCGTCCAGTTGCAGGGTGATGACGCCGTGATTGGTATGTAACTTGACCATTTTTTGTTTGCCTTGAGTTAAAGAATAAGTGGATTGCATCATGCTGCACAGCATCAGTGCGAGCAGCGCGGTGAAAAGTTTGTTCATGCCGCACCCTCATAAATGATTTGCCAGCGGTTGTTTTGCTTCATCCAGTACTGGCGTTTTTTCATGCGGTTCGACAGGTTGCTGCTGCTGTAGTCCTGTTCGAAATTGACCACCACCATGCCGGGATGTTCGGGATAGGTGAACAGGCTGACCTCGGAAAGGTTGAGCTTGATCCATGATTTACCCGCATTGACAGCCTGCTTTTGCTTTGCCCAGTCGGCGTAGTTGGTGTTGTCGCTGGAGAAATTGCGCGCGTAGTGTTTGAGATAGGCGTCGGTATCCAGACTTGCCCAGTCGCGGCGCCACTGTTCTATTTCATTCAACAGCGCGCTGCGTTCAGTTTGATCCTGAGCGCTGCTCCAGGCCATCTGGTTGGTGATAATGACCGGGGTGATGCCGACCTGCAGGTAAGGGGCAAGTTTATCCAGATCGTCATTGCCCAGTACCACGCAGCCGTTACTGGCGCGTGGCGGACGGCTGTAGGTGTCGCTGGGCGTGCCGTGCAGCCAGATGCCGCTACCGGTGCGGCCATTTTTCTTGTCCCATTCGTTTGGATAGCTGAGCGGGAAAGCGCCCGTGCCATACATGTCGGCCAGCTGGTTTTTGGGTAGATTGGCCTGCACAAAATACACGCCTATCGGTGTGCGCTGGTCGCCCGTGGAAACTTTTTCGGTGCCGAGCTTGCCGATCGTGACATAGAAATCGGTCACGTAGCGGGGCATTCCATTGACGTTTTCGTACACGTACAGCGTGGAGCGGCTGGTGTCCACGACCAGCGCGTATTTCTGTTGTGCGTTGAGTTGCCACAAGTAGCGCGGCGCCTGCTGGGTTTGTGGCCGGGCTTGCGCGCGTTGCATGCGGACGCGTGCCTCGTCGCGCAGGTCCTGAATCTTGTCACCCGAAGCGTGTGCCGCACTGCCGAAGCTGGTAATGGCGCCTGCCTTGGCCATCAGCAAATCACCTTTGACCAGTTGCGCCAGTTTGTAATTGGGATTGACGCGCAACAGGCTGTCCACCTCGTTCATCGCAATATCCAGCCGGTTGTTCTTGATGGCCAGCAGGCTTTTCGCCAGTTTGACTTCTGTGGTGCGCGAGTCGGGGGCGGCGTGCGCCGCACCGGTCGCCAGGCTGCATAGCAAGGATGTGAGTGTAAGTAGGCGCATCAACGGGTACGCTCTTCCTGAATCAGCCAATTATTGCCGGATTTCACCATCAGCAAGGTCTTGGTGCCGGAAGCCTTGAAGTTGCTGGCGCGGTAACTCTGGTAAAACTTCACGGTTGCATGCGTGTCGTCAGTGAAATCCACCGTGCCGTTGCTCACCCTGACATCAATATGTTTCGGTCTGTTGATGCGCTCTTTGCGATTCTCGGCCCATGCCTTGCGGCTTTCGCCATCAGGCGTGCGGAAGTCGGCGGCATAATAGGACAAATATTTTTTCGTATTCTTGGCCGACCAGGCGGCTGCCCATGCATCAACGGCCTCCAGCACGCTGAGCATTTTATCTGAAACGGCGGGAGCTTGAGCCGGCGCGCTGGCTGCATTTACGACAGCTTTTGCGGCTGGCGCAGGCACGCTGGCAACGGGTTGAGGCTTATTGCCGGGCATGACGGGGCTGCGTGGCAGACTCGATTTTGCGCGCGGCTTGTCCGTAAATAAATCCTGAATCATCGCCAGCTTGGTCTGGGTCGTGGTATTGGTGTTGTCCAGTTGCAAGGCGCGGTCATAGGCCTGGCTGGCCATTTTTGCATAAATATCGCCAAGATTTTCGTGTGCGGTTGCGTAGCTGGGATGAGTGCGGATTGCCATTTCGAGCGCCGACTTTGCCTTGTCGTATTGGCTCTGGCTGGCATACAGAACGGCGAGGTTGTTATAAGGTTCGGGCAGTTCCGGGTAGTCTTGCGTTAAACCGGAGAAAACCTTGATGGCATCGGCTATTTTGCCTTGTTCGGTAAAAATCAGACCCTGAAGAAAGCGCCCTTGCGCATCTCTGGGTTTGTTGGCCAAAAAATTGTTTATTTTAGTTAAAGCCTGACTGTGCTGACCTTGTTTGAACAGTTGAGTGGCATCTTGCAGCTCGTCTGCATGCAGGGACAGACTGGCGCTTAACAGTAAGCTGCCGATCAACAGAGCGGCGGGAAGATGGAAGCGGTTCAATATATTCATCGGTAATTCATGTCCTGTGGATGCGCGACGGCGCGCGCTGCTATAACTAGCGGTGGATTCTACCAAATAACCAATGTGTTTTCACACAGTTAATGCATATCAGCTCCGCCAGATGGGGATGATCTGCGTGTTTTCGGGTAAAATCGCCCGCTAATTTTAGATAATCCAACCAAGATACAAGAAAGTTCAGATGAGCAGTGCGCGATTACCGGCTGTTTCCCCGGCACCTATTTCCAATTTCATCCGCAGCATTATTGATGCCGATCTGGCCTCCGGCCGTCACAGCGGCATTGTCACGCGCTTTCCGCCGGAGCCGAACGGCTATCTGCACGTCGGCCACGCCAAATCCATCTGCCTCAACTTCGGCTTGGCCAAGGACTACAACGGACTGTGCAATCTGCGTTTCGACGATACCAATCCGGAAAAAGAGAGCAACGAATACGCGCAGTCCATTCAGGACGACGTGCGCTGGTTGGGCTTTCAGTGGAACGGCGAGGTGCGCTGGGCCTCGGATTATTTTGATGCGCTGTATGAGTTTGCAGTCGAACTCATCAACAAGGGCTTGGCTTATGTGGACGATCTCACGCCGGAGCAAATGCGCGAATATCGCGGCACGTTGACACAACCCGGAAAGAATAGCCCGAACCGTGATCGTTCCGTGGCCGAAAATCTCGACCTGTTCACGCGCATGAAAAATGGCGAATTCGCCGATGGTGCGATGGTGCTACGCGCCAAGATCGACATGGCCTCGCCCAACATGAATCTGCGCGACCCCGCCATTTACCGCATCCGCCGCGCGCACCACATCCGCACCGGCGACAAGTGGTGCATCTACCCGATGTACGACTACACCCACTGCATCTCCGATGCGATCGAAGGCATCACCCATTCCATCTGCACGCTGGAGTTCGAAGATCACCGCCCGCTGTACGACTGGGTGCTGGACAACGTGAGCGTGCAATGTCACCCGCGCCAATATGAATTCTCGCGGCTGGAGCTGCACTACACCATCACCAGCAAGAGGAAGCTGCTGCAACTGGTGAACGAAAAACACGTGAGCGGCTGGGACGATCCGCGCATGCCGACCATTAGTGGTATGCGTCGTCGCGGTTATACGCCGGAGGGGATACGCGAATTCGCCAAACGCATCGGCGTGTCCAAGAGCGAGAACAGCGTGGATATGGCGATCATGGAAGGCGCGATCCGCGAAGACCTGGAATTGCGTGCGCCGCGCGTGATGGCGATCATCAACCCGCTGAAAGTAACCATCACCAACTTCGATGGCGCGTTGACTCGTGAAGCGGATTTCCATCCCAATATGCCGGAACTCGGCAAGCGCGTGGTGCCGTTCGGCAAAGAGCTGTTCATCGAAGCCGACGACTTCGCCGAAGTGCCGCCCGCAGGCTGGAAACGACTCACGCTGGGCGGCGAGATACGGTTGCGCCACAGCTACGTGATGCGCTGCGACGAAGCGGTAAAGGATGCGGCGGGTAATGTCGTCGAGCTGCGT
>CAYLOK010000019.1:0-372 GCA_964385275.1 uncultured Gallionella sp. | reverse complement strand
AAAATCCGGAAGGGCGCAAGGTCAAGGGCGTGATCCACTTTCTGTCGTGTGTACATGCGTTGCCCGCCGAGATCCGCCTGTACGACCGTCTGTTTACCGTGTCCGAGCCGGATGCGGATCGGGAAATTGATTTCTGCACCTATCTTAATCATGCATCGCTCACCGTGGTGCAGGGCTGGGTCGAGGCATGTGTGCAAGACGCCGCACCGGAAACGCGCTACCAGTTCGAGCGCCTGGGCTACTTCTGCACCGACCGTCGCGACCATCAAGCGGGCGGTAAACTGGTGTTTAATCGCACCGTGACGTTGAAAGACTCATGGGCGAAAGAGCAAGGCTAAAAACTTTATCCGCAGATTACGCAGATTAACGCCG
>CAYLOK010000018.1:0-56805 GCA_964385275.1 uncultured Gallionella sp. | reverse complement strand
GTGGTGTTGCCCACCGCGTCCAGCGCGTCGGTGATGACGCGTACTTCATCGGGCAGCTTGGCCATTTCGGCGATGCCGCCCGCGTTGTCGGTGATCGGGCCGTAAGCATCGAGCGCGACGATGATGCCGGTCATCGACAGCATGGCGGTGGCGGCGATGGCGATGCCGTACAGACCGGCCAATGAATAAGCCGCCATGATGGACAGACACACCACGATCACGGGCGCGGCAGTGGATTTCATCGAGACGCCCAGCCCCGCGATGATGTTGGTGCCGTGTCCGGTGGTGGAGGCTGCCGCGATGTGGCGTACCGGCGCATATTCGGTGGCGGTGTAGTATTCGGTGATCCACACCAGCGCGGCGGTCAGCAACAGGCCGATGATCGTCGAGCCGTACAGGGCTTCTACGCTATAGACGCCGTTGTCGCCCATGATCCACGAGGTCAGCGGATAGAAAGCGATCAGGGCCAAGACGGCGGAAACGGCCAGGCCGCGATACAGCGCGTTCATGATCTTGCCGCCCGGACGCGCCTTGACGAAGTAGGTGCCGACGATGGAGGCGATGATGGAGAAGCCGCCCAGCACCAGCGGGTAGATCACCGCGTTCGCGCCTGCGTTCGCCATCAGCAATCCGCCCAGCATCATGGTGGCGATGATGGTCACGGCATAAGTCTCGAACAGATCTGCCGCCATGCCTGCGCAGTCGCCGACATTGTCGCCGACGTTATCGGCGATTACCGCCGGATTGCGCGGGTCGTCTTCGGGGATGCCAGCCTCGACTTTGCCTACCAGATCGGCGCCGACATCCGCGCCCTTGGTGAAGATGCCGCCGCCCAACCGTGCGAAGATGGAAATCAGCGAGCCGCCGAAGCCCAGGCCCACCAGGGCGTGAGTGGCTTCCGACAGGGTGGAGCCTGCGTTAATCAGAAAAGCGTAATAGCCCGCAACCCCCAGCAAGCCTAAGCCCACTACCAGCATGCCGGTGATCGCGCCCCCTTTGAAGGAGACGTCCAGCGCTGCGTTGAGGCTTTCCTTGGCGGCTTCGGCGGTGCGGATATTGGCGCGCACCGAGACGTTCATGCCGATGAATCCGGCAGCGCCCGAGAGCAGGGCGCCGATGGCGAAACCGATGGCGGTTTGCCAGCCCAAGGCTGCGAAGATGATGACGAACAGGATGGCGCCTACGACGGCGATGGTCAGGTATTGTCGGGCGAGGTAGGCAGAAGCGCCTTCCTGGATGGCAGCGGCGATTTCACGCATTCGCTCATTGCCGGTCGGCTTGGACAAAATCCATTTGATTGAAAACAAACCATACAAGATTGCAACTACCGCACACAACAGCGCAAAGCCCAGACCACCTGACATGATTTTCTCCCCTTGAGTTGAACTGCCAAAAACAGCTTCCGCCCGACCAGTATTTTCTGGCAAGCGTGATGATAGCAGCATCTGAGCTGGAATTACCTGTCACGATCAGACAATAAATTAAATCGCTTTTGATTTGTGTCAACTATACTGTCGCGGTGTTTGATTAGCATTGCGTAAAATTACCGGAGGAAGAAGGATATGGCTATCGAGTTGTTCAATAACGGAAAGCATTTGTGTCTGATGTTCGATGATCTTGCGGACGAGGACGGCGATGTGGCGGTGCAATCAAATCAGTTCCTGATTGTGGATAACGGGCACGGCGCGTTGATCGACCCGGGTGGCAACATGACATTCAATGGCCTGCTGATGGGCATGATGGAATATTTTCCAGCCAAGAAGATGGAATATATTCTGGCCTCGCATGCCGATCCTGACATTATCGCCTCAGTCAATAAGTGGATGATACATGCCGACTGCAAGGTCGCGATTTCAGCCCTGTGGGCGCGCTTCGTGCCGCATTTTTGCACGGCGGGGAATGCGGTTGGCCGTATTTTGCCCATACCGGATGAAGGAATGAATTTTCCGCTTGGAAATTGCACTCTCAAGGCGATTCCCGCCCACTTCATGCACTCGGAAGGAAATTTCCAGTTTTATGATCCGGTCAGCAAGATTCTGTTTTCCGGCGATATGGGCGCATCCATCGTTTCGCACTCCGAGGCCGATACGCCGGTGACGGATTTCAACGCGCATCTGAAGTACATGGAGGGATTTCACCGCCGTTACATGATCTCCAACAAGATATGCCGTTACTGGGTGCATATGGTGCGACAGCTGGATGTGGAAATGATCGTGCCGCAGCACGGCAAGTCATTCAAGGGCAAGAAGATGGTCAATCAGTTTCTGGACTGGATCGAACAATTGCCCTGCGGCGTGGACTTGATGACTCAGGATAATTATCGAATTCCGCAGTAAGTCTTGAGGGGGCCATGGACACGGTTTTTCATCCGTGTCCATGGCTTTGATCCAGATCGTTGCTCTGTGTCGCAGACACTATCCGGTTAATGCGGCCAATCCGGCTGCGGCGATTTGGCCGTCTTCCGAGGAACGCACGCCGCTGACACCCAGTCCTCCGACAATGACGCCGTCCAGTCGCAGCGGTACGCCCCCTTCGGCAGGAATGACGCTGGGCAAGGCCAGATGGATCAATCGCCCGCTCAATACGGCATCTTCGGAAGTCTTCGTGGCACGCTGGAAGGCGATGGCCGCATAGGCTTTTGCAATGGCTGTCTCCACACTGCCAAACTGGGTGTCGTGGCTGCGTTGCAGATAAAGCAGATGCCCGCCATCGTCCACCACAGCGACCACTACACGCCAGCCATTGCGTTGCGCTTCAATTTCTGCGGCAGCGGCAACACGTTTGGCGTCAGCCAGCGTGAGAACGGGTTTGCTTGTCATGGCTGGGGCGTCAGTGCGGCAAAGACACGGGTGCAAATCTCGCTCACACTGCCTACACCGGCAATTTTCACGGATTCAGGCGCGTTTGCATCACCTGATTGGGCCCATGTTTTGTAGTATTCGACCAGCGGTTTGGTCTGGTCGTGATAAACATTGAGGCGTTTAATCACTGTTTCTTCCACATCGTCCGGGCGCTGTACCAGATCTTCGCCAGTCACATCGTCCTTGCCCGCCACTTTGGGTGGATTGAATACAATGTGATACGTCCGGCCCGAAGCCGGATGTACGCGTCGGCCGCTCATGCGCTTGATAATTTCGCTGTCCGCCACGTCGATTTCCACCACGTAATCAATAGCGATGCCCGCGTCTTTCATCGCCTGGGCTTGTGGAATGGTGCGGGGAAAGCCATCGAACAGGAAGCCGTTGGCACAGTCTGCATTTTTGATGCGTTCTTTCACCAGATTGATGATGATGTCATCGGAAATCAGATTGCCGGCATCCATTATTGACTTTGCCGCCAGACCAAGCGGTGTGCCGGCCTTAATCGCTGCGCGCAGCATGTCGCCGGTGGAGATTTGCGGAATGTTGAATTTTTCATGAATGTAATTGGCCTGGGTACCCTTGCCTGCACCCGGTGCGCCTAGCAGTATGACTCTCATTGTGATTCCTCTCTCGTTAAGTGGAGAAGGGGAAAGAGGGAAGAGGGAAGGGGTTTTTCACCCTTATCTCTTCTCCCTTATCCCTTCACTATTTTCAAAAAACGTTCTTGCCAATTCCAGATCCGCTTGCGTGTCCACGCCGCCAGGCGGTGCTGTATCTGCGATGAACACGCCTATTTTGTAGCCATGATACAGCGCGCGCAATTGTTCCAGTGCTTCAAATTGCTCGATGGGCGCGGGCGACAGTTGTCCGTAGGCGCGCAGGAAGCTGGCGCGGTAGGCATAAATGCCGATGTGGCGTAGTACCGGCAGGTCATGCGGTAAGTTCTCGCCTGCGGCGTAGGCATCGCGCGGGTAGGGAATCGGTGCGCGGCTGAAATACAGCGCGTTGCCATTCTTATCCAGCACGGTCTTGACGATGTTCGGGTTGCGCATGGCGGCTTCATCGTGAATGGTGTGGCAGGCTGTGGCAATCGCACATTCGGGATGATCATGCAGATGCTGCGCCACGGCACTTATCAGCGCGGGCGGGATCAGCGGTTCGTCGCCCTGCACGTTTACTATGATGCAATCATCCGGCCAGCCTTGCCGTTCCACCACCTCGGCGATGCGATCCGTGCCGCTGGCATGGCTGTCTCGTGTCAAACAGGCCTTGAAGCCATGCTCATGCACCACGTTGGCAATCGCATGGTGGTCGGTGGCAATCCAGATTTGTTGCGCGCCGCTCTGCGCCGCCTGTTCTGCAACACGCACAACCATGGGTTTGCCGGCGATGTGCAGCAGCGGTTTGCCGGGCAGGCGAGTCGAGGCGTGGCGTGCCGGGATAACAACGTTAAACGCAATCATTTTGGTGCCTGGCTAAAGGGCTTCTGCTTCTTCGGGGGACAGTTTGCGCGCTTCATCGGCCAGCATGACCGGAATGTCATCGGCGATTTTAAAAGCCAGCCGGTCTGCACGGCAGATTAGTTCCTGCTCGGTTTTGTGATAAATCAGCGGGGATTTGCACAACGGGCAAACAAGAATATCAAGCAGTTTTGCATCCATGAGTGGCAATCTTTCGCAGTAGGTGGGCTATCAGGGCTGGGTCAATTTGAGCATCTACACGAAACACCCAGAATTTTTCATCAGCGTATGCGGTGCATTTTACCGCATCTTTTTCAGTGAGGAGTAGCGCATCGCAATCGTTGAACAGCAGATCGCCGGAAGCGTAGGGGTGATGGTCGGGAAAAGCATGCGGTGTAACCGTCAAACCCAGCGATTTCAGCTGATCAAAGAAGCGTTGCGGATGGCCGATGCCGGCCACTGCATGCAGACGTAATCCTCGCAGGTCGCGGGCAGTTGCGGTCTTGCCGGGGTCGAGCAGATTATCAAATACATCGCCGGACAACTGCATCGCATACTGGCCGGGTGCCGCTGTTCCCCCGTTGACCACCACTGCATCCACCGTTTTCAGGCGTGACAGAGATTCGCGCAAGGGTCCTGCCGGAAGCAGATAGCCATTGCCGAAACGGCGTACACCGTCTATGACTGCGATTTCCATGTCGCGCTGCAAGCGGTAATGCTGCAAGCCGTCGTCACACAGCACCACATCGCATTGCGGATGTGCCAATAACGCTTGCTGTGCTGTGGCGACGCGATCACGGCCTACCCAGACCGGACAAATCCCGCGCCGCGCCATCAGCAACGGTTCGTCGCCCACCTGTTGCGCGGTGCTGCTTTGGTTTACGGCCTGCTGCTCCGAAGCGCCACCGAAGCCACGGCTGACAATGACGGGATGCAGGCCGCGATTGACCAGTTGCTGCGCCAGGCTGAGGGTGAGGGGAGTCTTCCCGGTTCCGCCCACGCTGATGTTGCCGACCACGATGACAGGCACGGTCAGTTTGAAGCTTTTCAGCATGTGCGTGCGGTACAACATGCGGCGCAAGGCCGCCAACGCGCCAAACAGCCAGCTTATCGGCAGCAGGATCAGGTGCAGAGGGCTGGTGCGATACCAGTAAGTTTCAAGTCCGGTCATGAAAATCCCTAAAAACCGTTGTCCGCAGATTACACAGATTAAGCAGATTAAAATTAAAAATTAGAGTTAATGACTGATGTCTAACCTGGCCATTCTGAAAAAATTACTTAGGCTGAGGCCTCAGGATTTTGCCTTTAAATTTGCGCGAATCTGCGTAATCTGTGGATGAAAGGATTAGTTCGCTTCGTTCTGCGTGGTGAAAGTGATGCGGCCAAAGCCGGCCTGTCGGGCGGCTTCCATTACGTTGATGACGGCTTGGTGCGGTGTCTTGGCATCGGCATTGATGACGATGGTCGGATCGGTTTGCTCGCCAGCCGCATTTTTCAGGGAGGCGGCCAGTGCGGCTATGCCGGTGAAATTCACCTCGGCATTGTTGACCGCGTAGTGTTCTGTGGCGTCTACTGCAACATTGATGGGTTGCACCTGCTCGACGCCGGCTTCACCGCCGGCTTGCGGCAGGTTGATCTGTAATTCTGAATATTTTGCATAGCTGGTGGTGACCATCAGAAAAATCAGGATCACCAGCAGCACGTCTATCATCGGGATCAGATTGATTTCCGGTTCTTCACGACTTTGTCCGCGTCGAAAATTCATGGTTGCTTAACTCCTGCGCTGACCATGGACAATTTCTACCAGCTTGATCGCCTGTTGTTCCATTTCGACCGTCAGACTATCCACTTTGGCGCGGAAATGACGGTAAAAAATCATGCTGGGGATGGCTACAATCAGGCCGAAGGCCGTGTTATACAACGCCACGGAAATGCCATGCGCCAGCACGGCCGGACTGTTGCCTGCCGCCGTTTGTGCGCCGAAAATTTCGATCATGCCGACTACCGTGCCGAACAGGCCCAGCAAGGGGCTGATTGATGCAATCGTGCCCAGGGTGGTGAGAAAACGTTCCAGATCGTGCGTGGTCGCCCGTCCGGCTTCTTCGATGGACTCTTTCATGATCTCCGGGGTGCTTTTGATATTCTTCAGGCCGGCGGCGAAGATGCATCCCAGCGGGGAGTGTTTGGTCAGTTTGCTCAACATCCCCTCACTGACCCCGCGTTGCTTGAGCTCCTTGATCACTTCATCCAGCAGGGCAGGCGGCGAAACACGACCGCCACGCAGGTATATGAGTCTTTCTGTAATCAGGCCAACGGCAATGATGGACGCGAAAATCAAAAACCAGATTGGCCAGCCAGCCGCTTCTACGATTGCAAACACGCGGATTCTCCAAATGTGCTTAAATTATAAAACCTCAAATTGCCCGCATGATTTATATGCTGTGGTGCGATTTGTGCAGAGGTTCCGAATTCGCAACTGTAGCGTGTCACGCCCAGTTGAGCAAGATTTCTCAGATTTTCCTTCAACAATCTTGGGCTAATCCCTCGTTATAAAAGAGTATTTATGTTTACCCACAAAATCTGTGGATAACTTTGTGGATAAGGGGCGGTGGCAGGCCTTTAGTGTGGTGAAGTATAAGGGTTTTTCTTGTATTGCCTGTTTTTTGTTATACTTCAATATCTTTTAAAATCAATCAGTTATCGTAAGTGTGCAGGTTGGGTTACCGGGAATGAGCCGCCAGGCGGCGTGTTCTCTGGCTTTGTGAATAATTTGGGATTGTCAATATGTCTTCTGCTCTTTTTTTTGCAGATAAGCAGCGCGTGCTTCGCGTGGCTGAACTCACTCGTGCAATCAATCAGTTACTGGAAAGCAATGTTCCGTTACTGTGGGTGCGCGGGGAAATTTGTAATCTGGTGAAGGCCGCTTCAGGTCACTGGTATTTCGCGCTCAAGGATGAGCAGGCACAAGTGCGCTGTGTGATGTTCAGGCACAAGAATCAGCTGCTGGATAAAGCCGTCAGCAACGGGTTGCAGGTTGAAGTGCTGGCGGCAACCAGCCTTTACGAGGCGCGCGGCGATTTTCAGCTGACGGTCGAGCAGATGCGCCCGGCGGGATTGGGCGTGCTGTATGAACAATTCGCCCGGCTTAAACAAAAACTGGAAGATGAAGGCTTGTTTGCCGCTACGCGCAAGCGCGCTTTACCTGTTTTTCCCAAACGTATCGGCGTCATCACCTCACCCCAGGCGGCAGCTCTGCGCGATGTGCTGATTACCTTGCGGGCGCGCCTGCCCGGTGTTCCGGTGGTGCTGTATCCGGTACCGGTGCAAGGGGCGGGAAGTGCGGAGAAAATTGCGACAGCCATTCGAATTGCCGGCCAGCGTGCCGAATGCGAAGTGCTGATTGTGTGTCGCGGCGGTGGCAGCATTGAGGATTTGTGGGCGTTCAATGAAGAAATCGTGGCGCGCGCCATCGCAGCCAGTCTGATCCCGATCGTCAGCGGGGTGGGGCACGAGACCGATTTTACCATTGCCGATTTTGTCGCCGATGAACGCGCACCTACGCCCACGGCTGCCGCGCAGCGTGTCGTGCCGGATCGCCATGCCCTGCTGCGAGGGCTGCGCGATACGGCGCAGCATTTGCTGCGCGCGCAACGCAACCGCCTGCAAAATACCATGCAGTCGCTGGATTATTTACAGCGCCGCCTGATTCATCCCGCACAACAGTTGCAACGCCAGACGCTGCAACTGGATCAGTTGCAACAACGCTTGCAGCGCAGTTATGCACATCGTCGGCAACAGCAGCAGTGGCAATGTCAGTCACTGGCGCTGCGCCTGCGCGGTGCGGGCAGTGACTTCGCACGCTTGCAGGATAAACAGACGCATCTGTCGGAACGGCTGGCAAAGTCGATGCGAATGTTGCAAATGCAGCGTTTGTCGCGGCTGGATAATATTGCGCAACATCTGGTTTTGCTCAACCCGCAACAGGTGTTGGCGCGAGGCTACAGTCTGGTGCAGGACGAGAATGGCCGTCTGGTATCGGATGCGCGGCAGCTGGCAATCGGCAGGGAACTGCGCATTACCTTTGCGCACGGCTGGGCGCGGGCTGAAGTGAAACAGCAGGGTAGTTTGAGCGACTTGAGCGACGAGCCATCGTAATGAGTTACATGGGCGCCATTATCGGGTAGAGTTCGGGGATGGTATTTTGATTGAATCGACGAATGTTCGCGTTGCTGCGCTGCGCGAATCAGGAAGCGCCACTTTGGCGGTAAGGAGTTCAAATGAAGTTGAGTCTGTGGCCAACCCCTTTCTATTATAAATTTGAGGAAGACCTGGAAGCGCTCGATAGCGAGCCCTGTCTGCTCATCTCCAATGATAATCAGGAATTGTTTGGAGACTTGACTTACTTTTCTCCCGAAGAGGGCATCTTCGAGATTCTGCCCTTCAAAGGGGCTGTTTCCAGGCCGACGCCGGAGTCTATTACCTATCTGCGGCTTTTACATCCGGTACATCTGATTAAAAAGACCGAGTTTTTGAATCAGCCCACGGAGGAGCTTTTTAGTCCTTCCGAGAAACAGAGCTGTTCCATTCTGTTTAGCAACGACAAACGGCTGGATGGAGAAACAGTCGGTTTTGCGATTGATAAAACGGGGCTCTACCTTTATCTGGTTCATACCTCCGACACGGTTATTCGCTGTTTTATCCCCGCACAATCAATCAAACAGTACCAGATCGGCAAAAAAATCGGCCAGATGCTGGTCGATGAAAAAATTGCCACTCATCAGGAAATCAAATCGGGGCTCGAAAAACAGGAACAGTTGCGCCACCAGAAGCTGGGCGAATATCTGACCAGTGAGCAGATTGTTACTTCGGAACAGTTGGTGAAGGCGCTGGAACGCCAGCACGGGACAGTCATGAGGCTCGGAGATGTGCTGGTTCACGAGAAGCTGATTACACCGGAAATTCTGCAACAGGCACTGGATAAGCAGAGGACCGATAAAAAACTGGCGCTCGGTGAAATTCTGATCAACATGGGCGTGGTTAATGCGGAAGTCGTCCAGAGCATGTTGGCCAAGAAGCTGGGCATCCCTTTTGTGAATGTCAGGAAGTTTTACATCGAGCCCAAGACATTTCATCTTGTTCCGATCAGCTTTATCAACAAGTATGTGATTCTGCCGCTCTATCACACCGATCATACGCTGGTGGTCGCGATGGAAAATCCATTGGTTTGGAAGCCATTGAATGAGTTGCGCGTGATAACCAATCTCACCGTCGTACCCGTCCTGGCAGCGCGTGAAGATATTCTTACCGCCATCAACGAGTGGCATCACGCGGATGAAAAAAGGCAGAAAATCGACGAGCTTGCCATCGGCATGACTATCGAGACCGATGAGGAACCGAAAGAAGAAGGCATAGCCGAAACGGACAACACGCTGGTTGGCCTGGTCAATAAGATGATTCTTGATGCGCATCACCAGGGTGCATCGGATATTCATATCGAGACGTATCCAGGTAAGCGCAACACGATAGTCCGGTTTCGCAAGGATGGGGTGATCAGCAAATATTTTGAATTTCCGCACAGCTTCAAAAGCGCGCTGGTTTCCAGAATAAAGATCATGGCGAAACTGGATATTTCTGAAAGGCGCAGGCCGCAGGACGGGAAAATATCACTCAAACTTAGCGTGGACGATCAACTTGAACTTCGTGTTGCAACGGTTCCGACGGCCAACGGCCTCGAAGATGTTGTAATGCGCGTACTGGCGGGCGCGAAACCCATGCCTCTGGCCAGGATAGGTTTGCCGGACGATGTGCTGGAGCGTATCAAGGTGCTGGCGCAGAAACCTTACGGCCTTTTTCTGATTTGCGGGCCGACCGGATCGGGTAAAACGACGACATTGCATTCGGTGCTCGGATTTATCAACAAACCGGACCGTAAAATATGGACGGCGGAGGATCCGATCGAAATCACTCAGGAAGGGCTGCGTCAGGTACAGGTCAATTCGCAAATCGGCTGGACGTTTGCAACGGCCATGCGCAGCTTTTTGCGAGCCGACCCGGATGTCATCATGGTCGGCGAGATGCGCGATGTCGAGACGACCAAAATTGCCATTCAGGCTTCTCTGACCGGACATATGGTGTTTTCAACGCTGCATACCAACAGCGCGGCTGAAAGTATGGTCAGGTTGCTCGATCTGGGCATGGACCCATTCAACTTCTCTGACGCGCTGGTCGGTATTCTGGCGCAGCGTTTGGCCAGACGATACTGTTCTTACTGTAAGGAAGCACACCCGGCCACGAATGAAGAAATTCAGGAGCTTGTTGAGGAATATTGCCTGGGCACTCCGCTGAATTCCGCCGACGTATTGCAGCAATGGCAAAAAACCTACACCAATGAATCGGGTGAATTTTCACTTTATTCAGCCAGCGGGTGTGCTGAATGCGGGGGGACGGGCTATAAGGGCAGGGTGGGTTTGTACGAGTTTCTGGAGGCAACCCTGCCCATCAAGAAGCTGATCCAGCACCAGGCAACGGTTGAAGATCTGCAATCGGCGGCCATTCTTCAGGGTATGCGGACTTTGAAACAGGCCGGTATCGAGCTGGTTCTGCAAGGGCAGGCCAATATTTTCCAGATCAGGGCTGTCTGCAATTAACCGGAAAACATGTTTTTAGGTTGGAGCATTCGTGCCGGGCACGTTAAAATCCGCGCCCGCACAACTTAACTTCTTTGGCTTTGCGCCGGGAATGACTACATGAAATTTTGCCTGTCCTGCCAAAAATCGTTTACTGATACGCTCTGGAAGTGCCCCGCTTGCGGCGATGTTCCGCCCGAGCGCGGCGGTTTCCTGGCATTTGCGCCTGCGCTGGCGGCGCAGAACGACGGCTTCAATCCCGAATTGTTCGAACGCTATGCAGCGGTGGAAGCCGGGCATTTCTGGTTCGTCGGGCGCAATGCCATCTTGCGCGACTGCATGCTGCGTTTCTTTCCGGCGGCAAAAAATATCCTCGAAATCGGCTGCGGTACCGGCTTCGTGCTGGCCGGAACGCGGCAGACCTTCCCCGCCGCGCAACTTTCCGGCAGCGATATTTTTACCGAAGGGCTGAGTTACGCCAGGCAGCGCGTGCCGGGCGCCTTCCTGTTCCAGATGGATGCCTGCCATATCCCGTACCGCGACGAGTTCGACCTGATCGGCAGTTTCGATGTGCTGGAGCATATCGAAGACGATCAGGCGGCACTGGGGCAAATGCATCAGGCCTGCCAACCGGGCGGCGGACTGGTCGTCACTGTGCCGCAGCATCGCTGGTTGTGGAGCGGTACGGACGACTACGCGCATCACAAGCGCCGTTATACGCGCGCCGAATTGCGGGACAAGGTTGAACGCGCCGGATTTAAAGTCGAGTATGTCGGTTCTTTTGTCTCGCTGCTGTTGCCGGTGATGCTGGCTTCGCGTCTGTTGCAGAAATCTGCGCAGGCCGACGATCAAATGGATGCCGGATTCAAGATAGGCCGTCTGGCCAATGGCGTGCTGGGCGGGGTGATGAAAACGGAACGCTGGCTGATCGCACGCGGTATTTCTTTCCCCTTGGGGGGGTCGTTATTGCTGGTAGCAAGGAAGACTGCACAATGAGTTGCATTTCAAACAAACAATTCTGGTGGCTGCTGATGGTCATCGCCGTCATCTGGTTCGCCAATCTCGAATATCGCACCCTGATCAAACCTGACGAAGGACGCTATGCCGAAATCCCGCGCGAGATGGTGGTCAGCGGCGATTGGGTCACGCCGCGTCTGAACGATCTCAAATATTTCGAGAAGCCGCCGCTGCAATACTGGGCGACCGCGACCGCCTATACGGTATTCGGCGAGCATCAATGGACTACGCGGCTGTGGGTCGGCTTGACGGGGTTTGCCGGTTTGCTTCTGGTATGGCTGGTCGGTTTGCGTTTGTTCGGACGCGAAGCGGCGGCTTACGCCGCGTTGTTGCTGGGCAGCAGTTTGCTGTATGTGTTGATGAGCCACATCAACACGCTGGATATGGGGGTGACCTTCTTTATTTCGCTGGGGCTGTTTGCCTTGCTGCTCGGTCAAAGCGAGACGAATATCAAAAAACAGCGCAACTGGATGTTGCTGGCATGGGCAGGGATGGCGCTGGCGGTGCTCTCCAAGGGCTTGATGGGCATCATTCTGCCCGGAGCCGCCGTGTTTGTGTATTGTCTGGTGCAGCGCGATTTCAGTGTGCTCAAGCGCATGCACTGGTTGCCCGGCATCAGCGTGTTCCTGCTGATTACCGCACCGTGGTTTTATCTGGTGATGCAAGCCAATCCCGAGTTTTTTGACCGCTTCTTCATCTACGAGCATTACACGCGTTTCACCACCAAGGACCTGGGACGCTACCAGCCCTGGTATTACTTCGTGCCTATCCTGCTGGCGGGGGCGTTGCCCTGGACGGTGTTGATGTTCGATGCCATGTTGCGCACCGCGTTTGGCAAGACCGCGCCTCGCAGCGCGGGGGCCGACAAGCCGTTCAATGCGGAGCGCTTCTTGCTGGTTTGGGCGGTATTCATCTACCTGTTTTTTACCGTCTCCGGCTCCAAACTGCCCTCGTATTTGTTGCCGATGTTCCCCGCGCTGGTGTTGCTGATGGGCAAGCGCATCGCCGAGATGCGCGAGCGGGTGTTGTTCTGGCAAATTGCGCCTGTCGTGCCGGTCGCGTTGCTGTGGCTGGTGCTGGCGGTGAATGTAGGCAAGTTTGCCGACACACCGAATCAAATCGCGCTGTATCCGAATTACAGCATCTGGCTGGTCGTCGCGTCACTGTTCATGTTGTCTGGTTTGCTGTCGGGCATGGGGTTGCTGTGGCGCGGACATAAGCTGTGGGCGGTGCTGGTGCTCTCGCTAAGCGCCCTGCTGTCCGCTCAGATCGGGCTATCCGGCTACAACACCGTGGCGCGAGAGCGTTCTGCCAAACACATCGCCGAGGCGATACGCGCCGAAGTCAAGCCGGCTGTGCCGTTTTATTCGGTGCTGACTTATGAGCAGACTTTGCCGTTCTATCTGAGCCGCACCTTCACCCTGGTGCAATATCAGGACGAAATGGGCTTCGGTATCCGGCAGGAACCGGAGCGCTGGATTCCAACGCTGACAGAATTTTCCGGCGTATGGGCAGCACAGCCCGAAGCGCTGGCCATCATGCCGGTGCATGTTTACCCCATGCTTCAACAACTGGACGTACCCATGAAAATCATCTTTGAAGATACCCAGCATATCGTGGTGAAAAAACCATGAATCTGGTCAGTTTCAGCATGATATTGACCGGCGTGATGCTCAACGCCGCCGCGCAGATTTTGATGAAGACCGGCACCAATGCGGTCGGCTATTTCGACTTCAGCGTGGCGAACATCGTGCCTGTGGGCTGGAAGCTGGCGACCGAGCCGCACATCATCGGCGCGATGGCTTGTTACGTGCTGGGTGTGGTGATCTGGATACTCGCGCTGTCGCGCGTGCAGGTCAGCATCGCCTATCCGTTGCTGTCGCTGGGCTATGTGGTGAATGCGGTGGCGGCCTGGTACCTGTTCAATGAGTCTTTCAATCCTGCCAAGGTGATCGGCATGGGCGTGATTATTCTCGGTGTGGTCATTATTTCGCGAGCTTAAATGAATACTACTTTTCTGCCTTTTTCCAAACCCACCATAGATGAAGCGACCATCGCTTCCGTAGCCGATACCCTGCGCTCCGGCTGGATTACCAGCGGCCCCAAGGTGGCGGAGTTCGAGAAACAATTGTCGGACTATTTTGGCGGGCGTCCGGTGCGCACTTTTAATTCCGGCACCTGCACCATGGAAATCGCCTTGCGTATCGCCGGTATCAAAGCGGGCGACGAGGTCATCACCACACCCATCTCG
Organism: uncultured Gallionella sp.; assembly: GCA_964385275.1. Lineage (GTDB taxonomy): Bacteria > Pseudomonadota > Gammaproteobacteria > Burkholderiales > Gallionellaceae > Gallionella. The sequence goes on along the minus strand of CAYLOK010000018.1, from coordinate 42,590 downwards.
TGGGTCGCCACCGCCAATGTGATACTCGAAGTGGGTGCCACGCCGGTGTTCGCCGACATTGATCCGGTCACGCGCAACCTCGATCTGGACAAGGTGGAAGCCGCGATCACGCCGCGTACCAAGGCGATTATTCCGGTTTATCTGGCCGGTAAACCGCTGGACATGGACAGACTGTATGCGATTGCCGCTAAATACAAATTGCGCGTGATCGAGGATGCCGCGCAGGCCATCGGTTCGAGCTGGAAAGGCAAGCCCATCGGCAGCTTCGGCGATTTTGCCTCGTTCAGTTTTCAGGCCAACAAAAACATCACCACTTCCGAGGGCGGCTGTCTGGTGTTGAACAATGCCGGGGAAGCTGCGCTTGCCGAGAAGTACCGCTTGCAGGGCGTGTCGCGCAGCGGCTGGGACGGTATCGACGTGGACGTGCTGGGCGGCAAATACAATATGACCGATATTGCCGCCGCGATAGGCCTGGGGCAATTCGCGCAACTGGACAAGATCACCGCGCATAGACGCCGTCTGGCGCAACATTATTTCAAGATACTGGGCGCGGATTTCGAGGCGAACACCGGCGCGCAATTGCCCCCTGCCGAGTTTGAATCGACCAACTGGCACCTGTTCCAGATCGTGCTGCCGGATACCATCACCCGCCCCGAATTCATGGAGCGGATGAAAGCATTCAACATCGGCGTCGGTTTCCATTACGCGCCGATACACCTGTTCAAACTGTACCGCGAGTTAGGTTTCAAGGAAGGCATGTTCCCGATTGCCGAGCATGTCGGCAAACAGATCGTCTCCTTGCCGATGTTCTATGCGATGAATGAAAGTGATGTGGAACGCACTTGTGCGGCGATGCGCGAAGTGCTGGCCGGGTAGCGCCATTTCTTAATTGCGCCGTGCTACGGTAGAATGCCGCCCCATGAATACTCCACAACTATCCGTCGTCATTCCGGTTTACAACGAAGAGGCCGGGCTACAGACCCTGTTCGACCGGCTGTATCCGGCACTCGAAAAACTGGGCATCAGCTACGAGATCGTTTTTATCAACGATGGCAGTCGCGACCGTTCGGCGGCGATATTGCGCAGCCAGTTCCAGTTGCGTCCCGATGTCACACGCGTAATCCTGTTCAACGGTAACTTCGGTCAGCACATGGCGATCATGGCGGGATTCGAGCAGTCGCGCGGGCAGTGTGTGGTGACGCTGGATGCGGATTTGCAGAATCCGCCGGAAGACATCGGCCTGTTGCTGGCCAAGATGGACGAGGGCTACGATTATGTCGGCTCGATACGCCGTCAGCGCAATGACAGCTGGTGGCGACATGTGGCGTCTCGTGCCATGAATAACCTGCGCGAACGCATCACCCGCATCAAGATGACCGATCAGGGCTGCATGTTCCGCGCCTATGACCGTCAAATTATCGCTGCAATCAACAGTTGCCATGAGGTGAACACCTTCATTCCGGCGCTGGCCTACAGCTTTGCGCGCAATCCGACCGAGGTAGTGGTAGGGCATGACGAGCGGCTGGCGGGCGAATCCAAATATTCGCTGTACAGCCTGATCCGTCTCAACTTCGATCTGATGACCGGATTTTCGCTGGTGCCGTTGCAGATATTTTCGATGGCGGGCATGGCAGTGTCTGTCTTCTCCGGCCTGTTTTTTGTCTTCCTCGTGGTGCGCCGTCTGATTATCGGCCCGGAAGCGGAAGGGCTGTTCACGCTGTTCGCGCTGGTGTTCTTTATGATCGGCATCACCTTGTTCGGTATCGGTCTGCTGGGCGAATACGTCGGGCGTATCTATCAGCAGGTGCGCCACAGGCCGCGCTATCTGGTGGAAGCCGTGCTTGAGAAGCAGGTGAAGGGGGACGCGGTGGTTCAGCAATGAGCAGCGCGGTTGTTTTTGCCTATCACAATGTCGGTGTGCGTTGTCTTTCCGTGTTGCTGGCGCAGGGTGTGGACGTGCAACTGGTGGTCACGCATACGGACAATCCCAATGAAAATATCTGGTTCGAGAGTGTCGCCGAACTAGCGGCGCTGCACGGAATTCCGGTGATTACGCCGGATAACCCGAATACGCCGGAAGTGGTTGAGCAAATCCGCGCCTTGCAGCCGGATTTCTTTTTTTCCTTTTACTACCGCGAAATGCTGAAAGCGCCGCTGCTGGCCATTCCGAAACAGGGGGCGCTGAATATGCATGGTTCCTTGCTGCCGAAATACCGTGGGCGCGTGCCGGTAAATTGGGCGATAATTCGCGGCGAGCGTGAAACGGGCTCCACCTTGCATTACATGACCGAGAAACCGGACAACGGCGACATTGTGGCGCAACAGGCCGTGCCGATTTTGCCGAACGATACCGCGCTGCAGGTGTTTCAAAAGGTAACGGTGGCGGCCGAGATGGCGCTGAACGGTGTATTGCCTGAGCTGCTGGCAGGTCATGCACGTGCGGTAAAACAGGATTTAAGCCTCGGCGCGTATTTCGGCGGACGCAACGCCCGCGACGGCGAGATTAACTGGCAGCAAAGCGCGCAGCAGATACACAATCTGGTGCGCGCCGTCGCTCCCCCTTATCCGGGGGCTGCCACGACTGTGATGGGCAAGCCGATGCGCATTTTGCAGACGCTGGTGACGAAATGCACGGCTGCCGGTGAAAAGCCGGCTTTTTATGTGAAGGACGGCCGCGCTTACGCAATTTGCGGGCAGGGCGTGCTGCGTATCGTTAACTTCGAGCTGGATGGTGTGGAAATGAATGCAGATGAATTTACCGCGCAGTACGGCACTGAAAAAATTGAATTTAATTGTTAAGGAAATGAAATGAAAAAAGTATTGATCCTCGGCGTGAACGGCTTTATCGGCCATCATCTGTCCAACCGTATTCTCGCGACCACCGACTGGGAAGTGTACGGCATGGACATGAGTTCAGAGCGCATCTCCGACCTGATCGGTCATGAGCGTTTTCATTTCTTCGAGGGCGACATTACCATCAACAAGGAATGGGTCGAGTATCACGTCAAAAAATGCGATGTGATCTTGCCGCTGGTGGCGATTGCCACCCCTTCGACTTACGTCAAGCAGCCGCTGCGCGTGTTCGAACTGGATTTCGAAGCCAATCTGCCTATCGTTCGCGCGGCGGTGAAGTACGGCAAGCATCTGGTGTTCCCTTCGACGTCCGAAGTCTATGGCATGTGCCACGACGAGGAATTCGACCCGGAAAATTCCGAACTGATCTGCGGCCCGATCAACAAGCCGCGCTGGATTTATTCCTGCTCCAAGCAACTGATGGATCGCGTGATCTGGGGTTACGGCATGGAAGGCTTGAATTTCACCTTGTTCCGTCCGTTCAACTGGATCGGTGCGGGGCTGGACTCCATCCATACGCCGAAGGAAGGCAGTTCGCGCGTCGTCACACAATTTCTCGGTCACATCGTGCGCGGCGAGAATATCAGTCTGGTGGATGGCGGCCAGCAGAAACGCGCGTTCACCTACGTCGATGACGGCATCGCCGCGCTGATGAAAATCATCGCCAACAAGGACGGTGTCGCCACGGGCAAGATTTACAACATCGGCAATCCGGTCAACAACTTCGCGATTCGCGATTTGGCCGAGATGATGCTGGCGCTGGCGAACGAATATCCCGAATATCGCGAGTCGGCGCAAAAAGTGCAGATTATCGAGACCACTGCGGCGGCTTACTATGGCAAGGGTTATCAGGACGTGCAGAACCGCGTGCCGAAGATCACCAACACCTGCGAAGAATTGGGTTGGGCGCCTTCCGTCAATATGGCCGATACCTTGCGCAATATCTTTGATGCGTATCGCGGCCAGGTCGGCGAAGCGCGCAAGTTGATGGATTAAATGCAGCAGCCGGTATTGAATAGCCAGGCCCAGGGGGCGGTGAACGAGACCGCAGGGGTCTTCCACGCACAACTAGGGGGCGAAGCCCCAGGTTGTTGCGTGAAGGAGCGGGAAGAGGCCGAAAAACCACTGCACCGTTTTTTTAAAGATCTCGAAACACGCATCCTGCAACCGGGCGCAAATAAACAAATCGCCCTTAAAGTTGACGTGGATACCTATCGCGGCACGAGGGTGGGTGTGCCGCGTCTGGTCGAAGTGCTGCAACGCCACAACGCGCAGGCGACTTTCTTTTTTACCCTCGGCCCGGACCACATGGGGCGTGCCATCAAGCGCATATTCCGCCCCGGCTATTTGAAAAAAGTATCGCGCATGTCGGTGGTTGAGCACTATGGTATCAAGACTTTGCTGTATGGCACGCTGTTGCCGGCACCCGATATCGGCAAGCGTTGCGCCGATATTATGCGCGGCGTGCGCGATGCGGGCTTCGAGGTCGGCATTCATTGTTACGACCATATCCGCTGGCAGGATCATGTGGCGGATAAGGATGCCAAGTGGGTCGAGCGCGAGTTGCAGCGCGCGGTGAATCGCTACACCGAAATATTTGGTGAGGCGCCGCACGCCCATGCTGCTGCCGGCTGGCAGATGAACCGCCACGCGTTGCGCCTGATGCAGCGCATGGGCTTCGACTACAGCTCGGATACGCGCGGTACGCACCCCTTTATTCCTACCTGGCAGGCCGAGATCGTCGCCTGTCCGCAACTGCCGACGACCTTGCCGACGCTGGATGAACTGATTAACCGCGAGGGCATCATGCTGGATAATATCGCGGAGCATGTCTTGCGACTGACCGCCAGTGCACCGGCGACTGGCCATGTTTATACGCTGCATGCCGAGCTGGAGGGCGGCAAGTGGATGCCGGTGCTCGAACAATTGTTACAAGGTTGGCAGGCGCAAGGTTATGAGCTGGTATCCATGCAGCAATATTTGCAAGGGCTGGAAGCCGTATCCCTGCCCCGACACGAAGTTGCGATGCGTGAAATCGAAGGGCGAATAGGTAAACTTGCGGTACAGGGCGAAAAAAGCTGATTCACAGCGTTAAAGACTTTGTGTGGCATGCCGATAACTGTTTGAAAGCGAGGGGAACCGATGCAAGATAACAAGGCGTTGAATGAGTGGGTGGCCAAACTCAGCAAGAGTGAGCTGCCCGTGCTGAAACATACCGCGCGTGATTTGGCTGCACTGCGCGTAGACGACAATAAATTGACGGTGCATTCCATTGCTCACGCCATCAAGAGCGATCCCATCATGACGCTCAAGCTGCTGCGCTACTTGCAGAGCCACAAGCACAGGGCGCAAACCACGGATGTTGTCCAGGTCGAGCAAGCCTTGCTGATGCTTGGTATCGAACCGTTTTTCAAGCATGTTGCGCCGCAACCGTTGATCGAAGAGCTGCTCAAGACCCATGCTGTGGCGCTTCCGCCGTTGTTGCGCATGGTGCATCGCGCGCATCGGGCTTCCGAATATGCCTGTGACTGGGCGGTGTATTTGCACGACCTGCATTTCGAGGAAGTGCGCATGGCCGCGTTACTGCACAACATTGCCGAGATACTGATGTGGTGTTTTGCACCGGATGCCATGCTGAAAATCCGCGACATCCAGCAACACGACAAGGAGTTGCGCAGCCATGCTGTTCAAGAGCAAGTGCTGGGCTTTTCCCTGACCGCACTGCAAAAAGCATTGGTCACGCAATGGGCGTTGCCGGAATTGTTGCATACCCTGCTGGACGAACGTAGTGCCAGGCAACCGCGCGTGCATATTGTTAATCTGGCGATCAATCTGGCGCGCCATTCTGCCAATGGCTGGGACGATGCCGCGTTGCCGGACGATTACAAAGACCTGGGCGAATTATTGCATTTGCCAACGGAGCAGGCGATGCTGATGGTGACAGCGGATGCCGGTGTGGTGTGCGATTTGAGCAAGCCACACTGAAGCCAGGGGAAATTCGCCGTACCTTCCGCACCCCTGTCGGCTTGCGGCCTGACCCAGATTACAAAGTTGATTAGTTCAATTTTGAACCGGACGTAAGGGGGCGCTATCATGACGTATAGCATGGAATATTTGCTACACTGGTTGACCGTGCTGCTGGCGGTTCCCGGTGTGGCGTGGGCGATTTATCTTATTCCTCTGTCCGGGAAAACAAGGGCGTGGTTGTGGCTCTCCGCCGCCCTCGTATTTCTTGCCACCGAGAGTGTGTTCGAAACGCTGGCACATGGCGGCATCCTGCTCCTGGAATGGCAAAATGAAATCATCGGTAACATGCTGCACCTCCTCGCTACGGCGAGCATGTTGGTCGGCGTCATTTTTATCCGCAAGATTTTTCTCGAATACCGGACATCCCGGCACCAGGTCGAACAACAACTGGATGAATTGCAACGCTTCCAACGGGTGGCCATTGGACGCGAACTGCGCATGAAGGCGTTGCTGGGGGATACACCCGTTGCCGGCACCGAATTGCAAGCGCAGCTTCATGACGTGGCGCAGGAAGGGGTGGCGTCAGAGGCGGATCAGCGTACTGCGCTACTGTTTATGCTGGAAGATTTGGCGCGTAGCCAACAGCTGAATGAACACGCGCAACAGGAATGGATGGCCACGGTCGATGCCTTGCGCGACCCGATGTTTTTGCATGATGCCGAATTTCGCGTGATACGCGCCAATCGTGCTTATGCCGGGCAAGCCGGAAAATCGTTCCAGGAAATTATCGGACACCCTTATTATGAAATTTTTCCGAAAGCCGCCGGGCCGCTGCCTTGCTGTCTGCGGGCGATGAAAAAAGCAGCAGAAGAGGAGGAGGAAGAAGTGGCGGTCGGCGAGGTCATTTATCGCTCGCGCGCCTTCTCCGTAAAAGACGGACAGGGTGCTTATCTTTATTCTGTGCATACCCTGGAAGACATCACCGAACATCGGCAGGCAGAAGACAAGCTGACCGAGCAGATCGATGAGTTGCGCCGCTGGCACGAGGCCACGCTGGGCCGGGAGATGCGCGTCCTTGATCTTAAGCGCGAGGTGAATGCGTTGCTGGGATCGGCCGGAGCGCCGCAGCGTTACCCCAGTGCAGCAGCCGAGTCGCAGGGGGAATGATGGAGAAAACAACCGCGCAGCAATCTGCCATCACCGCAGACCAGAGCCAGAATGAAATTCACGTCGAGTTGGAGCGCAGGCGCGCTAGTCAGGAGTATCGCACCCTGATTCAAACCTCGCTGGACGGTTTCTGGAGCAATGATTTTTCCGGCCGGATTCTGGATGTCAATGAGGCACTCTGCCAGATGTTGGGCTACACGCGCGAAGAACTGTTGTATTTGAACATCCCGGATATCGAGGCGGTCGAATCTCCCGAACAGACTGCACTTCATATTCAGACGGTCATCCAAACCGGGAGTGACCGGTTTACTTCCCGGCTTTGTCGTCGGGATGGCTCGGTCTTCGATGTGGAGGTCAGCGCACAGTTCGTCCCGGAGCTGGGTGAGCGTTTCTTCGTCTTCGTCCGCGACATTACCGAGCGCCGGCGGGCGGAAGACGCACTACGGCGGATTGAGTGGATGCTGACCGAGCAACTCGCCATCGTGCCGGAAGCGCAGCAAATCGGACAGGCTTACGGCGACTTGACCCCGTTGAATACCTCACGTGTCATTCTCGATGCCGTTGGCCATGACTTGCTGGCCGAAATTGTCGGGGACTTCATGCGCATACTGGAAACTTCTTCGGCGATTTACGAGAAGAACGGCGACTACGCCAACGGCATTTTTGCGTCGGGCTGGTGCAAGTTCATGGACCTGGCTTCGCGCAAGCTTTGCGCTACGGCGGACAACCGCGAGGCGTTGTTCAGCGGTCGTTGGCTGTGCCACGAATCGTGCTGGAACGAGGCCTCGCTTCAGTCCATTTTAACCGGGTTGCCGACGGATATTGAGTGTGCCGGCGGCATCCATCTTTACGCGGTGCCGATACGCGCCGGTGACGAAATCGTCGGCAGCATCAACGTCGGTTATGGCGATCCGCCCAAGGATCCCGCCCGGCTGCAAGTGCTGGCGGACAAGTACGGTATCAGTGTCGAGGCCTTGCGCCGCGAGGCGGAAGCTTACGAAACCAGGCCGCCGTTTATCATCGAGCTGGCCAGGAATCGCTTGCATGTCGCCGCGCGGCTGATTGGCGAGATCGTGCAACGCAAACGTGCCGAGGAGCAAATCCGCCAGCTCAACGCCGAGCTGGAGCAACGCGTCTTCCAGCGTACCACCGAGCTTCAGGTGAGCAATGCGGACCTGGAGAATTTCAGCTATTCGGTATCCCACGACCTGCGCGCGCCGCTGCGCGCCATCGATGGTTTTGCCACCATCTTGCGTGAAGATTACGCCGGCAAACTGGATGCGGAAGGTCTGCGTCTGTTCCAGGTGGTGAGCGACAATGCGCAAAAAATGGGACGGCTGATCGACGATATTCTGGCTTTTTCGCGCGCCGGTCGTTTGGAGTTGCAGCTGATCCCGCTCGACATGACTGCGCTGGTGCAACAGGTGTGGCAGGAACTTGAACACCAGCGGGCGGGACGCGCCATTGAATTCCGCCTGGCCGATTTGCCACCCGCCACCGGTGATCCTGCCGTCATGCATCAGGTGTTGCAGAACTTGCTCGGTAATGCCGTGAAATTCACGCGCGGGCGCGAAGTGGCGCTAATCGAGGTGGACGGGCAGTGTCACGGAGGTGAAAACATTTATTCCATCCGCGACAATGGTGCGGGTTTCGACATGGAATATGTTGACAAACTGTTCGGACTGTTTCAACGCCTGCACGGCATGGAGGAATTTGTGGGCACCGGGGTGGGGCTGGCTATCGTCAAGCGCTTCGTCACAAAACACGGCGGGCGGGTCTGGGCGGAAGGTCGGCCGGGGGCGGGGGCGACGTTCTGGTTTAGCCTGCCGGTAGGGACGGGTGTGGCGGTTATTGACCGCATTGATTGCGACATCATTTGATGCTATAAGGTGTGTATTGTTAACGGAGATTAAGATCATGCGTACTACCCTTGCACTTGATGACGACTTGATTGAAAAGGCTCAGGAATTTATCGGCCCAATGGAAAAGACTGCTTTGGTTCGCGAAGCGCTCAAGGCCTTGATCCAGCGCGAGAGTGCCAAACGTTTGGCATTGCTCGGCGGCTCGGAACCTTCGCTTGAATATGTTCCACGGCGCCAGTCTGAACCGGCATGATTCTGGTGGATACCTCGGTCTGGATCGACCATTTGCGTCATGGTGACGTGGAATTGACGAGACTTCTGAACACGAACCAGGTGCTGGCTCACCCGTTTGTCATTGGCGAGCTGGCCTTGGGTAGTTTAAAGAATCGCAATATCGTTCTAAGTGCCTTGAAAAACCTGCCGCAAGTCAGCGTTGCCTCGGATGAGGAAGTATTGCATTTCATCGAGACCCATACACTATTCGGCACCGGAATTGGTTATATCGATGCACACTTGTTGGCCGCGGTGCGGCTTACTCCAGGCGTGTTGTTATGGACGCGCGACAAGCGGTTGCTGGCAGAGAGTGTCCGGTTTGGACTGTGCGTGAACTTGACTCATTGACCCGGATGTCAATATCGTGCATTTGGAACAAACGGTGTGGCAGGTGCGAATTGATTCGCACAAATAACAAGGAGTTCTACTCATGCTAACTGCGGTTGATATTTTGCTGGTGGAGGACAATCCCACCGATGCGGAGCTGGCACTGCGCGCGCTAAAGAAACACAACCTCGCCAATCAGGTGGAATGGGTGAGGGATGGCGCAGCGGCGCTGGATTTTCTGTTCAGGCGTGGCGATTACGCGGTGCGGGAAATCGCACAGCCGCATCTGGTGTTGCTTGACCTGCGTCTGCCCAAGGTGGACGGGCTGGAGGTGCTGCAACAGATGCGTGCGAATGAGCATACCCGATTGATCCCGGTAGTGGTGATGACCTCCTCCGGGGAGGAGCGGGATATCGTGGCCAGCTACCAGTTCGGCGCCAACAGCTTCGTCTCTAAACCCGTGGCGTTCGAGGAATTCTCCAGGACGGTGACGGAGCTGGGGCTGTACTGGATGCTGGTCAATCAGGTTGCACCGGCGGTGGAATGACATGATGAGCGAACCACTGCGCATCCTGCTGCTGGAAGACAGTCCTGCCGATGCGGAGCTTAATGAGCGCGTGCTGCGCCTTGCGGGAATCGACTTTACTTCCTTGCGGGTGGAAACCCGCAAGGCGTTTGTCGCAGCACTGGATGAGTTTCGTCCCGATCTCATTCTGGCCGATTACAGTTTGCCGGGATTCGACGGCATGCAAGCTTTGTCCATTGTCCGCGAACGTTCGCCGGATCTGCCCTATATTTTTGTCACCGGTGCGCTGGGTGAAGAGCGGGTGGTGGAAGTCATCAAGCAGGGGGCCACCGATTATCTGCTCAAGGACAGACTGGCTCGCCTGCCCGCTGCGGTACAGCATGCACTGAAGGAAAAGGAGACGGAACAGCAGCGCCGGCAGGGCGAAGAAAAAATCCTGGCGACGCAGGCCGAATTGCAGCAATTGCTGGCAATGGCCAACCAGTCGCGCCGGGTGCTGTTGAGTATGCTCGAAGACCAGAAGCAGGCGGAGGCGGCGACTGAACACGCCAACCGCGCGCTGGCCACGCTGAGCGCGGTGAACCGCACGCTGGTGCATGCAAGCAATGAGGACGCGCTGTTGCAGTCAATTTGCCAGGCCATCGTCGGTCAGCGCGGCTATCGGCTGGCCTGGGTGGGCTATGTGCAATATGACGAGCGCAAATCCATCAAGATCATGGCGATATCCGACCCTGACGAAAAATATCCGGGGGTTCTTATGCACACCTGGGCGGAGAGTGAGCTCGGCATGGGGCCAAGCGGACGTGCTGTGCGCAGCGGCACTACGCAATTGTGCCAGGATGTTGCCAATGATCCGCTTTACCGGCCCTGGCGCGAAGAGGCACTTAAACGCGGTTATGCGGCCAGCATCGCATTGCCGTTGCGGAACGGGGATAGCACGGTGTTCGGTATCCTGACCGTCTATTCCGACCAGGTAAATGCCTTCACGCCGGATGAGATTTTACTGCTGGAAGAAATGGCGGGCGATCTGGCGTTTGGGGTGCGCAATCTGCATACCCGCCATGAGCGTGACCTTGCCCTGGAGCAGAGCCAGCATTACCTGGTTCAGTTGCGGGACAGTCTGGAGGGAACGGTGCGCGCCATCGCCTCCATCGTCGAAATGCGCGACCCTTATACCTCCGGTCATCAGGTCAGAGTGGCAGGGCTTGCGGCGGCGATCGCACGGCAAATGGGGCTGCCGGATGAGCAGGTTCACGCCATTCGTCTTGCCGGCATGGTGCATGATCTGGGGAAAATCCGCATTCCGGCGGAAATACTCAGTAAGCCCGGGAAAATTACCGACATCGAATTCAGTTTGATTCAGGTTCATCCTCAGGCGGGTTACGATATTCTGAAAAGCATCGCCTTCCCCTGGCCGATTGCGCAGATGGTACTGCAACACCACGAGCGACTGGATGGTTCCGGTTATCCGCAAGGGCTCAAGTGTGAACAAATTGATCTTGGCGCGCGTATCCTGAGCGTCGCGGATGTGGTCGAAGCGATTTCCTCGCACCGTCCTTATCGTCCGGCGCTGGGTGTTGATGCGGCGCTGGGCGAGATTGCGCGTGCGCGCGGCACGTATTACGATGCACAGGCCGTGGATGCCTGTCTGGCACTGTTTCGGGAACAGGGTTATCTGTTTCAGGATTGACTGCAACTAAAAGGGGAGGATGGAAATGACAGTCGTATGGCGATTGGACTGGGATGAGAGTCTGAGCGTGGGCATCCCGGAGATTGATGCCGAGCATCAGCATTTTATGCGGCTTATCAATGAACTGAACGAGGCCATTGTCGGACGCATGGGTGAGGAAGAAATCAAGAGTCGTATGCAATCCATTCTGGAGGATGCGGCGGCACACTTTGCCCACGAAGAGGCGTTATTCAGGGAGTGGAATTACCCGGATGCCGAAGCGCATGCGGGCAGGCACGCAGAGATTACCCGGGCACTGCACGAGATCATGATGCGTTTCGAGCACGATGGGTTGGAGTACGAACTGATCGAGGCGGGGCTGAAGGTGAAAGCCGCACTGATCGAACACCTGCTGAGTGAGGACATGAAATACCGCGATTACTGTTGTGCATCGGGCCGGTGCGGATCAGGCGAATAAATCCACAGGGGTGAAAATGAAACTCGATACCAAAGTAACTACCTTTTCCATTGTAATGACGGTGGCCATGATCGTGGTCATCGTGGTGGTGAGCTTCTTGTCGTTCCGCCAATTCAGCATCTCAACCGAACGCGAACATATTCGTTCGATTGCCGAAATTGTCGGCATCAGCCTGAGTGAATCCATGCTGCATAACTCGGTAGAAAATCGTAATGATTTTCTGGGTCATCTCGCCACGGTTGAGGGCTTGCAGAAAGCCCGTGTGATTCGCGCCGACAGTGTTACCAGGCAATTTGGCAAGGGTGCTGCGCTCGAACAAACCGGCGATGAAATCGAAGCACGGGTGTTACAGGATGGTCAGCCTTACTACAAGTTGCTGGAAGAAAATGACGGCCCGGTTTTTCGCGGCACGCTGCCCTATGTGGCAACCCGTTCGGGCCATATCAACTGCCTGCAATGCCACGACGTGGCGGAAGGGACGGTGCTGGGCGCGATCACGATTTCAATGTCGATGAGCGAGATGATGAGTAGCGCCTATCAGACCTCGTCGATCATGGTGCTGGCGATTGTGTTGTTCATGCTGGTGATGCTGTGGTTCTTCCGTCGTCTGGTCAAACCGGTGATTACCACCGCGCATGATGTGCAGGAAACGGTGGAGCGTGCCATTCATGGCGACTTTCATGCCAATATCGAACGCCGCACCAATGACGAGATCGGTCAGGTGGCGGTGGATTTGAACAGCCTGCTCAAGTTCATCCATGATGGCCTGAGCACCATCAGTCAGGATGTCGCGCAACTGTTGCAACAAACCCCCGCCCATGAGCATGAAAACCTGCTCAATTCCACTATCAGTCGCGTGGCCGGGTTGATCGATGCGGCGCATTTCAAGCAGGCCATCGAAGAGGACGAAACCAAGCCGGAAATTTACCGGCGGCTATCATCGGTTTTGCAGGAACGTTTTGCCGTCAACAATTTTTCTATCTATGAAGTCGTACCGGGCAGTAATCGGATGATCTCCCTGATGGTGGACGGGGAGGCGGACGCGCCTTGTCGCTGGTGCGATCCGCAAATTCTGGTACATGCCGAAAGTTGCCGCGCCCGGCGTACCGGACATACCATCAATTCGATAGATTCGCCCGGCATCTGCTATGCGTTTGCCCCCGATGCGCCGGATCGCGTGCATGTGTGTATTCCCATCATTCAATCCGGCGCGGTGGGTAGCGTATTGCAACTGGTAGTGAATAAAGACGAGGCTGAACGGGTGCATGAATTCCTGCCCTACCTGAATGTGTATTTGCGTGAGGCAGCACCGGTCATTGAGGCGAAACGCCTGATGGACACGCTGCGCGCCTCCAATCTGACTGATGCAATGACCGGCTTGCATAACCGCCGTTTTCTGGAAGAATTTGCCGGGACGCTGGTGTCCTCCAATCAGCGCCGCAAGAGCCAGTTGTCCATCCTGATGCTCGACCTGGATTACTTCAAGATGGTGAATGACACTTACGGTCATGATGCCGGTGACTTGGTGCTCAAGGCGTTGGCCAAGACCATGCAGGCCTCGGTGCGTACCTCCGATCTGGTGATACGCTACGGTGGTGAGGAGTTTCTCATCATCATGCAGGATGCCTGCGGCGAGGCTGCGGATAAGGTGGCCGAGAAGATTCGTGCCGACGTTGAGAGTATGAAGGTGCAACTGCCTGCTGCGGTGCTGCAAAAAACCATTTCCATCGGTATCGCCGAATTTCCGTTGGACAGCGATACTTTCTGGCAGGCGGTCAAATACGCCGATGTGGCCATGTACAACGCCAAGGAATCAGGGCGCAATCGCGTCGTGCGCTTCCGCCCGGAAATGTGGAAAGATGAAGTAAAGTATTGATGCAGTTTGAAACAACAGGCGCTACCAGCTGTAATTTAGGGAAACGCTGATTTATTCGTCATCCCCGCGCAGAGGGGTAAGCAGGCAAGTCGCGAAGCGGCTGCTCGCAAAGCGGGGATCCAGCGCCTTGATTTAATTGGGTTCCCGCCTACGCGGGAACGACAAAACCGAATAAATCAGCACATCCTTAGCTTTCGCGCCCGATGCCGAAATATTCGAATCCAAGTGATTTCATGTCGGCAGGCTCGAACAGATTGCGCCCGTCGAAAATAATCGGCTGTTTCAGGCGTGCCTTGATGATGCTGAAATCGGGGCTTTTGAACGCTTTCCATTCGGTTACGATGACCAGGGCATCGGCGCCATGCAGCGCGTCCCGGGCGTTGTCGGCATAGCGCAAATCGGTACGCTCGCCGTAGATGTGCCGGGTTTCCTGCATCGCCGCCGGATCAAACGCGGTGAGGGTTGCGCCCAATTTCCACAAACCTTCCATTACCACGCGGCTGCAGGCTTCGCGCATGTCATCCGTGCCCGGCTTGAATGCCAGTCCCCACAAGGCGAAGTGCTTGTCCTTGAGGTCAGTGCCAAAGCGCTGGGTGATCTTTTGCAGCAGCACATATTTCTGTGCGTTGTTGACTTGCTCCACCGCCTCCAGCACTTTCGACGGCAAGCCATACTCCGCGCTGGTGCGCTGCAAGGCGCGCACATCCTTGGGGAAGCATGAGCCGCCATAGCCGCAGCCTGCATACAGGAAGCTGTAGCCGATGCGCTGGTCGGAGCCGATACCCTTGCGCACATGCTCGATGTCCGCGCCGACGCGTTCAGCCAGGTTGGCCAGTTCGTTCATGAACGAGATGCGCGTGGCCAGCATCGCGTTGGCCGCATATTTTGTCAATTCTGCGGAGCGGATATCCATTACTATCAGGCGTTCGTGATTGCGCTGAAAGGGTGCATACATCTCGCGCATGACCTTGATGGATGCTTCATCTTCTGCGCCGATGACGATGCGATCGGGGCGATTAAAGTCATCGATGGCAGCGCCTTCCTTGAGGAACTCGGGATTCGACACCATGGAAAAGGCAGGATTGGGGATCAAGGATTCAGGATTGAAGTCGCGCAGATTCAGCTCTTCCTGCATCGCCTGCCTGACTTTGTCAGCCGTGCCCACGGGGACAGTGGACTTGTCCACAATCACTTTGTATTCGGTCATGTGGCGGGCGATGCTGCGTGCTGCAGCGATCACATATTGCAGGTCAGCCGAGCCGTCTTCATCGGAGGGTGTGCCTACCGCGATCATCTGTACCAGGCCGTGCGCCACACTGGCCGCCACATCGGTGGTGAAGCGCAGGCGGCCCGTTGCGACGTTGCGCCTGATGACCTCGTCCAGTCCGGGTTCATAAATGGGTACGCCGCCGTTGTTGAGCAGTTCGATCTTGCGGGGATCGACATCCAGGCACATCACGTCATTACCCAAATCCGCCAGGCATGCACCCGACACCAGACCGACATAGCCGGAACCAATCACGGTGATTTTCATCGCAGGAGCTTTCAGGAAATGATGGGCGCATTATGCCGCAGAACGGCAGATACGTCAGGGGATGGTGTTGGCAACAAACCCGGTTTGTGAAAATTATTAAAAAAGTTAATTTGATGTTGACCGAATCGGCATTATCTATATAATGCGCACCTCTTCATTCCCTGATAGCTCAGCCGGTAGAGCGACGGACTGTTAATCCGCAGGTCCCTGGTTCGAATCCAGGTCGGGGAGCCAGACAGATAAAGGGTTAGTGCTTAGGTACTAGCCCTTTTTTCTCGCCTGAAGTTTGAGTTCGGTGAAGTCGGTATAAAATTCTTCTCATGGTCTGTGCAAGATCGCAATCACATACTCAATTCACCATTCTCAGGGCGCCCCACATGCAACAAATTGAATTCCAACTAAACGGCGAATACGTTGAACTCAACCAGCTGCTCAAAATGGTCGGTCTGTGCGACAGTGGTGGTGCAGGCAAGGCAATGGTGGCCGAGGGTGTCGTCTCTGTCGATAGTCAACTGGAGCTGCGCAAGACCGCCAAGATACGCTCTGGGGCGGTGGTGACGCTGGGTGATGTGCAGATCAGTGTGGTGGCGTCTGGGGTTGGCTCGGCAGAGCTTGGTGCGTCAGCGGTTGGCGCGGCGGGGTAGGACCTTCGGCATCTATTCAAAAAAGCTTTCCCCGAAACCCGTCGCACTCGACGCATTGACGCCAGACTGTCGGCACAACGGGGGACTACAGGGGGGTGAGTGCGATGCCGCATGGTGCCCGAGGTGGCCCATAAATGCCCCCAGTCGGAGCTGCTGCTGGGCCGGGATGGCTGCCCCATCCGGCAGGGCGCGGGGGCCGAGTTGGGCCACTTTTTTGGTCTGGCCGGTTTTAGGTCAGACGATGGGGGAGTGGTAGCGAAAACCTGAAATCCTGATTTTCAGGAAACCTGATAGTGCTGGCGTCGATGCGTCGGGTGAGTCGAGTGTCTTGCACAAAAAAATTCACATATATGCTAACATTCACACATGAACTGGCGGATAATTTACTTCTCTGAGCGTGTGCGATCTGATGTGTTGGCTTTGCCTCCCGGCATTCGTGCCGGCTATCTGCGCTTGGCTGAACTGATGGAAGAGCATGGTGCCGACTTGAGGATGCCTCACTCTAAGGCAATGGGGGTGGTCTGTTTGAATTGCGTCCCAAAGGCCCGGAAGGAATTGGCCGTGTGTTCTACTGTACTCAGGTCGGGCAGATGATTGTTGTGCTTCATTCATTCGTCAAGAAAACACAAAGAACACCGAATAATGAGTTGGACATTGCGACTCGTCGCTTGAAGGAGGTTAAAAATGCAAAATGAACAATTCAGTCCTGTTGCTCACGATGATGCGTTTGTTGCTCAGATGTTGAGTGATGCTGAAACAAAACATGCCTATGATGAGCTTGAGGAAGAGTATGTCGCTCTCCATGCTGTCTTGCGTGCTCGTCGTGAGGCTGGCTTGACTCAGTCCGAGATTGCTCAACGCATGGGTACAACAACCAGTGCAGTGTCTCGTCTGGAGTCATCTTTGATCAGTCAGAAGCATTCACCCAGTTTTTCGACATTGAAAAAATATGCTCATGCTTGTGGGAAAAAGTTGGTGATCAGTCTGGCGTGAGCCGTGTCGGATCTCAGGAATACAGGAATACAGAAAATCAGGTTTTCACCTTTGCGCAGTAGGGCAGATTCGCAGGTTTTCAGGATTTCAGAATTTCTGCCTCCCTCCCCACCCCCTGAAATTCTGCAAAGAAAATTTCCCCCGCCACCCGACGAACCCGGCGCATCGTCGCCACCCTGTCCCTTTTTGTGGGGGATTTAGGGGGGTGAACCACTCCGGCAGGTACCCGCCTTGGCCCAGAAACTGCCCGACTTGGACCTGTTTCGGGGCCGGGATCACCGACCCCATCCGGCAGGCCACCGCGTCCGCCTTGGGCCACTTTTTGGGCCGGTCCCAGTTTCCGCACGTCGCCCGGTGATGGCAAATCGACGCCAGTTCTGTGCGGTTCTGTTTTCGTTCGGTGAAAATTTGTCGTAAGCCGTTGACGCTGCTTGGAATTTTTTATGGCGAACATGCCGATTCAGAAATTTGGTTCGGGATAGGTTCGGTTCAGGTAAAATGATGGTCGTGCGCTGAAAAACTCTGTTACGTTTCTTCTACTTATTTTAGTAAAATCAATGAGTTATCTGTACTGTTAATCCGCAGGTCCCTAGTTTGAATCCAGGTCGGGGAGCCAGACAGAACAAGGGTTAGTGCTTAGGTACCAGCCCTTTTTTCTTGCCATCAATTCGGCAAAATTTGTGTTCGGTGCAGTCGGTATAGATTTCGCCGGGGCGGTGCAGGAATTGCGCTCAATTTGGCACGAACCGCAGTTGCTTCCTTCAAATTTCAGTGTCGAGTCGTCGGGTGCGTCGGAATTTGCCCTGAGTTAGAATGCTGCCTGTCCGAAACTTACCCTACTGTGCTTCGACTGCCTTGCCATGCTGCAGATACTTTCCGCCCTTAATTTAATAGCCTGCTCAACTACGGAATAATAATCTTGTCGACTCATAAAATCTCACCACCTCCACCAACCCTCTCCGACGATGAGATGGACGAGCTCAGCAACTTCCTGTTGTCAGACTCGACGTCTGATGAAACGATGATGCTCGATTGTCTTGATGGCTTTCTGACGGCCTTAGTTGCAGCCCCAGTCATGCCGGCCTCCAGCATATGGTTGCCGAAGGTGTGGGGCTCGTCGGGAAAGGATGAGCCATCGTTTGAAAGCTATGCGCAGGCTGAACGGATCACCGGTCTGATCATGCAGCACCTGAGTAACCTCATCGTGAGCCTGCAACAGAACCCGGATGCTTGTGAACCGATCTTCGACAGCGCCGTCTACCCTGGCAGCCAGCAGGAATTTGTCGACGGCGAGATGTGGGCATACGGCTTTATGAAGGGCGTCAATCTTCAGCGCGAAGATTGGCAGGATGTTTTTGATGATCCGAACAATATTTTTCACCCGATTTATTTGCTGGGTACAGAGGAACTTACACCCGAAGATGAGGCGTTGATTGAAACCCCGGCGCAACGCGAAGAATTATCAATGCAGATACCTGCCAGCGTTGCCGGGCTTTACCGGTTATGGATGCCTGTTCGTCGCGCCGTCACCGATCCCGCTATCCGACGTGAAATGCCGAAAATCGGGCGCAACGAAAAGTGTCCATGCGGCAGCGGCAGAAAATTCAAGAAGTGTTGCGGTGTAACTGCTGTACAGGAATGAAGCGGAGCGCCTCTCATGGCAACGTGTTGCGCTGGTTGGGTAGGGATCGCAGAAATGGGCCTATTATCCATAACACTACTTTCCACTGTCAGCCACACGTCTTAGTGTCAATCAAATATAATCACCGTGATTAAATCTGATTTTCAGGAGATTCAGTATGCTTACTAAAGTGCTCACTGCGCATGTTCCCGTCCCACTCGTTGAGAAGGTTGATTTAATCGCCGCTCGCATGGAGCGTTCTCGTGGATGGATCGTGAAGCAGGCATTGTCCGCTTGGGTCGATCAGGAAGAATTGCGTCGTCGACTGACATTGGATGCGATGGCCGATGTGGATGCGGGTCACGTCATCGACCATCAATCCGTGCAAGCTTGGGCTGACAGTCTCAGCAGCGACCAGCCACTGCCGGTGCCGCGTTGATGGAATTGAAATGGACGAGCAAGGCATTGTCAGATTTGGCAAGACTGCATGAGTTTCTGTCCCCATTAAACAAGCAAGCCGCTGCCGCCACTGTGCAATCCCTGACGGCAGCACCCGCCAAACTCATGGTGCAGCCACGTCTGGGAGAAAGGCTGGAAGAGTTTGATCCTCGTGAGGTACGGCGTATTTTGCTTGGTCACTATGAAATGCGTTACGAAATTCAACATTCCATAATTTACGTGCTGAGACTCTGGCACACGCGGGAAGATCGCTAGACGATTGGCAATGTGCTAATAGTGAGGCGGCATTTCGTTCACGTGTTTAATATCACTCCCCGCTTCAGCCAGTGATTGGATGTGTCTTGTGAGCGATGTACAAATCGCTTCAAGCTGGTTCAGCTTTTGTTGTTGCTGATAGACAATTTTATTCAGTTCCTCTATCAGGTCTTCCTGGAAGGTGATTTTTGTTTCTATGTTTACTAAACGTTTTTCAATCATGAGGGGTCTCTGAATATTCGGCGACTAGCCAGTGGACGGCAGTCATTCTAACGCGGGAAGGACGTTCAAGATTGAGAAAAGGAAATGACCGGGCGCAAAGTCAGTAATCTGTCGCGTACTTTGAAAACCATGTCGAATTACGGCATAGTTGAAATGTTCAGAGAACGTAATCATGTGCGCCCGATTGCAAAAGCGACTGACTTTCATATTGTCACTGCGTGAGCTGAGCCGCTTGCGCAGTCGAGACGATTGCGGCAGTGTAACGAAACCCAATAGATCAGGACTCCCTCATGCAACAAATTGAATTCCAGCTAAACGGCGAATATGTCGAACTCAACCAACTGCTCAAGATGGTCGGCCTGTGTGACAGTGGCGGTGCGGGCAAGGTGATGGTGGCTGAGGGCGTTGTCTCTGTCGATGGGCTGCTGGAGCTGCGCAAGACGGCCAAGATACGCGCAGGTTCCGTGGTGACGCTGGGCGATGTGCGCATCAGCGTGCTTGCCGGGTAGGTTGTGCAACACGGAATGAAATATCGGCACTATAAGGGCGGCATCTACACGGTTGTCTGCGAGGCACGTCTTGAGGCCGATCCCGGTGTCATCATGGTCGTTTACCAGTCAGCGGCAGACGGCGTGATCTGGACGCGACCTCGCGATGTATTCTTCGAGCCGGTGGAGTGCGAAGGCGCTATGGTGCCGAGGTTTGCGCTGATTGGCTGAGGCCGCCACCCTCTGAACGCCTGCCCCGGCACGCCGAGCCGGACAGGCAGATAAAGCCTTGCCGCGATGCGAGGCTTTATTGCTTTAGAATGCGCAGATTGTAGCCTGTAGCAATAGGGAGTCTGAAAATTAAAAAAATCGATTTGAATCGGGTGCGTGACGGTGATGACGAGGATGATGAATTGCAGTCTCCGTCACCATTGCCATTGGGCGTCAAGAATTACATCACCCCGGGCGGGTATCGCGAGCTGCAGGCTGAGTTGGAGCAGTTGTGGAAAGTTGAACGTCCTGTGCTGGTTAACACCATTACCTGGGCGGCTTCAAACGGCGACCGTTCCGAGAATGGCGATTATATTTACGGTAAAAGACGCCTGCGTGAAATAGACCGGCGCGTGCGCTATTTGCGTAAACGCATAGAGCAAGCCGAGGTGGTTGATCCGGCGCGGCGCGGTGCGTGCGAGCAAGTTTTCTTTGGCGCGACTGTAACCGTTTGCAATGACGACGGATGTAAGGTGGTTTATTCCATTGTGGGTGTTGATGAGGCGGATGTGGCGCGCGGCCATATCAGTTGGGTTTCGCCACTGGCGCGAGCCTTGCTCAAATTGTTCGAGGGCGAAGTGGCGAGGCTGCATACACCGGCGGGTATTGTTGAGCTTGAGGTTGTGAAAGTGTGCTATCTGTCTTTGGAATGATTCGCCGCCCGGCATTTTTCTGGATTTGGATGAAGGTATCTGCTGTGAATACAAAAACGTTACGCATTCTGAAGGGGCTTAAAGGACATTATCCGCACGCCCTTGAGCAGCAGTTTCCCAGGGTATTCGATAAGATAATGGCAATGTGGGATAAGCCGGAAATTGAGGCCTATTTTATCGAACTGATGGTCAGCAATCGTGCGAGTCGGCAGGGATTCCCTAAAAAAGTGGCTTCGGATATCGTTTGCCTGAGTATGCTTCACGCTCAGCAGCAGAAACCTGTTTTGGCAGGCAATCCCTGGCATGAGGCCGATATATTTATCGAGCCGTCAGCCCAAGCGCCGTCCGTGGCTGTGTCCCGTAAAGACTTGATCAAAGCGGTTGAAACAGGCGATCTCAAGGTGGTCGAACGAATTTTAAGCGCTGGTTTTGACGTTGAAGTTTGCGATGAGCGACAATGGACACCGCTGATGATTGCTGCATACAACGGCAATGAAAAAATGGCGTTGTTGTTGATTAACTCAGGGGGCAATGTCCATCATGCCGATAACGCGGGGTATACCTGTTTGCATTGGGCTGCGTTCAACGGGCATGTTGAGATGGCGGGGTTGTTGCTGGGTAAGGGCGCTGAAGTGAATGCACGCAGTCTGCATGGTTGGACGGCGTTGTTACAGGCCGCTACCCGAGGACACAGCGCCGTTACTTCAATATTGCTGGATGCGGGGGCGGATATAAATAGGGCTTCCGATGACGGTTGGACCGCGCTGCACAAGGCGTCTGCCAATGGTCGCGAGCAGGAAGTGGTTTTGTTGCTGGGCAGGGGGGCGGATGTGATGGCAAAGTGCAAAGATGGCGCGTTGCCCATAGACCTCGCTAGAAAAAATAAGCATGAGCAAATCGTGGCTTTATTGATGCCGAAGAGTTGATGTTGTGTCTTGTGTTGCGATTGTCTTGATACAATGTGCGCCATTCAATGAAATTAACGCGTTGCCTGCCCTCAACCCGCTTCCGAGTTGCCGGTGAGGGGATTAACGAATTGCTGCGCGAATTTACATTAACCATTTAAGGAGTTCGTCATGAAAAAAATCGAAGCCGTCATTAAACCGTTCAAATTGGATGAGGTGCGTGAGGCGTTATCGGAATTGAATATCAGCGGGTTGACGGTGACTGAGGTCAAGGGTTTTGGTCGCCAGAAAGGACATACCGAGTTGTATCGCGGCGCGGAGTATGTGGTTGATTTTTTGCCTAAAATCAAAGTTGAGGTGGTTGTGTCGAGCGAAATGCTGGAGACGGCTGTTGAAGCCATCGTTAAGGCTGCGCATACCGGCAAGATAGGCGACGGAAAAATTTTCGTTTCCAGTATTGAGCAGGTTATCCGTATCCGCACGGGTGAAACCAACGAAGCGGCACTGTAAAATCCAAAAAATTCCCGATTAATTTTACCTGTGCGCGACGGGTTGATTTACCCGCTCGCCCGGGATGCGTATAATACGCGTTTTGCCGAGGCTAGCTCCACATGCGCATCATTCAAAAAGCACTAACCTTTGACGACGTTCTGCTCGTTCCCGCTTACTCCAACGTCATGCCGCGCGATGTCAGCCTGCGTACGCAACTGACGCGTAATATCAGCCTGAATATTCCGCTGCTCTCAGCCGCGATGGATACCGTTACGGGCGCGCGTCTGGCGATTGCGCTGGCGCAAGAGGGCGGTATCGGCATTATTCATAAAAATATGTCTTCCCTTGAGCAGGCGGCCAAGGTGGCCAAGGTCAAGCGTTTTGAAAGCGGCGTGGTCAAGGATCCCATCACGATTACGCCCGATATGACAGTGCGCCGCGTGCTGAATTTGACCCGCCAATACAAGATTTCCGGTTTGCCGGTGGTGGAAGGCAATCAACTGGTGGGTATTGTCACCAACCGCGACCTGCGCTTCGAAAATAATCTGGACCAGCCGGTTAAAAATATCATGACCCCGCGTGAGCGTCTGATTACCGTCAAGGAAAATACCAGTCTGGAAGAAGCGCGCAATCTGATGCATCAGCATCGTCTTGAGCGTGTGCTGGTGGTCAACGATGCATTTGAGCTGTGCGGTCTGATGACAGTGAAAGACATCCTCAAATCCAGCGAGCATCCTCTGGCCAGCAAGGACGGTCGGGGCCGGTTGCGTGTGGGTGCGGCGGTCGGCGTGGGTGAGGGTACGGAAGAACGCGTGACTTTATTGGCCGAAGCGGGTGTGGATGTGATCGTGGTTGATACCGCGCACGGGCATTCGCAAGGTGTGCTGGATCGCGTCAAGTGGGTGAAAACCAATTTTCCTGACGTTGAGGTGATAGGCGGCAACATCGCCACCGGTTCTGCGGCGCTGGCCTTGATGGATCATGGGGCGGACGCGGTGAAAGTGGGTATCGGCCCCGGTTCGATTTGCACCACGCGCATCGTCGCGGGTGTCGGCGTACCGCAGATTGCCGCCATTCAGAATGTAGCGGCCGCCTTGCAGGGAACCGGCGTGCCGCTGATCGCCGATGGCGGCGTCCGATTCTCCGGTGACATCGCCAAGGCGATTGCAGCCGGTGCGCATACGGTGATGTTGGGCGGATTGTTCGCCGGTACCGAAGAAGCGCCGGGAGAAATCGAATTGTTCCAGGGCCGCTCGTACAAGTCATATCGCGGCATGGGTAGCCTGGGCGCAATGCAGCAAGGCTCCAGCGACCGCTATTTCCAGGAAGGCGAAAGCAACCAGGACAAGCTGGTGCCGGAAGGGGTGGAAGGCCGCGTACCCTACAAGGGCAGCGCACTGGCCGTGATTCATCAGCTGATGGGCGGCCTGCGCGCCAGCATGGGCTACCTGGGTTGCGCCGACATTGCGATCATGCACGCCAAGGCGGAATTCGTCGAAATCAGCTCATCCGGCATCCGCGAATCGCATGTGCACGACGTACAGATTACCAAGGAAGCGCCGAATTATCATATAGACTAACCTGGAAAGGAAAAAGGGGAAGAGGGAAGGGAGAAAAGCCCGTCTCTTTCCCCTTGTGCGCCGCAGGCGCGCTCCCTTCCCCCTTCACTCTTCTCAGGTTTTAAAGCCATGTCCCATCAAAAAATCCTCATCCTCGATTTCGGTTCGCAATACACACAACTCATCGCCCGCAGGGTTCGCGAGGCCAATGTTTATTGTGAGTTGCATCCTTACGATGTGGATGACGCGTTCATTCGTGCGTTCAATCCGGCGGGTATCATCCTGTCTGGGGGGCCGAATTCGGTGACTGAGGGCGATACGCCACGCGCCCCGCAGGCGGTGTTTGAACTGGGCGTGCCGGTGCTGGGCATCTGTTACGGCATGCAGACCATGGCCGCGCAACTGGGCGGCACGGTCGAAAACGGTCTGGTGCGCGAATTCGGTTATGCCGAGATCCGTGCGCAAGGCCATTCCGCGTTGTTGCGTGAGATTCAGGATTGCGTCAATGATCAGGGGCATGGACTGATTGATGTGTGGATGAGCCACGGCGACAAGGTGACGGCGCTGCCGCCCGGTTTCTCCGTAATCGCCGGCAATCCAACCACTCCGATTGCCGGTATGGCGGATGAGGCGCGTCGTTTTTATGCGCTGCAATTCCATCCTGAAGTGACGCACACCCATCTGGGCAAGCGGATGCTGGAACGCTTTGTGCATGACATCTGCGGCTGTGCCAATGACTGGAATATGCCTGATTATATCAGTGAGGCTGTCGAGAATATCCGCGCTCAGGTTGGCCGTGATGAAGTCATTCTGGGGCTGTCCGGCGGGGTGGATTCATCGGTGGCGGCGGCGTTGCTGCATCGCGCTATCGGCGCTCAGCTCACCTGCGTGTTCGTGGACAACGGCCTGCTGCGACTGAATGAAGCCGAACAAGTGATGGAAACTTTCGCGCAAAATCTGGGCGTAAAAGTGATACACGTCGATGCCAGCGCCGAGTTTTTGCATCATCTGGCCGGGGTTTCTGATCCCGAACAGAAGCGCAAGATTATTGGTCGCGAATTCGTCGAGGTATTTCAGCGTGAGTCGGCCAAGTTATCCCAGGCAAAATGGCTGGCGCAAGGCACCATCTATCCCGATGTAATCGAATCGGCGGGCGGCAAGAACAAAAAAGCGCACACCATCAAATCCCACCATAACGTCGGTGGTCTGCCGGAGAGCATGCATCTCAAGCTGCTGGAGCCGCTGCGCGAATTATTCAAGGACGAAGTGCGCGAACTCGGTGTCGCACTCGGTTTGCCGCACGGCATGGTGTATCGCCATCCCTTCCCCGGCCCCGGCCTGGGTGTGCGCATCCTGGGCGAAGTGAAGAAGGAATATGCCGACTTGCTGCGTCGCGCCGATGCCATCTTCATGGAAGAGCTGAATGCCACTGTGGATGAAAACGGCCAGTCCTGGTATGCGAAAACCTCGCAGGCCTTCGTGGTATTTTTGCCGGTCAAGAGCGTCGGCGTGATGGGCGATGGCCGCACCTACGAATGGGTCGTATCATTGCGCGCCGTTCAGACGCAGGACTTCATGACCGCGCACTGGGCGCATCTGCCTTACGAATTACTGGGCCGCGTTTCCAACCGCATCATCAACGAAGTGCGCGGCATCAACCGCGTGGTTTACGATATTTCAGGAAAACCGCCCGCCACGATCGAGTGGGAATGATCTGAACCCAGATTATCCATTAGCCTCGTAACTCGTCGATTCCCGCGAAAGCGGGAATCTGGTCGTGCTTTCATGCCCATCTGTTTCCATAGATCGGCAAACAGATTGTCAATAAGGCAACTGCCATCACGAAGCAGGTTAGCCGTTAAATCTGGAAACTCCAGTGCTTTTGTGCCATGATTCATCGCGGTCTCCTGAGTTGTTTTGGTTTGTTTGCAAGACAACCATTATTACACTCTTTGCGATACCGCAAATATCTTTAAAATCAAATAGTTATATTGTTTTTTCGGATATTTTTGAACCCCGAAACGTTAGTTATAATTTCATTATCGTTTTATTTCTGGAACGCACATGACCGTCATTCGCCAGCAGGATTTTATCGACAGCATTGCCGATGCTTTGCAGTTTATTTCCTATTACCACCCGGCTGATTTTATTCATGCGCTGGCTGACGCGTACCGGACCGAGCAATCTCCTGCCGCGAAGGATGCGATGGCGCAGATTTTGACCAATTCACGTATGTGTGCGGCGGGCCGCCGCCCGATTTGCCAGGATACCGGCATCGTAGTGGCGTTTGTGAAGGTCGGCATGCAGGTTCAATGGGATGCAACGCTGGATGTCGTCGGCATGGTCAATGAGGGGGTGCGTCGCGCTTATCTGGACCCCGATAATGTGCTGCGCGCCTCTATTGTTTCCGATCCCGCCGGTAAGCGTCAAAATACCCGTGACAATACGCCTGCCGTGGTGCATGTAGAATTGGTACAGGGTGACAAGGTCGAGGTGCGCATCGCTGCCAAGGGCGGCGGTTCGGAAAACAAGGCTGTGATGAAGATGTTGAATCCGGGCGAAGACATCGTGGAATGGGTGCTGCAAAGCGTGCAGGGCATGGGGGCGGGATGGTGTCCACCGGGCATGTTGGGCATCGGCATAGGCGGGACGGCGGAAAAGGCGGTGCTGCTGGCCAAGGAAGCCTTGATGGAACCGATGGATATGCATGAATTGCGTGCGCGCGGTGCAGCCAATCGCCTTGAGGAGTTACGCATTGAGTTGTTCGATAAAATAAACGCGCTGGGCATCGGTGCGCAGGGCTTGGGCGGGCTGACCACGGTGATGGATGTCAGAATACTCGATTATCCGACTCATGCGGCATCCAAGCCCATTGCGATTATTCCCAATTGTGCGGCGACAAGGCATATCCATTTTGAGCTTGATGGCACGGGCCGCGCTGAATTTACGCCGCCTGCGCTTTCAGATTATCCCGATGTGCACTGGCATCCGGCGGAGGATGCGCGGCGCGTCAATCTGGAAACGATCACGCGGGAGCAAATTTCGCAGTGGCAACCGGGCGAGACCGTGTTACTCTCCGGCAAGTTGTTAACCGGGCGTGATGCTGCGCATAAACGGATTACAGAAATGCTGGCGCGCGGAGAAAAATTGCCTGACGGCGTGGATTTTACCAACCGCTTCATTTATTATGTCGGGCCGGTTGACCCGGTACGCGGCGAAGTGGTCGGGCCTGCGGGGCCTACGACGGCGACACGCATGGATAAGTTTACTGAAACCATGCTGGCGCAGACGGGATTGATCGGTATGGTGGGCAAGGCTGAGCGCGGTAAGTCTGCCATTGAGTCCATCAAGAAACACGGTGCGGTGTATTTGATTGCGATAGGTGGCGCGGCGTATCTGGTGTCGAAAGCCATACGTAGTGCAAAAGTGGTCGCCTTTGCCGATTTGGGTATGGAAGCGATCTACGAATTTGAAGTTGAGGATATGCCGGTGACGGTGGCGGTTGATACGCAAGGGCGTTCGATACATGATATCGGGCCGGCAGAATGGCGTAAACGCATCGGCATGATACCTTTGGTAAGTGTTTGATTTTTAACGGCTTTGCGATTGCGAGGCAGGCAACGAATTGGCGGGTCTCCCCGCATTGCAGGGTAGTGAATCTGGTCAGGTCCGGAAGGAAGCAGCCACAGCTAATTACTGCAAGTGCCGGGGGTAAGGCTCGCCTCCTATGTAAAAAGCCATTGGAGGCGTGATGAAGAAGGTAGGCTGGTTTCTTTGTGCACTGTTGTTCAGTGGCAATGTGTTGGCGGTGGATGGAATCTCGGTGGAAGCCGGTAACGGCGATCATACCGATACGGCGCGCGTCGGCGCGGTCTGGAATTTTGATCACCAGTGGTTCACTGAGGGCGACTGGCTGGTAACCGGATTTTGGGAAGCGACGCTGGGGGTGTGGAAAGGTCGCAGCAGTATCGGCAACAATCAGACGATTACTGATTTGGCCGTCACGCCGGTATTTCGCTTGCAGCAAAAAACACCTTCTGCCTTTGCTCCCTATCTTGAAGGGGCAATCGGTTTCCATCTTATTTCGCCGACCTTTGTGTATGCGAATCGTCAGTTCGGCAGTGCGTTTCAGTTCGGCGACCATGTCGGATTTGGCGTGCGTTTTGGCGAATATCAGCAATTTGATTTGGGCTATCGTTATCAGCATCTCTCCAATGGCGGTATCAAGAAGCCGAACCAGGGCATCAATCTGAATCAAGTGCATTTTGTCTATCACTTTTGACGTGGCGTAATTTGTCAGATACCTCGGTTCTCGCACGTAAATGGCGTCCTAAAAACTTCGCGCAACTGGCCGGCCAGGAGCATGTCGTCAGGGCGCTGGGCAATGCGCTTACGCAAAATCGGCTGCATCATGCCTATCTGTTCACCGGTACGCGCGGCGTGGGCAAGACCACCATCGCGCGCATTTTTGCCAAGTCCCTGAATTGTTTGACCGGTATCACCGCTACGCCGTGTGGCGAGTGCAGCGCCTGCCGTGAAATAGACAGCGGTCGCTTTGTGGATTTGATCGAGCTGGATGCCGCATCCAATACGCAGGTAGATAACATGCGCGAACTGCTGGAGGGCGCGCTGTATGCGCCGACCAGCGGTCGCTTCAAAGTGTATATCATCGACGAAGTGCATATGTTGTCCAAGTCGGCCTTCAATGCGATGTTGAAGACGCTGGAAGAGCCGCCGCCGCATGTAAAATTCATTCTGGCCACTACGGACCCGCAGAAGATACCGGTTACCGTGTTGTCGCGTTGTTTGCAATTCAATTTGAAACAACTGCCGCCCGCACTGATCGTCACGCATTTGCAACATGTGCTGGAACAGGAAAACATCGCGTTTGAACTGGGCGCGCTCAATCTGGTCGCGCGTGCAGCTTGTGGCAGTATGCGGGATGCGCTAAGCCTGACGGATCAGGCGATCGCCTTTTCCGGAGGGAAAATAGCAGAAGCCGCGATGCGTGCGATGCTGGGCTCTATTGATCAGAGTTATTTGTTTGAATTGCTGGTGGCCTTGCGCGAGCAAAATGGCATCGCGCTGCTCAGTATTGCCGATAACATGGCATCGCGCAGCATCTCCTTTGAATCGGCCTTGCAGGATATGGCCTCGCTGTTGCATCGTATTGCGCTGGCGCAGACCGTTCCCGGGGCGATTGCTGACGATGAGCCGGAACGCGCGCGTTTGCTGGAACTGGCCCTGTGTTACACGCCGGAGGAAGTGCAGTTGTTTTATCAGATCGCCATTCACGGGCGTGCCGAAATTGACCTGGCGCCCGATGAATATGCCGGTTTTACCATGACGCTGTTGCGTATGTTGGCGTTTGCACCCTCCCGGGTACAAGCACCGTCCCGCAGCGCTTTGCCGGTACAAGCGGTGCAGGCCGTTGCGCAACCTGCCCGGCAACAAATAATTCCGCAAGCTGCCCCCGCTCAGCCCGTTCCGGCCCGGGTGGCGGACATCGCGGTTGAGTTTGCG
This sequence comes from uncultured Gallionella sp., assembly GCA_964385275.1. GTDB lineage: Bacteria > Pseudomonadota > Gammaproteobacteria > Burkholderiales > Gallionellaceae > Gallionella. The sequence continues at coordinate 12,974 of CAYLOK010000018.1, read as the reverse complement.
ACCCCGGTAGTCGCCGCACCTGCCCCGGCCAGACGGGATGCATCGGAGGCCATGCCGGACTGGAGCAGCTTGTTGGGGCGGCTGAACGTGCAAGCGATGGCGCAACAGTTAGCCAAGCACTGTGTGCTGGATAGCATTTCGGACCAGCAAACCGTCCTGCGTCTGGCGCAGGAGCATAAGCATTTGCAGACCAAGACGGCGACCGATAATTTGCAAACAGCGTTGAGCGCTTATTTTGGCCATCCGGTAAAACTGAGTATCGTGTTGGGGAAAATTGAAGTGGCAACCCCGGCTAAAATCGAGCATCAGACCAGGCAAGAGAAGCAGGAGCAGGCGTGTGACTCGATTGCGCAGGATGTGTTTGTGCGCGAGGCGCAAGCCGAGTTGGATGCAAGCTTGTCGGCTGAATCAATTAAATCAAATTAATCAATAACATAGATTAGGAGTGGCGGTATGATGAAGGGCGGATTAGGCGGCTTGATGAAACAGGCCCAGCAGATGCAGAAGAACATGCAGCAGGCGCAAGCAGAATTGGCGACCATGGATGTTGAAGGCCAGGCGGCATCCGGTATGGTCAAAGTGATCATGAGTTGCTCGCATGAGGTGCGCCGCGTGTCTCTGGATGACAGTCTGTTGTCTGACAAGGATATGCTTGAGGACTTGATTGTGCTGGCCTTGAACGATGCGGTGAAAAAAGTGGCTGTGACAACAGAACAGCGCATGAGCGGGTTTGGCGCCGGTATGGGCTTGCCGCCCGGAATGAAATTACCTTTTTGATGACATCTTCGCATCTCGACGAGCTGATTTCCGCATTGCGCTGCTTGCCGGGCGTAGGGCCGAAGTCCGCGCAGCGTATGGCTTATCATCTGTTGCAGCGTGACCGTGCAGGCGCATTGCATCTGGCAGTCTCACTGCAACGGGCAGCTGAAAATATTCAGCATTGTTCCAGATGCAATAATTTTTCCGAGCAGGAAGTGTGCGGCTTGTGTGCTTCAACGAAGCGCGATGAGAGCTTGTTGTGTGTGGTTGAGATGCCGGCTGACTTGCTGATGATCGAGCAAACGCAGTGTTATCGCGGCATGTATTATGTGGTGATGGGCAGATTGTCGCCGCTGGATGGCATAGGGGCAAAAGAATTGCATCTGGACCGCTTGGTTAAACGCGTACAGCAACATCCTTGTGAAGTGATCCTGGCGACCAATTTTACCGTTGAGGGTGACGCCACGGCGCATTATTTGGCAACCTTGTTGCAATCCCTTGGTGTTAAAGTGTCGCGTATTGCGCGTGGGTTGCCGGTCGGCGGCGAATTGGAGCAGGTGGATAGTGGGACATTGGCGCAAGCTGTGCTGGAAAGACGTGAGTTGACGGTATGAATGAGCAGGGCGAAAAATTACAGAAGGTGTTAGCCCAGGCGGGTTTTGGTTCGCGCCGCAGCATGGAAGAATGGATTGCGGCGGGGCGCGTCAGCGTGAACGGCGAGCCCGCTACTCTGGGGATGCGTGTGCTGCCGGGCGATCTGGTGAAAACCGAGCGCCGCACGATACGCGTGGGCGAGCGTGATCATGCCGCGCGCGTGTTGCTGTATCACAAACCGGAAGGCGAGATTGTCAGCCGGGATGATCCCGAGAAGCGCGCCAGCGTATTCGATAAGTTGCCCAAGCTGCGCGGCCAGAAGTGGATCGCCATCGGGCGACTGGATTTCAATACCAGCGGTTTATTGATTTTTACTACCTCGGGAGAACTGGCGAATCGTTTGATGCATCCTCGTTTCGAGGTGGAGCGCGAATACGCGGTGCGTGTTCAGGGAACCATGACCGATGAGCAAATCAATCGGGTGCTCAAAGAGGGCGTAGAGCTGGAAGATGGTTTGGCTACCTTTGATAAACTGGAAGATCAGGGGGGCGAGGGTTACAACCACTGGTATCGGGTAATGCTTAAAGAAGGGCGCAATCGTATCGTGCGGCGTACTTTCGATGCACTCGGAATGCCGGTCAGCCGTTTGATGCGCGTGCGTTTCGGTATAATCAACCTGCCGCCGCGTTTGAAGCGCGGCATGACAGCCGAGTTGGGCGAGGGTGAAATTGCACAGGTGCTGGAGTGGGTTGGCATCACTGGCGACGTCAATGAAGTCGAACAGGATGAACCTGCGCCACCTTTGACTGAGCCGAAGCAATCTGAGCCGCGTCGGGTTCGCACGGCCCGGACACCCGGGAGTGGCAATCGAAGCAGTAGCGGTAATCGGACGAGTCGAACGGGAAACCGCAGTCGCTAACCGCTATCTGACTGTTTCGTCGCTTATCCTGAATCGGCGGACTGTTAAGCTAAGTACAATGGAAATTATCGGTGTAACGAAAAATTGAATGGAAGATCGCAGCAATAAAACTATCATCAGCAGTGTGCTTTTTTTGGATATCGTGGAATATTCGAAAAAGTCGGTGTCCGGGCAAATATCGTTAAAAGACAGGTTTAACACCTATCTTTCCGAGGCTATTCACGATGTGCCGGTAGCAGATCGGATTATTCTTGATACGGGTGATGGCGCGGCGGTTAATTTTTTAGGTGACGTCGAGTCTGCCCTGACGGCGGCGCTCAGGTTGCGCGCAAGTTTGCTCAATGAAGATCCTTATCTGGAGCCGCAACTGCTGGTTCGAATCGGTATCAATCTCGGTCCGGTCAGATTGGTGCGGGATATCAACGGGCAACCCAACATAGTGGGGGATGGCATTAACGTGGCCCAGCGCGTGATGGGCTTTGCCGACCCCAGTCAGATATTGGTGTCACGCTCTTACTACGATGCGGTATCACGTCTTTCCGCTGAGTACACGGGTATGTTCCACTATCAGGGTTCACGTACCGACAAACATGTGCGCGAGCATGAGATTTACGCGATAGGTTATCCCGGCGATCAGACCACCAAGAGAATGAAGGTCGATGGGGGTACAGTGGCGGGCAGCCCTGTTCGGATAACGGCGCGCGCCAAAGCTGCCTGGACTGCCCTGTTCGCCAGATTGGGCATATTGTCCGAAAGAATCAAGCAGGTTGATACACGGCAGCGCGTCATGTTTTCCGGGGTGGTTATCGTGCCGTTGTTGTTGCTGTTTGGCGCTCTGGCGTTTACGCCTGCACTTCATTACGATGAAACTCCGGCTCCATCGACTGTCGAGACTATGCAGAGTGCGATGCCGGCATCGGCCGTAGCGGAAAATGCTGCACAGGACAGTCCTGCTACAGGCAAAGCCGTCCCGGATAAAACTTCCCGTCAGGCGGTTGCCCCTGCCAAACAGAAAACCGAGCAGCCCGCAGGTAACAAGGCGAGCGCATCGGCTAAAACCGCTGAAAGCCATACGCAGACCAAAACGCCGGGTGTGACTGCCAAGAAGACTGCGCCAGAGTCGGCCAGCACCGATGCTGAACCTGCCGTCATGGATTCCTACATCTCGGTCAGTTGCAAGGATGACGCACAAGTATTCGTTGATGGAGCCCAAAAAGGCAAGGTCAGTTCGGGTTCATTGAGCCTGACTGTCAAACCGGGTAAGCACAAAGTGATCCTGAGCCATCCGGGTTTCGGGATATATAGCGAAGAAGTGGATATTGATCCGGGCAAAACGGGCCGAATAAGGCCGAAAGTGTGCAATTAGGCAGCTTATGTACAGGGTCAATACAATAAACACTGTTACAGGTGAGTGCGATGATTAGTCAGTTGGGTCGCTATGAGGTGCTTTCCGAAATCGGACAGGGCGCCATGGGCGTGGTTTACAAAGCCCGTGATCCTTTGATTGATCGCATCGTCGCAATAAAGACGATCAATCTCGGTCTGGCGCAGGAAGAAAAAGAGGAATACGAGGGGCGCTTTTATCAGGAGGCGCGCGCAGCCGGTAGACTCAATCACCCGAATATCGTCACTATTTACGATGTGGGCAAAAGCGGGGACATAGCCTATATTGCCATGGAGTTTTTGCAGGGCCGCGAGTTGCGCGATGTTCTGCGCGAGAACGGCAATCTGCCGGTAGATCAGGTGCTGGATGTCGTGGCGCAAGTGGCTTCAGGCCTCGCTTATGCGCATGAACATGAGATTGTGCACCGTGACATCAAACCATCGAACATCATGGTCATAAGGGACGGACATGTAAAAATTACCGATTTTGGCATTGCGCGCATGGCCTCTTCGGCTGTTCGCACCCAGACGGGCATGGTGCTGGGTTCGCCGAAATATATGTCGCCCGAGCAAGTTCTGGGTAAGGTCATCGACCAGCGTTCGGATATTTTTTCGCTGGGCGTGATGCTGTATGAGATGCTCACCGGCGAAGCGCCATTTATCGGCGAGAACGTAAACTCCATCATGTTCCAGACGCTGAATTCCATACCGGCGGCACCGGGCACGCTGAATGGAAAAGTGCCGGACATGCTTAACTTTATCGTAGCCAAGGCGTTAGCTAAAGAGCGTGATGACAGGTATCAGAACGCCAGGGATTTTGCGGCGGATTTGCGCGCCTGTCGTGAAGTCTTGCCGCGTTCCAACCGGTCGATTGATAGCGCACCCGGCGCTGGAGAGAAGAAGAAGCTGGATGGTATTGTCGTCAGCAGTCGCAGTGAAGCGGGAGATGCGGCGGAAAATTCAGTAGCTACTTTGGGTTTGTCGCATGCTTTTGATTCGAGCGAGGCGACCATGCGTCTGGCCGCATTGACTACCAACCCTGAAGAGGTCGATGAATTGGCCAAAACCCTGAAAATAGCGATGCCGGGCGCGAAGATGAGCAACCCGGGCGCAGCCAGGGCGATTGCGCGACCCATTTCACCTTCGCGTCCCAGGACGGCAGCTCCGTCGGATGGCGGTCATTTCAAGTTGTTGGTTTTGCTGCTGGCGGTGCTGGCGCTTATGCTTGTAATTTACGTTTACTGACCCGTAGCCAGGAAATCGCCCCTTGGGATGAAACATGCCATGCCCGTTTTTCTCTCACACGTATTCTCCCGTAAGCGTGTGAGGAGGATCAGTATTCGCTGTGCGAATTTCACGATAATGCCGGGTCGGCAGCATGCTCAAACTGTTTGTCATTAAGCCCTCCAGAATGTTTGCCCTGTTGCTGCTTGCCGTACACCTGCCGGTGATGATTTCGGTGTGCCTGACACCTCTTGTGTTTTGGGCGCGCCTGTGCCTGTCACTGCTGATACTGCTCAGCCTGTTCCATCATCTATATCGCTATGTGCTGCTGCGCGCCAGGCATTCCTGGCGTTCCTTTTCATTGAATCAAAGGCAGCTGGTGATTGGCACGCGAGGCGGTGAGACGTTAAACGGCGATGTTACGCATCGTACCGTTGTCACCGCCCTCTGCGTCGTACTGTGTGCCAGGCTGGACGGCTATAAACTACCCGTCTGTCAGGTGATTTTCCGTGATGCGTTGCCGGATGACGTCTTTCGTGAGTTACGCGTGCGGCTGAGATTTTCTCAGTGATTATGTGGCGACAGGATGGTAGGCTGCGGATTGTCCTGTGTTTCTGGGTAGTCGCGGCTGTAATGCAAGCCACGACTTTCGTGGCGTGACAACGCGCTTTTCACAATCAAATCTGCGTTGGTGACCAGATTGCGCAGTTCGAGCAAGTCTGAGCTGATGTGGAAGTGAGTGTAGTATTCATTTATCTCGTTTTGCAGCAATTGAACGCGGTGTTGGGCGCGTTGCAAGCGTTTGTTGGTGCGCACGATACCCACGTAGTCCCACATGAAATGGCGCAGTTCAGCCCAGTTGTGCGCGATGACAATTTGCTCGTCGGCATCGGTTACCTGACTATCATCCCAAGCGGGTAGCTCGGGCGTTTTTTTGCGGGGTTGGCCGAGAATGTCTTGCGCTGCGGCATCGGCGAATACCAGACATTCAAGTAAAGAGTTACTGGCCAGGCGATTTGCACCGTGCAAGCCGCTATAGGCCGTTTCTCCGACGGCGTACAGGTTGGGCACATCGGTGCGTGCGCGCAAATCTGCAACCACCCCGCCGCAAGTGTAATGTGCCGCAGGAACGACGGGGATCGGTTCCTGGCTGATGTTGATGCCCAGCTTGAGGCAACGGGCAAAAATGTTCGGAAAATGCGCTTGCAGGAATTCCACCGACTGATGCGAAATATCCAGATAAACACAATCCAGCCCGCCTTTTTTCATTTCGTAGTCTATGGCTCGCGCCACGATGTCGCGCGGCGCCAGTTCGGCACGCTTGTCGTGGCCCGGCATAAAGCGTGTTCCGTCCGGCAGTTTCAGAACGCCGCCTTCGCCGCGTACCGCCTCGCTGATCAGAAATGACTTGGCATGAGGATGATACAAACAGGTGGGGTGAAACTGGATGAATTCCATATTGGCTATACGACAGCCTGCGCGCCACGCCATCGCTATGCCATCTCCCGTCGCAGTGTCCGGGTTGGTCGTGTACAGATAGACTTTGCCGCTTCCGCCTGTGGCCAGGACAGTGTGCTGCGCGGCGATGGTGACCACTTCGTCGGTTTTGGTGTCGAGCGCGTAAGCTCCGTAGCAGCGGTTGTCCGACAATCCGAGCTTTTTGCCGGTGATCAAATCAACCGACATGTATTTTTCCAGCACGGTGATGTTGGGGTGCCGCAGTACCTTGCCGGATAGGGTTTCCTGGACGGCATGGCCCGTTGCATCGGCGGCATGAATGATGCGCCGCTTATCGTGTCCGCCTTCGCGCGTCAGGTGGTAGCCTGTATCGCTGCTGCTGTCGCGGGTAAAAGGTACGCCCTGAGCGATCAGCCAGTCTATGGCTTGCTTGCCGTGTTCGACTACATAACGGGTGGCGGTTTCGTTGCATAGCCCTGCACCGGCCAGCAAGGTGTCGCGGGTATGCGCTTCCGGGGTGTCCTCATTGGATAAAACGGCGGCAATGCCGCCTTGCGCCCAGCTGCTTGCGCCATCCAGCAAGGCTTTCTTGGTAATCAGACCTACCTTGTGATGATCGGCAAGTTTGAGTGCCAATGTCAGGCCGGCGAGCCCGCTGCCGATAATCAGTGTGTCGAATTGCAGCAATTAGATTCTCGGTATGCTTGTTGCGATGAGCGAACTATAGCAAAACTGCTGTGTATGAAGAGTGCAATTTGTTGTCGGTCAGTAAATTCAGTCGATCAGGGTAAAACAGCTCAAGCTGGCTGACGAGTTTTATGGGTAGCGGTTATACTGCGCGCCGCAGTATGTTTTGTGTAATCACAATCGGAATAATCAGGGATGGAAGACCGGGAAGTTGATCAGCAGTTGGTAGAACGCGTGCAGCGCGGGGACAAACACGCCTTCGATCTTTTGGTTGCAAAATATCAGCGCAAGCTGGGGCGGCTGATTTCTCGTTTTGTACGCGATACGGGTGAGGCGGAAGATGTGACGCAGGAAGCCTTTATCAAGGCATATCGGGCCTTGCCGGGATTTCGCGGCGATAGTGCGTTTTACACCTGGCTGTACCGCATCGGTATCAATACGGCTAAAAATCACCTGCTGGCGAACAAGCGGCGCCCGCCGAGCAGCACCCCTTTTGATGCGGAAGAAGCAGAGTCATTTGAAGATGCCGGACTTTTACATGAAGTTAGTACGCCGGAAAATGAACTCATGAGCAAACAGGTTGTCAGTACGGTGCAATCGGCTTTGCAACAGTTGCCCGAAGATTTGCGCAGTGCCCTGACCTTGCGCGAAATTGAAGGTTTGAGTTACGAAGAGATCGCCAGTGTGATGAATTGTCCTGTCGGCACGGTGCGATCAAGAATTTTCAGGGCACGCGAAGCGGTAGCAGAGAAGCTGCGGCCGTTGTTGGAAACCAGTAAAGGTAATAGGTGGTAATGATGAAACATGAAATTTCAGCGCTGATGGACGGCGAGTTGTTTGAAGACGAAGCGGAGATCATGTTCGATCAGCTCAAACACGACCCTGATGCGCATCGTGATTGGGCGGTTTATCATCTGATTGGTGATGTACTGCGCCAGCCTGAGTATGTTCACCGCGACATCAGTGCGGGCGTACATGAGCGCTTGCAGAATGAACCTACGGTACTGGCGCCGCGCAGTCACGCGTTGAAACAAAAGGCACGCGTATTCGCGCTGTCGGCTGCCGCATCAATGCTGGCCGTCGGTGTGGTGGCTTGGATGTCATTGCAGATCAGCCCTGAAGCTGCACCCCAGATGGCGATGCAGCAAACGGACGTTCGTCCCGTCAATCTGCAAATTCAACCCAAGTCAAATGATTACCTGATGGCACATCAGGAGTTTTCTCCCAGCAATGACATGAATGGCGGAGCCTCCTATATTCGCACCGTGACCTATAGCCCGGGGGAAAAGTCACAATGAGGGTGTGGATAGGATTTTGTGGTTTATTGTTGGCGGCGAATGTCTGTGCAGCCGAAGGGAACTCCAGATTTGATTGGCTCAAGACCGTTGCGTTTGCCGGTCACCAGACTGATTACAGCGGTGTGTTTGTCTATCAGTATGGCAATCATGTCGAGACTTCGCGTATCACGCATGTAGTTGAAATCGACAGCGAGTATGAAAAGCTGGAGAGCCTGGATGGACCCAAGCGCGAAATCATCCGTCATCACGGGCAAGTCTGGTGTTATAAAAACCATAAAATGGTGCAGGTTGACAGCCAGCAGGGGCAAGTCAGGTTTCCATTGTTGTTGACGGATCAGTTGTCCGCATTGAGTGAAAATTACCAGGTTAAAGAGGCCGATGTCGAGAGGGTGGCCGGCTATAACACTCAGGTCATCCTGTTTCAACCCAAAGATAATTTACGATATACCCACAAGATCTGGGTTCATACCGATTCAGGGTTGCTGTTGAAGTCTGCGGTGCTGAACGATAAACAGAAAATTGTTGAGCAATATGCCTTTACGCAATTGAAAATAGGCTCCGAGGTGGATCGTTCATGGATCGCTTCCAGCGCTACAACGGGGTCATCCGGCAAGGGCAAGGTAAAGCCTGCCTGGAACAAGGTGGCTACGACAGTAAACAGCGGTTGGGTTGTGGATGCCTTGCCGGGTGGTTTCAAGAAAACGATGGAAGTGGTACGCCCAATGCACGGCAAACATGCGCCTGTGACGCAGTTGGTGTTTTCTGACGGGTTGAGTGCCATATCTGTTTTTATCGAACCTGCCGATGCCGACGAGGATGATACCGAGGGCTTGTCCAGTCGCGGGGCAGTCAACCTTTATCACAAGGTGGTGGACAAGCACTTGTATAACGTGGTCGGTGAGGTTCCGCCGCGAGCCGTTATGCAAGTTCTTGATTCGGTGCGTTATAACGGTAAATAATGGCGCTGGCGTAATTGCATAATTACGCCATGACCGAAAAAAATCATGCTAGAGACAAGAGCAATTGTGGTGCAGACGGACAAGCAGGTCACACTGGTTCAGGCCAGCCAGGGCAATGGCTGCGGGCAATGCGACGGCAAGGGTTGCGGGACAGGCAAACTGTCCCAGTTGTTTTGCAGCAAGCCGCGCCAATTTGCGGTGGATAACCGGATCAATGCCAGCGTCGGCGATGAAGTTATCGTGTCGGTTGCCGAGGGTGCGGTGTTGCGCGGCATAGGTCTGGTTTATCTGTTGCCACTGGTGTTGTTGTTTGTCGGCGCGACATGGGGCGGCAGTTTGGCGGTGCAGGATGGGCAGCGTGATGCTTACGCGGCGATTGGCGCTTTGTCGGGGTTGGTGATCGGATTTGTTTTTGCCAAATGGTTTTCATCGCGTCGGGCGAGTCGGCACAATCATCCTTTTATTGCGCGCCTGTTTCGCGAATAACGGCACGATGCGATCAGTGAATTTTTTTACTATGAGGAGCTATGCATGTTAAAAAAGTTTGTTAATTCGGCGATATTTTGCATCGGAATTTTGCTTGGTTTGCCGGTGATTGCCGCTAGTTTGCCTGATTTTACCGGCCTGGTAGAAAAGCAGGGTTCGGCGGTGGTGAATATCAGCACCACACAAATCGTGCGCAATGCACAGGGACTCCCCAATTTTCCCGAAGGCGATCCGTTTTTCGAATTTTTCCGTCGCTTCGCCCCTCCCATGCCGCGAGAGCAGGAATCGCAATCGCTGGGTTCCGGTTTTATCATCAGCGCGGATGGCTACATCATGACCAATGCGCATGTGGTCGATCATGCCGATAAAATTACCGTGCGCCTGACTGACAAGCGCGAATTCGCGGCACGTGTGATAGGTGCGGACAAGCGTACTGACGTGGCGTTGCTGAAGATTGAGGCCGGCAACTTGCCGAAAGTGCTGCTTGGCGATCCCGAGAAACTTAAGGTGGGCGAGTGGGTTATTGCTATCGGTTCGCCGTTTGGTTTCGACAGCAGCGTCACAGCCGGGATTGTCAGTGCCAAAGGGCGTACTTTGCCGCAGGATAATTTTGTGCCGTTTATCCAGACCGATGTTGCCATCAATCCCGGCAACTCCGGCGGGCCGTTGTTCAATATGAACGGTGAAGTGGTCGGCATCAATTCGCAAATCTATACCCGTTCAGGCGGTTCGATGGGCTTGTCCTTTGCCATTCCGATTGATGTGGCGACACAAGTGGTGGAGCAATTGCGCAGCAGCGGCACAGTGACGCGCGGCCGCATCGGCGTGACGATACAGGAGATGACGCGCGAGCTGGCGGAGTCGTTCGGTTTGAGTCAACCCAATGGCGCGCTGGTCAGTAGTGTCGAGAAAGGCGGGCCGGCGGACAAGGCGGGCATGGAAGCCAGCGATGTGATTCTTAAGTTTGACGGCAAAGTGGTCAATAATTCCAGCGATTTGCCGCGCCTTGTGTCAGCGTCCAAACCGGGCAGCAAGGCGCTGGTCGAGTTTTGGCGCAAGGGCGCATTGAAACAATTGACGGTGGTGGTCGCCAGGATGCCGGAGGAAGGCAAGCTGGCGCAGGCCGCCAGAAGCATGGTTGACGAGGCAGGCAAGCTGATTGCGCGTCTGGGAATTGCCGTGAGCGAGTTGAGCCGCGAACAATTGGCAGAGCTTCAAAGCAATGGCGGCTTGCTGGTGGAAGAGGTTAAAGGGCAGGCTGCGCATGCCGTCGGTTTGCAGCGCGGCGATGTGCTGCTGGCCATAGGCAATATGCCGATCCGTTCGCTGAATCAGCTCGAAGGAATCCTCAGGCAAGTTCCCGATGGACGCAATGTCGCGCTGCTGGTGCGACGGGGCGATAGCGCCTCCTATGTGGCAATCAAACTGGATGAGAAGTAATCACAGTTCTGCGTATCCAGCCCAAATAGGCTAGAATTCGCGCTTTGCGAAAATATCGCGCTCACTCCGCTCACCCTATTCAGGGGTGAGCGGCGGTTTATATTTGGAACTCCATGCAACATATCCGTAATTTTTCCATTATTGCCCACATTGATCACGGCAAGTCTACGCTGGCTGATCGGATCATTCATCTGTGCGGCGGTTTATCCGACCGCGAGATGGATAAGCAGGTTCTTGATTCCATGGATATCGAGCGCGAGCGCGGGATCACCATCAAGGCGCAGACCGCCGCGCTCAGCTACAAGGCGCGCGATGGCCAGGTGTACAACCTGAATTTGATTGATACACCCGGTCATGTGGATTTCTCCTACGAGGTGTCGCGTTCCTTGTCGGCCTGCGAAGGCGCGTTGCTGGTGGTGGATGCGTCCCAAGGGGTTGAGGCGCAAACCGTCGCCAATTGCTATACCGCGCTGGATCTGGGCGTGGAAGTCGTGCCGGTACTGAACAAGATCGACTTGCCTTCAGCCGATCCCGACAATGCCATCGAAGAAATCGAAGAAGTGATCGGCATCGAGGCGCACGATGCAGTGCACTGTTCGGCAAAAACAGGTGTCGGGATTGAGGATGTGCTGGAGTCATTGATCGCCAAGGTGCCTGCTCCTAAAGGCGATCCCGATGCGCCGTTGCAAGCCTTGATCGTCGATTCCTGGTTCGATAACTACGTCGGCGTGGTGATGCTGGTGCGGGTGATGAACGGTACACTCAAGCCCAAGGAAAAAATCCTGTTTATGGCGACCGGTGCGCAGCATCTGACCGAGCATGTCGGTGTGTTCACCCCTAAATCGCAGCCGCGCGAATCGTTGAGTGCAGGGCAGGTGGGTTTTGTTATTGCCGGCATCAAGGAGTTGAAAGATGCCAAGGTGGGCGATACTGTTACTCATCAGGCCAAACCGGCCAAAGCAGCCCTGGAGGGCTTCAAGGAAGTTCAGTCTCAGGTGTTTTCAGGGTTGTTCCCGGTTGAATCCAACCAGTACGAGGCGCTGCGCGATTCGCTTGAGAAGCTCAAGCTGAACGATGCGGCCTTGCAGTACGAGCCGGAAGTGTCGCAAGCGCTGGGTTTCGGCTTCCGTTGCGGCTTCCTCGGTCTGTTGCATATGGAAATCGTGCAGGAGCGACTGGAGCGCGAGTTCGATATGGACTTGATTACCACCGCGCCGACCGTGATTTATGAGGTGGTACTGCGTGACGGGTCGGTTTTGACGGTGGATAACCCCTCAAAAATGCCCGATCCTTCAAAAATCGAGGAAATACGCGAGCCGATTGTTACCGTTAATTTATACATGCCGAACGAATATGTCGGTTCGGTCATCACCTTGTGTACCCAGAAGCGCGGACAGCAGATCAATATCAGCTATCACGGCAAGCAGGTAAAGCTGGTGTACGAAATGCCGATGGCGGAAATCGTGATGGATTTCTTCGACAAACTGAAGTCGGTGTCGCGCGGTTATGCGTCGATGGACTACGAGTTCAAGGAATATCGCTCGGCGGATGTGGTCAAGGTCGATATGCTGATCAACGGTGAGAAAGTTGATGCGCTGGCGATTATTGTGCATAGAGCCAATAGCCAATATCGCGGGCGCGAAGTGGCGGCCAAGATGCGCGAACTGATTCCGCGCCAGATGTATGACGTGGCGATACAGGCGAGCATAGGCTCAAACATCATCGCGCGCGAGAACGTCAAGGCGATGCGCAAGAACGTGCTGGCCA
>CAYLOK010000017.1:0-58527 GCA_964385275.1 uncultured Gallionella sp. | reverse complement strand
TCGATGCGCTGGGTGTCGATCTGCTGACTCTGGCGGGACACAAGTTCTATGCCACAAAAGGGGTGGGCGCCCTGTATGTTCGATCAGGAACACCGATTAAACCGATTTTGTTTGGCGCTGACCAGGAGCACGGCCTGCGACCGGGCACCGAAAATGTGCCGCTGATCGTCGGTCTGGGCGCGGCAGCAAGGCTGGCGCGGGAACGACTTCCGGCAGCGACGAAAAAATTGCAGGCGCTGCGCGACGCGCTGCACGAGCGGCTGGCGGCGGCTATTCCCGGTCTTGCGCTCAACGGCCACCCGACCGAGCGCCTGCCCAACACCCTGCACCTCTCATTTCCGGGGATTTCCGGGCGCGACTTGCTGTCCCGCGTCGCCGGGCAGGTTGCCGCGTCAGTTGGCTCTGCCTGTCATTCCGAGGCGGATGCAGTGAGCGGCGTGCTGGCAGCGATGGGGTGCGATGCGGATCGCGCGCGGGGAGCCGTGAGGCTCTCGGTGGGCTGGATGACCACGCCGGAAGAGATCGAAGTCGCAGCGATGATATTATCCGGGGGGGTTAAAGACTTGCTTGCTCACCGGAGTTAATTTATGGCTGACTGTTGCAACGACAAAGCATGTGAGATAGACGCACTCCGCAGTCGCCAAAGCTCGACCCTCAAAATCGTGCTGGGTGTCAATGCCGTCATGTTTATCGTCGAACTCACGGCAGGACTGATTGGCAACTCTGTCTCGCTGGTGGCAGATTCGCTGGATATGCTGGGCGATGCGCTGGTGTATGGGTTCAGCCTGTATGTTGTTGCGCGTAGCTCAACAATGAAGGCTAGGGTAGCTCTGCTCAAGGGAGCCGTCATGGCCGCCTTTGGTCTGTTCGTGCTTGGGCAGGCGATTTACCGGATTGTTTTCCCGCAGCTTCCCGTGTTTGAGATGATCGGTGCGATCGGTTTGCTGGCACTTGCCGCCAATAGCGTGTGTTTTTTTCTGCTCTGGCGGCACCGCGCGGACGACATCAACATGAACTCGGTTTGGTTGTGTACACGTAATGATCTTATCGCCAATGTTTCCGTATTGTTTGCCGCCCTGGGGGTATGGCTCACCCATTCGGGCTGGCCCGACATCCTGGTTGGCCTGGCACTTGCCGCACTTTTCCTGCGCTCGGCATGGTTCGTATTGCGCACCGCTATCGCAGCGCTGCGCTCACAACAGCCATAAAAAACGATGTGGTTACCAACGCATCCGGGCGTTGGTAAATTTATTCAAGCTACTCCATATACATACCGCCGTTCACATGCAATGTGACGCCGGTGATGTAAGCCGCGCCGGGGCTAGCGAGGAAAGATACGGCATTGGCGATGTCGGCAGGTTGGCCCAGGCGTTTCAGCGGCACATGCTCGACCAGTTTGGCGCGCTGTTCATCGCCCAAGCCTTGCGTCATGTCGGTGTCGATAAAGCCGGGAGATACGCAGTTCACGGTGATGTTGCGGCTGCCGATTTCCTGCGCAAGCGATTTGGTAAAACCGATCATGCCCGCCTTGGAGGCGGCGTAGTTGGCCTGTCCGGGATTACCCATACTGCCCACCACCGAGGAAATACTGATAATGCGCCCAGCCCTGGCCTTCATCATCGCGCGCAACACGGCGCGCGACAAACGAAACACGGATTTCAAATTGGTCGCAATCACATCATCCCATTCATCGTCGGACATGCGCGCCAGCAGGTTGTCGCGGGTGATGCCGGCGTTGTTCACCAGTATCGAAATTTCGCCGTAGTGTTTGCGCAACTCAGCCAAAACCTGTTCGGTTTGCGCTACGTCATTGACGTTCAGCGCATAGCCCTGCCCTTTGATACCCGCAGCAGCCAGATAGTCGCTGATCGCTTGCGCGCCCTTATCTGAGGTTGCGGTGCCGAGCACCGTCGCACCCTGACGACCCAGTTCCAGCGCGATAGCCTGACCAATGCCGCGAGAAGCGCCGGTGACCAGCGCAATTTGTCCTTGTAGTATCATGTTCTGCTCCTTTTATGCGAATGTTGCCAAAGCTAGTGTCAGCGCCGCGCCGTCATTGATGGCGGATGCCTGCTGACTGGTGTCGATGCGCTTGTTCAATCCGGCCAACACCTTGCCCGGCGCGCATTCGACGTTGTGCGTGATGCCCTGACGGCCAAATTCCAGCACGGTCTCGACCCAGCGCACCGGCGAATACAGCTGGCGCACCAGCGCATCTTTAATCAATGCAGCATCGCTGTAAGCGGCGACATCGGCGTTATGCAGCACCGAAATGGCTGGCGACTGAATAGCAACATCGGCAAGGTAAGCACGCAACTGTTCGGCCGCGCCCTTCAACAGACTGCAATGCGACGGCACACTCATCGGCAGCATGATGGCGCGCTTGGCGCCACGGCTCTTGGCCAGCTCCATGCCACGTTCGACCGCTGCGCGATTACCCGCGATCACCACCTGTCCCGGCGAGTTGTAATTCACCGCTTCCAGCACTTCGCCCTGCGCACTTTCAAGACAAACTGCGCGCACGCTCTCATCATCCAGACCCAGAATCGCCGCGATGCCGCCCACCCCTTCCGGCACGGCCAGCTGCATGCACTGCGCACGGTAACGCACCAGCGGCAGGGCGTCCGAAAACGCCAGCGCGCCGCTGGCAACCAGCGCGGTATATTCACCCAGACTGTGCCCGGCCATCATCGCGGGAGCCGCGCCATTCTGCGACTGCCAGGCGCGATAAACCGCCACACCGGCGGTCAACATGACAGGCTGAGTATTGACGGTGGCGTTCAATTCGGTATCGCCACCTTCCGCAACCAGTTGCCACATGTCTTGTTTCAGAACATCGGAGGCCTCGGTAAAGGTGTCGCGCACCGCCGCAAAATCGGCGTAACCGTTCATCATGCCGCGAGATTGCGAACCTTGGCCGGGAAATACGAAAGCGAATTTAGTCATAGTTTAAGGACCGTCGTTAGTCGTTAGGTTGGGTCAGCGTACGCATAACCCGACATCTTCCTTGTAATTTAATAAAAATGTTGGGTTACGACCTTATGGTCTAACTCAACCTACATTTTTTACCAGCGCAGCAGCACCGCGCCCCAGGTGAATCCGCCGCCTATCGCTTCCAGCAACAGGTGCTGTCCGGCCTTGATGCGGCCATCGCGCACGGCAGCGTCCAGCGCCAGGGGAATCGAAGCAGACGAGGTATTGCCATGCTGAGCGACGGTCACTACCACATTATCCATGCTCAGACCGAGTTTTTTGGCGGTAGCTTCGATGATGCGAATATTGGCCTGATGCGGCACCAGCCAGTCGATATCTGTGCCTTTCAGACCCGTATCAGCCAGCACTTCATCGACCACGCGACTCAACACGGTGACGGCGAATTTAAATACCGCCTGACCTTCCATCTTGATGAACGGGTCGCCTTGCACTTCGCCGTTACGGATACTGCCATCCGCTCTCAACAAGGCATGATGACGGCCGTCGGAATGCAGCTTGGCGGCAATAATTCCAGGATCTTCGCTGGCCTGCAACACGACCGCACCGGCGCCGTCGCCAAACAGCACGCAGGTGGTGCGATCATTCCAGTCCAGCATGCGTGACAGCACTTCGGCGCCGACCACCAATACGGTCTTCGCCTGCCCGCCACGTATATATAAGTCAGCCGTATTCAGCGCATAGACAAAACCGCCGCACACCGCCTGCATATCGAACGCCGCGCCGCCGCTGGTAATGCCGAGCTTGTTCTGCAAAATACAGGCGGTGCTGGGAAATGTTTTGTCCGGCGAAGTGGTTGCAACGATGATGAGATCAATCTCGTCCGCGCTGATACCTGACATCTCGATGGCGCGCAGACTCGCCTGCAAGGCAAGATCACTGGTAACTTCATCGTCCGCCGCAATATGCCGCTCATTGATGCCGCTGCGCGACACGATCCATTCGTCGGTCGTGTCCACCATCTTTTCCAGATCGAAATTGGTCAGCACCTTGCCGGGCAGATAACTGCCCGTGCCGATTATCTTTGAATACATCAGGCGACTCCTTGCTCTGTATTTTGGCGTTCGTTATGCCATTTCTCGATATGCTCGCTGATGTGCTCCAACATACCGCCGCGCGCTTCCTCGGCCGCCCTGTCAATGGCACAACGAAAAGCCAATACATCCGCCGAACCATGGCTTTTCACCACAATGCCGCGCAAACCGAGAAAACTCGCGCCATTGTAGCGCCTGTGATCCACGCGACGCTTGAAGGCCTTGAGCACAGGCATAGCCACCAGACCGGCCAGCCTGGTCAATATATTTCTGGAAAATTCTTCGCGCAGAAAACCGCCCAACATCTGGGCCAGCCCT
This sequence comes from uncultured Gallionella sp., assembly GCA_964385275.1. GTDB lineage: Bacteria > Pseudomonadota > Gammaproteobacteria > Burkholderiales > Gallionellaceae > Gallionella. The sequence goes on along the minus strand of CAYLOK010000017.1, from coordinate 54,184 downwards.
TCGGTGGTTTTGAGTGCGACGTTGCCGACAAATCCATCGCATACCACCACATCGGTCGTGCCCTTGAATATATCGTTACCCTCGACGTTGCCGTAAAAATTCAAATCGCTGGCACGCAGCAAAGCGGCGGTCTGTTTGACGACTTCGTTGCCCTTGATGTCTTCGCTGCCGATATTCAGCAAACCGACCGTGGGATTGGGCTTGTGTTCCAGCGCCGTGACCAGCGTGGAACCCATCATGGCAAATTGCAGCAGATGCTCAGGCGTACAATCGGTATTGGCCCCCAGATCGAGCATACACACCTGCCCGTTTTTGGTCGGCAAATACGATGCGATGGCCGGCCTGTCGATACCCGGAATGGTTTTGAGCACATAGCGTGCCGTTGCCATCAGCGCACCGGTGTTACCGGCACTAATACAGGCGGAGGCATCGCCGCTCTTGACCAGATTGATCGCCACGCGCATCGAAGAATCTTTTTTCCCGCGTAATGCGGATTGCGGCTGCTCATCCATGCCCACCACTTCGGAGGCTGCATGCACGCGCAGATGCGCACCGAACCTGCCGCCAGCCGCATCAATGCCCAGCGCGAGCAATTCGGTTTGAATGACTTCGAGATTACCCACCAGAATGATGGTGTCGCGGGGGTACTGCTTCAGATACTCAACTGCGGCCGGGATGGTGACTGCGGTACCGTGGTCGCCTCCCATCGCATCTATAGCTAATGTGACATCCACTAAGTGATCCTTGGCAATGAAAAACTCCGAGTCCAGACGTGATTCAGCAACTGCAGAAACCCGCACATTCCGAGAATAGCGTCGCTGCATTTCAAGCTGTCTGCACTCATTGTGATGATTTCGGAGAAATCCAGGTCTGACAGAAATAAAAACGCAGCCGACCGTTTTGATCGGCTGCGCTGTACAAGAGCTTATTCGCCCTTGGTTTTTACTACTTTTTTGCCACGGTAGTAACCGCTTGGGCTGATGTGGTGACGCAGATGATTTTCGCCGGTAGTCGGCTCAATTGCCGTTGCCGGGCTGGTCAAAAAATCATGGGCGCGATGCATACCACGCTTGGACGGGGACTTCTTATTCTGCTGAACTGCCATGCTATTACTCCTTGGATAAATCTAATTAATTACGTTTCAATTTCTCTAAAACTGCGAAAGGATGTTGTTTCTCCTTCTGCCTGTTTTCAGCCTCTGTCAGCTGACAAGCCCCTGACTCGTGTTTAGGGGCGATTGGCAGACTTAACAAAATTTCATCTTCCAGCAGAGCCAGCACATCCAGATGCGCATCGGCCAAAATACGATCAAACTCTTCTTCATCGTCGTCGTCCTGCACATCCAGAACCGCCTGATCGCACAACATCAGGCGTGCATCGTGCTTAACCGCATAATCCATACCGTGCAGGCAACGCTGGCAACGCAACTGACAGCGTCCGTCCATGCTGATGTCCAGCACCGGATTGCCCTGATTATCCAGTCGGCCTTGCACGGTATAGCGCAAGATTCCTTGCGAATTATCCAGTACATCCAGCAAACGCGGCAACTCGGCAAACGGCACTTCCGCGTCTATTTGCTTGCCGTTTTGGGCAAAATCCAGGCTGTCAATGAAAGGTCGTGCGTACATGAGGCGCGCATGATATATTTTTCGGTGCGTTCTGTCAAAAATCCTAAGGAATATAGTTGAATTCTCAATTGCTTGTATTAGCCTCCACCTCCCAATACCGCTGCGAACTGCTGAAACGGTTGCGACTCCCCTTTACCACGGCGGCCCCGGATGTGGACGAAACGCCTCTGCCTGATGAAGCAGCACGCGCCACTTCATTGCGCCTGTCGCAGGAAAAAGCTCAAGCCGTGGCAGCCGACTATCCTGACGCCCTGATTATCGGCTCCGATCAGGTTGCCCTGCTGGAAGACCGGCAACTCGGCAAGCCGCTCAATCACGACAACGCCGTCGCGCAACTGCGCGCCATGCGCGGCAAGACCACCTGTTTTTATACTGCACTGACGCTACTGAACAGCAAGACAGGCCGGATGCAGACAGAAGTGGCGGAAAATTTTGTCACCTTGCGCGACCTGAGCGATGCGGAGATTGAAGGCTATTTGCGCAAGGAACAACCTTACAATTGCGCCGGCAGCGCAAAATCAGAGGGACTCGGTATCGCACTAATGCGCAGCATGAGCGGCGACGACCCGAATGCACTGATCGGCCTGCCGCTCATTTTGCTGATTGAAATGCTGCGCCGCGAAAATGTAAAACTATTCTGACCATGACGATCAAACCCGGTACGCTTTACCTCATCCCCTGCACGCTGGGCGACACCCCCGCCGAGCAAGTGCTTCCGCAGCACGTCATTAATATCGCGCGCAGCCTGCAACACTACGTGGTGGAACAAGCCAAGACTTCCCGGCAGTTCCTGTCCGCACTCAAGCACGAACAGCCTATCCAGTCGCTGCATTTTGCCACGCTCAATGAACACACCGAAGCCCGCGAACTGCCCGAGCTGCTGGCGCCGCTATTGGCAGGACATGATGTCGGCATCATTTCCGAAGCAGGCTGCCCCGGCATCGCCGACCCGGGCGCCGAACTGGTCAATCTGGCACATCGCAAAGGCATACGCGTCGTGCCGCTGGTCGGCCCCTCCTCCATCCTGATGGCCTTGATGGCATCAGGCATGAACGGACAGTGCTTCGCCTTCCACGGCTACCTGCCGAAAGAAGAATCAGAAAGAAACAAGGCAATTTCCAGACTGGAGACAGAATCCGCACAGCGCAATCAAACGCAGCTATTTATCGAAACGCCGTACCGCAATGAAAAGCTGTTCAGCGCGCTGCTCGCCCAGTGCCGTCCGCAAACGTTGCTGTGCGTCGCCACCGACGTTAGCCTGCCCGGCGAACAGATACAGACATTGACCGTTGCACAATGGAAAGCACAACCCATCCCACAACTGAATAAGCGCCCCAGCCTGTTTTTGCTGCTCACCAACCGTTAATGTGGCTTTTTCAGCTTATTTAGTTGCGATAAAACCCGCTTTCTGGTATTAAAGCGGACTTAATTTTTTCACGTTGGAGAAGTGCAATGTCGCTACTATCACACCCCCCCATTACACCCTACCAGGCCAAGGAAGGCGAAGCCTATATGAACCCGCAGCAACGCGATCATTTTCGCCGGGTTCTGCAACAAATCAAGGCGGGCCTGGGTGAGGATATTGATCGCACTGTGCATACCATGCAAGACGAAGCCACTGTGTTTGCCGACCCGAATGACAGGGCCACACAGGAATCCGACATCAGCCTGGAACTGCGCAACCGTGACCGTGAGCGTAAACTGATCAAGAAAATTGATGAAATGATAGGCAAGATCAATGCGGATGAATATGGCTACTGCGACAATTGCGGCGTCGAAATCGGCCTGGGTCGGCTTGAAGCACGTCCTACAGCCACGCAATGTATCGACTGCAAATCCCTGGATGAAATCAGAGAGAAACAGATGGCAAAGTAATTAGCCATCTGTTTCGGCGTAGCCACAAGCAGACGGCATAATTTCATCGCTCATCTCATGAGCGATGAACCAATAAAAAACCCGCCTCATCGAGCGGGTTTTTTATTTACCTGGCATTGCGTATTCTGGTGAAAACCGCAATCTGCAATGCTCGAAAACTCGCCACCTGACCTGGAACAACATGGCTAGGGAGATGCTGATTTATTCGTCATCCCCGCGAAAGCGGGGATCCAGTGCCTTTATTTAACTAATGGAATGGACGCCCACTTTCTAAAACGGCATCAAAGCAACAATGAACGGGGTCTTGCATGAAAACATACAATTAGTGGTCTGTCCCCAATGCTGTTCACTTAACAAAATTCCAAATACACTTCTCTGGTGCGCAAATTATACCGGAGGCAAATCATGGCGGGAAAGACGGCGGAATTGGGCGGGCAGGTTCGGGTGGCGGACTATTTGAGTGTGGGTCTGTTAGTCCGTTTAGTGCCTCCCGCGCTGGTCAACGAAGCACTCACGGCGCATGACCGCCACAGCAAACGGCAGCGAGACTTGCCTGCCCATGCGGTCGCCTATTACGTTATGGCGCTTTCCCTGTACCGAGGGGTGAATACCGAAGAAGTGTTGCGCGTGGTCACCGAGGGCATGAATTTCCTTGGGAATCAGGACATACGCCGCGAAGTGGGCAAATCGGCCATCAGCGCATCCCGCACACGCCTGGGCGCAGAGGTGATGCATCACATTGCCGAGCAAGCCTTGACGCCCTTGGCGCAACCTCAAGCGGAGGGTTCTTTTTATCGCGATTTGCGGGTCGTTAGCGTGGATTGTCAATCAGCGCCCAATACTTCCCTCTAGCGGCGCTATCCCCCCCAGAGCAGTTCCAAAAATGGTGGCGAGCGTTGATTAAGGAAGCCGCCGCTGGCATACTCACCAGCCCAAGAGGGCGCTCTAATCCTCGTGTGGTGAAGAGACGAACAAAACAGCATCCACCTCGAAAGGGCGATGAAATTTTAAACATTCGTCAGGATTGGATGCCAAGGATTATTAAGTGAACAGCATTGGGTCTGTCCCCTATTGTCCTTTGCCGGATACGCTGGTTCAGACTTTGCAGGCGGATGATCTGAAAAACCCGCCGGAGCGGGTTTTTTATTGCTAAGGATGTGCTGATTCATTCGGTTTTGTCGTTCCCGCGTAGGCGGGAACCCAGTTAAATCAAGGCCCTGGATCCCCGCTTTCGCGGGGATGACGAATAAATTCGCGGGGATGACGAATAAATCAGCGTTTCCCTAATGAATACTATTACTCGGCGATAGATGCGCCAGACGATTCAGGCGCAGACAACAACGCCTTCATGCTCAGCTTCATGCGGCCTCTGTCGTCCATCTCCAGCAGCTTCACACGCACTACCTGACCTTCTTTCAGGTAGTCGCCCACGCTGTTTACGCGCTCATGTGCGATCTGGGAAATATGCAGCAAGCCATCTTTACCCGGCAGGATATTGATCAAAGCGCCGAAGTCGAGCAACTTGACTACCGGGCCTTCGTAAATTTTGCCCACTTCTACGTCCATGGCAATATCTTCGATGCGCTTCTTGGCCAACTCACCCGCTTCGCCGTTGACACTGGAGATGGTGATGTTGCCTGCATCGTCGATGTCGATGGTCGTGCCGGTTTCTTCAGTCAAGGCACGGATAACAGCGCCGCCCTTGCCGATCACGTCACGGATTTTTTCCGGATTGATCTTCATCTTGATCATGCGCGGTGCAAATTCAGACAATTCGCTGCGTGCGCCGGACATGGATGCCGTCATCAAACCAAGAATATGCATGCGGCCTTCACGCGCCTGGCTCAATGCAGCCTGCATGATATCGCGGGTGATGCCGTTAATCTTGATGTCCATTTGCAAGGCAGTAATCCCGGTTTCGGAACCGGCTACCTTGAAGTCCATATCACCCAGATGATCTTCATCACCCAGAATGTCGGTCAACACAGCAAAACGATTGCCTTCCTTGATCAGGCCCATCGCGATACCCGCAACATGCGCCTTGAGCGGCACACCGGCATCCAGCATGGACAGGCAACCGCCGCACACTGAAGCCATCGAGCTGGAACCATTCGACTCGGTAATTTCAGACACGACACGAATCGCGTAGCCGAAATTTTCTTCATCCGGCAGCACGGCGACCAGGGCGCGCTTGGCCAAACGGCCATGACCGATTTCACGACGCTTGGGCGTACCTACACGGCCTGTTTCACCGGTGGCATACGGAGGGAAGTTGTAATGCAGCATGAAGCGGTCGGAAAACTCGCCTTGCAGGGCATCAACCTTCTGCGCATCACGCATACTGCCCAATGTCGCCACGACAATAGCCTGAGTCTCGCCACGCGTAAACAGGGCGGAACCGTGAGTGCGCGGCAATACGCCGTTGCGAATGGTGATTTGGCGAACGGTGCGCGTATCGCGACCGTCAATGCGCGGCTCGCCGCTGAGGATTTGACCACGCACAATCTTGGCTTCCAGCGCGCCGAACAATTCATTGACGTGATTTTTTTCAATATCAGCTGATACCGCAGCCATCACTTTGTCATGGATGGCAGAAAGCGCTTCCGTGCGTTCCTGCTTGGAACGTATCGCATAAGCCTGCTGCAAGTCTGCTTCGGCGAGTTCTGCGATCTGAGCGATCAGGGCTTCATCCTTGGCAGGCGCAACCCAATCCCATGCCGGAGCGCCAACCGCTTCCACCATTTCATTGATAGCCTGAATCACTACCTGGAATTGCTCGTGACCGAACATCACCGCGCCCAGCATCACTTCTTCGGACAACTGTTGTGCTTCGGACTCAACCATCAGCACGGCACGGTCAGTACCGGCGACAACCAGATCCATTTGCGATGTTTTCAGCTCAGTCGCAGTCGGGTTAAGCAGATACTGACCGTCAACATAACCTACGCGAGCCGCGCCGATGGGGCCATCGAAAGGAATGCCGGACAGCGCCAACGCTGCGGAAGCACCGATCAAAGCCGGAATATCAGCGTCAATCTCACTGTCCGAAGACATCACCGTGGCGACGATTTGCACTTCGTTGTAAAAGCTCTCGGGAAACAGCGGACGAAGCGGACGATCAATCAGACGCGAGGTCAGAATTTCTTTTTCGCTGGGGCGTCCTTCGCGCTTGAAAAAACTGCCCGGAATCTTGCCGGCTGCGTAGGTTTTTTCCATATAATCAACAGTTAATGGGAAAAAATCCTGCTCAGGCTTGGCGTTTTTACGACCCACCACAGTGACCAGCACCACGGTATCATCCAGACTAACCAAAACCGCACCACTTGCCTGACGTGCGATTTCGCCCGTTTCAAGCGTAAGCTGATGCTTACCAAATGCTAATGTTTTTTTTAAGTAACTCACGATAGACCTCTTTCAGGCTTGCATGACACGCAATCGCATCACACGAAATAGATAGGACAAAATGACACGGGCCGCAATCGCGACCCGCTTGATATTTAAGACTACTTGCGAATTGCCAGGCGCTTAATCAGAATTTGGTAACCGGCTTCGTTCTTGCTCCTGAGGTAATCGAGCAACTTGCGACGACGACTAACCAGACGCAACAAACCGCGACGAGAATGGTGATCTTTGACATGATCCTTGAAATGGTCCGTCAGATAGGTGATACGTGCGGTAATCAAAGCCACTTGAACTTCCGGGGAACCCGTGTCAGCAGCGGCACGTTGATAGTCTGTAACGATTTGCGCTTTTTGCGCGGCGGTAATTGCCATTGGTTTTGCTCTCCTAAAAAAAGTTTCGTATTGTAACCTTGAATACCACTACTGCTCAACTATAAAATTGTCCGTCAAATTCACTTTGGCGGCCTGTTTTGCTACGCTGGAAACAAGCCGGACCGGGGCGACACGGCGACCCTGTTGCTCTCCCACACCAATAAACCCGTCCGGCCCGTATAAAGCAATCTTACCATCCGGCAATCCGGTATCCAGTCCCAGACGCTGGCCTTGCGCCAGGCGTTTGATTTGTGTCGCATCCAGATTCAGTTGCGGCATGTCCGGCATCAGGCTCACCATCGGCAGCACGCAGGCATCGCGCGCTGCATCACCCATTCCGGTCAATTGCTGCATATCATACGCATCACTCAACTTGAAGTGCGCGATTGCCGTACGGCGCAGGCCTGTCAGGTGCGCACCACATCCCAGCGCAGCGCCAATATCTTCCGCCAGTGTGCGCACGTACGTGCCTTTGCTGCAACGCACGGAAATTTCCATCTGATTACCGGCAAGGCTATTCAACACTAACTCGTGTATCACCACGCTGCGCAGAGGCCGGTCTATGGTAATTCCCTTGCGGATATAATCGTAAAGCGGCTTGCCCTGATGCTTGAGTGCGCTGTGCATGGGGGGGAGTTGCTGAATTTCACCGCGAAATCGCGCCAATACTGCAAACATGTCCGCATCGCTAAACTCAACCGGATATTCGCCCGTAATTTCACCTTCCGCATCGCCCGTCGTCGTCGTCTGCCCCAGACGCATCACAGCCGTATAGGTTTTATCCGCGTCCAGCAGTGCGTTGGAAAATTTCGTAGCTTCGCCAAAACAGACCGGCAGCAAGCCGGTTGCCAAAGGGTCCAGCGTGCCGGTATGCCCCGCCTTTTCAGCCTGAAACAAACGGCGAACCTTTTGCAGCGCATCGTTGGAACTCAATTCCAGCGGCTTATCGAACAGCAAAACGCCATCAATGGAACGCCATTTACTGCGAAATTGCGGGTTACTTTTCGTCAAGATGGAAATCGCTGGCTACCGCCTGATCGATCAGTTGCGACAAATGACTGCCACGCTCGACCGATGAATCGAAGACAAAATGCAATTGCGGCATGATGCGCAACTTGATGCTGCGCGCCAACCTGCTACGCAGAAAACCTGCGGCGCGATCCAAACCTTCCTGCGCCTCGGCGTGCTTGCCATCCAGACGCGTGAAGAAAATCTTGGCGTGCGAATAATCGCCCGCAACCTCAACACCGGTGATCGTTACCAGACGTACGCGCGGATCGTTGACTTCAAGGCGCACCAGCTCAGCGATTTCTCGCTGCATCTGCTGCCCGACACGGTCTGTTCTCGCAAAATTAGCCATTACAGAGTACGTGCAACCTCAACGATTTCATAGGCTTCAAGTTTGTCATCAACCTGGAGATCATTGAAATTCTTCACTGACAAACCACATTCAAAATTGGCTCTCACTTCTTTCGCATCATCTTTGAAGCGTTTCAGCGAATCCAATTCGCCTTCATGAACAAGTTCATTGTTGCGCATCACGCGAACCTTGCAACCGCGTTTAACCACGCCTTCGAGCACCATACAACCGGCAATGGTGCCAACCTTGGAAACCACAAAGACTTGACGCACTTCGACCAATCCCAGGATGCTTTCCCGCTTCTCAGGCGCCAACATGCCCGACAAGGCCGTCTTGATATCGTCAACCATCGCATAAATGATGCTGTAGTTGCGTATCTCAACACCGCATGATTCGGCAAGTTTGCGTGCAGGGGCATCGGTACGAGTATTAAAACCAATCAATACCGCTTTTGAAGCCAATGCCAGATTGATGTCCGATTCATTGATCGAACCGACGCCGCTGTGTATCAGATTAACCTTGACTTCATCGGTCGAGAGCTTCTGCAACGTTTGCGCAATCGCTTCGGCAGAACCCTGCACGTCAGATTTCACAATCAATGACAGCGTACGGACTTCGCCTTCGGCCATCTGGTCAAACATATTTTCCAGCTTGGCCGCCTGCTGCTGCGCAAGCTTGACGCCGCGATACTTGCCCTGACGGAACAAGGCGATTTCACGCGCACGCTTTTCATCGCTCAACACCATCAGTGCTTCGCCTGCATCCGGCACTTCAGACAAGCCTTGAATTTCGACCGGGATAGAAGGTCCGGCCTCAGTAATGCTCTTGCCATTTTCGTCCAGCATGGCGCGCACACGACCAAACACAGATCCAATCAACACCGCATCGCCGCGCTTCATCGTGCCTGACTGAATCAGCACAGTCGCAACCGGGCCCTTACCCTTGTCCAGACGCGCCTCAATAACCAGTCCCTTGGCATTGCAGTCACGCGGCGCTTTCAATTCCATCAACTCAGCCTGAAGCAAAATTGATTCGAGTAACTGATCTATGCCCAGGCCCGATTTAGAAGAGACTTCAACGAACATCGCATCACCACCCCAATCTTCAGGCACCACACCTTCCGCTACCAACTCCTGTTTGACGCGCTCGATATTGGCATCGGCCTTGTCAACTTTGGTAATCGCCACCACGATAGGCACGTTACCCGCCCTGGCATGCGCAATCGCTTCTTTCGTCTGAGGCATCACGCCGTCATCCGCCGCCACTACCAGAATGACGATGTCGGTCGCTTTGGCACCGCGCGCGCGCATGGCAGTAAACGCTTCGTGCCCAGGCGTATCGAGGAAGGAAACCATGCCACGCGGAGTTTCAACGTGATAAGCGCCAATATGCTGGGTAATGCCGCCTGCCTCGCCTGACACTACACGCGTGCGGCGAATATAATCGAGCAAGGAAGTTTTACCGTGATCGACGTGACCCATTACCGTGACGACCGGCGCACGCGGCACCGGCACCACATCATGATGCTCTTCGCTATCCATCAAATACGCGTCAGGATCGTCCAACTTGGCTGCCTTGGCAACGTGGCCCAACTCTTCCACCACGATCATGGCTGTTTCCTGATCCAGCACCTGATTGATGGTCACCATCATGCCCATTTTCATCAGCACCTTAATGATCTCGACCGCTTTAACAGCCAGCTTTTGCGCCAATTCGGCAACGACAATGGTTTCAGGAACAGCCACTTCACGCACGACCGCTTCGGTCGGCAGGGTAAATGCATGAGCCGCTTCATCAACCGCATGTTTACCATGCCTGCCATGCTTGGGCGCACGAACCGGCATCGCCCATGATTTATTCTTGGTGGTTGTTATTTCTGCTGTGCGAGTCGGCGCTTTGGGCGCTGCGCGCTTGTTATTCGTTTTATCGTCGCGGGCGACAGGGGCCGCTTTTACCTCGACCTTAGGCTTCCTGTCCGGTCTTACCACCTTGTCGCCGGGCCGCAAGGCAGGCTTGTGCAAAGTACCTTGCGCCTTGTCCTGATCAGCAGGAGCAGGCGACGGTGATCTTTCCGCAACCGGTTTAACAGCGGCAGTAGTCGGCGCAGGAACAACGGCCAAGCCTGGAGCGACATCGGCAACCGGCGCGGCAACGGCTTCTGCGCCAACTTCAGCCTTGACAATAACCGGCTCGACAACGGGCAACTCAGCCTGAGCCAGCTTTTCCGCTCTAAACTTGTTGCGCTCTTGCTTGGCAAGCAATTCAGCTTCCTGGCGGCTTGCCAATTCAGCCTGCAATCTCGCTTCCTGCTCACGCAAAATCAATTCTTCGCGGCCCAGAACCTTGACTTGTTCAGCGCTGGTTAACACCACGGAAGCGACCGGTTGAACGGCAGCGGCAGGCATCGGTGCAACAACACGACGCTTGCGCACCTCGACCTGAATGGTACGTGCGCGCCCGGATTTATCCGAGCTTTGAATTTCCGTAGTTTCACGGCGAGTAAGCGTTATTTTTTTGTCGGAACGGTCAGAACCATGCGCCTGACGCAAGTACTCAAGCAATTTGGCCTTGTCTTTCTCAGAAACAACATCCGACGCATCTGATTGCTCGCCCCCGGCAGCATGTAACTGCTCCAACAGCAAAGCTACCGTCAACCCAAGCTCAGCCGCAAATTGTGCTACGTTCAATTTTCCCATTACCATCCTTTAAACAACCCTAACGGGCATGGCAAGTAGCCACCCCTGATAATGAAACTTGCAATACCCGTTCCCTCACCTCAATCCTCTCCCGCAATCGGGCGAGAAGGCGAACGAATCGCTACGCGAATTTCACGTTAACCAACACAACGGAGCGTTAAAAACCTCCTGCGGCAATTAGCCACCGCACTGCGCGACGACCACATCACTTGCCAATGACGCGATATGCTTACTCACCGCACCCGGCCAAGCTCGCTACGTTATTACACAAACCAGGGCGCACGCGCTGCCATAATCAGCGTATTGGCGCGCTCACTGTCCAGACCGGACAACTCGACCAATTCATCCACATCCAGGTCGGCTAATTGCTCCTGTGTCGAGATGCCTTTTGCAGACAAAACTCGCGCAAGCTCATCATTCATACCGTCCAGCTTGAGCAAATCATCAATGCCGTGCTCAACTTTTTCTTCGCTAACCAAGGCCGCATTCAACAGGGCGTTTCGTGCGCGACTACGCAACTCGGTGACGGTATCCTCGTCGAACGTCTCGATTTCAAGCATCTCTTCGACGGGTACATAGGCCACTTCTTCTAGCGTAGCAAAACCTTCCTGCACCAGAATATCGGCGACCTCTTCATCGACATCCAGCTTTTCCATGAATATCGCGCGCGTCTTGACGAACTCCTGATCATGCTTTTCCTGAGCTTGCTCAACGGTCATGATATTGAGCTCCCAGCCGGTCATTTCACTCGCCAGACGAACGTTCTGACCGCCTCTGCCAATCGCCTGCGCCAGATTTTCTTCTTCGACCACCACATCCATACTATGACGCTCTTCATCCACCACGATGCTGGAAACTTCAGCAGGCGCCAGGGAATTGATCACATAAGTAGCCGGATCTTCCGACCACAGAATAATATCTACGCGTTCGCCCGCCAACTCGTTGGTGACACTTTGCACACGCGAACCGCGCATACCCACGCAGGTGCCGATAGGGTCGATGCGCTGGTCGTGCGATTGCACGGCAATTTTGGCACGTGAGCCGGGATCGCGTGCCGCGCCGACGATTTCCAGCAAATTCTCTTCAATTTCAGGCACTTCCAGCTCAAACAACTTAACCAGCAAATCCGTCGAAGTACGCGACAGGATCACTTGCGGGCCGCGCGGGCCGCGATCAACGCGCAACAAATGCGCTCTGACGCGATCACCAATACGCATATTTTCTTTAGGGATCATCTGATCGCGCGGCAACAACGCCTCGATCTTGCCAAATTCTATGATTGCACTGCCGCGTTCCAGGCGCTTGACCGTGCCGGACACCAGATGTTCCTTGCGGTCCATAAAATCGGCCAGTATCTGCTCACGTTCAGCGTCGCGAATTTTCTGGAAAATCACCTGCTTTGCCGCCTGCGCGCCGATACGCCCGAAGTCAATCGACTCCAGCGGCTCTTCGACAAATTCGCCCAGCTGAATATTGGCGTTGCGTTTTTGCGCCTCTTCCAGCTTGATATGCAAGTCTGGCGTCTCAAACGTTTCGTCATCCATTACTTCCCAGCAACGGAAGGATTCAAATTCGCCGGTATTGCGATTGATCGCAACACGTACATCGGCCTCATCCTCAAATTGCTTCTTGCTTGCAGAAGCCAACGCGGATTCAAGCGCAGCAAACACGACCTCCTTGTCCACGTTTTTTTCACGAGACAACGCATCCACCAGCAACAAAACATCACGACTCATACCATCCTCCAGCTAACCATTCGCTTGTCAGCGACGAGCATTAAATTCAAAAAGTCGGCACTAAGCGTGCCTTGTCCACATTGGCCAGCTCGATTTCGACCTGGACACCCTCTACATCCATTTTTAACACGCCAGAACTCACTTCGCCGATAATCCCGACAAAATTCTTACGGGTAGCGATCGGCATACGCAATTTGAGCTGCGCCTTTTCACCCGCGAAACGGATAAAATCGGCCTCTTTTTTGAGCGGTCTATCCAATCCCGGCGAGGAAACCTCCAAACGGTCGTAGTCAATATTTTCGACGGTAAACAACCGCGTCAATTGATTACTAACGAGCTGACAGTCTTCCACCGTAATGCCTTCCGACTTATCCAGGAACACGCGCAACAGGCCTCGCCCGGAGCGCTCGACATCCACCAGCTCGTAGCCCAAACCACTCACTGTCATCTCAACCAGCTTAAGCACATCCATAATCTGACCCACAAATAAAAAACGGGCCTAAGCCCATCTGTAAACGGCGCGGATTATAGCAAAATTTACAGCCAAAAGAAATCGAAAAACAACATATCTGCTATTCCAGAATCAAGCACTCAATTTTTCAGGCCGCGCGCGCATCCCTTATCCAAAACCAGCCGCCAATCGCTTACTCAAAAATAAAAATCCAAGACATCCCTTTTGCAAAAAAGCGATGTAGCGAACCGATAACGCTTTTTTTGCCGGGTACTCAGGCGCTACATCCGTAACGCATGGCATATCGTGCTGTTTCTTAGAAGTTATCCTGATAACGCACCGTGATGGGATAACGCCAATCCTTGCCGTAGGCGCGCTCGGTGATGCGCACCCCTACCGTGGACTGGCGGCGCTTGTATTCGCTGAGCTGTATCAGCCGCACCACGCGCCGCACATCCGCCTCCGCATAGCCCCGCGCAATGATTTCAGGAACAGCCAAATTCTGCTCGACATAGCATTCCATGATAGCGTCAAGCACTTCGTATTCGGGCAAATTATCCTGATCGGTCTGATCCGGGCGCAGTTCGGCACTGGGCGCACGGGTAATAATGCGTTCGGGAATCACATAACCCAGGGTATTGCGATAACGCGCCAGGCGATAAACCAGCATTTTGCCTACATCCTTCAACACCGAAAAACCGCCCGCCATATCACCATACAAGGTGGCGTAACCGACGCTCATTTCGGACTTGTTGCCGGTCGTCAGCACCAGCGAGCCAAATTTGTTGGACAAGGCCATCAGCAGCGTGCCACGGATACGCGCCTGCAAATTCTCTTCGGCGGTATCCTCTGTTCGCCCGGAGAAACTCGCCTTGAGCGTTGCCAAATAGCCTTGAAACAACGGCTCGATAGAAAACTCGTCGTATTGCACGCCGAGTATTTCCGCCATCTCGCGGGCATCATCCAGACTTATTTGCGCGGTATAGGGTGACGGCATCATCACCGCATGAACCTTGTCCGCTCCCAGCGCATCTACCGCAATGGCCAGCGTCAAAGCGGAATCTATGCCGCCGGACAAGCCCAACAACACCCCCGGAAAACGATTTTTGCCGATATAGTCCCGCACACCCAAACACAGTGCGCGATAAACTCCCGCCTCCAATTCCGGCAGCACAGCCACCGCCCCGATTGGCTGTGCATCAGCCGTTATTTCCAGCAGTGATAATTCTTCTTCAAAAACAGCACTTTGCGCGGTCAACAGACCGGCGCTATTCATCGCAAAGGAACCGCCGTCAAAAACCAGTTCATCCTGACCGCCGACCATGTTGGCATACACCACAGACAATGCGGTTTCTGCGATACGCAAGCGCAGCGCGCCATATCGCGACGCCTGCTTTTGCATCGCATAGGGCGAGGCATTCAGCACCAACAATACTTGCGCGCCCGCATTGCGCGCGAGCAGTGCGGCATCCGGCTCCCACACATCGGCACAAATATTAAGCCCGAAGTTAATCCCGCCCAACTCAAACACGCAAGGCTCGAAGCCGCGAGAAAAGTAGCGCTCTTCATCGAACACGGCGTAATTAGGTAAAAAATGCTTGAGATAGGTCGCCACCACTTTACCGTCACGCAACAGCGAGGCAGCGTTATAACGCCTTCCATTCAGCTCGTGCGGATGGCCCACGACCACGGCGATGCCGGAAACATGCCCTGCGAGGTCGTCCAAAGCCTCCTTGCAGGCCTGAAAAAAGCCATTCCGCAACAACAAATCTTCCGGGGGATAGCCGCACAGACTTAATTCAGGCGTCAGCATCAGTTGTGCGCCACTTAACCGGGCCTGCTCTGCATAACGCAATATCTTTGCAGAATTTTCCTTCAAGTCACCCAATACACAGTTGATTTGCGCTATTGCCAGTTTCATAGCTATACATGAATACATTAAAGAGGTGCATCTTATTCCATTTACTCAACGGGTACGATGCGCTTTACATAAAAAAAGCGGGCTGTTTCCAGCCCGCTTTTTCAGATTACGCGAAAAGATTACTCAGTTACGCGTACTTCCTTTGCTTCCCTGACAACCGAAGTGATTTCTACACGACGATTTTGTGCGCGTCCTGCCTTAGTCTTGTTATCAGCCACAGGACGGGAAGATGCTTCGCCCTTTGTCGTGATACGCGTAGCTGCAACACCCTTCTTGACCAGATAAGCCTTGACTGACTCAGCGCGTCTTTCGGAAAGCTTCTGGTTCAGCTTTGCAGAACCGGTGCTATCCGTGTGACCGGAAACAGCCAAATTCGAATCCTGGTACTTGGCAGCAAAATCGACCACTTCAGCCAGCTTCTTGTCGGCAGCCGGCTTCAGCTTGGCAGAGTTGGTGTCAAAATTGGCACCTTCAATGGTCACTGGCTTGTCAGAGAAAATTGTCTTTACAACTTCCTTCTTCACCACTGGAGCCGGCTTAACGACTTCCTTGACAACGACCGGCGCTACAACTGCGGCCACTACCGGAGCAACATAAGGGCTGTCAAAGTAATAATTTACGCCGACAGTCAAATTGTTGTTATTCAACTTCTGGCCACCATTTTTGCCGGAGATAGTTGTGTATTCACCTGCAACGCTCCAGTGAGGCGCAAACTTATATTCCACACCCAGGCCCAGGTGAGTGCCGTTGGCTGAACCTGTCGCCGCACCGGTCGCACGAACTGAACCGTAGCCCAGCTTGGCGTACGGCAACCAACTTCCAGAAGGCAGGCCGAGCTTCACATCCAGACCGTACACATCACTGCCATAGTTTACGGTGCCAGCAGGCGCAGCGGTGTGTGTAGACTTCTGGTTGAAGTCCGCAAAGCCATCCACACCCAACAGGAAGCCATTCATATCCCAGTTGTAACCGGCTTCAAAACCGTATGTGTTCGCTCTTTTGGCATTTACTGTAGGCAACGCTGCCGTAGCCGAACCAGCAATATCCGAACTGTTGGAACCGACCTTGGCGCCAATCCAACCGCCAGAGAATTCGCTGGCTTGTACTGCGGAAATGCTCAACAGCGCAGCTGCCAAGGCGATGGTCATTGTGCTTTTTTTCATCATTTCATCCTTTATTTTTGATTTAGTATCGAAAGATCGCTTCAAGCTTTATTCGGCGAGCATTTTATCTCAGCGGCGCAAGTAAAAAACATCAGTTGCAAAAATACAACAGCAATTTAGCCTGCGCCTCCGTTTGCCAGGGCATTACTCGGTTACACGCACCTTCTTTTCTTCTTTGATGACCGAGCGGATTTCTACACGACGGTTTTGTGCTTGCCCTGCATCGGTATTATTGTCGGCGATGGGCTGGGAAAATCCATAACCCTCAACACTGATGCGATCAGCCGCAACCCCTCGCTCAATCAGCGCCGCCTTGAAAGCTGCCGCACGACGTTCGGAGAGCTTCTGGTTGTAAGCTTCCTTGGACTTACCCGCTCTATAGTCGGTGTGGCCGGCTATCTGTAACTGAGCCTCTGAATACAGCTTGGCGAATTCAGCCACTTCGTCAAGTTCCGCGTTTGCAGATGAAAGCAATTTTGCCGAGTTCGTATCAAAATTAACACCCGAGAAAGTTACCGGTTTTTCTTCCAGCAGTGTCTTCCATATTTCCTTCGGTTCTTCCTTTATCACGAGCGGAACAGCAGGTTTCGCCATTTCAACGGGAGGAGCCACTTTCGGCTCCTCTTTCTTCACGACTGGAACAACGGGTGCGGCGTAGGGAATACTGGAGGTGTCAAAGTAATAATTTATCCCGAGAGTGAAATTATTATTGTTTAGCCTGGTTGCAGCGGTCTTTGCGCTTCCCCTGGTGTATTCGCCCGACACGCTCAAATCAGGCATGAATTTGTATTCCACACCGAGGCCAAGGTGCGCAGCACTCCCGCTGACCGTGCTGGCTCCGCCATTGCCGGCGGTACGCGCATAGCCCAACTTGGCGTAAGGCAGCCAGTTTTCCATAGGCAGACCAAATTTACCGTCCAGGCCATAAGCACGACTACCATAATTCACCGAGCCCGGATTGTGCGTCGCCTTACCGTTCAGGTCTGCAAAAACATCCACACCCAACAGGAAATTATCCATGTTCCAGTTGTAGCCGCCTTCCAGGCCGAAAGCTGTCGCACTCTTTTTGTTCAAAGCAGTCGCATCGGACTGGTTGTATCCGATTTTGGCGCCGAGCCAGACACCATCAAATTCGCCGGCTTGTGCCGCGCCCATACCCAACAGCGCGGCTGCCAAGGCAAATGTACTTTTTTTCATCATTATTCCCCTCAATATATGACAGTTAAAACATCCAACCTTGTCGTCGAGGGCGCGTCAACCGACTATGACAAAGACCTTTGCGCCCATTTTCTCTTACGACCCGCTAAGACTAATGTTTATCCCGGCTACGGGCAAGAGAAACGTAGTCTCGCTCCGCGAGTTCACGCCAACTGCCCGCCAAAGAAACATCCGCGACAGGGCAATCCTCAGCTTAACTGCCGGCCACCCGCTGCCGTCTGGCCTCAAACAGACATATTCCGGCACTCACCGATACATTCAGGCTCTCCACGCTGCCCAGCATCGGAATGCGCACCAATTCGTCACAGGTTTCCATCGTCAGGCGACGCAAGCCCTCGCCTTCCGCGCCCAACACCAGCGCCAGTCCACCCGTGTGTTTGAAGTGATGCAAATCCTGCTTCGCCTCACCGGCTGTACCCACCACCCAGATATTTTGCTCCTTCAGTTCACGCAAGGTGCGCGCGAGATTGGTGACCGTAATGTAGGGCACCGTTTCCGCCGCACCGCACGCCACCTTCTCGACCGTCGCGGTAATACCCACGGCGCGGTCTTTCGGCGCAATCACCGCATGCACGCCGAACGCATCGGCACTGCGCAAACAAGCGCCCAGATTATGCGGATCCTGTATACCATCCAGCACCAACAGCAACGGCGGCTCAGTGAGCGTATCCAGCACATCGGACAAATGCTGCACGCGCCGTGCCGCATCCACGCGCGCCGCCACGCCCTGATGTCTGGCACCCCCGGCCATACCATCCAGACGCGCGCCATCCACCGGAATCACCCGCACACCGCTGGTTTCCGCCAGCTTGATCAGCTCACGCATACGCGGATCCTGACGTTGTGATTGCAGATAAATTTCCATCACACCATCAGGATTCTGGCGAATACGCGAGGTAACCGCATGGAAACCGTAAATAAGTCTCAGATCAGCCATTCTTTTTCTTCCCCCTTGCCGCTTTCTTCTTCGGCTTGGCAGCTCCTTCCGAATCGCCCGCTTCCACTTCTGCATGCAATACGAAGTCGATCTTGGTGCTTTCCATATCCACCTTGACCACACGCACCTGCACGCGGTCGCCCAGACGATAGCTTTGTCCGGTGCGTTCGCCCAGCAAATGATGTTTGGCCGCATCGAAATGGAAGTAGTCTTTACCCAACTCGGAGATATGTACCAGGCCTTCGACATACAAATCGTCCAGCGAGACGAACATACCGAAACTGGTGACCGAGGAAACCGTGCCGGTGAACACGCTGCCCAAATGATCGCGCATATAGAAGCACTTCAACCAGGCTTCAACATCGCGCGTCGCATCGTCGGCACGACGTTCGGTCATCGAACAATGGATGCCCAGCTCGGCCCATTTCTGTGCTGGCTTGTATTGCTTGCCCTGCAACACCGCCTTGATGGCGCGATGCACCAACAGATCGGGATAGCGGCGAATCGGCGAAGTGAAATGGGTATAAGCCTCATAGCCCAGGCCGAAGTGTCCGATATTCTCCGGCTCATACTTCGCCTGGCGCAATGAACGCAGCATCACGGTTTGCAACAGGCCCGCATCAGGACGGCCCTTGATGCGTTTGAGCAGCTTGGAATAATCTGCCGCCTGCGGCTCGTCGTCACCTGTCAGGCCCAGTCCGAACTCCTTCATGAATTCGCGCAAGGCTTCCAGTTTTTCAGGCGTCGGCCCCTGATGGATGCGGTACAACACGGGATGGTGATGTTCGTGCAGAAAACCTGCCGCGCAAACATTGGCCGCCAGCATACATTCCTCGATCAGCTTATGCGCATCATTGCGCACCACCGGCACGATACGGTCAATCTTGCCCTGCCCGGTAAAGATCATCTGCGTTTCGACTGTTTCAAAGTCGATCGCGCCGCGTTTCTCGCGTGCCTTCAGCAGCTTCTGGAACAGTTCATGCAAATGTTGCAGGTGCGGCACAATGGTCGAGTTGCTTTTTGCCAAATCGCCATCCGGCTGCGCGAGCATTTCAGCGACCTGCGTGTAAGTCAGTCGCGCGTTGGAATACATCACCGACGGATAAAAACGATACTTGCCAATTTCGCCCTTGCTGCTGATATGCATGTCGCACACCATGCACAGACGATCCACTTGCGGATTCAGCGAGCACAAACCATTGGACAATTCCTCGGGCAGCATCGGAATCACGCGGCGCGGAAAATACACCGAATTGCCGCGCGAGATGGCCTCGCGATCCAGCGCGTCATTGGTCTGCACATAATGGCTGACATCGGCAATGGCCACCACCAGACGGTAGCCGCCCTTTTCCGGCGCGCAATACACGGCATCATCGAAATCACGCGCCGTTTCGCCATCTATCGTTACCAGCGGCAGATTGCGAATATCCTCGCGCCCCGCCCAATCTTCAGCAGATACGACAGGTGAAATCGCTTTTGCCTGACGCTCCGCATCCTTGGGGAAATCATGCGGCAAATCATGCTTGCGCAAGGCGATCTCGATTTCCATGCCGGGATCGGCATAGTTACCCAACACCTGCACGATGCGGCCGATCGGCTGCGCATGCTTGTCCGGGTGTTTGAGTATCTCAAGTATCACCACCTGCCCTGTTTTGGCTCCGCCCGACTCGCCGGCTGCGACCAGAATATCCTGGGTGATACGGCGATTTTCAGCCACCACGAACTGGATGCCATGCTCTTGGTACAGGCGACCGACCACGCGAGTGTTGGCGCGTTCCAGCACTTCGACGATCTTGGCCTCAGGACGACCACGCCGGTCCACGCCCGCCTGACGCACCATCACCACATCCCCGTTCAGTACCTGATGCATTTCCTTTTCGGAAAGAAACATATCGGCACTACCGTCTTCGGGAATAAGGAAGCCGAAACCATCGGGATGGCCTTGCACACGACCCTTGAGCAGGTCGAGCTTGTCCATCACGCAGATTGCACGCTTGCGGTTGCGCATGATCTGGCCATCGCGCTCCATCGCACGCAGGCGACGGGAAAACAGCTCTTCCTCATCACGTTCAATGAGCAGCATATCCAGCAACTCATCTTCGTTCACAGGCGCGCCCTGCTCGGTCAATATCTGCAATATAAACTCGCGACTCGGCAACGGATGTTCGTACTGTTCACGCTCGCGTTCAAGAAATGGATCCTGCAAACGTAAATTATTTTTCTTTTTCATTGACAATTTGTCCTTTAACTATTAAATTGCGCGCCTTCAGCAAGTTGCATTGCCCAGATGGCGGAATTGGTAGACGCGCACGGTTCAGGTCCGTGTGCCGTAAGGTGTGGAGGTTCGAGTCCTCTTCTGGGCACCAGAAACTAGAAATAGTCAGCGCAAGCTGACTATTTTTTTGCGCCCGGAAAAGTGAAACACCTGCGTGTTTCACGACAGGACTCGAAGGGCATCCGGTACTACGGATGCCGGGGTCGCGCCTGCGTGACCGAGCCTCTTCTGGGCACCACGAATAAGCAAGCAGTATATTGAAAAGCCAGTAAATCCTTGATTTGCTGGCTTTTTTATTTCTACCCCATTCCACTCTTTTTGCATCAAAACCACCTTGTTCGGTACTGTATTGCGACACGGATTACGACATGAGAACGATACGCAAGCGGGCGATGCCTGGCAAACTCAATAGCACATGCCGACGTTCTCAAGTCAGTACGTTCTCAAGCAAACCAGAGGCCCAACAACGAACCGCTCAAATCGAGGGTGTCATTCTAGCAGGAAAGGCATCAGGCATCCCCGATAAGACGCTTGGGGGCCGGTTAAATCAATCTGTGGAAGACGTTTTTCAACGGAATTGGATTTCTGACAATCCTGGTTGGCGCACACGTTTGTGTGGCTGAAAGCAAATGCGATCCATTAACCTTGAAATCATCGCTCAATCCACAGATTGCACAATCTCATGCAAATTATTCACTTAACAATATAACTATTTGTTTATTTTAGAAATAATTTTATTATGCGGGCTCTGATTTTCCGGAATTAATCATCGTCGTCATCTTCAGCCATTTGCCGACGAGGCACCGTAGCAGGATCTGCGGTGATGCAACGATATATCTCAACTCTATCGCCCGGCTTAAGCAACCCGTCCAGCCTGGCTAATTTGCCAAAAACACCCACCTGATGCGTTTCCAGATCAATTTCTGGAAACTTGCGCAGAATGCCGGACTGCTCAATGGCAGTTAACACCGTGCAATCCTCAGGTACTTCGATACGCAGCCACAGCTGTTGCGCGGGTTCGGAATAAGCAATGCCGACTTGCATGATGTTCTCCTTAACTGACGGCAGGCGCTGCGGCCAGCGCGGTTGCGGCAGCGCTGCGGCGGTCAATGATCCGCTTGGCAGCGATCAGGAAGCCAACGGCAAAAAAGCCGCCGGGTGGCAAAATCATTAGCAAAAAACCTTTGTAGTCGGGAATGAGTTTCAATTCCATAAACGAAAATGCCGCCCCCAGCAACAGGTGCGCATCGGCGAACAAGGTGCCCGTACCGAGTATTTCACGCACCGCACCAATCGTTGTCAGCGCAAAGGTGAATCCCAACCCCATCATCAGCCCGTCCATGCCAGACGGCAGGACAGGATTCTTGGCCGCAAAAGCTTCGGCGCGCCCGAGTACGGCACAGTTGGCCACGATCAGTGCGATGTACAGCCCCAACACTTTGTACAAATCATGCGCCCAGGCATTGATACTCACATCGACCAGCGTCACCAGCGTGGCGATGATCACGATATAAACCGGGATGCGCACCTCTTCGCTGACTGCATGACGAACCGATGAAATAATCATATTGGACGCCACCAGCACGGCCGTAGTCGCAAGCCCCATCCCCAAGCCGTTGGTGGCGGTACTGGTTACCGCCATCGTCGGGCAAAGCCCCAGAGTCTGTGCAAAGACAATGTTGTTGCTCCATAAACTGTCGCGGGTGATGCGTGCATATAGCTTGCTCATGGTTTGTCTCCCGCCACTTCATCAAGCATTTTGCTGCGCTGCCTGTCAAAAAAATCCAGTCCGCCCTTGACGGCATTGACCACGCCGCGCGGCGTGATGGTGGCGCCGGCGAACTGGTCGAACACCCCGCCATCTTTCTTCACCGCCCATTTTTCAGCAGGCGGATCGCCCAGATATTTATCGTCAAATTCATATATCCAGTGACCCTTGGCAGGTTCAATCTTGTCGCCCAACCCCGGCGTCTCCTTGTGCTTGATCACGCGCACGCCGGTAATATGCCCGTTGCGATCGACGCCCATCATGCAATCTATCGGACCGGCATAGCCCGTACCGCTGACTTTGAAAACCACCGCCTCGACCCGCCCGGCACGGCGCGCCCGATACACGGTGACTTCGCCATTCGGGCCGTTGAGCAATAAAGTATCCTTAAGCAAATTGTTATCAAACTTGCCGGGCAACACTTGTGTCAGTGACTGCTGCATGTCCCGTTCCTGAGCTGCCGCAATATCGCCGGCAGTCAGCTTGTCGGCAAAGGCCAGTGCCGCTGTCGTAACCAGCGCCACGCCGCCCAACAGCGCTGTCTGATAATACAATTCGCCGCGTAATTTCTTGAAGTTCATCTCATGACTCCTTTTTGACCGGCTCTATGGACAGGGATACTCCCTTGCGATTCCGCCCGTAGATACGCGGCTTCACATAATGGTCGATGATGGGTGTGGCGGCATTCATCAACAGGACGGCGAACGCCACCCCTTCCGGGTAACCGCCCCAGGTGCGGATGATCCAGGTAAGCAGACCGCAACCCAGCCCGAAAATAAATTGCCCGCTGGCCGTATTGGGCGATGTCACCGGATCTGTGATGATGAAAAACGCTCCCAACATCAAACCGCCTGACAGCAGGTGATACAGCGGCCCGGCGTAATGCGCCGGATTGACGGCACTAAAAATCAGCGCGGGTATCAGCACACCAAGCAGCATCGCCACCGGCGCGTGCCAGGTAATAATGCGTTTGGCGATCAGGAACAGCCCGCCTGCCAGCAGGAATAAGGCCGCTGTTTCGCCCAGGCTGCCTGCGCGATTTCCCCACAGTGCGTCGAGCGGCGCATAAAAACCGGACAGCGCTTGCTGCAACTCTATCCCGCGCGTGAATTCAGTCTTGACGTGCCCCAACAACGAGGCGCTGGCCATGCCGTCTACCTGAAAAGCGGCAAAAGTGACTGCCAAACCGTCCAGCCAACCCGGTGCAAGGACAGAACCCGGCGGTGCAGGTGCGACCCACGTGGTCATTTCCATCGGGAATGAAATCAGTAACATCACACGTGCAGCCATCGCCGGATTGAACGGGTTTTGCCCCAGTCCGCCATACAATTGTTTGGCCAGAATGACGGCAAACAAACTGCCCAGCACCGCAATCCACCACGGCGCCCAGGGGGGCAAGGACAAAGCCAGCAGCCATGCAGTCAAGATGCCGGAACCGTCCAGCAAAACCGGGCGGATCGCGCGCTGTTGCAGGCGCAAAACGAAAGCTTCACCCAGCAGTGCCGCCAGCAGCGAGATGGCCCAGATATTGATTGCCGGCCAGCCATACAACCAGAAGCCGAACAAGGTGGCGGGCGTCAGCGCCAGCATCACCGTACCCATCACTTTACTGATCGTGACGGGTGCGTGGGCGTGTGGGGAATGGGCTATTGCGTTCATGCGGCCTCCGTTGTGGTTTGCCTGGCGGTTTCCTTCGCGGCGCGTTCTTTCGCCTCGCGCGCAGCTTTGCGTTTCGCGGCAGCCTCCTGACGTTCACGCTCGATGCGCTGTATCCGCTCCAGGCGTTCATCTGCCAGCTTTTTGGTTGCCGCAAGCTTCAGCTTGCCGCGCTCCTGCTCCATCAATTCGCCCTTGGCGAAGTTGAAATAATGCACCAGCGGGATATGTGCCGGACACACGTAGGAGCAGGAACCGCAAGCGATGCAATCCTTCAATCCCAGCGCAACCGCAGCGGACAGATCCGTTGCGCGGATATGAGCCGCCATCTCAAGCGGCAACAAACCGACCGGACAGGCGCGCACACACGTC
Organism: uncultured Gallionella sp.; assembly: GCA_964385275.1. GTDB lineage: Bacteria > Pseudomonadota > Gammaproteobacteria > Burkholderiales > Gallionellaceae > Gallionella. Next base: position 29,355 of record CAYLOK010000017.1, on the reverse strand, counting down.
GAACAGCGGATACACGGCGAAGGCAGCGTTTGTCCTGTTTCAGCCGCTGTCAACGCCAGCACGCCGCTGGTTCCCTTAACCACAGGCACACGGGCATGGCTGATCTGTTGCCCCATCATCGGCCCGCCCAGCACCAGGCGCGCAACCGGCAACGCATAACCGCCCGCGAATTCAATCAACTCCTGCACGGGTGTACCGACCAGCACTTCCAGATTGCACGGCTTGCTGATCGCACCACCGCTGACGGTGACAATACGCGAGAGCAGCGGACGACCATAGCGGATCGCCTGCTGCACGGCGTAGGCCGTGGCGACGTTATGCACCAGCAAGCCAATATCGGCAGGACGACCGCCAGCGGGAATTTCATTTCCGGTAAGTACCTGAATAATTTGTTTTTCCGAACCCATCGGGTACATGCTGGGCATCACCACGACCCTGACCGCACTTCCCCGCACCGCCTCCTGCATCGCCTTGATTGCTTCAGGCTTGTTATCCTCAATACCGACCAGCACCTCTTTAGCGGCGACCGCATAGGCGATCAGACGTATCCCTTCAACTATCTGCACCGCGCGTTCCCGCATGAGGCGGTCATCGCAAGTAAGATACGGCTCACATTCGCCACCATTGATGATCAGGGTCTTTACGCCACTATTGCGGCTAAGATTCAGCTTGAGTGCTGCCGGAAAAGTCGCCCCGCCCAGACCGACGATACCCGCCGCGCCGACACGTGCGGCGATTTCTTCCATAGGAAGTTCAAACGGGTCATCCAGTGTTTGTGTTGCGGCCCAGCGATTCTCGCCATCGCTGTCCAGCGTAATGGTCGGCACCGGCAGGCCGGAAGCATGCGGCGCAATATAATCGCCCAGAGCAACGATCCTGCCGGAAGTAGGTGCATGTATAGCCGAGGACACCGCTCCCTGCGCCGAGGCGATGAGCTGTCCTTTCAAGACATAATCGCCAACGCTTACCACAGGTGTCGCGGGCGCACCTATGTGCTGCTGCAAAGGCACAAACAAACGGGCTGGCAAAGGCACGCTGCGTATCGGCATATCCGCCGACAACGCCTTGCGTCCTTCAGGATGCACGCCACCACGAAGAGCGAACAATTTCATACTGCCTCCCCCGCGACCGGTTTATTCCAGCGCCAGGATTGCAGCGTGACCATGACAGGCTGAAGTTTGATTGATTCGGTAGGACACACCTGTTCGCATTTTCCACAAGCGGTGCAGGCTTCGCGGAACACGGCATGAATCTGCTGTGCCGCACCCATGATCGCATCGGTGGGACACACCTTGAAACAGCGCGTACAGCCGATGCAGATTTCCTCCTTGATTTCAGCGATCAACGGCACACTGTCCTTAACACCGGAAAAATCGGCATCGACGCCCAGCCTGGCAGCCAGTGCGATAGCCACAGCGCGACCGCCAGGCGGACATAACGTGACGGGCGCACCCCCCTCAGCCAGGGCTTGAGCCGCACCGGCGCAACCGGGAAATCCGCACTGACCGCACTGCGAACCCGGCAATATATCGACCAACTCGGCGACAAGCGGGTTACCTTCCACCCTGAACACCCGTGCGGCGACACCCAGGATAAGTCCCAGTATCGTGCCCAGGACGGTAAGACTTGTAATTGCAGTAATCATCGTCTTTTATCTCTAAATCAATGCGAAACCAAACCGGCAAAGCCCATGAAGGCCAGAGCCAACATGCCCGCCGTGATAAAAGCGATAGGTGCGCCCGCAAAAGTGGGCGACACACTGGCTAAAGCGATACGTTCACGCATGCCGGCGAACAGCACCAATACCAGCGTAAAACCGACCGAGGAACCAAAGCCGCCAATCAGGCTGACCGCAAAACCGCTCTTCTCCTGCACGTTGAGCAGCGGCAGGCCAAGCACGGCGCAGTTGGTGGTAATCAGCGGCAGATAAATACCCAGCACCTGATACAGCGGCGGACTCACCTTGCGTATCACCATCTCGGTGAACTGGACCACCGCAGCGATCACCAGTATGTAAGTCAGAATGCGCAGGTACTCGATACCCAGCGGAATCAATAACCAGTGCTCCAGCAACCAGGAACCGGCGGTAGTAAAGGTAATCACAAAGGTGGTCGCCAGCCCCATGCTCAAGGCTGTGTCCATCTTCTTGGAAATACCCATGAACGGACATAATCCCAAGAACTTCACCAGCACTACGTTATTGACCAATGCGGTGGAAAGCAACAACAAGAAGTATTCGCTCATATTGATAAGTCTCCTGCCGTTCTATACGCAAACCTCATGCCAGCAATTCAGAATCCTTGTGATATGCAAAAAATCAAGCGATTAGCGCCATTTCGCACCAATCGAGTGCAGAAACCTTTGTCGTTGTCGGGTCATGAAACACAGCAAATGTAGCAAACACGACAAGTAGCCCGTGTTGGTATCGCTGCAATGAAACAAGAAATGTTTGGCACAAATATTGCATTGAGATACCCATTGAAATCGCAATCGGAACAATCATGGCCAAGTCGCCCCCTGAAAAGAACATCCTAACTGTCACTGAAGAAGCGGCTGATTCCGTGCCCGCACATCTCTTCCGTCTAGTGGTCGAACAGTCTGCCCTCGCGATTTCAATTACGGATGAGCAATCGAACATCCTGTACGCCAACCCCGCATTTCTGCGCACCACGGGGTATTCAAAACCCGAAATTCTGGGACAGAACCAATCCCTGCTTTCCTACCGGGTCACGCCAAAACTGGTGTACGAAACCATGTGGGCGCAGATCAAGCGGCAACGCCCGTGGAACGGTCTGCTGGTCAACAAGCGCCGGAACGGCAGTCGCTATCTGGCCGATCTGACCATCTCTCCGGTGGTGAATGAAGAGGGCAACACCACGCACTATCTCGGTATGCACCGCGATGTCACCGAAGTGCACAGACTGGAGAGGCAGGTGCAGAATCAAAAGTCACTGATCGAATCTGTAGTGGATGCGGCGCAGGTCGCCATCGTATTGCTGGATGCAAATGAACGTATATTGCTCGACAATCAGGAATACAAAAAACTGATCGGCGATCTGGGCAAAGAGCCTGCCGTCAAATTATTGGACTCAATTCGCGCGCAGATGGGTAATGCTTTTGAGCAGGCACAAATCCGCCACCAGAATATCGCCGCGCGCGAGGTGTGCGTAGAATTTCCGAATCGCGCCGCGCGCTGGTTCTCCTGTGCCGTTTCCTGGTTCGAGGAGCAGGATGTCGGTGCAGATGCCTTCTACGAACCGCAGCAAAAACATTATTTGCTGCTCACCATCCAGGACATCAGCGAACTCAAACGCCAGCAGGAAGCACTGCGCATCAACAGCCTGCGGGCACTGTTGTCGGAACAAGAGCGCATCCAGGGTCTGCGGGAAACACTGGCCGGTGCTGTCTATCAACTGGAAGTACCCCTTAATATGCTGGCTGCCGTAACCCATATGCTGGAACGCCGTCACGATCAGAGCAGCGCATTACCTGCTGCCAGCGCACTGGAAGAAGCACTGCACAAAAGCCGCGAAGCACTGGAAACATTGCGTGCGTGCATCCCGAACCAGTCCGCCGAGGCATCGCAATCCGTCAATCTCAACGAGATACTGTCCGATGTGCTCAAGCTTTCCACCGTCAGCCTGCTCAGCGCGAACATCGTGGTGGAATGGCAACCCGAGGTAAATTCGGCTATCGCGTTCGGACAACCCGTACAACTTTCCAATTTATTCAAACAGCTTATTGCCAACGCGGTGGAAGCATTCAATGAACAGCGCAGCTCACATCGAGAATTGCGCATTGCTTGCGTTACCCGGCCCGATTGCATGGAGGTGTTTATCGAAGACAGCGGACCTGGCATCGCAAACGAATTACGCTTCAAGGTATTCCAGCCATTTTTCACCACCAAAGGTGCAGAGCAACAACATCTGGGGCTGGGCTTAGCCATGGCGCAGGACGTGGTGACGCGACACGGCGGAACCATAGATATAGACCCGGACTATCGCAACGGCTGCCGCGTGCGGGTGCAATTACCACGCGTTGCAGGAGGCGAACATGTCAGTTGAACTATCCAACGCACAGCAGGAAGGCTGGGCTGAGTTAGAACTTGAGATGCTGCGTACCGAACTTGAAACGCTTTATCACGCAAGCCGGGTATTGTCTCGCTCGCTCAACTTAAGAGAAACACTGGATGGCATGTTGCACGCGCTGCATGAAGGCGTGGGACTTGAGCGCGGCATGGTCAGCCTGATGGATGCAAAAACCGGCGAGTTACAAGTCTCGCTGGTGTATGGCATATCCGACAAAATCACAGAAGAAGTCAGTTATCTTTCCGGCGAAGGCATCGTCGGCACCATCATGAAAACTGGCAATAGCATCGTGGTGAAACGTATCACGGATGAACCCCGCTTTCTTAGCCGACTAGGCATTTACAACCCGATGGGTGCGTTCGTCGGCGTACCGATCAAGATCGGCAAAAAAGTCGTCGGCGTACTGGCCGCACAACCCGCAGCGGGTGCTGAACTCCTGCTGGGCGAATACCAGCGTTTTCTGGAAATGGTCGCCAACCTGATCGGTCAAAGCGTGCGCCTGTCGCAGGATGTAGCACAGGAAAAAAGCGTACTGACCGAAGAACGCGACGTGCTGCGCCGCACCGTGCGCGGACAGTATGGTTTTGACAACATCATCGGCCATAATCCGGCGATGCGACGGATCTTTGAACAGGTGCGACTGGTCGCCAAGTGGAATACCACCGTACTGATACGCGGCGAAACCGGCACCGGTAAGGAATTGATTGCCAATGCCATCCATTACAACTCCCCGCGTGCGCGTGGCAGTTACGTCAAACTTAACTGCGCCGCCCTGCCGGAAAGCCTGCTGGAATCGGAATTGTTCGGTCACGAAAAAGGCTCGTTCACCGGCGCCGTTGCGCAACGAAAAGGTCGCTTTGAACAAGCCGAAGGCGGCACCGTGTTCCTCGATGAAATCGGCGAAATCTCAGCGCCCTTTCAGGCCAAGCTGCTGCGCGTATTGCAGGAAGGCGAACTGGAACGTGTCGGCGGCACAAGCACCATCAAGGTTGACGTGCGCGTAGTCGCCGCCACTCACCGCGATCTGGAAGCCGAAGTCGAAGCGGGCCGCTTCCGAGAGGATTTGTATTACCGGCTTAACGTCATGCCGCTGTTCCTGCCGCCGTTGCGCGAACGCATGGAAGATATACCGGATATCGCACGTTTTCTGGTCGATAAAGTCGGCACAAAGCAAGGACGCTCACTCAGTCTGACCGATACGGCATTGCGTGTCCTGATGCACCATAACTGGCCGGGCAATGTGCGCGAACTGGAAAACTGCCTGGAGCGCGCTGCTGTGATGACGGAAGGCGACGTGATCGACCGCGATGCCATCCTGCTCACCGGCATCGAAACACATACTTCAGTGAGCAGGGGCGCAACACAGAACGTGAATCTCGATGACCCCGACCTTGACGAACGAGAAAAAGTGATCGCAGCACTGGAACAGTCCGGCTGGGTACAAGCCAAGGCTGCACGTCTGCTCGATATGACTCCACGGCAGATCGCCTACCGTATCCAGACGTTGAATATCAAGATCAGGCAGATGTAAATGAGGTGGTGAATGGCGCACACCTGTCAGGCATGAAGTTTGCTTAATAGCATGTAAGGGTGAAATCGCGACAATTCATCCGACAGGGATGATGCACTTTTCCCATTTCTATAAAATATAACGAGACCAACATGGCAATCAAAGACATCAAAGCCTTTTCAGACCAAGCCCGTGCAGAACCTGAACTGAAAGAAAAACTCATCGCCTGCCAAAAAGTACGCGAGTTGCTGAACCTGGCGCGTGAAAACGGATTTCAATTTGCCGAGGATGAAATGTATCCGCCCAATGAACCGCAGTTCACCGCAGAGCAGCTTTCCGAAAAACTCGTCAAGGCACTGCTGCGCGCCTGACCTGAATGGCTAACAAGGAAACCGGTGAACATGCCGGTTTTCCTGTTTAAGCGCACATCCTTCGCAAGGCACGACAAGGTCGCAGCCAATTCGGCAAACCTGCCACCAGACTATTCCATGCGCCTTTTACCACCCGCGAGCACACCCTCCGAACCGGCACAACAGATGATTTTGTCGCCTTCGCTACAAGCCAGCCGGAATGTCATGTGTTGTTTCCAACACCAATATCAAAACACAAGTAAATATTCAAATAAATCAATATGTTATTAAATATTTAAGATCAGGCACGCAGTTTGCTTTTAGTTAAGCAAGCTAAACAAGCTATCTTGGGAGGATTTAACGTGGAATTACCAGTTCTTAACAATGCAGCATCCGAGGCCGGTGGCTGTTCGGCTGGCTCCTGCGGTTCAACGGACGATCAGATGGGACATCTGCCGGAGCATATCCGCGAAAAGGTATTCAACCACCCTTGTTACTCTGAAGAGGCACACCACTACTTTGCGCGTATGCATGTAGCGGTCGCCCCCGCCTGCAACATCCAGTGCCACTACTGCAACCGCAAATACGACTGCGCCAACGAGTCGCGCCCAGGTGTGGTGTCCGAGCTGCATCATCCGCTTCAGGCAGTCAAAAAAGTGCTGGCGGTTGCCGCGACCATTCCGCAGATGACGGTGCTGGGCATTGCCGGCCCCGGTGATCCGCTCGCCAACCCGGAACGCACTTTCGAGACGTTCCGCATGCTGGCTGAACAGGCGCCGGACATCAAGCTGTGCGTCTCAACCAATGGCCTGTCGCTGCCCGATCACATAGATGAACTGGCCAAACACAACATCGACCACGTCACCATCACCATCAACTGTGTTGATCCCGATGTGGGCGCACTGATCTATCCGTGGATCTTCTGGAAGAACAAGCGCATCAAGGGTCGTGAAGGTGCAGCCATCCTGATCGAACAGCAACAGAAGGGGCTGGAAATGCTGGTTGCCAAGGGGATTTTAGTCAAGGTAAATTCAGTCATGATCCCAGGGGTCAACGACAAACATTTGGCGGAAGTATCCCGTATCGTCAAGGCAAAGGGTGCCTTCCTGCACAACGTGATGCCGCTGATTTCCGAGGCTGAACACGGCACATTCTACGGCATGACCGGCCAGCGCGGGCCGACCAGCGAAGAGTTGCAGGCGTTGCAAGACGAATGTTCCGGCGACATGAACATGATGCGCCATTGTCGCCAGTGTCGCGCCGATGCGGTGGGCTTACTGGGCGAGGATAGAGGCGACGAGTTCACCATGGACAAGATCGAGCAGATGGACATCAACTATCCTGAAGCGATGAAGATGCGCGCTGAAGTCCACGCCGCCATCAACGAGGAACTGGAAAGCAAACGTATCGCCAAAAACACCAAGGTGCAACTGGTCAGCATCGAAAGCAGCAGGCAGAAAGAGGTAACGCGTGCAGTGCTGATGGCGATTGCCACCAAAGGCGGCGGCGTCATCAACGAACACTTCGGCCATGCCAGCGAGTTTCTGATCTACGAAGCCTCATCTTCCGGCGTGCGCTTCATCGGTCACCGCAAAACGGTGGCTTATTGCGAAGGCGGCGACACTTGCGGCGATGGCGAGAGCGCGCTGGACAAAAGCATTAAAGCGCTGGCGGGCTGCGAGGTGGTGCTGTGCAGCAAAATAGGCTACGAACCCTGGGTGCCGTTGGAAGCGGCCGGCATCCAGCCCAATGGCGAACATGCGATGGAAGCGATAGAGGACGCGATTCTGTCCGTGTATGAAGAGATGCGCGTGGCAGGCAAGCTGGTGTTCAAATCAACTGAACAACAAAAAGTAGCCTAAAGGAGATGCGTCATGGCATTTGAAATTATTGAGTCTTGCGTCAATTGTTGGGCATGCGCACCGTTATGCCCAAACAAGGCGATTTACGAGGCCAAACCGCACTTTCTGATCGACCCGGACAAATGCAATGAGTGTTCGGGCGATTTTGAGGAATCCCAGTGCGTCAGTATTTGCCCGATCGAAGGTGCGATTCTGAATGAACTGGGCGAAGCGTTAAATCCACCCGGATCACTCACCGGCATCCCGCCGGAAAAGTTTGCCGAACTTGTCGCCAGGCAGCAAGCGGCGTAACCATGGCTACCGTCCTGTTTTTTGAAAAGCCCGGCTGCGGCAACAACACCCGACAAAAGGTCTGGCTGGCCGCATCCGGTCATACGGTGCTGGCGAAAAACCTGCTCAAGGAAAAATGGCGCAAAGATGAACTGCGCCCGTATTTCGGCGAGCTGCCGGTGGCGCAATGGTTCAATCCCAGCGCACCGCGCATCAAGTCCGGCGAAGTCAATCCGTCCGCACTCGACGCCGACACCGCGCTTTCCATGATGGTCGCCGAACCGCTGCTGATCCGTCGGCCTTTAATGAAAACCGGCGACCAGTACCACGCAGGCTTTGATGCAGATGCCGTGCATGCATGGATAGGCCTGAACGATGCAAAACCAAAGGAAGATTTGCAAGCCTGCCCGAACGGGCATACCCCCTGCCCTTCACCGGAAGCCGCAAAAAAATGAGTGCCATTGCCGCCATCGAAATCGCGCCGGACACCCATTGGGTGGGTGCGCTCGATCCCGGCTTGCGCGAATTTGACATCATCCTGAGAACAGCCAACGGCACGACCTACAACGCTTACTGCGTGCGCGGCAGCGCGGGAGTTGCGGTAATAGACACGGTAAAGGCATCGCACGCCAATGAATTCTTCAGTCGTCTGGAGAGTGTTGCGCGCTACGACGAAATCACCACCATCGTGCTCAATCATCTGGAACCGGATCACACCGGCGCCCTGCCTGAACTGATGCGCCGCGCCCCAAAGGCCAAACTGTATATTTCCGGCAAAGCGCAATTGATGTTGAAAGCCCTGGTCAAATACGATGACCTCTCCTACACCATCGTCAATACCGGCGATTCCGTAGAGTTGGGCGATCGCACCCTGCATTTCCTCAACACGCCGTTCCTGCATTGGCCGGATACGCAGTGCACCTGGCTGGAACAACAAGGCATCTTGTTCAGCGGTGACGTGTTTGGCTGTCATTTCTGCGATTCGCGCCTGTTCAACGGACAAGTGGGCGACTTTCGTTTTTCGTTTGAATATTACTACGCGCACATCATGCGCCCGTTCCGCGAACATGTACTGGACGCGCTGGAATTGATCGAACCGCTGCCGCTCAAGCTTATCGCCCCGGCGCACGGCCCCGTGCTGCGCGATGCGCCAAAAAGCTATGTGCAACGCTACCGGCAACTGGCCGAACCCCTGTTGCACGTAGGCGCTGATTTTAAATCCTTGCTGGTGTTTTATATCTCCTCTTACGGTAACACCCAGCACATGGCAGAGGCCGTGCGCGAGGGCGCGGAAAGCATAGACGGTGTGCGCGTCTCGCTCTACGACTTGCAGGCCGGGGGCAACTTGCCCTTTGTCGATCTGATCGAAGAAGCGGATGGCCTCGCGTTCGGCTCACCCACCATCAACGGCGATGCGGTCAAACCGGTCTGGGATTTGCTGTCCTCACTCGCCGTCATCAAGGTGCGTGACAAGCTGGGCGCAGCCTTCGGCTCCTACGGTTGGAGTGGCGAAGCCGTCAATATGATTGAAGATCGCTTGCGCGGACTCAAGTTGCGTGTACCCGTCAAGGGGGTGCGCGCCAGACTGATCCCGACTGATGCCGAACTGGACAGTTGCCGCGAGCTTGGTCGTCAATTGGCGAAACACCTGACCGGATGCGTCGAACATCGAATTATTCCCATGTCTGAATTACTTGCCCAGGAGTCACCCCATGCCTAAAGCGAACGTCACCTTTGAAAATATCGGTATCACCATCAGCGTCCCGGCCGGCACCCGATTGATCGAAATATCGGAAAAAGTCGGCGCAGGCATTACTTACGGATGTCGCGAAGGCGAGTGCGGCACCTGCATGATGCGCGTTGTATCCGGCATGGAGAACATGAGCGAGCGCTCAGTGCTGGAGGACAAGGTATTGCAGGAAAACATGGCGGGACGCAACAACCGTCTTTCCTGTCAGGCACAGGTTCTCGGCGGCGACATCGTCGTGCGTCCGGGCTGATTTATTCTCAATTAAACCAACCGATTTTATAAACCGTAACTTAAAAGGAGCAAACATGTCCAACATCACTTTTTCCAGCCCGCTGCACAAAGACAAAACGGTGTATGCCGTCGCAGGCAGCCTCACCAATACCGTGCTGAAACTGGCCAAGGAAAACCACATCCCCATCGACTTCGGCTGCGAAAACGGCGAATGCTCGACTTGTCTGGTGAAAGTCACCAATCTGTCGGCCAAAGGCCCAATGGGCGGGCCGCTCACCGACCGCGAAATCACCCTACTCAAGCAGGAAGGCAAGATCACCCAAGCCGACATTGACGCAATGAAAGTGGACGACATCGTTCACACGGCCTGGCGCCTGGCTTGTCAGATGGTGCTGCGCGATGAAGACCTGTTGATCGAATATCCCAGCAGATAAACTCATCATGCGTACCCACATCATGCAGACCGATGTTTTGAACCCGCAAAATTCTCACAGCCTGTATGTGGCGTTGATGGCGCATGCGGCGGGCCTGCCGAACGATGAACTGTTCGCACAGATGATCGCCAGTCAAATGGCCGGAGCAGGTGCGTTGCCACCCGGACTTGGGCTGAGCAACGCGGAGTTTTCCGCGTTGCTGGCCAGGCATTATCCGGGCATTAAACTGGCTATGAATGTTGAAGCGGTCATTGCCGATCCGCGCGCACTGGAACGCGATGATGTGCTCGCCCTGCTGCTGGAATCTCGTGCAGGCAACGACCCTTCGGAACGCTGGATGGCCGGGATCGTCACGGCTGCCTGCATGGATCACGATCATCTCTGGCAAGACCTCGGACTAGGGTCGCGTGAATATCTCAGCCGGTTGATGACAGAGAATTTTCCAGAACTTGCGGCAAAGAATGTCCACGACATGAAGTGGAAGAAATTCCTTTACAAGCAGCTTTGTGAACGAGAGGGCATCAATGCCTGCCGTGCGCCATCGTGTGAATACTGCGTGGATTATCTGAAGTGTTTCGGACCGGAGGAATGATCCTTAAAACCTCAGTTCAATCCGCAGATTACGCAGATTCACGCAGATTTTCAAACGGTTACAGAGGTTGGATATTTCACTTGATGGGTTGCTATATGTTTTTTGCAAGCCCTTGTTTAATCGGTTTTAATCTGTTTAATCTGCGGACAACTGCTTTTTCTAGGATGATCTTTACATGACCACCATCGAACGCGCCATTACCGCCTATCTTGGCTTGGCCATCGGTGATGCATTGGGTGCGACAGTGGAGTTCATGACACCGCGCGAAATTGCGCTGCAATACGGCACGCATGACACCCTTTGCGGCGGCGGCTGGCTGCACCTGAAACCCGGACAGGTTACCGACGACACCACCATGTCACTGGCGTTAGGCAGCTCCATCCTGGCACAAGGCCGTGTCGATGCGACTGCTGCCGCTCAGGCCTTTGATGCCTGGATGCGCGCCAAACCGGTGGACATCGGCAACACGGTGCGGCGCAATTTGCTGCAATTTCGCAACACCGGCAACCCGGAAGCACCCTGCTCCGTCCACGATGCAGGCAATGGTGCAGCAATGCGCGTGCTGCCGGTGGCACTTGCCACGTTCGGGCAATCTGAAAATGAAGTGCGCGCCGCCTGCCGTGCACAAGGACATGTGACACACAACAGCACACTGTCGGACGCAGCCTGTGAAACACTGGTGTTCATGGTGCAGGATGCCTTTCGCGGCCATGACAAGAACCATCTGCTGCACCAGCACGCGCACTCTCTTGCGACCCGTCATCCTGAATTCAAGTTCCGTTCAATACGCTTGATCAGTAATCCAAGCGGATATGTAGTTGACACCATGCAAGCAGTATTTCAATCTTTTTTCGACACCGAAGACTTCAGAAGTTGCCTGACAAACATCGTCAATCGCGGCGGCGATGCAGACACTACCGGTGCCATTGCCGGCATGCTGGCTGGTGCCTTTTATGGGCCGGATGCGATACCCGATGCGTGGAATAATGGACTCAACGCGGACGTGCACCGTTCATGTGTAGCCCAGGCACGGGCGCTGTTTGAATTAGCTGACGGTGCAACAACGGCCAGCTAAACCCCGGCTTTATTTTTCACCACACAACTGTTTGACCCACGCTTTCTGGCAAACGCGGCGGCGTTTCTGTTCCAGCAGTTTTCGAATGTGCGGACTTGCCTGCTCCTGGAAAAGTACGCTGGCCTGGGTGATCGCATCGCAACGCAGGATGTGGAAACCGAGCGGCGATTCAACCATTCCGCTGATGCCTTTAACTGATAAGTTGAACAACACCTCATCCAGTTCAGGATACAACTTGCCGCGCGGCAAATCGCCCAGCGCCCCACCCTGCAAGGCGGTGGGACATTCGGAATGTTTTAGGGCCTGCTCTTCGAAGCGCTCCGGCTCTTTTTTCAAGCGGGCGGCAATTGCCGAAATGCGTTCAAAAGCAGCCGCACGGGTATTTTCGGCAAAATCTTCGTTGATGGTCAGCAGGATGTGGCGAACAACGCGAGTTTCGGGGCGGCGAAACTGGTCGGGATGGTAGAGATAGTACAGCTCGACATCCACATCGCTGACTTTTTCAGCGCGCGTGCCTACTTTTTCCAGAATCGCTTCAACCTTTAATTCCCTCCCCATCGCTGCCGCAAAACTGGCTTCGTCCAGTCCGTTACGCGCAAGATCTTCGACAAACTCGTCATCCCCGGCATAGCGGCCACGTATTTCTGACATTGCCGCCTCAAGCGTTGCCTCAGGCACAACAACATCACGCGCCTCAGGTGCGACCAGTACGCGCGCTTCCAGATCACGCTGATGCTGCGCCAGGCTTTGCACATGCTTAAATTCTGCCGTCTGCAAAACGGACGGCGCTTTGCCATACAGCTTATGCGCCGCCTTGAGCGCCAGATAGGCGACGCCAAGCTCATTTATCTCAGGCATTGCTCATCTCCTCATCCACATAAACACGCACCGCTTGCAGAGAATTTTCGGCCACTTGCAAAACCTGGTCGTGAAAAATAACGTGGTACAACACACCCTTGTTTTCATCGCGAAACACTTTCAGTATCTCGCCTTCCATTCCCGGTGTAACCCGCACCTCGCCGCGCACCGTCAGCGTGATGCGGCTCTTCACCTTTTCCCGGCTCTCAAACTTGCTGGGTATCCAGACCTCATCAATACTGATCAACTCCTCCTCGCGGCAACCGACGATCTTGTTCAGCTCCAGAAAATTGACGGTATAGATCAGTTGATCCTGCAAGAAAGTACCGACATTCATCACAAAGCCGGTACTGCCGCGCCGCACCAGTAGCTCTCCGATGCTCATCCCCGGATACGTACCGTCATTGCGCACGTTGCGGATGATGCGCACTTCGTTGCCGAATTCAAATTCAGGCAGCATTGGCTTTATTCAGCATGATTGAAGTCAAAGGCACAAAGTGAGTCTGAGGTTCGTGCATGTGAAACACCTTGAACACTTTTTCGGTCAGCGCGTCGGATTTTTCGAAATCCTGATATGCCTGCTGCAACAGCGTGGCATACACCACGCGACGCGCCGACTCGATCTCGGACAACTCTCCGGCACGGGCGAGATAATCGTGAAAGCGTTGCAGAATATGCAGGCGATTTACCTGCACGACCGAAGGCTCGTAGGCAATGCCAAAATATTCCAGAAAATCTTCTGCCGCCGCGAGTTCCTCCATGGCTTCATCCAGCGATAATTCGTCCATCATGCACTCCTTTCAAAAGATTCATTCCTGACCACATCCAACAAAGCACGGCCACCCAACCTGTCACAACGATCCAGCTCGACCAGTTTCTCCAGCATGGCCTGTCCTGTTTCATACCTGCCCAAGCGCAGATTGATGTACCCGGCTGCCTTGAGCACCATCAGGTAAAAACGCACCAGCCCCATCGAACGCATCACCCCGGCACCCACATTGCCGCTGTGCAGATAAACCCAGGTATCGGGAAACTCAAGCCGCCGTCCAGCCACCGCCAGCGCACTCTCAGCCACCAGTAGCGCGTCTTCCAGCCTGTGCTGATAAAAATAATAGCGATACAGCGAGACCAGCACCGCCAGTTGTTCAGGCGCCACAAAATTGGCCCGTAGCAGCAGCAATTCCGCCTCCTCGCTACCATAATTGGCTGCCGAATCAGCAATCAGGCGTTGCACTTCCGGGCTGATCGGCTCCTCGAAATACAAGGTGGTCTGGTCGAAATCCATCAAGTCCATAGCGTCACTCCCTCTTCATTTGTCGCGCCACTTCCGTGCCGCATAAATCGTCTGCCTCGCAGGTATGGCACTGGCTATCCACCACCTCGCCTTGCTTGCGCAACTTGCCTTCCAACACCTCGATACGTTCCATCAGACAGGCGATCGCTCGCCCCACCGGATCAGGAATCAGGTGATGATCCAGATTGATGCCGTAAATATTGTCGGCCCCCGCTTCCTCGGTGCGCAGCACGATCCTGCCCGGTATGCCCACCACGGTGCGATGCGCCGGCACATCTTTTACGACGACGGAATTTGAACCCACCCGCACCTGATCACCCAGTGTGATGGCACCCAGAATCTTCGCACCTGCGCCCACCACCACCCCATCGCCCAGCGTCGGGTGACGCTTGCCTTTGTTCCAGGTGGTGCCGCCCAGCGTCACGCCGTGATAAAGCGTCACGTCGTCGCCTATCTCGGAAGTTTCTCCGATCACCACACAGGCACCGTGATCGATAAAGAATCGCCGCCCGATGCACGCGCCCGGATGAATATCGACATTGGTGACTAAACGTGCCAGATAGGAAACCACACGCGCCAGATAGCGCAAGCCAAACAGCCACAAGCGATGGGCGATACGATGCAGCAACAACGCATGTACACCCGGATAAGTCGTCAACACTTCAAAGCGCGAGCGCGCCGCCGGATCACGATGGAACACACATTCCACGTCCTCACGCAGCAGGGTAAAAAACCCCGGCTGCGAACTGGCATCCGAAGATGCCGCTTTGTGCTCGATACTGGCTACCAGATGGATCGTCTTCTCCATGTCCATCTCCTCAGTGCATCATGCCAGGCAGACTTCGCCCGATAAATCGTTGATAGATAAATAACAATTCCTGATCGGCGGGCGAACGCTTGGCGCGCTCGGCAAAGCTGCGTATGTCGGGTAACAACGCGCGTGCTTCGGCATGACTCAAGTTGAGGCCCATGCAGGCATAGGCGGCGATGATGCCATGCGCGCCGGAATGCTTGCCGACCACCAGTTTATGACTGCGCCCGACTTCACCCGGATCAAACCCCTGATAATTGTCCGGGTCTTTAAGTAAACCATCGACATGAATCCCCGCCTCGTGAGTGAACACACCCTCACCTACCACGCTTTTTTGCCATGGCACGGGGCGACCGGATGCCGCAGCCACGCAGGCAGACAAGGCGGTAAAATGAGTCAGATCTATGCCGGTTTCCATGCCATAAAGTTTTTTCAAACCCAAAGCGACTTCCTCCAGCGGCGCATTCCCGGCACGCTCACCCAAGCCGTTGACCGTGGTGTTGAGGTGAGTCGCCCCCGCCAGCGCCGCAGCCAGACTGTTAGCCGTCGCCAGCCCCAGATCGTCATGCGCGTGCATTTCGATTTCCAGATCCGATACCGCTCGCAGAGCTGAAATCGCCTTATGCACGCCGAACGGTTCCATCACGCCCAGTGTGTCTGCAAAGCGGATTCGGCGTGCGCCAGCAGCTTGCGCAGCTTCAGCCACCTGCAACAAAAATTCAGGATCGGCGCGCGAGGCATCCTCGCATCCGACGATGATGCCCAAGCCCATATCGTAGGCGCGCGGCACCATGTCATAGATGGTCTCAATGACCCAATCACGGTCACGCTTAAGTTTCTTCTGCAAATGGATGTCAGACACCGGAATAGAGAGGTCTATCATCTGAACGTCAATCTGTTCACAGGCTTGGATGTCCTCCAGACACATGCGACTCCACACGATTAGTCTCGCATTCAGACCGAGCGCGGCGACCGCGTTAATGCTCTCACGCTCTTCCTCCCCCATTGCCGGAATGCCGATTTCCAGCTCAGGTACGCCGAGTGCATCAAGCTGTTTCGCGATGTCGAGTTTTTCCTCCAGCGTAAACGCCACGCCCGCCGACTGCTCACCATCGCGCAGCGTGGTGTCATCTATGACGATGGTGCGATTTTGACTGAAGGCGGACATGATCGTTCAGGCGTACACGGGTGCGAAGGCTTTTTCAGGCTCAACCGCAGGCCCGTCACCATCCCAGTAGGGCGACAGTTTGCGCAGCTGCGCGATGATTTCCGGCACGACTTGAATCACGCGATCCACTTCGGCCTCGGTACTGTAGCGCGACAGCGAGAAACGCACCGTGCCATGAGCAGCGGTATAGGGTATGCCCATTGCGCGCATCACATGGGAAGGCTCAAGCGAACCGGAAGTGCAGGCTGAACCACTGGAAGCCGCGATGCCAAATTTATTCAGCAACAACAAAATCGCTTCGCCCTCGATGAATTCAAACGCGATGTTGCTGGTATTCGGCAGACGATTAGTCGGGTCGCCGGTCACAAAAGAACGAGGCACTTTCGCCAGGATTCCGGCCTCCAGCTTGTCGCGCAAACGTGGCACTTCAGTATTCTCGTATGCCATTGCGTCCATAGCCATCTCGGCGGCCTTACCCAAACCCACGATGGAAGTGGAGTTTTCAGTACCGGCACGACGACCGCGCTCCTGATGACCGCCGCGCAGCATCGGGCGGAATCGTGTTCCACGCTTGAGATACAGCACGCCGATGCCCTTGGGCGCATGCAACTTGTGGCCAGATACCGACAGCATGTCTATCTTGGTGTCTTTCAGATTCAACGGCACTTTGCCCACCGCCTGCACCGCATCGGTATGGAACATCGCACCAGCGGCATGCGCCAGTTCGGCCATCTCGACCACCGGAAAGAAAGTGCCGGTCTCATTGTTCGCCCACATCACCGACACCACGGCCACCTGTTCGGTCAGCAATTTTTTGTATTCCGCCATATCCAGCCGTCCCTTGCCATCCACTGCCAGCAGATGCACCTTATAACCTTCCTTTTCCAAGTAGGTACACAGGGTAAGAATGGCCGGATGTTCAACGGTGGTAGTGATGATTTCCCGGCGTTCCGGTTGCGCGCGCAAGGCGGACAGGATGGCTGTGGAATCGGACTCGGTACCGCAGGAGGTAAAGATGATTTCAGAGTCATGTTCCGCTCCCAGCAACTCCTGCACCTGCATACGTGCCTTCTTGATCGCCAGCCCCACCTTGTTGCCGAAACTGTGCATCGAAGACGGATTGCCAAACTGCTCGGTAAAATAGGGCAGCATGGCTTCCACCACCGCCGGATCGACCCGTGTGGTCGCGTTATTGTCCAGATAGATACCATTCATGATGACCTCTTATTCAATTTGTAGGTCGGGATTCATCCCGACATAATGATGGTGTCGGGCTAAAGCCCAACCTACTTCATCGCACGCGTCAGCGAGCCCACTTTGGTCGGCACGATCTTGATGAATTCTTTCAATTCTTCCATCAATTTCTGCTGTATGCCTTGCAGGGTCAGCGCTTCCATTTGACAGCCCGCACATGCGCCGGTCATGTTGACGTAAATGGTTTTACCATCCACATCCACCAGTTCGATGTCGCCGCCATCTCGTTTTAACTGAGGACGCACTGCTTCGAGTACCGCCTCTATCTTGCGTATGCGCTGCAAATTGGTCAGACCCATAGGCGATGCTTCTTGCTTGGGTACACTGCCTGGCTTGTAGGTCTCGCCGCGCGAGACCATCACCTTGGCCAAAATATCCTCGATGCCTTCATGACAGGATGAGCAACCTCCGCCCGCCTTGGTGTAGTTGGTCACATCCTGCACCGAACACAGATTATTGGCGCGGATAGTGTCTTCGATCAACACGGCATCAATGGCAAAACACTTGCACACCAGCGCACCTTCCTCATGGTCGTCGCTCCACACCTCGCCTCGATAGTTGGCCACAGCCGCTTGCAGCGCCTCGCGCCCCATCACCGAGCAGTGCATCTTTTCCGGTGGCAGGCCATCCAGATAATCGGCAATATCCTGATTGCTGACCATCAACGCCTCATCCAGCGTCTTGCCCTTAATCATCTCGGTCAGCGCCGAAGAAGAGGCAATCGCCGAACCGCACCCGAAAGTCTGAAACTGCGCATCCAGAATAATGTCCGATTCAGGTTCCACCTTGAGCATCAAACGTAGCGCGTCACCGCAACTGATTGAGCCGACATCGCCCACGCCATTGGCATCCGCCAAGACCCCGGCATTGCGCGGTTGAAAAAAGTGATCCTTAACTTTGTCCGAGTAATCCCACATGACGCGCCCCTTATGCCGAGAAAGATGAACCGCACGCACAGCTAGCGCTGGCATTCGGATTTTCAAATTTAAAACCGCTGCCGCTCAGGCTGTCCACAAAATCCACCGTGACACCTTCGAGCAAAGGTGCGGACAAGGGATCAACCAGCAGCGTTACCGCACCGTATTCCACCACCACATCGTCTTCGCTCTTGTTCTCTTCCAGCGACATGCCGTACTGAAAGCCTGAGCAGCCACCGCCGGAAATAGCGATGCGCAGCCCGGCAACCGGCACGGCTGAGCCTTTGATAAATTTTTCTACAGCGGAAATTGCATTGGGTGTCAGGTTAAGCACGGTAAGTCTCCTATCAGGGAATTCAGGGTTTGTGCCTGATAGAACGCAAGCAGCGTGCCAGCTCAATGATATTTATATAGCATGTTGATTAAATTGATATTTATATTTTTTAGCCGCTCAACTCGCCTGTCTGAAACAGCACGGCGGCGGGAAGTTGTCGGGTTTGTTACAAGAATTTTGAGTACGGCTGTCGGGATGCCGCCGACAGGATGAGTGCATCCACCAGGGGATGTGCCTGGCCGTCCCGCGCAACACTGGCATGAGTATTGCTTGGAACAGGGCTCCATATACTCCATACGACAAGGTGCACTATGTTATTCGACGATTACGAACAAAAAGGGCTGCTGTTCAACATGAACTTCAAGGAAGCCAGTGGCAGTTTTGCGGCGTATCGCGGCGACCTGGTGCTGGAACTCGGCGAAGTGGGCGATGCCTTGGGTCACCGCAAGCCGCCTACCGCGACGATCAAAAACACCATCGTGCTGGCTGAAAACGACAAGATCAAACTGTATGTCGGCAGTCTGGACGAACTCGCACTATTGCCCAAAGTGCTGGATTACTATCAGGCCGATTTCGCCCCTGACGTGCGCATCATCCTGTTCGTGGTGAACATCAACAAGCCGCTCATTATTGATGCGGGTGGTTTGAGTATCGCTGCCATCGGTATGCAGGAAGGCCTGATCTGGAACGAGTTGATCGACATCGCGGCGCTGGATAAGAGCGATTTCAAGGGGCAGTCTGCATCGGAGAAGATCATCACGGTTTACAAGGCACTGTCTGATTTCAAGCCTAAAGGTGACAAGGTGTCTTTTGAGGAAGCGCTGACCCGCACCGTGGAACTCAAGCGCGCCGGACGCGGCCCGGTATAATCAAAAACATAATCCGCAGATTACGCAGATTACGCAGATTCACGCAGATTTTTTGGAACCGACCTCGTTCCGATGGTTCTTCCGTATCAAGCAAAGTTGGATTTTGTTTAATCTCGCGTAATCTGTGTAATCTGCGGGCAAGTTTTTCGTAGTATTCACGACAATAAGAAGCATCACCGGAGAGTCCTCATGTCTCGTATCGGAATCTTTTTTGCCAGCAGTACCGGCAACACGCGCCGCATCGCCAAGTTAATCAAGAAACGTTTCGACGATGACACGATGGCGGATGCGCTCAACGTCAACAAGGCCACGCCTGATCTGATTGCTGGATATTCGCACTTGTTTTTCGGCACCTCCACGCTGGGTGGCGGGCAGTTGCCCGGGCTTTCCACCGATTGCATGGGCGGCGGATGGGAGGAGTTTCTGCCGCAACTCAAAGAGGTTGATTTCAGCGGCAAAACCGTCGCCCTGTTCGGTCTCGGCGATCAGGACAAATACCCGGACGAGTTCGTCGATGCGCTGGGCGAGCTATACCAGTTCGTCGTGGCACGCGGCGCGAAAGTGGTGGGTGCCTGGCCGACAGACGATTACCACTTCATTTCTTCAAAGGCACTGGTGGACGATCAGTTCGCAGGTCTGGTGCTGGATCAGGAAAACCAGAAGAACCTTAGCGATGCACGTCTGGATGCGTGGTTGAAACAAATCGCGCCGGATTTCGGCTTGCCAATTTAACGGTCAGGTTCAGATAAACATGAGACAACCTCCACTGCTGCAACGCTTGAGAGCAAAAAAACGTAGCCAGTCACTCCTGATCGGTGT
This sequence comes from uncultured Gallionella sp., assembly GCA_964385275.1. GTDB lineage: Bacteria > Pseudomonadota > Gammaproteobacteria > Burkholderiales > Gallionellaceae > Gallionella. The sequence continues at coordinate 8,869 of CAYLOK010000017.1, read as the reverse complement.
TACCTGGTACACCGAAGAAAGCTGGGCTCAGGTGAAGGCCACTGCATCAGACCCGGAATGTTTTGAGGACACCTTTATAAAATGGAAAGCCATGGCCGTCTCAACTCGCAGGGAGTTTCAACGTTCGGGTGTGCGCGCCGTTGAATACAATATAAACCCTCAGGAATTGGCGGCGTGGTGCGCTCTGAATAGTCAGGAAAACAACGCCACATCAAGGGCCGAATTCGTCTCGGAAAAATTAAGCGCCGTTCATGCCTGACGTGAACAGAACCAAGCTGATGCCGATGGGACACACTAAGCGATAGCGGCGGCCATGGATTCGGCCAGGCATCCGACATTTATCCAGTCCAGTTCAAGTTGCCCTGCGGGGGTGACGATGCTCACCCCGCGATCCCGCACCGAACCCACAAATGCGGCATCGCTGGCGATCGGACTCATATAGATTTCGCGTTCCTCACTGATGCCATCGCGCACGGCGACCAGTGCCAACGACAGAATGGATGCTTCAATTTGTGTCAGCTTCAAAACAAAATCATCAGCAAACTGCACTTTTACCTGTTTACCCAGGACACAGTGCTGACTGCCGCTAACGGTAAAGGGCAAGTCTGATCGCTCGTTCATGTTGATTCCTTTCAATTTATTCGTATGCAGGCAGCGTCGTGATGCGCGGATCATCCAGCGCCATGCCGACGGCGTAGTGATAGATCACCTGAAACTGATCGTCTTGCAGGCCGAGTAGTTCGTGGTCGGCATCATCGAAAAAACAGCCGATGCCGGTGCCGCGCCATCTGGCCGCTTCAGCCTCCAATGTAATCACATGCCCCAACATGCCCGCCTCCCAATGCAGATGGCGGTAGGCGGCGGGGTCTGCGGCAAGCGGTGCGGCAAATTCCGCCACCATCATGAAGGTGACGGCGCATTGCGTGGCGATGTCCTGATGACAGGACAAGGTGCGCGCGACCTTACCGGATTTTGCGGCGAGCAGTTGAAACAAGGGCAGTTCGAGGTCGGCCGGCTGCCAGGTAAATGTGTCGCGAAACGCGGCTTGCAGCGTTGCCCTGGCAGCTTGGGAGCGCGGCATCACATACAGTCCGGGCGCAATACCTTCCACCCGATGTACCAATAGCACCGGATGCACGCGAGCAACATGCGGCCACATAGCCCATACCGGCGAACCGCCCGGCAATAAACTTGCAAGCATTTGTTTAAATACAGTATTTTTCATAGCAGTCTGACCATCGAAGGCCTGCGCGCTGCGCCGTTTGAGGATGACCTGAGCAGCCCGGATGTCCGCTTCATACTTGTGAGCGCAACCAGCCGTCGCAGCCGGGTCAGTCAGCGGCGGTGCACCACGCGTCGCCACGGCTACTTCTTCAATGATCGGCCACTGGTACAAAGGGCGCGGATCAAGCAACGCAGGTTTACCAGCCCAGAGTTGCCAGTTGGTCGGCAACACACCATTCTCAGCCTCCAGCGCGACAATCACCTCCGGTTCTTCGCCTTCCACGCCAGAAAAATCAGCCTCGCGATCCAATCCCAAACAGCGGGCAACGCGTGCCGAATCCAGATTCAACAATCGTGGACACCAGCCATGCAGAGCAGCTGCGTAACATACGGCGGCTAGCACGTGCCCCAGATCGAGCTGGCAATAGCGGAACGCGCGTTCGCCGTATTTCCACGCTTCGCGCCAGTGGATGGAACTGAATCCCAGCCACAGGCCATTTGCCTGAACCGCACTCCCCCACGCGCGTCGTTCCAGCGCATGGTGAAGATTGTGATAGTGATACAAACCATCTTCCAGCCCCGCCACACCCGATGCGATCAGCCAGGTTTCGGTGGGGTGCAGATTTCCGGACGAAGGATGCGCACGCAGCGACCAGCGCGAACCGGCATATTCCTTCCATGCGGTAAGCCCGACACACAAACGCAGCAACGAACCCAGATTGGACGTATTCAGCGGCAGCGATGGGCGCACAACAGCAAGCTCGCCCCAGCCGATTTCCGATACAGCAACATCACGCGGCAGCGCAATGGATTGTGTGCCTGTCCAGTCGCGAAACGCTTTAGGCTGAGCGTCCCAGTCCAATGTGCCCGGACCTGCGGCATAATGATCGAACGCGTGTTTGCTGCGGGTGTGATAAGCCAGCACCGTAGCAACACGGGGATTACTCATCCCAAATCGCCCATTAGACCGTCATTCCCGCGAAGGCGGGAATCCAGTAAAAAACAAACATCCCGCGAAGCGGACAAACCTTGGATGTTGTCCCGCTTCGCGGGAGATTTTTCAAACATCTGGATTCCCGCCTTCGCGGGAATGACGCTTTGTTCTAATGAACCATTAGGGTTCATTACTGTTTCGAGCCGCTCAGTTCTTCAGACAAACAACCTATCGGCTCTTCCAGCGTGCCATCCGCCCCGGATTCAAACCGTACCAGATAGATTTCCTGACCAGGTGCGGCTTCGGCATGCCCGACATTCACCACCACGCCGCGCGTGCCCGCAACCGCCAACAGCGTTCCGGGAGCGATTCCGGGAATTCCGCTTTCGCCCGTCTCCTCTATGGGTTCGTTAAATAAATCCTGGGCTGCAAAAACCATATCGCCCATCGCAAATTGACTCATCGTTAACTCCTTTATTTCAAACCAGTACGGGATAAGCGTGACGCAACAAGTTCAGTTCGACTTCAGAAAAATTGCGCGCTTCGGTAATGGCGATGAAGCGAGCGCCTACGGCATCTACAGCAGAAAAAGGCGGGTCGATGCTGGTAAAAACAGCCAGGCACACCGCTATCAATTCGTCCGCTGCCTGCACGAAGGCCACAAACTCAGGCTCATGCCTGAGGCCACCCTCAGGCAAACCCAGGCGCGCTTCCGCTGCACGCAAATAGACCACGGGATGATGCACCACCTGGGGCGCAGGCGTTGCCTCATCAAACGATGACAATGGCGGCAACGGTTCAAAGGCACTGATGCCGTGTGCAAAACACAGGAATCGTACCCGTGCGCTGGTGGATTGCTTGTGCGCCAGTATCAGGCGCATATTTTTGGGGAATTCAGTCATCATCAGGACTCGGGATCATCTGAACTTCGACCTTTAGCGCATCGCCCCTGCCCCATGCCGTGACCATCTCGACAAACCAGCGTGCATCATACGGGTGCGGGCAGAACAAATCGTATTCGGCATAGAAACTGCCGTCGCTGTTAAAAGTCAGGCTGCCGCAACGCTCACGGCGCGCGTTGCGCCAAACACCCTCAAAACCGGGCAGCCGATTGCCGGGGTCGATGACACGGGTAAAATTAACCGCCGCCAGTGATATTAGCGGCGTTCTGCTTGCCTCGCTAAAGCGCGCCGCCTCATCAGTCAATGCGGATACGATGCGTTCCGCCATAACGCCCAGTTCGGCGGGAAGTTGCGTGGCCAGAGCTACCATATATCAGTCGGTACGACCAGACGAGCTACCGGTTTTCCTCCCAGCAGATGTTCATCGAATATCTCGCTCACGTCCTGAACGGTGACATTGCCGTACATGATGCCCTCGGGATAAACCAGCACGCTAGGCCCCATGCCGCACGGGCCGAGGCAACCGGTCGGTGTGATCGCCACCTGTGTAAAGAGCTGGCGCTGTTGCCACTGGCGGGTAAACTCATCCAGCACCTCGCGGCAACCTTTCTGGCCGCAGGAACCGCGCGGATGTCCGGGTGGACGGGATTGTGAACAGACAAAAACATGTTTCTGTGGTTTTGGCATCATTACGCTCCTGCGGGCAAGGCTTCATGGGTATGACACTGTTTCGGACAAACGCGCGCGCAGGAACCACAACCTATGCAATCGGGCGCATTTGTAATCGACATCACCATGCTGTTGTCTTCATCCTCGTCATAGGACTCATCGTCCTCGTCGCGTTCGAGCAGCTCGAACACATCACGCGGGCAAACCTTATAGCAGCGACCACAGCCGATGCAGGTAGCTTGATTGAGCGCAGTGACAAAGGTGGGGGTATAGGCCGTGCCGCCCCGCGTCACGCCGGTAATCGGTCCCATCTCTAACTCTCCTTTTGTGCTGCCATCAACCGTGCATTGGCGTCCGCCCAGGCTTTACACGCGCCATAGGTTGACTGTGCAATGCCGTGGATTTCTTCATAGCCAGCCGGTAACCGGTCTTCGACCAGATCGTGCAACTGCGATGCCCATTCACTGGAAATGCGCTTGAGCTTTTTGACTTCCTTATCGAGTGCTTTCAATTCGTCTGCAGTCATTGCTCTCTCCTTTCGCAGGTACAAGGTACAAGGCCCAAGATTCAATGCACCTTGCACCTTTTACCTTGTTCTTTTACATCCCCGCCACTTCCGGGTACTTGCCGATGATCTCCAGCGCCACGGACAACAACTTGTCGCCCTCATCCTTCATCTTGGACAGGCTCTCATAACCGTAACGATGCACATCGCGCAAGGTTCTATCCATCACCACCAGCTTGCCGACGGTAATCACGGCACGGCCAAATCCTTCGTGCGATATATTCATGATAGGCACGGCCATCAGGCCGCATTCCTTCTCGATCAGGGAAGAAATCGCGTTGTAGAAAGCCCTGATGCGCGACAGCATAATGTCGTCGGGATCACCGATCACCGGGATGGTGCGACGTTGTTCCTTGGTGACGACATAAGGCGCCAAAATACGATCCGATGGCCAGCCATCGTAGGTTCCGTAACTGTCCACCGCGCGCATCTGCTTGACCATTTCCTTGATAAAGTCGGTGGATAGCAAGGCGTCCTGTTCTACTGCTTGATTCATGGTGTATCTCCTTCGTTAAATAAACCGTTAACCTGGCGCACCGTCATGCGCGGCGTCCAATTGAATAATCGAACCAGCAACAAGCCGCAGGCAAAACCCAGTACCGCGCCCAGAACCGCCCCGACATCGCCGTAATCAAGCGTGGCGGCCAAGCCCGCACCGATGATGGTGAACAAACTGGGCAACAAATAAGCCAACACCCCCGCCTTGAGAAAATCCGCCTCGCTCATCGTCATATGCAACTCATCCCCTGCACGAACCGATGCGTCGCACTGGACAGCAATCGCTTTGCGGTTACCGGAAAAGTATTTTCCAAGGCCAGAGACCGCGCACGAACTGCTGCTTTTACAACCGCCACAGCCAGACTGCGCGGTCGGTTCGACCTGTGCCGTACCTTTGTCTGCGGAAATCACCCGTGCAGAAGTCGCTATCATTCCTGCCACTCCTCGTCTTCGGAAAAACGCTCTGCGCCTGCTGACTTTTTCAAATGTTTCGCCAGCCACACCGGTGGTTCATTCTGCAAACTCTGCTGCAAGCCGCTCAACAAACCCTCAATGGCGCAATCCTCATCCACGCGCATCGGTTGTATCCCTTTAGCCAGCAACTGCTGTATCGCGGATGCGCCAGCCGCATTGCAATACACCGCAGCGCAGCCCTCCAGCAGCTCGATCTTGGCAGTCAGTTTGCCTTCATGACCGTCCATCGCGGTTTCGATAAATTCGGCAACTTCCACCAGATGGAAGTCTGTTTCACTCATTGCAAAAATGGCAAACGCTTGCGCCGCACCAAAGTGCTGGTTGACCAGCCGCCTGTCGTTGCTGGCAAAGGCAATTTTCACTGACATGGCATTCTCCTTAATGGGTTTGACCAACCGTAAATATCTCATCTTCCCCCTTCCCCCTTCTGTATATCGACACATAAGGTTCTGCTTCGTGATGAGCCTCAACGAGCATGTTGGCCAGATCGAACAGGGTTTGTCGTGTACCCCGATAGCCCACCCACAGGCGTTGGTAGCCGCCAATCAGGTCGTATTGCGGAAAGCCCGCACGCAATAACGGAATAGCCAGTCGGCGCGCAGTTTCAGCCGCGTGCGAATTGCTGATAACGAGCTGCGCACCACGCGCCTTTGCCGCGATTTCAAGGTCTTCCAGATCGCCGATCGCAACCTGTGCTGAACACACACTTTGCAAAATATTCGCGCGTGCCGGCGCCACGGCGGCCACTACCTCGCAGCCCATCTCGGTTACCAGCCGCGAAAAACCGTAGAGCAGGTCGGGATCGCCTGCGATAGCTACGCGCGCAAAACCCAGCATAAAATGGCAATCCACCATCGCGTCCTGCAACTGCGCACGCTGACGCTCTATTTTTTCCGGCACCGGTTTACCGCTAATCTCGGCGAGTGCAGCGACAAAACTATCCACCGCATCCAGTCCCATCAGACTATCGAAGCGATAGTCGGGAACACCGGTTTGCTGCGTGAGAAAATCAGCCGCATCGAACAGGGAGTTGCCCAGCACCAGGGTGGCTATCGAATCACCCATGCTGGATATTTCTGACACCGGCGTACCGCCCAGCGTCACTGGACTGGTTTCACTATCACTCAAATGCCCGTCCAGCGAATCGGCAATATCCGGCAACACTAGGGGACGCAGCCCGAATGCCTCGATCAGTTCCTTAATATGCTCAATATCGCCCGGCGTGAGAAACGACCCGGCCAGCACGTTGATTTGCTTATGGCGTTTACCTAGCTGACCACCCTGCCCCACCAGCACTTCCAGCACGGCCTTGACGGCCAGCGCGTAACCGCTCTCCAGACAGCCGGTAAAGTCCGGCGTATTCACCGGCACCACAGATATGTGGGCAAACTCGGGATATTTGGCATAAAACTGTTTCACCAGCCGCTTGATGTCGGTTCCCTGCGTCTCGGAAAGCCCGGTCGTCGGCAGGCCGATCAACGCGGGGTTGCTTTTCTCGGCAACCGCGCGTAGTCCTTCAATCACGTTCTCATCCGCATTCATCACCGTGGACACCTGGTCCATCGCTGTGGTTTGCAACGGGATAGGCTCGCGAAAATGGCGCACAAAAAACACTTTGCCGAATGCCGAGCAGCCTTGCGAGCCATGCAACATCGGCATGGCGCGGTTGATGCCCAGGAAAGCGAGCGATGCGCCTATCGGCTGGCTGGCCTTGAGCGGATTCACCGCAAGTGCCTTGTTGCGTTTCAGTATTTCGGCCATGTTATTTGTCTCCTGCCAGTTCAAAACCGACGGTCAGCGGTTTAGCCCACGGCGCGGGACGGCGCACCGCCTGCCATACCGGACTCTGCAAGGTCAGTGCCAATTGTCGCGCCAGCTCGGTCATGCCGCTATAACCTTCGTAGCCGAATTCACGTTCCTGATTAATGTCGAGGAAGGGAATTTTTGCTTTCAGCGCGGTGTACATATTGCGACCACCCGCGATGAGAATATCGGCCTGATATTCCCTGACCACGCCGAGCAAGGCTTTTGGGCTGCCGTCGGTAATCATTTTTGTCTTGTCGCCCATGATCTCGCGGATGCGCGCCTTGTCTTCCTCGGTGGATTTATTGGTGCCGGTCGCGACAACGATCAGCCCCAGATCCTGCAACGCGGAAACAATCGACCATGACTTCACGCCGCCGGTATAGAGCAGCACGCGCTTACCGCGCAGCTTTTCCCGCCACGGGTCGAGCGCCAGATTGATCTTCGCTTCTTCGCGAATGATCATTACTTCAACGCGTTCCGTCAGAGACGGGTCATTCAGCAGCCGGGCGAAATCCCGGAACGCCTGTGAGGTGTCGGTCACGCCGTAGAAGCTGCCTTCGAAGAACGGAATCTTGTAGTCGGTTTGCAACTTGCGCGCCACGTTGAGCAGCGCCTTGGCGCACACCACCATATTGGCTTCAGCGCGATGCATGGTCTGCACATCGTGAAAGCGCGCATCGCCTGACAAGGTACACAGGATGCGCAAGCCCAGTTCATCGAACAGTGGCAGCACATTCCAGAATTCGCCCGCGATGTTGTATTCGCCGATCAGATTCACGTCATGCACCGTAATACCGGGACGTTGTGCTTCGGGTGGCACGGGGTGAGGTTCTGCCGTCCCCACCACATATTTGAACATCGCCTCCCCTGCGATGCGGTTGCCGAGATTCTTGGTGCCGTAGAAACCGGCGCAATCCACCGGCACCACCGGCACGCCGCATTTGTCGCTGGCAGCCTTGCAAACCGCTGAAATATCGTCACCCGTCAGCGCGGGTACGCAGGTGTTATAGACAAATACGGCGGCAGGAGAATAACTGTCCACCGCCTGCTTGATCGCATGAAACAGACGCTTCTCACCACGCCCCATGATCACATCCTGTTCGGTAAGGTCAGTGGTCATGCCGATACGATAAAGGGCAGGTCCTGAAGAACGCGTGCCACGGTTATCCCAGGAACTGCCTGCACAGGCGATTGGGCCATGCACGATATGCGCCACATCGGCTATCGGCAGCAGTGCGATCTGCGCGCCATCGAACGAACAACCACCCGCTGTCGCGCCCGGCTTGGGACGCGCGCAACCAGACTTCGACTTGGTGTTATGGGTGCACGCCGGTTCGTTGAGTAGTTCGGCGATGTCCTTCGCTTGCATGGTATTCACTCGTGAGTAATGACACTCTCACTAACGCAAATGCCGTGCCAATATATATCTTATTGATTTATATAAAATTTTTTTAAAAATCTTTTGTAGCAAATCCGACAATTCGCTAAGAAGCAACGATGTTTTTGTGGGGCGGGCTGCGCCTGCCATGTCTGGCAAGGTCGCGTTGAAGGGTGAGAAACCCATCACCATCGAAGTAATCAAGCGATGGATTTTCCCATTTACTCGTGCGAATACGCCACCCGAAAACCGAACTTCGTGGCTATCCGCTTACGAGACACTGCGGAAGTTCACAGAATGCATCGTAACCATCTCGTTTTTCGCAATACCGGACTGTGGTGACTTGTCTAGACAATCTCATTTTTGCGTATTCCAGACCAACCTGGACAGTGATTCCAGCGCAAACTGGACACTGATTC
>CAYLOK010000016.1:0-59880 GCA_964385275.1 uncultured Gallionella sp. | reverse complement strand
AGCGGCCGTGGGCGCGCTGGGCGAGGCGGAACTGGCCAGGGTCAATCAGGCGCTTCTTTGAGCCGCACTGTTTCTCTTTCTGCATTGAAATCGGTGGCGTTGTGTCGGTTCGACTTGCATATTTGTCGAGATTTGGTGCCGGATCATACGGCCGGGCATGATTACGGGAAGAGCAGGATGGGCGGTCTTGTTTTTCTCAAGATGGTTTTTGCAGGTCGAAGCTATTTGATTTGCATCAAATTCAATGCAGATAACTCGCCTATTATGGCCCGGCTTAGTTGGTGGTAAAGCCCGAGTAATATGGGCGGGAATGAGCGGCGGTTTGTCGTGTTTTCTCTTTACTTACACCTGATGAGTGTGACATGATTGCGCAGCTTTTTTAAGCTGTAAGAAGAGATGGGGTATTGGCGCAGTCATTTTTAGCAAATATCGCATTATTTTTTAACTTTGCTCTTGGGAGGAGATACTGTGGAAGCTACTCAAGCGACACCAGTAAAATATGACATGGACGTTGTCAGATGGTTCACCATCATGGCAGTCGTTTATGCGGTTGTAGGTACGCTGGTCGGTGTGTATGTTGCAGCGGAATTAGCGTGGCCGTTTTTAAACTTTGATCTTGCCGAGCTTTCATTTGGCAGGTTACGCCCATTGCATACCAATGCAGTGATTTTTGCGTTTGGTGGCTGTGTGTTGATGGCGACCGGTTTCTACATCGTGCAACGCACGGGGCAGACCAAGTTGTGGAGCAATACCATGGCGTGGTTCACCTTCTGGGGCTGGAATCTGATCATCGTGCTGGCCGTGGTTACTCTGCCGCTGGGACTGACTTCCGGTAAAGAGTACGCCGAACTGGTTTGGCCGATCGATATCTTGATTGCGGTCGTGTGGTTGTCGTTTGGTCTGAATCACATCATGACCACGGTGATTCGCAAGACATCGCATATCTATGTATCGAACTGGTTCACTATGGGTATGATCGTGATGATCACTTACCTGCACGTGGTGAACAGCATGGCTATCCCGGTAAGTATGACTGAAGCCTTCTCCATTTATTCTGGCGTGCAAGATGCCATGATTCAATGGTGGTGGGGCCATAACGCGGTGGGTTTCTACCTGACCGGCGGCTTCCTCGGCATCATGTACTACTTCATTCCTAAGCAATCTGGTCGTCCGGTTTTCTCGTATCGTTTGTCTGTGTTGCACTTCTGGACACTGACTTTCGGTTACGTTTGGCTGGGTGCTCACCATCTGCAATACACAGCGTTGCCTGACTGGACCGGCTCTCTGGGTGCTGCGATTTCCCTGGCGATGATTATCCCTTCATGGGGTGGTGCGATGAACGGTATGATGACTTTGTCCGGTGCATGGGACAAGCTGCGTACTGACTACATCCTGCGCTTCCTGGTGACAGCGATGGCGTTCTATGCGATGTCTACTTTTGACGGCCCGGTTATGTCCATCAAGAGCGTGAACGCATTGTCTCACTACACTGACTGGACTGTAGGTCACGTTCATGCCGGCGCGTTGGGCTGGATGGCGATGATCTCTTTCGGTGCGATCTACCACATGGTGAAGAAGCTGTGGAATACCGAAATGTATTCTGAAAAGCTGGTGAATATTCACTTCTGGGTGTCCTTGATCGGAGCGGTGACTTACATCGTGGCGATGTGGGTGTCCGGCATCATGCAAGGTCTAATGTGGCGTGATTACGACGAATTCGGTAGCTTGACCTACACCTTTATTGAATCTGTGTCTGCTATGCATCCGTACTACGTGATGCGCACTGTTGGCGGCGCTATCTTCAATCTGGGTACCTGGATCATGCTGTTCAACGTGGTGATGACTGTTCGTCAAGCGGGCGCTGTGCGCGGCGTTAACGCTGTTGCAGCTAAAGCATAAGGGAGAAAAAACATGTCTGATCACGATAAACTTTATTCAACCAAGCTGCAGGACAAGATCGAGCGTAACACGCTGCTGATGTTTGTTCTGACTGCAATTGCAGTAGCGGTCGGCGGTATTGTGGAAATTGTGCCCCTGTTTTATCTGCCTAACACAGCGATGTGTCAGAACGATCCAACTTGTAACAATACCCAGCACAAAGACTTGCAAGGCAATGCAATTCCGATGGACAAAATCATCTGGAACCCTGCTACATCCGCGCATAAAACCCTGGATGAATGGCAGCCCGGCGATGGCGTGCGCCCTTACAAGGCGCTGGAATTGGCAGGCCGCAGCGTTTACATTCGCGAAGGTTGTTTCCTGTGTCACTCGCAGATGATACGTCCGTTCCGTGACGAGAAGGACCGTTATGGTCACTACTCGATCGCCGAAGAGTCGATGTACGATCACACTTATCAGTGGGGTTCCAAGCGCACGGGGCCTGATCTGGCTCGTGTCGGTGGCAAGTACTCTGATGAGTGGCATCGCAAACATCTGAAGTATCCGCGCGATGTGGTGCCCGAGTCTGTTATGCCTAACTACTTCTTCCTGGAGAAGCCGGTTGATGGCGAGAATGCTGCCAAAACCATGAGAGTCATGACCAAGATGCCGTTCAATCCGGTACCGGCTTCGATTTATAGCGAAGCCTATATCGAAGCTGCGGTGAAAGAAATCGAAGGCAAGACAGAAATGGACGCAGTCATCGCTTACCTGCAATCCTTGGGTAATCACGTGAAGTTTGAGGAAGGTGTGAACTACCGTGACTAAACTAATGGACTACCTGCATACGGACTGGGCAGCGATGTCACGCAACGACTGGATCGGGGTAGCTTTTACCGTGATGGCTTTTGTGGCGATGGTTGCGGTCTATGTGCTGGTGTTCAATCCTAAGAACAAGGATGCGCTCAACTCGCAGGGCGATATGGCTCTGCGAGATGAGGGCGAGTACAACAATTCGGGAGATAAAAAATGAGTGATAATCAAAACTCCGCTGGTGGTGTGCCTACCACGGGGCACGTATGGGATGATGATTTGGGCGACTTCGTCAATCAGCCGCCGAGATGGTGGATGCTTGGCCTGACAGCCAGTGCGATTTGGGTGGTGGTGTATTTTGCGATGTATCCGGCCATTCCATTTGCGACTTCTGGGACGTTCTTCAAAGGTTTGGGTTTGCCCGGTACAGGCCAGTGGTCTGCGATCAAGGAGTTGGCAGAAGACCAGGCTGTGCTGGATGCGGTGCGTAAGCCGTATGAAGACAGGTTGAAAGATATGACACCGGCAGCGATTCTTGCTGATTCGGAGTTGTCTGAGTACGTGACCCGTTCCGGTAAGGTGCTGTTTAGTGACAACTGCGCGGCATGTCATGGTCAGAACGGTGTGGGTTCAGAGCAGAAAGGCGCCAAGTTCGCGACACGTGAACAAGGTCTGATGGCTCCGGTTCTGCTCGACGATGACTGGTTGTTCGGCGGCAAGATCGACGAGATCAATGCCAGTATCACCGATGGCCGCCAGGGCATGATGACGGCGCATAAGGATATTCTGTCTGCTGCAGAAATCGATACGCTGGCCAATGCAGTTGCTGCGGGCAATCCTGCTTCCACTCCGCTGTTCGCGGAAAAGGGATGTACGGCCTGTCACGGCGCTGATGGCAAGGGTGTTGCAGCCATGGGTTCGGCTAACCTGACAGATAAAATCTGGCGGTTTGACGGTTCTGTGGAAGGCATCAAACAGACCATCACTTACGGTGTGAATTCCGGCGATGCAAATGCCCGTGTAGCTGTTATGCCTAACTTCACCGCAGCAGGTAAGTTGTCTGCTGTAGACATGAAGAAGCTGGCGGTTTACGTGTACAAGTTCGGCGGTGGTCAGGCTGAAGCAGTTGCTGCTCCGGTAGCGGAAGTGGCTCCTGAAGCCGCGGTTGCTGACGCAGCGTCTGCACCTTAAGCCAAGTAACTACTGTCCATTTACCTGCACGGCGCTTAACCGTGCAGGTTTTATGAAAGGAAATCGAGATGTCACATGACTATGTTTATTGGGCTTTGATGATTGCCACGGCGTTTGCTTTTGCTGTGGTAATTGCTGCGCTGGTTTGGCTGTTCAATAATTCGAGAAAGAATCGCGGCGAAGAGTAACAGCACTGAAATGAAGGAGGGGGAGGCTTGCCTCCTCCTTTTTTCATTCGCAATATTGGAAGGGTACGCTGCGTAAATTTTCTCTGGAAGGGGCGAGTTTAAACAGAGTTTTCTTTGCATAACATCCGGCCATGCCGGATAAAAAATCACGGGAGTAGTGAATGAGCGAGCCGGTTAAAAAAGCGGAGGTGGGCAGCGTCACGGGCCTGTACAGCGAGCACGTAGAGTGGTCAACCAATCTGGGCGAGGCGACTATCCATGCAAAACGCATGCCGGGTCGTTTTCGTACGCTTAAATATATTACCGAGTCTTTCTGGCTGCTATTCTTCTTCGGCGCCTATTTGCGCTGGAATGGCAAGCAGGCAATATTGCTCGACGTCAATAACCGCCAGTTTCATATCTTCAATCTCACCATTCTCCCGCAGGACATCTGGATGGTATCGTTGCTGTTGCTGTTGCTGGCAATGGCTTTGTTTGCGATCACATCGGTTGCATCGCGCGTGTTTTGCGGATTTTTCTGTTTTCAGACCGCCTGGGTCGATCTGTTTACCTGGATAGAAGAGAAAGTCGAAGGTAATCCCAACAAGCGTCACAAGCTGGATGCGGCGCCGTGGGATGGCGAGAAAATTCGCAAGAAGCTTGTCAAACACGCCATCTGGCTGGCGATTTCGATCTTTACCGGGATCAGCTTCACGATCTGGTTCGTGGATGCGTTCCAGTATTGGCGCGATCTGCTGAGTTTTAACCTGTCTATGCTGGAATGGGTCACCCTGATTTCCTTTACCTTGGGTACGTATTTCCTCGCCGGATTTTTGCGCGAACAAACTTGCCTGTGGTTGTGCCCCTACGCCCGTATTCAGGCGGTTATGGCCGACTCGCAGACGATACTCCCTGCCTACGATGTGAGTCGCGGCGAGCCGCGCGGCAAGTTGCGCCAGGCGGGCAAAGTGGTGGAGCAGCAGGGCGATTGCATCGATTGTTTCCAGTGTGTGCAGGTATGTCCGACTGGTGTGGATATACGCGACGGGCAGCAACTGGGTTGCATTACCTGCGGCCTGTGCCTGGATGCCTGTGATTCTGTGATGGACAAGATAGGCCGTCCCCGTGGACTGATACGCTATGCCTCACTGGACGAGCTGGAAGGCCGTCCGGTCAAAAAGTTGTATCAGCATCCCCGCACCTGGGTGTATGTCGGCATTATCCTGCTGGCGCTGGGCGGGATTATTTACGGGTTGAATCATCTTGGATCGCTTACTCTGAGAGTCGCGCCGGAACGTCAGCCGCTATTTGTGCGCATGAGCGATGGTTCGATTCAGAATAAATATACCTTTAAGGTGCTTAATAAAACCGACAATAATCTGTATGTGAACGTCAAGGCCGAGGGCGGGATCAAGGGGCAAATACTGGTCGGGACTGACGAGCCAAAATTGGTCACGCATGGCAAGGCGACTTCATTCACCATATTTGTTAAAGCGCCTGAGGGAAATATTTTGAAGGAAGTGACCAAAATCGGCTTCCGTGTGGAAAATACGGAAAATCCGGCGATGGCGGCGGAATATACAACCATGTTCAACGCGCCCAAGCGTTGATCGAAAATTTAATACTTACCAGGAAAATCATGATTTCTCAAAAGAACAAACAGGGCTGGCGTAACCCGTGGGTGCTGGGATTGCTGGTAATCATACTGTCCGGGGTGCTGATTAACGCTCGCATGCTGTGGAATGTGATGAATCATCCCATGCGCCTGCTGGACGATAACTACAGTGTCAAGGCCCACAACCAATACGACGCGAAGTGGATGCAACAGCAGGCGGAACGCTCCACGCTGGGTTGGCAGGCCAAATTGCATTCGCCGCAGCAATTGCAGAATGACAGTCAGGCCGCAGCCGATGCCGCGCGATTTATTGTGTTGGCCAGTCCGGCAGAATTGAAGTTCGAATTGAATGATCGTGAAGGCAGGCCGATTAGCGGCGGGAAAGTGGAAATTAACGTGCAATGGCCCGGAGATCCCACGTTCGATTTCAAGGGTTCGTTGCATGAGGTGGCCCCAGGGCATTATGCGGGCAGCTTGAATTTTCCGCGTGCAGGCAATTGGGATATGCTTATCAGGGCAGAGCACGACGGGCGACAGTTTGATACGGAAGAAAAGATTTTTGTTGCTATTCCGAAATAATCATGGCGATATTTTAAATGCATCAAAGTGAAGCAGTCCACCTCGCTCATGCGGGGTGTTTTCATTGTGGCTTGTCGATTGCTTCAGATGCTGATTACCATAGTCAGCTCGAAGGCAAGGAGCGTGATTTCTGCTGTTTCGCCTGCCTGTCCGTGTGCGAAGCGATATATGAAGCCGGCCTGCAAGGCTATTACCAGCGCACCCCGGAGGGTACGCTGCTGGCTCCGCCGCCAACCCCTCCCATGGACATCGAAATGTATGACCTTGATGAAGTGCAACAAGACTTCGTCAGTTGTAAGGGCGAGATCAGCGATGCGCATCTGCTGGTCGAGGGCATCCATTGTGCAGCCTGTGTTTGGCTGATCGAACGAAGCATGATGCGCATGTCCGGGGTGCAGAGTGCGAATGTTAATCTGGCGGGTAAACGCCTGCATCTGCGCTGGGATAACGGCAAAGTCAAACTTTCCACGTTGATACGCCAGCTGTCCAAGATTGGCTATGCCGCCGTTCCTTATGATGCTGAAGCGGCGGAAGGCTCGATGAAAAAAGCCAACCGCGCCATGCTGTTCCGCCTGTTCTTCGCCGGTTTCGGCATGATGAATCTGGCCTTGATTTCCATTGCGTTATACAGCGGCGCGGGTGACGGCCAGTTCCGTAACTTCTTTCACTGGATGGGCTGGGCGCTGGCGACCCCCACGCTGTTGTATTCCGGATACCCATTCTACAAGGGGGCGTGGAGCGGGCTGCGCAATGCGCGCATGACCATGGATCTGCCGATCGCAATCGGATTGTCTGTTACCTATGCCTATTCCTTGTATGTGACCCTGGTCGGTGCAAATGCAGGTGAAGTGTATTTCGATACGGTCACCAACCTGATTTTTGTCATCCTGATAGGCCGTTATCTGGAGGGGATGTTCCGCCATCAGGCCTTGTCAGCGACCAACCGTTTGATGGATATGCAGCCGCGCGTGGCGATGGTGCTGCGTGACGGTGAAGAAAAAATGACTTCCGTTCGGGCGGTGCTGGTGGGGGACAGGGTGCTGGTCAAGCCCGGCAGCAAAATTCCAATGGACGGACTGGTTTGTGAAGGAAATAGTTCGGTAGATGAGTCGATGCTGAGCGGCGAATCCATGCCGGTCAGGAAACGATCGGGCGATCGGGTCGCGGCGGGTACCTTGAATGGCAGCGGTGCGCTGGTGGTGGAGGTGCAGGCCGCATCACAGGACTCTC
The DNA here is from genome assembly GCA_964385275.1 of uncultured Gallionella sp. Lineage (GTDB taxonomy): Bacteria > Pseudomonadota > Gammaproteobacteria > Burkholderiales > Gallionellaceae > Gallionella. The sequence goes on along the minus strand of CAYLOK010000016.1, from coordinate 52,407 downwards.
TGCTGTCGAAAATCATCCGTCTGGTAGAGGAGGCGCAGACTTCCAAAGCCCCCATCCAGCGCCTGTCCGACAGCATCGTGCCGTGGTTTGTCCTGGCTACCCTGGTTTGCGCGAGTATCACCTTCTTCATCTGGTCGGAAAACTTTGAGTTTGCGCTGATGGCGGCCACTTCGGTGCTGATTATTACCTGCCCCTGTGCGCTGGGCATGGCCACGCCGATGTCGATTGCCGTGGCCTCGGGTTTGGGCGCCAAACATGGCATTCTGGTCAAGAACGGTCTGGTGCTGGAAACGCTGTCCAAAGTTACACACTTCGTGTTTGACAAGACCGGTACCTTGACTGAAGGCAAGATGAACCTCGAACAGGTTATCGTGGCAACCGGCCAAAATGAAGATGACTTGCTGGCTCTGGCAGCGGGAGTGGAACGCTATTCCGAGCACAGTGTCGCGCACGCCGTGGTAAGAAAGGCTGACGAACGTCAGTTGGCGTATCGAAGCAAAGTGGTGCATGGTTTTCACGCTTCGGCGGGCGCCGGGGTGGAAGCCGAGGCTGAAGGTCAGCGTGTGTTGCTGGGCACGGCAGAATGGCTGCTGCGCAATGGCGTTACGCCGCAGGCCGGTTTGATGCAATCGCTGGCGGAATTGGAGGGGCAGGCCAAAACCTGTGTGCATCTGGCCGTGGACGGACAGCATGTCGCGATGCTGGTATTGGCGGATACCTTGCGTGCGGATGCGCAGGGTTTGGTCAATACCTTGCGTGCAGCCGGGATACGCATGACCCTGTTGAGTGGCGACCGTAAGCCGGTCGCGGACGCGATCGCGCGGCAACTGGGCGGCATGGAAGTTATTGCAGAAGTATTGCCACAGGACAAGGACAGAGTCATCCAGCAGTTACAGCAGCGTGGCGAACGCGTGGCGATGGTGGGCGATGGCGTCAATGATGCGCCTGCGCTGATACGCGCCGATGTGGGCATCGCTTTGGGCTCGGGTACGGATGTGTCGGTTGAAAGCGCCGACATCGTGCTGATGCAGAACGAGCTGGACAAAGTTCGCCTTGCGACGCAGTTGTCGAGACGCACCCTGCTCACCATCAAACAGAATATCGGCCTGTCGTTTGTGTATAACAGTATCATGGTGCCATTGGCGATGATGGGCCATGTGACCCCGCTGGTTGCGGCGATCACCATGCCGATCAGTTCGTTGCTGGTGATAGGCAACGCAGCGCGTATTCGTAACCTGTTCAACGAGCATGCCCGTTCTTCTAGCGCTAACCCGGTAGAGGGAACAAACGAGTCGTTACGCGAATTTCAAGTTAAGGAATAACAATGGAAGTAATCTACAGTCTCATACCCGGTATGACGTTCTTCGGTCTGGTGTTCGTCGGTATTCTTATCTGGGCGGTGAAGAAGGGGCAGTACGAAGATATGGAAGGCAATGCCAGCCGTATTCTACTGGACGACGACGAGGATGCGATGCTGCTCAGTCAGCCCAAAGCGCGCAAGGAAAAGAAGCCTTCTGCGCCTGAGCAATAAAACCTGGTTGCCATAAAAAATTCCCCGGTTTTGCCGGGGAATTTTTTACTTCAATATTTCGCCTTTCGCCAGCAATGGCGCTCTTAACTGATCAAAATCCCTGGGCGGGAGATATTGCAGCAAAGGTTTTTCTCCTCCTCCAAGCGCAATGTCAAGGCCGTGTTGCGGGTAAAGCCAGTGAATTACGCCGGTCTCTTTTTCACGTATGCGCTGCGCAGGTTTGCCGAAGCGCTTGGTGAGAACGGCTTCTTCCAGGCGCACCGTAGGCAAATAGGTCAGACTGGCGACGGTTGACGCGCGGACGCGCGCCAAATCATCCGGGGTCAGGGTGATGCGTTTCCCGCTGGGCGTGCTGTTCATGCGCAATCCTCGCTGGAACATGCCTTGCATTTCTTCGGCTGACACGGCGATGGTCAGGACGATTTTCGCTTTCAGGCCGTTAAAATTGACTTCGTCAAAGAAGGCTTCGACGCCCATTGGCGCATCGTTTGGCTTGAATAAACTGATCTCAAGCTCGGCCTGATTCTTGAATGCGAGTTCGACTTCGCCCAGCGTGCTTTGACCCAGAGTGACGCCCAGAACGCGGGTAGTATCGGGCGTGGGGTGGGTGATGTTCCATGGCAGGGTGTCCGGGGTGTTGACCGTATTGTCTGGCGCCATGAGAAGGATGGAGATCGCTACGGCGACCAGCGCAAGAACGCCCAGAATGATTTTCTTATCCATAGCCGACTATGCTTTCGTGAAGGCAGCGTGAAGCGCCAGGGCGGCGGCGGGAATTTTTCCGGTCTTGCATTGATGCTCAGCATCGAATTCCATGACGACCAATACCAGCAGCGCTACCATGAAGGGCAGTTGACCGATGCCGACGGCCAGCGCCCAGCTGGTGATCTTGCTCATGCCAAGTTGCGCGCCACCGAATACAAGTATGGCCGTTAATGTGCCCGTCACGATAAACAGCAGGAGAAAAAGCTTGGCGCGTTTGGCTGCCAGTAAGTTGTGGCAAAGAACAAACATGGAAGTTTCTTTAGTCCGCGCCCGATTTGCCTTGAATATCACGTTGCCAAGCAACACGATGGAAAGAACCGGCATCAGCATAATCGGGATGAGGGTGTTGTTAATCAGGCTGAGCGCAAGCACGAAAACAAAAACATGGACTACGATAAAGTCAAATAACAGCACAGAGTGCAGGCTTTTTGCGCGTGAAATTTCGGCTTCGGTGACTGGGTGTTCCATGTTGGGTATTCTCCGGTAATAAAATCAGGTGGCGAATAATCCACTCAACCACGCCGACTGTCAAACTAAGCTGCAATAACGGGGATGGCGCAGGCGCTAATGCGTATTAGCGGGAGTTGTTGAGGCAGGCTTGCAAGCCCGCCAGATTGACGATTTCTATCGTGCGTACTTTGACATTGATCAGCCCCTTGTTTTGAAAATGGGAGAATGCGCGGCTGACTGTTTCCAGTTTTAATCCCAGATAGCTGCCGATTTCCTGACGCGACATGCGCAACTGGAATTGGGTTGCCGATAATCCGCGCGCGGCAAAACGCTGCGAAAGATTGAGCAGGAAAGCCGCCAGGCGTTCTTCGGCACGCATCGAGCCCAGCAGCAGCATGATGCCCTGATCGCGCACAATTTCGCGGCTCATGATTTTGTGTAAATGGCGTTGCAGCGTCGGTATTTCACGGCTCAACGCCTCCAGCTTATTGAAAGGAAGTTCACACACCACGCTACCCTCCAGCGCGACAGCCTCGCAGGCGTGAATATCCGTGCTGATGGCATCCAGGCCGATAATTTCTCCCGCCATTTGAAATCCGGTGACTTGTTCACGCCCATCTTCGTGCAATATCTGGGTCTTGAAAGAGCCGCTGTGGATAGCAAACAGGGAGCGGAATTTGTCGCCGCTACGGTAAAGATAATCGCTGCGTGAGAAACTGCGCTTTAACGGGCTAAGTTCGTCCAGCTTATGCATTTCCAATTCATTGAGATCAATCGGCAGGCAAAGCTCGGTCAGATTGCAACTGGAACAGGCAGTTTTAACTTGGTATGTTGAAACGGATAGTGGCACGTTGCTTACCTATTGGAATGGCAGTAATGGGGAGAGGGTAACAGGAAGTGGCAAGCCTGATTGCCGCTTTGCCATTCCGCACCGGGGAATATGCCATTATTTTTGACATATATCAAACCAGTTTCAGGTTCTGGATGGCATCATGCAGGCTCACTCAATTAGCGGCGATACTGACAATGTTAAATAACGCAGACAATCAACTGGTCGTGGATCTGGAGCTGATACGCAGGCTCGACAAGAACGGTCCGCGCTACACCTCTTACCCGACCGCAGATCGTTTCGTCGAGGCCTTCAATGCCGAGACTTATAGCCAGTGGGTGGCGAAGCGCGAAATCGGCGGTATCGCACGTCCCTTGTCGTTGTATATCCATATTCCATTTTGCAACACGCTGTGTTTTTACTGCGCCTGCAACAAGGTGATTACCAAAGACCGCAGCAAATCCGCCGAATATGTGCGCTATCTGACCAGGGAAATGGCGATGCAGGCGAAATTGCTGGGGCCGGGGCAGGTGATAGAGCAGCTGCACTTTGGCGGCGGTACGCCGACCTTTATGAGCGACGATGAAATCCGTCAGGTGATGGCGGCGATACGGGCAAATTTCAAGCTGGTAGAGGATGGCGAATACTCTATCGAGATTGACCCGCGCAAGGTCAGCAATGAAACCATCGCGCTGCTGGGCAGTGAAGGATTCAATCGTATCAGTATCGGCGTGCAGGATTTTGATGCGGATGTGCAGCGCGCGGTGAACCGCATTCAGAGTGAAGAGGAAACCATAGGCATTATTCATGCTGCACGTGCTAACGGCTTCAAGTCGGTGAGTATCGACCTGATCTACGGCTTGCCCAAACAAACTTTGGCCGGCTTTGGCGTGACACTGGACAAAGTGATCGCTGCCGACCCGGATCGTTTGTCCATTTACAATTATGCGCACATGCCGACCCTGTTCAAACCGCAGCGGCGCATCCATGAAGAAGACCTGCCGACGCCCCAGGTGAAGCTGGATATTCTCAGCATGGCGGTGAGCAAGCTGACTAATGCGGGTTATGTGTATATCGGCATGGATCACTTCGCCAAGCCGGAAGATGAGCTGGCTGTGGCACAGCGACAAGGCAGACTGCATCGCAATTTTCAGGGTTATTCCACCCATTCCGATTGCGACCTGGTCGCGCTCGGCGTGAGCGCCATCGGCAAGATCGGCCCAACCTACAGCCAGAACTATCGCGAACTGGAAGATTATTACGATGCGCTCGACCGCGATCAGTTGCCCATCATGCGCGGTATGGAATTAAACGCCGACGATCTGGTGCGTCGCGCCATTATTCAGGCGCTGATGTGTCACTTCGAGCTTTCCAAGGAATCGTTCAATATCGCCTATTTGATTGATTTCGATAGTTATTTTGCAACCGAGATGGAAGAGTTGAGCGAGTATGTGCGCGAGGGTCTGCTGGAAATTTCGGCGGAATGGATCACCGTCACCCCCAAGGGGCGTATGTTGATACGCAACATCTGCATGGCGTTCGACAAATACTTGCGCACCCGCACCGAACATGCGCGCTATTCGAAGGTGATCTAGCAACTGAGGTTGCGCATTAAACATAAGGTGGCCCTTCAGGTGTTAAGGGTTACCCTATGCAAAGGTAATTAAGTGGTAGCATCGAACCTGCGCGTTGCAAGGACAGAACGGAGCAGGTCATCATGATCAACTTAAGTCGTAAAAGTTTGCAGTGTTTGGCAATATTCGCCATGGCGATGCTGCTGGGCGCTTGCGGTAAGTCGGAAGAAAGCGCCTATCGGCCCGCCTATAGCGCTGCGAGCCCGCCAACGGTGCCGGAGTATGTGGTTGGCATACACCCCTTGCATAATCCGCAACGCCTGATGGAGGTGTATGGGCCGATCGTGGATTACATGAACAGCCATATTCCAGAAGTGCGTTTCAAATTGGAGGCCTCGCGCAATTACGAGGAATTCGAGAAAAAACTTTATGCCGGACACTTCGATTTCGCCATGCCCAACCCCTATCAAACGGTGCAGTCGGTCAGACACGGCTACCGCATCTTTGGCAAAATGGGCGACGACGCGGTGTTTCGCGGCATCATTCTGGTGCGCAGGGATGGCAATATCCGCGAAGTGACCGACCTCAAAGGCCGCGCGGTTTCCTATCCGGCTGCAACGGCCTTGGCGGCAACCATGCTGCCGCAACATTATCTGCATACCCACGGCATCGACATCAATCGTGATATAGAGAACCGCTATGTCGGCTCGCAGGAATCTTCGATCATGAACGTGCTGCGCGGCGATGTGGCCGCCGGTGCTACCTGGCCTGTGCCCTGGAAGGCCTTTGTCGCGGAACACCCCGATATGGCGAGCAAGTTGATGGTGAAATGGGAAACCGAAACCCTGCCGAATAATGGCTGGGTAGTGCGCCGCGATATACCTGCGCCGATTGCCGGCAAATTTGCAAATCTGCTGTTTGGTTTGCAGGAAAGCGAACCGGGCAGGGTGTTGCTGAACAGGTTGCCGATTTCCCGCTTCGAACCGGCGACAGAGGAAACTTACCGCCCGGTTCGGGACTTTCTGGAAAAGTTTTCCAGAACGGTTCGTCAAGTCGAACACTGATCTGAAAGGCTGCGATGAACTTGATTCGTAAGCTGTTTGCCCGCCTGCACCAGGTTTGGGGAAAATCCATCAGACGTCAGTTGACGTGGTCATTCTCGCTGGTTTCTCTATCCGTCATTCTCGGCTCGGGTTATCTTTTTTTCTCGTATCAACGGCACTTCCAATATGCCCAGGGTACGCAGAGTGCGTTTGAACTTGCACAGGCCCTTTCCTACAGCAGCTCATCCTGGGTTTTGGCAAACGATGTTGCGGGTTTGCAGGAGGTGTTGAAAGGCGCTGCGGATGCGACTGACATCGAGTTTGCCGTCGTGCTTTCACCGGGCGGTGAGGTCATGGCCTCCACCAAGCCGGAATATATCGGCCGGATTTTCAGCGATGCGCACAGTCAAGGCTTGCTGAATATGCCGCCGGAGAGGCAAATTCTTGTTGATGCCGTTAATCTGATCGACGTTGCAGTGCCGATCAAGGCAGGGGATCGACTGATCGGCTGGGTTCGGGTGGAGCTTACGCGCGATACGGCGAATGCCAATTTGCGGACGATAGCCGCAGCAGGCCTGGGCATTGCCATTCTGTTTATGCTGATGAACGCGCTCATCGCCAGAGGGTTGGCGCGCGGTTTGACCGCCGGGATAGATCGGCTGGCCGCCGTGGCGGATGACGCAGAGCATGGACGGATATTCCGGCGTGAAAATATTGAGCGCGCGGATGAAATCGGCGTGCTTGCGCGTCATCTGTACCGGATGCTGGACACTATCAATGAAGAGCAAAAGGCAAAATTCGAGAGCGAGGAACGGTTGCGCACCATACTCGATAGTGTTGATGCCTATATTTACCTCAAGGATACCGAGGGCAATTATCTGTTTGCGAATCGGGCCGTGCGTAAACTGTGGCACGCAGAAATGGAAGACATCGTCGGATTTGGCGATGAAAAGTTCTTTGATGCGGCAACGGCCGCCAATATCCGGCGTAACGATAGTTGGGTGTTAGAAAGCGGCGGAATTGTAAGAACGAATGAAGTCAATACCCTTCCCGACTCGGATGTCACGCTCACTTTTCAGTCCATTAAATTGCCGCTCCGCCGAGAGAGCGGCAGTATCTATGCCCTGTGCGGCATTTCATTCGACATCACCGAAATCAAAAAGGCCGAGGCCGATTTGCGCATTGCCGCCACCGCCTTTGAATCTCAGGAAGGGATGATGGTCACCGATGCCAAGGGATTGATTTTGCGTGTAAATCAGGCTTTCAGTCGTGTGACTGGTTACGCAGCCGACGAAGTCATCGGTAAAAACCCGCGCCTGCTTCAATCGGGACGCCAGAATGCGGACTATTACGCAGCAATGTGGGAGGGCATCAGTCAGCGTGGCGCTTGGGAAGGCGAAATCTGGAACCGGCGCAAAAACGGTGAAATTTATCCTGAACATCTCACTATTACGGCGGTGAAAGACAAGGACGGTCTGGTATCGAATTACGTTGCAACACTCACCGACATCACCAAAAGCAAGGCGGATGAAGAAGATATCAGGAATCTGGCGTTCTACGACCCGCTCACCCATCTGCCCAATCGCCGCCTGTTGATGGACAGGCTCAATCAGGCATTGGTTTCCAGCGCGCGCAGCGGCAGGCAGGGGGCGCTGCTGTTCATTGATCTGGATAATTTCAAAGTGCTGAACGATACGCTCGGTCATGAAATGGGCGACCTGTTGCTGCAACAGGTCGCTCTTCGTCTTGAGTCCTGTGTTCGTGAAGGCGATACGGTCGCCCGTCTGGGCGGCGACGAGTTTGTGGTCATGCTGGAAGGCTTGAGCGAGCAACCCGTTGAGGCTGCGGCGCAGACGGAAGTGGTCGGCGAGAAAATACTCGCGACGCTCAACCAGCCCTACCAGCTTGCCGGGCATAAACATAACAACTCCCCCAGTATCGGCGCCACCCTGTTTAACGACCATAAACAGGGAATGGAGGATTTATTGAGGCAAGCAGACATCGCCATGTATCAGGCCAAGAAGGCAGGCCGTAACACCTTGCGCTTCTTCGACCCGAAAATGCAGGACACCATCAATGCCCGCGCCAGCCTCGAAGAGGAGCTGCGTCAGGCGCTTGAGAAGCGGCAATTCCGTTTGTACTACCAGATTCAGGTGGACAGCTCACGCCGGGTTTTGGGCGCAGAGGCCCTGATCCGCTGGCTGCACCCCGAGCGCGGCATGGTGTCGCCCGCGTTGTTTGTTCCACTGCTGGAAGAAACGGGATTGATACTTCCGGTCGGGAAATGGGTGCTGGACGAGGCGTGTGCGCAGCTCAAGGTTTGGCAGCGGGCGCCGCTGACCCGCGAGCTGGTGCTGGCAGTGAACGTCAGCGCCAGACAGTTCCGTCAGGCGGATTTTGTGGCTCAGGTTCAGGCAGCCGTGCAGCGCCACGCCGTCGATCCGGCCCGCCTCAAACTGGAATTGACCGAAAGCATGCTGCTGGAAAATATCGAAGAAATCATTGCGAGCATGAAAGTCTTGAAAGAAATCGGCGTGCAGTTCTCGCTGGACGACTTCGGTACGGGTTATTCTTCCCTGCAATACCTTAAACGGTTGCCGCTCGACCAGCTCAAGATTGACCAGTCGTTTGTGCGCGACATTACCGAGGATAGCAGCGACAGGGCGATCGTGCGCACCATTATCGCGATGGCGCAAAGCCTGAATCTGGACGTCATCGCCGAAGGCGTGGAGACCGAGCAGCAACGGCAACTGCTGATGGAAAAAGGTTGCAGACACTTCCAGGGCTATCTGTTCGGCAAGCCGACACCGATCGAGGCGTTTGAGGCGCAGCTGAATTTGACTTTCTGAGAACGGTTTTTTGCACGAATGATGCGGGAAGTAAGTATTTTTCTAGTGCTGTCAGTGCGTCATTCGCCTGATCTCGGCGACCAGGCTGGCTTTTTCGTTGATGCCCAGCTTGGTGTAAATTTTGTTCAAATGCCCCTTGATCGTTGATGGCGAGACGGACAGTTCCTGCGCGATGGTCTTGTAGTCTGAACCTGCGGAAAACTTTTGTGCGACTTCCAGTTCGCGCAGACTCAATTCATCGGCGGCCAGTTTCGGGCGAGCTCGCAGCAGCAATAAATCGTTCATCTGGCTCATCCCGACGATGATTTTTTCTCCCACGAATTTCAACTCGCCCCGTTGCACGGATTCCTGTACGCATTTTGGCAGAGTCGAGCCTTTCCATTCAGGCCACTCCATACTACAGATTTCGATGAAAGCAGGGCTGGCAACATGGAGAGTGCACAGGGAATCGCATGCCGCAATGGAATTGCTCCGTTTGTTTTCCGGAAACAGGCGGGGCAGATTGGTTAGCCAGTTTTGGCGAACGGATTCGATCAAGTGCGGAAATATCGCTTCTTTAAGCGCACGCTCAGCTTCCATAAATGGCTGGCCCGGAGTGGAGCGGTAAAGCGAAAGGCTATGAAGTAACTGCGTATCCGCATCAATTGTCGCAGTGGATACGATATGCTTTATCGCGAATTGCTTGTAATGGAATTCGTAAAGGGCTGTCCCTGAATATTCGGCTGCGAGGTCTATATTGATCGTTTTGTTCAGGGGGGGCACACGGGCCAGCTTGTCTTCATGTTGATAAAGTCGCCAACTTGAAATAAATCCGCAGTCGAGATTGTGCAGGTATCTTATGATTCCTTGTCTGTCTGTCTGTCTGTCTGTCTGTCTGTCTGTCTGTCTGTCTGTCTGTTACCCACACGCATGAATCGAATGGGATGAGAACCTTGGTTTCATTCAGTGCCCAATCCCTGAATTCATCAGGCGATTTATCTAGCGCCCCACGGTAAAGCTTTAACAAATAGTTGCTGAAAGGTTTCATTGGGGGCCGTATTGGTACGTTTATTGATTGAAATTAACGGGGAATCTCTTGCAAGAATACAGGATAAGCGGGATGTCAACAGACCATATGGTCTATTCCCTAATATTCGGGTGGTTGCTAGAGTGGGCGCAATTAACGATTGCGTCCTTAGGAGTTATTCGCAGGTGGGTTGTAATTGAAAACATTGGCGAAATTCACTCCGATATTCAGAATATTTTTGGAAGAATTGATGGGGGATGATTAGGTGAAGTGCGAGCAGTGCCAAACAGAGAATAAACAAGGAGCAAAATTTTGCGCGAAATGTGGCGCGGCTTTGTCCGTCACGCTTGATAAACCGATGGCGATAGAGCCAACAAAAGCTTGTCCTCAGTGTGACAAGAGTTTGAAACTGGATGCGAAATTTTGTGGCGGGTGCGGATATAAATTTGAACAACACGCTGCATCGCAAATCGTGCAGGTTGAAATTCCCGTCCCAAAGCCAGAAATTTATCCTGTTCAGCCTGCAGTTAATGTCGTTCTGCCAGTGCAATCGGCGACGCCCGTTGAAAGTGCTGCTGTATTGACAAAATCCTGTCCAAAATGTAAGAAAACGTTAAAGGACGATGCCAGGTTTTGTGGGGGGTGTGGGCATAATTTTGTCACGACTGGGCAGTCATCTGTGTCGGCATTGGTTGAAAATGAAAATGAAAATGCAACGCAGCCCGTACGGCAGCCGGTTCAGCCAGAAATTAAAGTAGTTGAGCCGCCTGCAAAAGTGGCTGCTCAGGACACAAGTGCAATTGCCGTTGAATTTGTGCGTGAAAAAGTCGTTGCGGCCAAATCAGAGCTTGTATCGGCAGAAAAAATGGGGATGCCCATTGCCATCATTGCAGGCGGTATATTCGTAGTTGTTGCACTTATCGCGGGCGGGGGATTCTACTACTACAAATCGCATGCAGGGCGGAGTGATGTGGCAGCTAAGGTTGAGGCACAGCCGAACGTACCACCCGTTCCCGCTTCGGCGATTCCGAGTGCACCTGTGACTGCTGAAATACCCGTATCTGCACCTGTTGCTGTGCCTGTGCTCGAGCCAAAACCAGTCAAAACACTGCCTGTTGCCAGTGCGCCTAATAAATCACGTGAGCCTGCCAAGCAAAAAGGTGAGACGCAGGATGACCGCAAGCTGTTGAATGCAATCGACCAATATATGGATAAACAACATTAGGGGTAAGAAAATGAAGAAAACTGTAATTATGCTTTCAGTAGGCATCTTGCTTTCAGGTTGCGCCACTGTGCAGAAATCAGGCGATGACATGGCGCAAAAGATGGGCGTATCCAAGGCGGGTGGTGGTGCGGCAGTTGGTGTTGCTGCGGGCTGTGCTGGTGGTGCCATCCTTGGATATATCACCGGTGCGGGTGTGAGAGATGGTTGTCTGGCTGGCGCGGTAATCGGCGGCATTATCGGTTATGCCGATGGTCGGCAGCGTGATCTTGATGATGCCAAAAAGTTGGTTGAGGATCTGAAATCTATTAACGCATCAAATAATCAAATGACCGCAACAGAGGCTGCACGATATGTACCTGCGGTTCAGAGCCGTGAGATTGAAGTTGCTCATAAGGACAAACCAGCAGAAAAAGTTGCTGCCTTCAAAAGCCTGACAGTACCGATTCCTGAGGGGAGTCTGCACGACCGCAGTACCGCTGTGCAAACTACGCTAGGTAAGATAGGCGGATTTGCTTCATCGCGGACGACGGATACGATTCTTGTCGTGGCGGTTGATCCAAAGGACAGGAAATTCGTGGAAGCTGAGCTAAATCAGGGAATCGCCTCAGCGCTTCCCAGTTCTGAGCGTGGCATGAAAGTTGGCGCGCAAAAAACCCCCACAACACAGATTAAATTTGTCAGCCTGAAAAAAGGCGCAATTCCAACCATCACTGTCGCACCGGTTGGTGTGGTGGTGTAACTGCAACTAACTATACTGAGAAAGATACGCTGTGGAAAATTCATTTGTAAACGTTTCGCAAGATAAAAAAAATATGGCGGCCATTATTCATGGTGCGGGACTTCTTTTCGGATTTCTTCCTTCCTTGATTATGTACTTCGTCAAGCAGGATGACCCATATTTGAAAAGACAGTCTATGGAGGCGTTGAACTATCAGATTACGGTGATGATTCTTGTATTGGTTTCATGGGTGCTTGTGTTCGTGCTTATTGGACTGGTACTTTTGCCATTGATCGGGCTGGCGAACTTTGTCCTGTGTATTGTTGCCGCACTGAAGGTAAGTGGCGGTGATGATTATCGTTACCCGTTCGCACTTCGCCTTCTTAAAGATAAATCGGACAACCAAATGGCTGTGCATTCACCCTCTGCTAGCCTTGATTGCATCAAGGTAACTAAACGTTTGTTTTGTGGTGGATGTGGTCAGTCTGTGGAAAGTTGCGATTTGTTTTGTCCTAGCTGTGGTTCAAAGCAGCGCGCGTAATTTAGATTGTAATAACCGCTCTTCACATTATGAAGAGATCTCCGAAAATTATGTTTATAAGGGAAAATTATGAATCAATCAGTTGTTGCAAGTCGTACTCAAAAATTGCTGTTTATTGTTCTGAAATATGTCGTTCTGCTATTGACCGTCATTAGTTTTTCTGGGGTTGTTTGGTCAGGAATAAAGATTGCTACTTCATTCGGAAATACGTTTGAAGCCCCCGAGTATGGGAAGCAAAATGACAGTAGTAGAAAGAATGATGATGAGCAGATTGATACGGGTGCAGAAGCTAAATTGGCGCTGACCACCAAATATGGCGATAGCATCATGAAGTTGTTGGGTGCGCATAGCCTAGATAAGAATTTGTACTACGATCAAATTTTCGCTTCGGTGTTAGGTTTGCCAAAAGACGTACAGGGAAAATATGTGAGTTCGGCTGAAAACTGGATGGATGTTTCCATGAAGGCAGGTAAGGATGCTCAGTTAAGCATCATGGAGTTCGACGGGGCTTTTCATCAGGCAGTTTATTCGGATGTCGCTCAGAAAAATCAAGCAAAAGCAGCCCGTAATCAATGGATAAGTGTGGCGACTACGGGAGGAATGATATTAGTTGCACTGGTTCTTGCATTAGTGTTGATTCAAATTGAGGCCAATACGCGGCTTGCAGTTGAGTCTTTGTCAGGTGAAGGCCGAGACAGAAAACAGTTCAATGAACAACCTGTAAAAACCATTCAGGCTAAAGTACAGGACATGCCGTCAGGTTGCCCGCAATGCGGCGCTTCCATAACAGAATCGGAGATGTTTTGTGAAGGTTGCGGCCATAAGTTGAAGTAATAACGAATGAAAAGACACTGCCATTTGTGCTGTAAAACCCGATAACAGTAAGTGGGTTTTTCAATATGGCTGAGCCTGAAAATGTCATTACGCAAGGCATAATATTTCGCACCATTGAAAAGAACAACCATCGTGCGAACAGGGGGAGGGTGCTCCTTCTGTTCAGGCGTATAAGTGATTTGTGAGAATTGCCGTGAAATGTACTAAGTGTCAGACTGAAAACAAGGACGCCGCAAAGTTTTGTCGCGGGTGCGGGAACGCATTGGTCGTTGTCGAAACGGAACAACAGGCACCGATGAAAATCTGTAGTCAGTGTCGGCATGACTGCAAACTTGGAGCTAGGTTCTGCCTGAAATGCGGCCACGAATTTGCGCTGGCTGTTATTGCGCCGGAAACCGAAGCTGTTGCGGTTATGGCACAGCCGCCTGCCGCAATCAACGCAGACGATCAACCCGCCGAAGCAAGCAAATCCTGTCCGGGGTGCAGCAACCCCCTGAAGCCGAACGCAAAATTCTGCGGAAAATGCGGATTCAGCTTCGCCGATGAGGCGCAGCAAACAGCGACGGGAACGATAGATTTGCCGCCAGCGGCGATTGTGGCAAAACCGATCGAGGTTGCCGTTCCGATTGAGGGTGCCGCTCCGCTAGAAGAAAGACCATCTTGCCCATCCTGCGGCGGCACGGTCAAGGAAAATGCAAGATTTTGCGGAAATTGCGGGTTCACTTTTTCAGCCGGATCATCGGCGGAGCCTCCTGACAAAACACTCTCTCTTCAAAAAATGGAACCCGCGCAGGCGCCCGTACTGAATCGGCCCGCGCCTCGCTCAGAACCTGAAATCAGGCCGCAGGTTGCGCAGCATGAAGCTATTCGCGGAACGAAGAGCGGCGGTAAAGCAGTATTGATGGGCACGGTTTTAGCAAGCGTCATTGCCGTGGCAGGAGGCAGCTACTGGTGGCTCAAGGTCGGAAACGCTGATACTCCTGTGATGCCAATGGCGCTAACGGCCACGCCGGCCAAAGTCGAACTCGCGTCCGCCGTTCCGCTAGCGACGACGGTCGCACCCGCCCCCGTTCCGGCGTCGGCAGTCGAGGTTGTTGCTAAAACCGAACTCGTACCGGCTGCACGACAGAGCGAAACGGTAAAGGAAACGAAAAATGGAAAATCGCCGGAAAAGGTGAAAAAGGAAGCGGGCGAGAAGTCCAAACATTCGAGTGCGGTCGCAGTTCATGAAGCACAGCCCGTTCCGACGTCGCCTGCGCGACAGTCAGTCGTTCCTGATGTCGCAATCGACGCTCAGAGTCAAACCATGCTGGCGATGGCAGACAAAATGTATGCGAGCAAGTCTTACACTTCGGTGCTGGACTTGGCTAGGCCGGTATTAAAGAAATATCCCGGCAATTCGCATGCAAACCGACTGGTCAATAACTCGCGTGCCGCGATAGATAGACAGCAGACAGAGATTATGGGCAAGCTGAAGGAACTCGGAAAATAGCAGGAGAAATCCTGATTTATTCGTCCCCTGCCAAGCAATTAAACATCGGGGTTAATCGAAGGAAAAAATATGTCTTACGAATACAGTTCTACCAGCAATCGTTTGGATTTCCCAAACCCGTTCAAGGTGGAGAATTATTTCTATTTTGCTGCAGCGGGTATATTGATTCTGGGCGCCCTTGCGCTATTGCTGCTGGGACGAAATGGTATTGCAAACCATATGAGCTTTTGGAGTTTGACGCCATTGCTCATCGGCATATACCTGCTTTTCAGGGGCATAGGTTACGGCGGCAAGGCGTTTTTGCAGCTGCGTTTTTTCTTTGGTCGGGGCGAGCCGAAAAATCTGGCGACAGAGATTCAGGCTGATCAGTCTGGCAAAGGGGCCGACGCGGATGCGCTGAAGGAGACGCTGCGACAGAATGCGTTGACCTTTCAGGAGCCTGTGGGGGCATTGAATGGGCTTTTGTATAGCCTGATACCAGATTTGATTTATGCGCCGCATCCGATCCAAATTATCGCCCAGCGTCAATTTCAGACGGCTCTGGCCATTGCCGTGACATTTTTGTCGTTCAGCATCGCCTGGATCGGATTCTCCAGCAGCACATCCGCCTCGTGGATGGGGCTGTTTTATTTTCTGTTTACGGCTTTCCTGCTGATCAAACCGCTGGAGGAAGGCGCGAGCAGCAAGGCCGACCTTGGCGTGAAAGGCTTGATCGGTCTGGTTCTTGCCGCCGTATTGGGTCCGGTGATTATTCCGCTGATAGGTTCGGGGCTTCCGGATGTCAGCTGGCTCTCTCTGAACGGGCAGACATTCCTGATGCTGGTCGCGGCCATGACTTCTGTCAGCCTCTTCTTTGTCGCGCTGACCAAGCAGATGATTGCGCCTCCGCCGACCACGATGGCCTGCGAGCAACATGCGCTTTCAATGAACAGCCATCCGACGCAGCTGTTTGATGAGCTGGATCGTGAGATGCAAAAAGAATGGACCGAACAGATTCCAAACAGGCGATACGCGCGAATTTTGCCCAACATCGGCAATGGCGCGGGCACTTTTATGGGCGAGGTACTGGAGGAAACACAGCCCATGCCCCGGGAAGACATGCGCCAGATCGACCTTCAATCCTGTTTTTCATTACCTCGTTACAAGTGGCTGGGGTGGTTGAATGCCATGGGCGTGCTGCTGACACTTGTCGGGGTCATTAGTATGATCATATTCTCGGCGCTGATGGAATCAGAAAATTTTGAGTCGAGCGTTACCGTATTCGCCACGTTTGGCGTGGCCATGTTGCTGGTGGGCGCATTCTGTTTTAAGGCAGGGCATATCCTGTGGGGAAGGTTCGATTTTGTTTCCGAGCTAATTTGGATCGAAACCAAGGGAAATTACCAGTCCGCCAAACTCGATTATGGCAATCAGTTTACTGACCGGATTAAAACTGAAAAACAGGTCATCAACATAGAAACAATGACCCTGCGTGTATGGGTTGCGCAATTGGAGACAGTCTCCTTTGGCAAAAATTCACAGCGTTGGCTGGTGGGGATGCGCGGCATGCAGGACAAGGCTCGCTACATCAGTCAGCACGTCATTGAATTTGCCGGTAACCAAAGCATCATCGTTTCGCCGACGTCAGGCGCCGATATGCAGAAAGTCGCCGCGCTGGGTGCAATCAATCAAATGGGCGGCGGACAACCCGTCGATGCGCGCGCAATGATGCTGGGCGCGATTGACAATGCTAGCCGGACTACGGCCAGCCTGCCGGAAATAGCGTGTCACGCTTGCAGTGCCGTGCTTGAACCGGAGACAGCCTTTTGCAGCAACTGCGGAACAAGGCTCGCGGCATAGAGATTGGTAACTATATGATTAAAAAAATAGTTATTGTTTTTATCGATATTCGGCAAGGGCGAGTTACGCCATGCCAATAGCGTTAATCCCGCAAATTGTAATAAGGAAAATTACTCGTTCACAGGACGAGGCTCAGCATATTAATGTGTTGGCTAGCTTTTTTATGGTTGCGGGACTTTTCTTGTGCTTGGATGGGTTGAAGTTAATAACGTCATTGCCGCATTTTTGTCTTTTCGAGTATGCAACTGGCGTACCTTGCCCGGGTTGCGATGTTACCAGTGCCTTGGTTGCACTTGCGCAGTTTCATTTGTATCGTTCGGTAGTAATACAGCCTTGTGGGTTGTTGTTGGCTTTAACCGTTTTAATGCAAGCGATAATCAGCGCAGCGTGTCTGTCTCGATTTGTTGGTGTAGAGCAGGGTAATCGAGGTATCCAAAATTTGGACGGAATGTTCTTGGTAGTACTGTTTCTGGTGTGGTTTTTTAGATTTTTTAATCAATAAGGAGAAATAAATGGCTCAATTGTCTTGTCCAAAGTGTGGTGAACTGTCAACTAAGGGAGGCTTTAATACTTGGCAAATTATCGTTTCTATATGTTTTTTTCCTATCGGTTTGCTGTCATTGCTTGCGGATAGAAAGCCAACTTGTTGTCCGAAATGTGGACACTCATGGCAAGTTTAATGGTGTGCCAAGGGTGGCTCGCCGACTAAATCAAAGGCCCGCTTCCCGGGATTTGTTGGATGTAGTGATCATTTATCTAATAGAGATACGGCAATATGAAATGTCCGAAATGCGAATCTGAAAATACACAACGTCTGGAAATGGCGTTTAATAATGGGACGCAGAATATATCCACGACCAGCAATTCGGCGGGAGTTGGTATCGGCAGTGGCGGCAGAATCGGCTTCGGTGGTGGCGTTACGAAAACATCGGGTCAATCGCAATCAGTCTTGGCTCAACAGGCTGCGCCGCCAGTAAAGAAATCCTATAAGGTGCCATTCGTTTTCTTCTTCTTCGGGATTTTGATCCCATTTATTAAAATCGAGGTTGGAAATATAGTAGTGGGACTAGTAATTGCCGGAATTAGTGGATACTTATTGTATTTGAGATTTCAGTTCAACTCGCAGAAGTGGCCGGAGCTTTACCAGTATTGGAGTGAATCCTGGCTTTGTCACAAGTGCGGTGGCATCTATCACCAAGCGTAAATAACACGCTTATTTTGCTAGCCTAATTGCCGGTATACGGAGTCTGATTATGAAAAAGCTGATCGCAATTTTAGTTTTTGTATTCGGTGTGTCCACGGCACATGCCTCGGAAACCGACTTGATCGGAACTTATGCAGCTATGAAAAATGGCCAGTTGACAGAAGTAATCAAGGTTACCAAGGAAGACGGCAAGTTTTTCATTGCAGACAAATTAGGAAACGGCACTTGGCGGAAAGCCAAGCAGCTGTTGTCCTCGTTTTCGCGCGAACAATTTGAAAAGATTTTGAAGCATAAAGTGGATTATCCGTTTGATGGACTCGCCAGCAACAGAGTCGCTGTCATCAAGGTGCCGAAGGGCTTTCAAGAAGGTAAGTTTAAATCCGAAAGCGGTTTTTTAATGTTTGCTTCCATCGGTCTTGTCGAGTTGCACAAGCTCTAACGGTCATTGCCATTTTTCAGGTTAGATCGTGATCGCGAAACGAGCCACAATCTGAACAGTTTGTTGGGCAAGCCCGGTGGTGGTGCTGTGAACCTCGTTATGGAAATATCTCTCTGAAAGTAGTGGCGCCACCGGGGCCCGTCTCTGACGATGCCCCCATTTCACCACTTGGATGGTGCCATTGCAGAACCTGTTCTGCTAAATCTGCAGCTTTCAACGAATTTTGATTTGTTCACACTTTCGCAGGGTGAGTGCGCTCATACCTGCCGAATAGGGCAGGTTGCGTTACATGGCAGTCTCCCCATCAGATGCGGATGTTCGTAATCGACTGATGAATGTTGTGATGCGGGTACGGATAATTTCCATGACCCCGCAGCAGCATTTACAGCGTATCGTCGGGCGGGGTTTCGGTGGACTGATGCTGTTTTCTCAATCGTGAGTTTACATGCCTACCAGTGCCAATGAACCCCACTCTTTGCCATTGCTGCCGGTCTGCGTGCAGCAGCAAAAATCTTTTATCGCTGCGCGAGTTTCGTTGCAAGGGGATGCCTACATAACGCCTGCCTCTCCGCTATAATCGACACCTGTTTTTCTTCACGGGTGTCGTCATGAATAAAATCGTCAAATATGGTCTGTTGGGCACGGGCGCAGTGCTGGGCGTTGCGGTGGCGGGCGCGGCGTATATTGCAGCGACTTTTAATCCGAACGACTACAAAGAACAAATCATTCAGGCCGTTAAAGAAAGCAAGCAGCGCACGCTGCATCTGGATGGCGACATCAGCCTGAGCTTCTTCCCCAGCCTGGGCGCGAATCTGGGCAAGGTTTCCCTGTCCGAATATAACAGCGAACAGATTTTCGCCTCGGTTGAAACGGCACGGGTTTCGCTGGCGCTATTGCCGTTGTTGTCCAAGCAAGTGGTGGTGAATGAAGTGCGGGTGAGCGGGTTGACGGCGGCGCTGGTCAAACACCGTGACGGCACGACCAATATCGACGATCTGCTGGGCAAAGACGAAAAGCCGAAGGATAGTAATCAGCCGGTCAAATTTGACATTGCTTCCGTCGTTATCGAAAAAACCAATCTCACTTATCGCGATGAAGGAATGGGTAGCCAATACGCTATCAAGGATTTGAACCTGAAGACCGGGCGCATTGCCAACGGCGTGCCGGGCAAGATCGCGCTGTCGGTTGGCGTGCAGGGCAATCAGCCCAGGCTGGACATCACCACACAACTCAAAACCACGCTGACTTTCGATCTGGACAAACAGTACTATCAACTGGCCGATATGGATTTGCAAGTCAGCGGGGCGGCGCTGGATATTTCCAATCTCAAGCTGAAAGCCAGCGGGGACGCGAGCGCAAATCTGGCTGCGCAGGAATATGGCGCAAATAAATTCAAGCTGAATGCGACCGGCACGAAGGTCAAGGATAGCTTTGATGTGACACTGGATGCGCCTGCCTTGAGCATGACCCGTGACAAATTTTCCGGCGACAAGCTGACGCTGAATGCCAGACTGGACGGCGCGATAGGCAACATTGTTGCTGCACTTTCGATCCCCGGACTGGAAGGCAATGCGCAATCCTTCAAGGTCGGCGCTTTGACGCTTGACCTGGATGTGAAGCAGGCCGGGCAGGCTTTCAAGGTCAAACTCGCCTCGCCCTTGTCGGGCAATTTCGAGGCGAAGCAATTCAACCTGAGCAATCTGACGCTGGCGGTGACTGCCACGGGCGATAAATTGCCGAACAAATCGGTGAGCAGCGAACTCAAGGGCAGCGTACAGCTTGATGCGATCAAACAGAGCGTGCAGGCCAATCTGGCGGGCGGTCTGTTGCAAAGTCAGGTCAAGGCTAAAGTGGGCGTGAACGGCTTTGCTAATCCGGCGATCAATTTCGACGTGGATGTCGATCAGTTCGATGCCGATCTGTACCTGCCGAAGAAGAACGAGGCGAAAGCCAATACGCCTGAACAACCGCTGGATTTGTCGGCCTTGCGCGGCCTCAATCTGGACGGCAGCCTGCGTATCGGACAACTTAAAGTGGCAAATATCAAATCAAGCCAGGTGCGTCTGGATGTGAAGGCGCATAACGGTCAGGTCAAATTCAGTCCGCTGTCCGCCAATCTCTATCAGGGCAACATGAAAGGCAGCGTCAGCGTCAATGCGCAGGCCGCGCCGGTCATCTCGGTCAACCAGACCCTCAGCGGCATCAATGTGGCTGCACTGACTAAGGATGCGGCGAACTTCGACACGCTGGAAGGCCGGGGCAACGTCGGTGTGAATCTGACCATGCGCGGCGATACCGTCGGCGCCATGAAGAAGGCGCTCAACGGCAACCTGTCGCTGAACCTCGCTGATGGCGCGATCAAGGGTATCAACATCGCCAAGAAGCTGCGCGACGCCCAAGGCATGTTCGGCAAGGGCGGCGCGAGCGCGCAGACGCAATCGGCCAACCAGGGCGAGAAGACCGACTTTAGCGAACTCAAGGCTACCTTCAAGGTGAACAACGGCGTGGCGCATAACGACGACCTGTCGCTGAAATCGCCGCTGCTGCGCCTCTCCGGCAACGGCGACATCAACATCGGCAACGATAGCATGAACTACCTTGCCAAAGCTACGCTGGCCAAGACGCTGGAAGGGCAGGGCGGCAGGGATGCGGTGGGCGGCATCACCGTCCCGGTGCGTGTCAGCGGCCCGTTCGCCGATTTGAAATACACGCTGGATTTCGGCGCAATGCTCGGCGAAGCGGCGAAAGAAAAGATCAAGACCGGGGTCAAAAACAAATTGCAGGATCAGTTGAAGGGCGGCCTCAAGGGATTGTTCAGATAGAATGCTGACGTTAGTCGCTAGTTCTGTTCAATTCAACCCGCTATTTATGTCGTCGTTTTCAACCTCGCTCATCGCCTGGCAGCACACGCATGGCCGCCACGACCTGCCGTGGCAGGGAGCTGATGCCTACCGCGTGTGGCTGTCCGAGATCATGTTGCAACAGACTCAGGTCGCCACGGTGATTCCCTATTATCAGCGCTTTGTCGCTTCCTTTCCGAGCATTGCAGCGTTAGCCAACGCCAGCGAGGAGCAGGTGCTGGCGCACTGGAGCGGGCTGGGCTATTACGCGCGGGGACGCAATCTGCACCGTGCCGCGCGTATGGTTGTGGCGCAGCACGGAGGCGAATTCCCGCGCCAGTTTGCACAGATGCTCGAATTGCCCGGTATCGGTCGTTCCACCGCCGCCGCCATCTGCGCCCAGGCCTTTCATCAGCGTCACGCCATTCTCGACGGCAACGTCAAACGCGTGCTGGCGCGTTATTGCGGCATCAACGGCTCGCCCGCCGTCAAATCGGTAGAAGTGCAACTCTGGCAGCAGGCCGACGACTTGTTGCCGCAGCAGGATGTTGCAATCTACACACAAGCCTTGATGGATATGGGGGCGACGCTGTGCACGCGCAGCAAACCGAAGTGTGACTTATGTCCGGTGCAACGGGATTGCGTTGCCTTGCAAACCGGACGCGTCGCCGAACTGCCCACGCCGCGAGCGCGCAAGGTCGTGCCGGAGCGGCACGCGACTTTTTTGCTGGCGATGTCGGGTGGCGACATCCTGCTGGAAAAACGCGGCCCGGCCGGTATTTGGGGCGGGCTTTGGTGCCTGCCGCAACTGGAAGAAGGGGATGAGGAACTGGCCGATTATGCGCAACGCAAGGGCTGGAAGATCGCCGAACAAGTCGCACTGCCTGCATTCAGCCATACCTTTACCCATTTCAAACTACACATCACCCCGCTGCTGCTCAACCTTGCGCATAAACCGTTGCAGGTGCAACAGTCGGGGAGCGAGTGGATGGATGTGGCTGAAGCATTACATGCTGCGATTCCGACGCCGGTAAGGCGGTTGCTGGCGGGAATATTGCCCCGTGGGCAATAACTCGCAAAGTTGCTTGAGGATATAGCAATGTAGGTTGCGCTGAGAAAAAGCCTGATGCCGTTGTAACTATTTGATTTATAATTGTTTTTATGTTTCGCCTTGATGTAGCCTGATTCTGGCGAGTTCCAGTGCCTCAGGCAGGCCGAGCAGTACCAGCACATCACCGGTTTGCAGCAGCATTTCTTCGCTGGGTTGTGCACCGTGGACGTTGTAGCGGCGCACGGCTTTCACCTCGATGTTTAAACTGTCCAGTTCAATTTCGCGCAGGCGTTTCCCGACGCCGGCTGAATCCGCTTTGAGCAGGACGTTCAGGAAGCGCGGTTGCATGTCATCACTGATTTCAATTCCGTCGTCGCGCGAGGTGCGCAGATAACCGTTAAACATGGCATAACGACGCGCCCGGTTTTCCTGAACGTGGCGAACTACGCGGTTGAGCGGAACACCGGCCAGCAGCAAGGCCTGCGAGGCCAGCATGATGCTGCCCTCCAGCACTTCGGCGACCACCTCGGCTGCACCCGCATTCTTGAGTATTTCTATGTTGGTGTCGTCATTGGCACGCACCACGACCGGCAAATCAGGGCGCAGCTCCTGAACGTGACGCAAAA
Organism: uncultured Gallionella sp.; assembly: GCA_964385275.1. Lineage (GTDB taxonomy): Bacteria > Pseudomonadota > Gammaproteobacteria > Burkholderiales > Gallionellaceae > Gallionella. Next base: position 29,551 of record CAYLOK010000016.1, on the reverse strand, counting down.
TGGCCAATGCGGAATGTTTGTCCTTGTAGCTCACCACCAGCACCTTGGCGCGCATCAACCCGGCGGCCATCAGCACTTCGCGTTTGGCTGCATCGCCGTAGACCACGCTCTTTTTGGCGGCAGCCGCTTCACGCACACGATGTGAGTCAAGGTCGAGCGCGATAAAACGCAGCTTCTCCTCGTCGAGAATGCTCGCCAGTTTTTGTCCGCTGCGCCCGTAACCGCACAGGATGACGTGACCGGTGCTGGACATGCTCTGGATGGCGATCTGATGCATTTGCAAGGCGCGGTTGGTCCATTCGGCGGAGGAAAAACGGCGTGCGATGGCTTCGCCGTATTGAATCAGGAAAGGGGCGGCCAGCATGGACAGCAGCATGGTGGCGAGTGTGATTTGTAGTGCCGCACCATGCAATAAATGCGCATCATCAGCCAGCGTCAACAGCACGAAGCCGAATTCGCCCGCTTGCGCCAGGCCGATACCGCTGCGCAAGGCCACGTCCCAGTTTCCTTCAAAAGCGCGTGCCAGCAGGGTGACCAGCAAGGCCTTGAGCAAAATCAGAGAGGTAAGGGCCAGCAGTATCCAGCCGAAATTGGCCAACATGCCGCTCAGGCTGAGCTTCATGCCTATGGTGACGAAGAACAGTCCCAGCAGTACGTCACGGAACGGCTTGATGTCTTCTTCCACCTGATAGCGATATTCGGTTTCGGAAATCAGCATGCCGGCCACAAACGCGCCCAGTGCCAGAGACAGTCCGGCCAGTTCGGTGAAATAAGCCAAACCGAGCGTGATGAACAGCACGTTGAGCGTAAATAATTCGGACGATTTCTGGCTTGCCACGACGTGAAACCAGCGGCGCATGACGTGCTGGCCGAACACCAGCAAGATCAATAACACCACTGTGGCCTTGAGCATCGCGTAGCCCAGCGTGGCAGGAAGATTGTCGGGTTGGGAAGCCAGGGCGGGAATAATAATCAGCAAGGGTACGACGGCCAGATCCTGAAACAGCAACACCCCCATCATTTGCTGCCCGTAAGGCAGATTGAGTTCGGCTCGCTCGACCAGCATTTTGCTGACTATGGCCGTGGATGACATTGACAGTATGCCGCCTAACGCCAATCCCGCCCGCCAATCCATGCCGGACAGCCAGGCTGCGAACATGACCAGTAGCGTGGTGGCAATCACCTGCGCGCTGCCCAAGCCGAACACCGTGCGCTTCATTGCCTTTAGTCGCGTCAGGCTGAATTCCAGGCCGATGCTGAACATCAGGAACACCACGCCAAATTCGGCCAGGTGGCGTGTGCTGGCTGAGTCGGGAATCCAGCCAAAGGCATGCGGGCCGATCAAAATACCGACGGTGAGATAGCCCAGCATCACCGGCAAACGTAGAATGCGGCAAACCACCACCACAAGTACGGCGGTGGCAAGCAGAATAAGTACGGGCGAAAGTGAGTTTTCCATTGTAAGTGTGTGATGTTGCGACCCCGATAATGCCGCACTAATGCACGGTTTGCAAAGTTAAAAATGATTGGGCGGAAAACGCACCGGCTAACGACTGGCGACTTGGAGCGCAGGGGGCTGATATGACAATTCAATTCCGACTATGACGATAAATCCGTCATGTCATCATTGATTCCCGGCACAACCTTGGATTTGCAATCCAAGTTGTTGCGTGAACGACTGGCGTCCGGCAGCTACCTTGCTATAATGCGCCGCATGAATAAATTTATCTCCGCTGCACCGCGTTTGCTTGAACTTGGCCGTCAGGTGCTGGACATCGAAGCTGCTGCCGTGCAGGCGCTCAGTACGCGTCTTGACGACAATTTTTTACATGCGCTGGATGTGATTCTGCGCTGCGAAGGGCGCGTCATCGTCAGCGGCATGGGGAAGTCGGGGCACATTGCGCGCAAAATTGCGGCGACGATGTCCAGTACGGGGACTCCTGCTTATTTCGTGCATCCGGGCGAAGCCAGTCACGGCGATCTCGGTATGGTCACCAGCGAGGATGTGTTCATTGCGCTGTCTTATTCCGGCGAAAGCCAGGAACTGATGACTATCGTGCCCATCATTAAGCGCGAAGGTGCAAAGCTGATCAGCATGACCGGCAATCCGGCCTCCAGCCTGGCGCAAGTGGCCGATGTGCATCTCAATGCGGCGGTGGATAAAGAGGCCTGTCCGATGGGCCTGGCGCCGACTGCCAGCACCACCGCTTCTTTGGCGTTGGGCGACGCGTTGGCGGTAGCCTTGTTGGATGCCAAGGGTTTTAGCTCGGAAAACTTTGCCCGTTCTCATCCGGGCGGTAGTCTGGGGCGACGCTTGCTGACTCTGGTGTGCGACATCATGCGCAGCGGCACACGCGTGCCGATGGTGCGTGACGATGCCATGCTGAGCGTAGCGCTGATGGAAATGTCCCGTAAAGGCGTAGGCATGACGGCGATAGTGGATGAAAATGAAGCCGTGCTGGGTATTTTTACCGATGGCGACTTGCGTCGCACGCTGGAAAAAAAGCTGGATTTCAGCAGCACCCCGGTGCGCAGCGTGATGTCGGCCAACCCGCGCTGTATCAGCCCGAACAGTCTGGCGGTTGAGGCGGTGCAGTTGATGGAAGAATTCAATATCAATCAGATGCTGGTGGTGAATGAGCAGCGCCAACTGGTTGGCGCGTTGAATATGCATGACCTGTTGCACGCAAAAATTATTTAAGACCGCATTGCTACCCGCTACTGGCTACCAGCCAGATTTTCTCAGGAGATACCCATGTTTATAAGCCGTGCAAAATTAATTCGCCTGGTCGCATTTGATGTGGATGGCGTCATGACGGATGGAGGGTTGTTTCTGTCCGATTCCGGCGAGGAATTTAAACGCTTCAACTCGCTGGATGGACACGGCGTAAAAATGTTGCGTGCCAGCGGAGTAGAGGTTGCCATCATCACCGGGCGCACTTCGCGCTGTGTCGAGATGCGCGCGCAAAATCTGGGTATTGCGCATGTTTATCAGGGCGCGGAGCGCAAGCTCGACGCAATTGTCGATTTGCTCGACAAGCTTGATTTGCCGCGCGACGCCGCAGCTTACATGGGGGATGACGTGGTGGATCTGTGCGTGATGCGCCATGTCGGACTGGCGATCAGCGTGCCGGAATCGCCGCGACTGGTGCGCGAGCATTCCCATTACGTGACGAAACGCAGCGGCGGACATGGCGCGGTGCGTGAGGCCTGCGAGTTGATTATGTCGGTGCAAGGCACGCTGGACGCGCAGTTGGCACCTTATTTGGAATGACTGTCGTTTCTCGATCCCGTTATTGGCTGCCGCTGTTGCCCTTGCTGGCACTTCTCGCCTTTGTTTACTGGCTGGACAGCCAGGTGCAACAGGAAGCGGTCACGGCTGACAATAATCGGCGCCACGATCCAGATGTCATTATGGGCAATTTTTCCGCTATCAAAATGGACCAGCAGGGGGTGCCGCGCTTCCTTTTGTCGGCACAGCAGCTGAGGCATTATCCCGATAATGACAGCACCGAAATTGAATTGCCGCGTTTGACGATGCTGACCGCCGAACGCCCCACTGTTCACATGGCCGGGAAACGCGGCGTCATCTCCAGCCGTGGCGATGAAGTGATTTTTCAGGACAACGTCAGCGTGGTGCGGGAAGCTGCCGGTGATCAGTCAGCGCTCACTTTGCGAACCCAATATCTGCGCGTCCTGCCTGATCAGGATTGGGCAAATACCGACCAGGCGGTCACTATTGTCAATGCCAACAACACAGTACATGCAACCGGTATGGAAATGGATAATAAAGCGCGCACCCTGAAACTGCTCTCTCACGTCAGAAGTGAACATTTGCCCAATGCAAAATAGACTGCTGTTGTTGATTTTATTGCTGCTCTGTACCCCGGTAAGTTATGCCGAGCGTGCCGACCGCGACAAACCTGTCAATATTGATGCGGACCAGGTCATGGTCGATGATGCCAAACAGATCAGTACCTTCGCCGGGAAAGTGGTATTGACCCAGGGCACGATGGTGATACGCGGCGACAAGATTGTCGTCGTGCAGGACAAGGAAGGCTTCAAGCTCGGAACGGCTTATGGCCGCACCGCCAGTTTCAGGCAAAAGCGCGAAGGCCTGAACGAATATGTGGAAGGCTACGCCGAACGCATCGAATACAATACGCGCGCTGATACGGTAGATTTTTACGTGCAGGCGCGGGTCAAGCGCTCGCTGGATGAAGTGCGCGGCGCGCACATTACCTATAACGCGAAAACCGAAATTTTTCAGGCGGACGGACAGGATGCAACCTCGGACAATGGTGCGCCTAAGCGGGTACACGCAGTGCTGCACCCCAAGCCAAAATCGGCCAGTGAGGCCGATGCGCCCAAGCCCGGCATTCCATCAGCGGAGCACAAATGAGTGAATTGCGTGCTGTCGCCCTGAAAAAAAATTACGGCTTGCGCACCGTGGTGCATGACGCGTCGTTATCGGTCAATAGCGGTGAAGTGGTAGGGCTGTTGGGCCCCAACGGAGCGGGTAAGACCACCTCGTTTTATATGATTGTCGGTTTGATTTCCGCCGATGGAGGTAAAATACTGATTGATAATCAAGATATTACGCGTATGCCCATACATCGCCGCGCGCGTCTGGGTTTGGGCTATCTGCCGCAGGAAGCCTCTATTTTTCGTCGCATGACCGTGGCGCAAAACATCCAGGCGGTACTGGAGTTGCAGGATTTATCTGATGAAGATATTGGGCGCAGGCTGGAAGAATTGCTGCAGGATCTGAATATCCAGTCTATCCGGGATAATCCGGCGATCAGTCTGTCCGGCGGAGAGCGTCGCCGGGTGGAAATCGCCCGTGCGCTGGCGACCGCTCCGCGCTTTATTCTGCTCGATGAACCGTTTGCGGGTGTTGATCCCATTGCCGTGCTGGATATTCAGAAAATCATCGGCTTTCTCAAAGAGCGCAACATCGGCGTGCTGATTACCGATCATAATGTGCGCGAAACGCTGGGTATTTGTGACCGCGCCTATATCATTAATGCCGGAGCGGTCATGGCAGAAGGCAAGCCGGATGAAATCATCTACAATGAGGGCGTGAGGAAGGTTTATCTGGGTGAACACTTCAAGCTTTGAAGTAAAACCGACCCGGAAAAATTCCAGTTATAAAATCAGGTAATGAAAGCATCTTTACAACTTCGCATGTCCCAGCAGCTGACGCTCACGCCTCAGTTGCAGCAGGCAATCCGGCTGCTTCAACTCTCCACGCAGGAGATGCAACAGGAAGTCGCGCGCATGCTGGATGAAAATCCCATGCTGGAATTGGCCGAAGAGGGGGGATTCAACAACTTTTCCGGTGAGTCGGGCAGCAGTGCCGACGCGGGAAACGACAGCCCTGCGGAAAGCAGGAGCGATGATGACAATCGTTCCGCAGAAACTATTGAGTGGGATACCAGCGTTGCCGGGCCACGCGGTGACGACGATGAAAACGATGCTTATCCTGAGCAGGCGGCTCAACAAGCCAGCATGCGTGAGTATCTGCATAGCCAGTTATCAATGAGCCAGCTGGACCGCAAGGACAGGCAGGTGATCGGGATGTTGATTGATGCGCTGGACGATAACGGTTATCTGGCACAAGACCTGGACGAGTTGGTCGAGATTCTGCCGACGGAGCTTGCCATTACGCTGGATGATCTTGAAACCGCGCTGGTGCAGTTGCAATACCTCGACCGGCCAGGCATCGGCGCACGTACCTTGAGCGAATGTCTGGCGCTGCAACTCAAGGCATTGCCTGAAGAGACAGAGCAACGCGATCTGGCGATCTGTCTGGTGAGTCAGCATCTTGATCTGGTAGCGGCGCATGACTTTGCCAGAATCAAAAAATTGCTGCGTTGTTCGGATGATAATCTGCGTGCCGCGCAGAGCATGATTGTCGGCCTTAACCCGAAACCGGGTGAGGAGTTTGACCGGAGTGTTGCAGATTATGTAACACCCGATGTCGTTGTCGAAAAGCACAAGGGCAAATGGCGCGCACGGCTCAATTCTGACGCGATGCCCAAGCTGCGCGTCAATCAGCTTTACGCGAACATTTTGCAGCAGCGCGATGACAAGTCGGGCGCGCCGCTGGTGGCGCAATTGCAGGAAGCGAGTTGGCTGGTCAAAAGCTTGCGGCAACGTTTTGAGACTATTCAGCGGGTAGCGCAGGCCATCGTCGAGCGGCAGGGGGCTTTTCTGGAACATGGCGAAATCGGCATGCGTCCCCTGGTGTTACGCGAAATAGCCGACGCGCTGGAGTTGCACGAATCAACTGTTTCGCGCAGTACCACGCAAAAGTTTATGCGTACCCCGCGCGGAATTTATGAATTTAAATATTTCTTTGGCAGCGGTCTGGTCACGGAAAGTGGTGGCATCTGTTCTTCTGCCGCAATACGCGAACTGATTAAACAATTGGTCGGCGGTGAAGATACATGTAAACCACTTACGGACGGACGCATGTCAGAAATCCTGGCGCAGCAGGGCATTGTAGTTGCCCGACGCACCATAGCAAAGTATCGGGAAGCGTTGCATATACTCCCGGTGAATCTCCGTAAATCACTTTAAAACAAGGAGCACAAAATGAACCTCCATATAACCGGACACCACCTGGAAATCACTCCTGCCATTCGCGAATATGCGACGGGCAAGTTCAGTAAAATCAAACGCCATTTCGACAATGTCATGGATGTGAACATCATCCTTTCCGTTGAGAAGCTCAAACAAAAAGCCGAAGCCACGGTACACATCAGCGGAAAAAACGTTTTCGTCGAGTGCGAGGACGAAAATCTGTATGCCGCGATAGATGCATTGGTTGATAAGCTGGATCGTCAAGTGATCAAGCACAAGGAAAAGCTGTCTGCGAGACGCCACGATGAAACAGGCAATCAGGCCGTAGCAGAAGAATAGAACATTATGGGCGGCAGCAATGCCGCCCATTTTTGCTTAGGGCATTACGACGATGAACTTAATCAGCCGAATTCTGGTACCCGACAATATTCTGTTGGATACTGAATCAACCAGCAAAAAGCGCGTGTTTGAACGCGTGGGTTTGCTGTTTGAAAACCATCTGCAGATTGCACGCAGCCAAGTGTTTGACAGCCTGTTTGCCCGTGAAAAACTGGGTTCGACAGGGTTGGGGCAAGGCGTGGCAATTCCGCATGGACGCATTCCGAAGCTGCGCGAGGCGACGGCAGCTTTTGTTAAAACCACCCATCCTATTCCATTCGATGCTCCGGATGGTCAGCCTGTTACGCTGATTTTCGTGTTGCTGGTTCCCGAGTTGGCCACGGATTTGCATTTGCAACTTCTCGGTGAGCTGGCGCAGATGTTCAGCGATGAAGCCTTCCGCAAGCTGTTGCTGGCCTGCGAAGACAGCGTCAGCACCCATCAGCTGTTTTGTGACTGGAACGGCGCGGCATGAGCCAGGTGAATATCCGGAAATTGTTTGAAGATAAACAGGTGCGCCTGGAGCTTACTCGCGTGGCGGGTACCGATGGAATAGATCGTATTATAGACAGCGAAGCCGTTGAAGCCTCCAACCGTGAAATGGTCGGGCATCTCAGTCTGATTCATCCAAGTTGGGTGCAGGTATTGAGTGAAATCGAACTCGATTATCTGCGCAACTTGAGCCTGGTCGAGCGCGATCAGGCTTTTGAACAAATTGAGCAAAATGGCACGACTTGTCTGATCGTGGCGGGCACAGCCGATATTCCGCCGGAGCTGATCAGTTTCGCTAATCGTTCCAGCATTCCGCTGTTCGCTTCTGCCAAGACTAGCGTGCATTTGATGTGGCTGATCCGTCATTATCTTGCCATGGAACTGGCTGAAACCACGACGCGCCATGGCGTGTTTCTGGATGTGCTGGGTGTGGGTGTCATGATTACCGGGGAGAGCGCAGTCGGCAAGAGTGAACTGGGCCTGGAACTCATTACACGCGGCAGCGGCCTGGTGGCCGATGATGTGGTTGAGTTGCATCGCATCACGCCGGATACGCTGGAGGGCCGCTGTCCTGACTTGTTGCGCGATTTTCTCGAAGTGCGTGGTTTGGGTATGTTGAATGTCCGCACCATGTTTGGCGAAACAGCCGTGCGACGCAAGAAGAGCCTGAAGCTCGTCGTGCATCTGCACAGGACGCAAGAGGGCGATCTGTCAAGAATGGAACGGCTGCCCATGGCGGCCACGCACCAGGACATTCTTGGTGTAAAAATCAACACGGTGAGTATCCCCGTGGTGGCAGGTCGTAACCTCGCGGTCTTGGTGGAAACCGCAGCGCGCAACTTCGTGCTGCAACAACGCGGCATCAATACCATGCAGGAATTCATCAGTCGGCACGATCAAATGTTGATAAGTGACTAATGGCCATGACAACTGTCAAGCCACGAATCGCTAAGCGAGGTCTGGACTAAGATGCAGCTATTCGTGTTAAGCGGCCTGTCCGGATCGGGTAAGAGTGTCGCGCTCAAAGTGCTGGAAGACAGCGGTTTTTACTGCGTAGATAACCTGCCGGCCGAACTGCTGAACGGTTTGGTGGATTATTTGCTGGCTGCGGGATATGTCGATATTGCAGTCAGTATTGACGTGCGCAGTGCCAACAGCGTACAGAGACTGCCGGAGATATTGTTGCAGATAATGCAAAAGGATTTTGCGGTGCATGTGCTGTTTCTGGATGCAAAGACAGACACTCTGGTGAAGCGTTTTTCCGAAACACGCCGCATGCATCCGTTGAGCGACGGGGTGCGTACCTTGCCCGAATGCGTTCAGTACGAGCGTGAACTGCTGGCCGAAATCAGCAACATCGGGCACCACATCGACACCAGCGAGCTTAAAACCAATGCGCTCAGCAACTGGATCAAGCAGTTTATTCAGCTCGATCGTGCGAAACTCACGCTGTTGTTCGAATCATTTGGTTTCAAGCACGGCATTCCGCTGGATGCCGACTTTGTCTTTGATGTGCGTTGCCTGCCCAACCCGTTTTACACCCCGCAACTGCGCCCTCTGACCGGACGGGATGCACCCGTGATCGAATTTCTGCAAAGCACGCCCGCAGCTCAGGAAATGTTTGACGATATAAGCGGCTTTATAGCGCGTTGGCTGCCCCACTTCATTGCAGACAATCGCAGCTATCTTACCGTGGCGATAGGTTGTACCGGAGGGCAACATCGTTCGGTGTATATCAGCGAGAAACTCAGCCAGCATTTTCAACAGCAGCAACAAGTGTTGCTGCGCCACCGCGAGCTGACCTGACATCATGCTGCAACACATCAAGCCCGGCGACTGGCTGACGCTGGCATTAGGTGGTTTTTGCGTGCTGCTGCTCAGCTTCAAACTGTGGAGCGGCGAACTCGCCGACAAGGCGGTGATACGCAGCGGCGGGAAAATATTCCGCGAAGTGCCGCTATCGCGCGACCAGAAAATCGAAGTCCCCGGCCCGCTGGGTATCAGTATCATCGCTATTCAGCATCGCAAAGCCCGCATCGCTTCCGACCCCAGTCCGCGCCAGTATTGCGTGCGCCAGGGCTGGCTGGAACAAGCCGGCGAAATCGCGCTGTGCCTGCCTAATCAGGTGAGCGTCGAGCTGGTCGGCAGCCATAAACGCTATGACAGCCTTAACTACTGAAATGCAGAAAGCGGATGGAAGACCGCAGGGGTCTTCGCCTAAAAACATAGTCGCGCTTTGCGCTCGTTGTTTTGAGCGAAGGGGGAAGGGAGAAGGGGAAAACCACTCTTCGATCCTGCTTCACGCCACTGCCGAAGACCATCATGTTGCGCGTATGGCGGCGGTGGCGCTCGGCTTGACCCTGCTGGAGGCGGCGATTCCCTCGCCCTTACCCGGCGTAAAACCGGGACTGGCCAATATCGTTACCTTGATCGTGCTGGCGAAATACGGCTGGCGTACCGCCGCGTGGGTTTCGTTGCTGCGGGTGTTCGCGGGTAGTCTGTTGTTCGGAAATTTTCTCACTCCGGGTTTTTTTCTTAGCTTGTCCGGCGCATTGCTTAGCCTGCTGGTGCTGGCAATTGCGCAACATCTGCCGTCGCGCTGGTTCGGCCCTGTCAGTCAGAGTATTTACGCCGCGTTCGCACACATCGCAGGGCAGATGACGGTGGTTTATCTGTGGCTGATCCCCCATGCGGGTATCGCTTATCTGATTCCAGTTTTTGCCGCCGCAGCACTGGTGTTCGGCGCGGTGAACGGTCTGATTGCCGCACGTTTCATGCAAGAATCTGTCCACGAAAAACACGAAAATGGGTAAGCAGGCAACCCGTGCAGCGGATGCTCGCAAAATCACGAACAGAAAAAGACGGGATAGTTGCTTGAGGGATCGTGAATGAAACTGGGCACGTGAGTGGACGGGTTGGCTTGTGAATTTTTTCGTGTTTTTTGTGGACAATATTTTAATAAATCGGAGCTCAGTATCTCTTGAAAACCATTAACCTCGCTTTTACCGGTGCGTCAGGCATGCCTTACGGAATGCGTCTTTTGGAATGTCTGCTGAACGGCGGGCAGCGCGTGCATCTGGTGTATTCACAGGCGGCACAGATCGTCGCCAAGCAGGAAATGGGATTGGTGCTGCCGAGCCGCCCGCAAGATGCCGAGCGAATGCTGGTCGAACGTCTGGGCGAATTCAGCGGCGCGTTGCGCGTGTTCGGGCGCGACGACTGGTACGCGCCGATGGCCTCCGGCTCGAATCCGGGCGATGCGATGGTGATCTGCCCCTGCACCATGGGTACACTGGGCAAAATCGCTGCCGGTATCAGCGACGACCTGATCGCCCGAGCCGCCGATGTGATGCTCAAGGAAAAACGCACGCTGATTTTAGCGCCGCGTGAAATGCCGTTTTCGGCGATTCATTTGGAGAACATGCTCAAATTGGCCCATGCGGGTGCGGTCATCATGCCGCCTAATCCGGGCTTCTACTACATGCCTGCCAGCGTGCAGGATATGGTGGATTTCGTGGTGGCGCGCATCCTCGACCACCTCGGCGTGCCGAACACCTTGCTGCCGAGATGGGGCGCGGCGTAGGGGCGTATTCGCATGATGGTGGATACGCGCTCCGCGCTTTATCCCCCCGCCTTGCTACTGGCTACCCGCTACCGGCTGTAATTTCACCAGCGCATATTCCAGGCTGTCCGAGAGCGCGTGCCAGCTGGCGTCGATGATGTTGGCGCTGGCGCCGACGGTGGTCCAGACGTGGCCGCCGCCCTGGAAGGTGATGAGTACGCGGATCTGCGCTGAGGTGCCGTTGGCGCTGTCTAAAATCCGCACTTTGTAGTCGATCAGGCGCACGGTTTTCAGCACCGGGTAAACATCTGCCAGGCCGCTGCGCAGGGCGGTCGAAAGGGCGTTGACCGGGCCGTTGCCTTCGGCAGCGACAAATTTCACTTCGCCCCTCACTTTTACCTTGACCGTCGCCTCGGACAATAATCCACGACTCTGGCGGCGCTCGGTGATTACAAAATAATCAATTAATTCAAATGGTTGCGTGTAGTCCGGGCGCAGGCGGTGCAGCATCAGTTCTACGCTGGCCTCAGCCGCCTCAAAGGTAAAACCTTCGTGTTCCAGATGCTTGATGTGGCCCAGCACGCGCTGTGCATCTTCATTGTTCAGATCAATACCCAGCGCCTTGGCATGGAACTGGATATTGCCGCGCCCCGACAACTCGGATACCACCGAGCGCATTTGATTGCCGACCAGCGCCGGGTCGATATGCTGGTAGGTGTCGGCCGCTTTCAGAATGGCCGCCACGTGGATGCCGCCCTTGTGGGCAAAGGCGCTATGGCCGATGTAAGGGGCATGGGCGTAGTGCTTGAGGTTGACCACCTCCGCGATGTAGTGGGAAAGCGAGGTCAGTTCGCGCAACTGTTCAGGCGTAACCACCTGCTTGTCCATCTTGAGCTGAAGATTGGGGATGATGGTGGTCAGATTGGCGTTACCGACGCGCTCACCATAGCCGTTGATGGTGCCTTGCACCTGGGTGCAACCGCCGCGTACCGCCGCCAGTGAATTGGCAACGCCGCAACCGCTGTCGTTGTGGCAATGCACGCCCAGCGGGGTACGGATATGCCGTCCCACTTCGCGCACGATCTCCTCGACTTCCCACGGCAACTTGCCGCCGTTGGTCTCGCACAATACCAGCCAGTCGGCTCCCGCCTCGGAGGCCGCCTGTAAAGTCGCCAGTGCATAGTCGCGATTGGCCAGAAAACCGTCGAAAAAATGCTCGGCGTCGAACACCACTTCGCGCCCGTTGGCTTTCATGTAAGCCACGCTGTCCCGGATCATCGCCAGATTTTCTTCCAGCGTAGCTGAGAGCACCAGTTTGACGTGGTAGTCCGAACTCTTGCCCACCATGGTGACGACAGGTGTTGCGGCCTCCAGCAGTGCCTGTAAATTGCTGTCCTGTTCGCATTGTCTGTTCTTTTGCCGGGTACGACCAAAGGCAGCGAGTTTGGCCTGACCTAAATCCAGTTTGGCAGCGCGGGCGAAGAACTCGGCATCCTTGGGGTTGGAACCTGGCCAGCCGCCTTCGATGTAGTGAAAACCGAAGTCCGCGAGCCGTTTGGCGATAACCAGTTTGTCATCAACTGACAGGGAAATATCTTCGCGCTGCGTGCCATCACGCAACGTGGTGTCATAAAGAAAAACTTGGCTCATGGTGTCGGCGATAAGTAACGATTTAAAACCTAAAATCATCCCACGCGACAGGCGCGGAGGAAGCGGAGAAAAGCTAAGGAAACGCTGATTTATTCGTCATTCCGGCGAAGGCCGGAATCCAGTTGCCGAGTTAGTATCCGATTCATATCTTCCTTCATCTGACCGGATCAATAGAAGTTAATGGCTTTCGAAAACTTCCTTATCGCCCAAGTAAACTTTTCCATCCGCGCAGGGAAGATACAGCTTTTTTAATTCACTCATCGCAATCGGACGGCTGAAAAAATAACCCTGCGCATAATCGCACCCCATCTCGCGCAACAGGTCTGCGTGCTCTTTGGTCTCGACCCCCTCCGCCAATGTGGACATCCCCAAGCTATGCGCCATTTTGATAATCGCTTCAACAATCTGTCGGCTGGTCTGGTTCTTTGCCAGATCGAAAACGAATGACTGGTCTATTTTTAATTTATCGATATGAAACCGTTTCAGATTGGAAAGATTGGAATAGCCAGTGCCGAAATCATCTATCGCCACCCCAACACCAAGCTCTCTGAGTTTACTCAAGAACGACGTTGCGCCTTGTTGCCCATCCACAAGAGCACTTTCGGTAATCTCCACTTCCAAACAGCCGTGATCGAAATGGTATTTTTCCAGCATTTCAGACACCAGCTGAGATGCATCGTCATTCTTCAGTTGCAATGGAGAAAAATTCACGGCCACCTGAAACGAATGACAATCAAAAAATTTATTGAACTTATCCGCCTCCGCCAACGCAGCCCTGAATATCCAATCTCCCAACATGCCAATCTGACCCGAATTTTCTGCAATAGGAATAAACTGGCAGGGCGGAATATCCCTATCTTCATGCCGCCAACGTGCCAATACCTCCGCACCAATAATCGTGTTGTCCGCCAGATTGACCTGTGGTTGCCATGCCAGCCAAAATTCACCTTTCTCTACTCCATTTCTGATCGCTGATTCGATTGCCAGCTGATCGGCGATACCGCTATTCATTTCCTGGCTATAAAAACGAAATCCCACGCCTTCACTTTTAGCGTTGAACATCGCAACATCTGCGCTTTGGGTCATCTCCTCCGCCGTCACCCCATCTGCGGGATAGAGCGATATTCCGATAGCAGCCGATGCCAGAAACTCATGACCGTCAAATGCAATCGGATCGTTGAGGGCATGACCGATTTTGTTTGCAACAGCCACTGCCGATCTTATTTCATGGCAGTCCGACAGGATCACGGTAAACTCATCGCCCCCCAGCCGTGCCACGGTATCGCATTCGCGTACTGACCTGCTGATAGAGGCTGCAACGTGCTTCAATAGTTTATCGCCCGTTGCATGTCCAAACGCATCGTTGATATTCTTGAACCTGTTCAGATCAATGAACAGCAGTGCAAAAACTTCATTTTGGCGACCAGCCTGTAAAACAGTGTGTTCAAGCCGGTCATTGAACAGGCGGCGATTTGGCAAAGCGGTGAGCGGATCGTAGAAAGCCAATTGTTGCAGCTTGCGTTGTATCTCCTTATTTGGACCGATGTCCGAAAATACGCCCACGTAATTGACAACCCTCCCATCCGCATCGTGCACTGCATTGATATGCAACCACTCCGGATAAATGTCGCCATTTTTGCGGCGATTCCATAGCTCCCCCTCCCACTCACCGATTTCCAGCAACGCTCGCCACATTCCTTCATAGAATCCCTTATCCTGATAACCGGAATGAAGTATGTTGGGCGTTTTGCCGACCACTTCTTCAAGCTGGTAGCCAGTTGTCTTGGTAAAAGCACTATTTACGTGAATGATGTGAGCGGTGGGATCGGCGATTAGGATCCCTTCGGAGGTGTTTTCAAATACCAGTGAGGCCAACTTGCTATAGTCGAGTTCGGCCTCCAGTTTTTTTACCAAGCCGGCAAACAGGCTGGGTTCGGAAACAACGCCAACAAATTTACCATTATCAATGACCGCAATAAATTCGCTCTTTTCAACCTTAAAGCGAGCCATCACTTCATCCAATGGCGTATTCAGCAGGATTGGCTGAGGCTCTTTGCGCACCAACAAGTCAGAAAATACACGCACGGGAAACAGCCCGGCCTGATTTGCTGTCACCAGACCCAAAAAAACATCTTCCCTGTCAAACACGGCGAATACATTCGGTCTGACTTCGCTCTCAACGATGACATCCCGGTACTTTTGAAAAGCGCCCACTTTGAGCATGCGCGTGCAAAGATAATCCTTAACCTGTAAAACCGAACTCATGACTGCTTTACCTCAAGCAAAATCTCGATTTTTATGTCCAAACGAATGATTTCTTCCGCACCCATAACCGGCTTGATTTCCTGAAGCACAAAATTGATAAGCTGCTCCTTGGATGTTTTACGTAAAATGGCGCTGCGTATCAGCACATCGCCGATGACGTCATCCTCTATAGGCAAGTGTTCAAACGCTGTTGTAGTCAA
Organism: uncultured Gallionella sp.; assembly: GCA_964385275.1. Classification (GTDB taxonomy): domain Bacteria; phylum Pseudomonadota; class Gammaproteobacteria; order Burkholderiales; family Gallionellaceae; genus Gallionella. Next base: position 14,416 of record CAYLOK010000016.1, on the reverse strand, counting down.
TAAACTCAACGCCGTACCAACCGCCACGTGACCGATGGGCGATAGTCGCCCAAGAACCAGCCCGTCTGTAATCGGCGGCAAAGAAAATTCAGTTAATTGAGCACGAATGACGCTCTGATGCTTTCTGCTTATCATGACAGTTCCATTCTAAGGCAATCCCTTGAGATTTTGAGGTTACCCGCCCCTTCGCCCTCATGTCAATTTATGTGACGGAATTAACCTGGTTTTTTGTTTTTGAATTTCTCCGCATCCTCGGCGCCTTCGCGTGAGTGTGGCTTTAGTCTTATTCCTGAATGACTTCAAAGTCGTGTGTGACAAGGGCGGTCGCGCCCAGCATGATGGAGGCCGAACAGTATTTTTCAGCCGATAACTTGATGGCTTTTTCAACCACCTCCGGCTTGATGCCCTTGCCCTTGACCACGAAATGCATGTGTATTTTGGTAAATACCTTGGGGTCGGTTTCGGCGCGTTCTGCATCCAGTTCCACATAGCAGTCGGTCACCGCCTGACGACTTTTTTTCAGAATGGACATTACATCGAAGCTGGTGCAGCCGCCTGCACCCAGCAGCAGCATTTCCATCGGGCGGGGGCCCAGATTGCGGCCGCCGGCAGCGGGAGCGCCATCCATCAGTACCGCATGGTTGCTTTCGGTTTCACCTAAAAAGGCGACGTTTTCGACCCATTTGACGCGTGCTTTCATCATATCCTCTGTGTTGATTAACCGTGAACGTGTGATTTTGCCTGATACCAGAGCAAACCGATCACTTCATGGACAAATATTTTGCTGTCATGCAATGACTCTGCGCGCGGCACGAAGGCCAGCAGGTCGATCTGGTAACGCGTGGTAAACGCAGTGGGTGCCTCAATCACCTCGAATCCGGCGCGGCGAAAAACGTCAGCCGAGCGCGGCATGTGCCAGGCATGGGTAACCAGATATATTTTTCGGATACCTGCTTTTTGCAAGGTTACGAAGGAATTGCGCGCATTTTCCAGGGTGTTGTCTGAGGCATCTTCGGTCCAGCGTACCGGCACCTGAAAATCCTGTTCCAGTACCGCGCGCATTTGTTGGGCTTCGGAGGTGCTGTTGTCCAGCGGCTTGCCGCCCGTCACCAGTATTGGCAGCTTGAATTCGCGCTGTAGCCTGGCGCCGTAGCGCAAGCGCAACAATGTGGGTTCGCTGACGGTATCCTGACCGGTATATTCTGGTGCATGGAAGTATGTGCCGCCGCCCAGTATTACAATGGCCGAGGCGCTCTGTGCCTGTTTGTTCAGAGGGGAGGTTTGCCGTTCCAGCAGATGCAGTGCACCTTCGGCTATATAAGGGGTGGAGGCCAGCCAGAATAGTGCGAATGAGGCGATAAGCAGCCCGCGTGCAACCCCGGGGTGGCGATAAAACAGCAGGATGCCGGGCAACAGTACGAGCAACAGGCTCAGCGGGGGCAGTATGAATGCGCTTATAAAGTTGGTTGCGAACCAGGACATAGCGGTATCGTCGGGTTTTCAGAGTCGGTCATTTTATTACAATTGGCAACAAAAATTGAATACCAGACATGTGAATTATCATGCGCTATCCATGGCAATGGTCGGGAAGTAATGTGTATAGCCAAATATCATTTGACAGCGACGGAGCAGATGCACTAGAATTCGCGCCCTTCGAGGTTTCAATATAGATTTTAGGAATAGTGGATATGAAAACATTTTCCGCAAAAGCACACGAAGTCCAGCATGACTGGCTTCTGGTTGATGCTGCTGATCAAGTGCTCGGCCGTCTGGCAGCACAAATTGCTTCGCGTCTGCGCGGCAAGCATAAAGCAATTTACACCCCACACGTGGATACCGGCGATTTCGTCGTAGTCATCAATGCGGATAAGTTGCGAGTAACAGGTAACAAGGCTGAAGCCAAGTTGTACCATCGCCACACAGGTTATCCTGGCGGCCTGTACACGACTAACTTCACCAAGATGCAAGGCCGTCATCCGGCCCGCGTTCTGGAAAAAGCCGTCAAGGGCATGTTGCCTAAAGGCCCGTTGGGCTACGCGATGTTGCGCAAGATGAAGGTGTATGCAGGTTCTGCGCATCCACACGAAGCGCAGCAACCGACACTCATTAACTTGTTGAAGGCGTAATCATGACTGTCTCTTATAACTACGGAACAGGTCGTCGCAAGAGTGCGGTGGCGCGTGTGTTCATCAAGGCTGGTAAAGGCGACATCGTCGTTAACGACAAGCCGGTTGATGTGTTCTTCTCCCGTGAAACAGGCCGCATGATTGTGCGTCAGCCTTTGACTCTGACAGAAACACTGGGTCAGTTCGACATCATGGTTAACGTAACCGGCGGCGGCGAAGCCGGTCAAGCTGGCGCGGTTCGTCACGGCATCACTCGTGCTTTGATCGACTACAACGCTGACTTCAAGCCTGTCTTGAAGGCGGCTGGTTTGGTGACACGCGATGCGCGTGAAGTTGAACGTAAGAAAGTCGGTCTGCGTAAAGCGCGCCGCAGGAAACAATTCTCCAAGCGTTAATCGCTGGGTCGAATTACAAAAACCGCCTTCGGGCGGTTTTTGCTTTATCATGCCGTGCATTCAAAAAGGGGCGACAGATGATTAAAGTTGGCATTGTGGGCGGGACGGGTTACACCGGGGTTGAATTGTTGCGCCTGCTGGCGCTGCATCCACAGGTTGAGTTGCGGGTGATTACTTCGCGCGCCGATGCCGGCACGGCGGTGAACCAAATGTTCCCCAGTCTGCGCGGTTTTGTCGATTTGCTGTTTGTGCATCCCGACGAAGCGCATCTGGAGCAATGCGATCTGGTATTTTTCGCCACCCCGAATGGCATTGCGATGCAGCAAGTACGCGGGTTGCTGGACGCAGGGGTGAAGGTCATTGATCTGGCGGCGGATTTCCGTTTGCAGGACATCACGTCATGGGAAAAATGGTATGGCATGACGCATGCCTGCCCGGATCTGGTGGCTGAAGCCATCTATGGTCTGCCGGAACTCAATCGCGAGAAAATCAAATCAGCCCGCCTGATTGCCAATCCTGGTTGCTATCCCACGGCGGTTCAGTTGGGTTTTATTCCCTTGCTTGAGGCGGGTCTCATTGAGCCGGGTAGTCTGATCGCCGATGCCAAATCGGGTGTGTCGGGCGCGGGTCGCAAGGCGGAAATTCCTGCGCTTTTTGCCGAGGCGGGCGATAACTTCAAAGCCTATGGTGTGGCCGGTCACCGTCATCTCCCTGAAATTAAACAAGGGCTGGCGCGTATAACGGGTAATGACGTGGGGCTGACCTTTGTGCCGCATCTGACGCCATTGATACGCGGCATTCATGCCACGCTCTACGCCAGGCTGACCCGCGATGTGGACCTGCAGACCTTGTTCGAGCAGCGCTACGCAAATGAAGCGTTCGTTGATGTGATGCCCGCAGGCAGCCACCCCGAAACGCGCTCGGTGCGCGGCTCGAATCGTTGTCGCATCGCCGTACATCGGCCGCAGGGCGGAGATACTGTCGTGGTGTTGTCGGTGATCGACAATCTGGTCAAGGGTGCGGCAGGACAGGCGGTGCAGAATATGAACATCATGTTCGATCTTCCTGAAAATACCGCCTTGAATATCGTTCCATTGCTTCCCTGAACATGACGATGCGAGGTTGCCATTAAGGCGTTGCGCCGGGTTAAGCGCAGGTTCGGCATAGCCGCACCGCGTTTGTCAGTGCGCCCGCATATCGTCTGGTATTTGCGTTGGAGCATGATGTTGCCGTTTGTGCTGGCGGCTGCTGGGCTGGCCTGGTTTGCTTATGACAGCGGACTGGAGTTTGCCGGTTTCCATCGCGGGGAAACACAGCGTGAATTGACCGGCTTGCAGACAAGGCTTGCCGGGCTGACCGATGAAAATGTGCAACTCCACAGGAGGGTTGCGCAATACGAGCAGCAAATCCAGATGGAGCAGGGCCGCAGTCAGGAAACTGCCAAACAGATGAAAAGTTTGAACGAAGAAAATATTCGTTTGCAGGGTGACTTGAATTTTTTCCAGAATCTGACGGCGACGAATGGCAAGGAAGGTGAGTTGGCGATTCATCGTTTGACACTGGAACGCGACCAGATTCATGGTGAATATCGTGTGCGTATGCTATTGGTGCAGAGCGGTCAGCGAGTCAAGGAATTCATTGGCGGCTATCAACTCATTGCGACACTTGTGCAAAACGGGCGGAAGACGACTCGGCTATTCCCCTCGGATGTGTCCGGGTATGCCCAATTTAAACTCAATTTCAAGTATTATCAGCGGCTGGAGCAAAGCGTCATGCTTCCCCCGGATGCGCAATTGCAAAATGTTCAGGTACGACTGTTTGAGCAAGGCGCTCGTGAGCCACGCGTACGGCAGAGCGTCAATCTTTAGGTCAGGAGAAAAATTTGTTCAACAGGAAGCACAGCAAGCCACAAAACCGGATTGATACATTGATTGGCGCGGGTACGGTCATTGATGGAAATTTGAGTTTCAGTGGCGGGATGCGCATTGATGGCCGGGTGAACGGAAACGTGATCGCGATGCCGGGCAAGCCGTCCACGCTGGTGTTGAGCGAACAGGGATGTGTGAACGGTGAAGTCAATGCCACGCATCTGGTGGTCAATGGTGTTATTTTTGGTGCAGTGACGGCAAGTGAATATCTGGAACTGCATACCAAAGCGCGTGTCACAGGCGACGTACATTACAAAGCGCTGGAAATTCAGGTTGGTGCGATTCTTGAAGGGCGTCTGGTTCACAGTAATGACGGCGACCAGGAAAATGTGCTGACGTTTAAAACAAGTGGTGCCCAATAATCTTAAGGAGACATTATGAATGCAATGACTGAAACAGCCGTAACCGAATCGCAAGACTTGCTGTTGTTTACCGACAGTGCCGCCGATAAGGTAAAACAATTGATTGAGGAAGAAGGTAACGCTGAACTCAAGCTGCGCGTATTTGTCAGCGGCGGCGGCTGTTCCGGCTTCCAGTACGGTTTTACTTTCGACGAAATTGCCAACGAAGATGACACCGTGCTGACCAAGAACGGCGTGCAATTGCTGATCGACCCGATGAGCTTTCAATATCTGGTCGGTGCGGAGATCGATTACACGGAAGGGCTGGAAGGCTCGCAGTTCGTTATCAAAAACCCCAACGCTACAACTACCTGCGGTTGCGGATCGTCGTTCTCGGCATAATTGCGGGACTGATAAATAAGAAGGGCGCGACATGTCGCGCCTTTTTTATGCAGAATAAATTGCACCCAGTATGCAGGGGTGTTTTGCGCCGGTGACTTGGGGCAGATTGGCGGGGTGTTTGTACAAAGCTTGTTGCGCCAGCCAAGCGAAGGCAATCGCTTCCAGATAGTCGCCGTCCATCCCCGCCGCCTCGGTGGTTTGCACGCTGCATTCGGGCAGCAGGGCGGACAGACGTTTGAGCAGAGTCTGGTTGTGTGCACCGCCGCCGCACAGGTAAATATCCTGAGCGCCGCCGCATTGCAGGCGTATGGCTTGTGCAATGGTCAGGCAGGTCAGCTCCAGCAATGTCGCCTGCACATCTTCCGCCGATTCGCTTCCCTCAAGTTTGCCTTGTAGCCACGCCATGTTGAACAGGTCGCGCCCGCTGCTTTTGGGGGGCGGAAGCGCGAAAAATGGTTCGTTCAGCATCCGTTCCAGCAGCGCCGGCAAGACCTTTCCGGTTGCAGCCCACGCGCCACCGGCATCAAAAGGTTTGCCCCGATGTTGCAAACACCATGCGTCCATCAGCAGATTACCGGGGCCGCAGTCGAAACCCGACGTGCTGTTGCGAGGGGGTAAGTTGGTCAGGTTGCTGATTCCGCCGATGTTGACGATCACGCGGTGTCGGTCCGTATCGCGCAGTATTTTGTCATGGAATGCGGGAACCAGCGGTGCGCCCTGTCCACCGGCTGCAATGTCGCGGCTGCGAAAGTCGCTGACCACGGTGATATTCGTCAATTCGGCCAGCAGTGCAGCATTGCCGATTTGCAGCGTGTAACCCTGCTCCGGGCAATGTCGTATGGTCTGGCCGTGGCAGCCTATGGCCATGATTTCTTCGGGTGAATGTCCGGCCTGCGCGAGCAATGCGTTGACGGCCTGTGCGTACTGGCGGGCCAGTTGATTGGCGATGAGTTGGGTCTGATGGAGCTCGTTGTGGGCCGGTTGATGCAAGTTCAGGACGGCTTGCTTTAGCGCGTCGTCATACGGCAGGTAATACTTGCTGACGAGTGTGGGATTGGGCTGATTGAAAGCAACAAGGACGGCATCAATGCCGTCCAGACTGGTTCCTGACATCAGCCCGACGTATAGCTCGGGCCGATGCGCGCTACTCTTTTTCAACTTGGTTTAGTCGAGTTTGGCGAGGTTGGTGTTGCGCAGCTGGTTCAGGCTCGCTACAAATTTATCAGCCATGGACTTGAATGCAACTTTGTTGGTGCCCGTGATAGGCAATGCATTGGGTAACGCTACGCGTAACGGGTCGCGCTGCTGGCCGTTGATTTTGAATTCATAGTGCAAATGCGGGCCGCTGGTCATGCCGGTCATGCCGACATAGCCGATTACATCGCCTTGCGAGATGCGCTGACCGTTGCGCAGTCCCCTGGCATAGCGCGACAGATGGCCGTAGACGGTGGAGAGTTGGCCCTGGTGTTTCAGCATGATGACATTGCCATAGCCATTCTGTTTGCCGAAAAAGGACACGACGCCATCCGAGGTTGCCTTGACGGGAGTTCCGATCGGCGCAGCAAAGTCCACGCCCTTGTGCGCACGCCACTTGTTCAGTACGGGGTGGAAGCGCGATGTTGTGAAGCCGGAGCTGACGCGCGAGAACGCGATAGGCGAGCGCAGGAAGGCTTTGCGTAAGCTCTTGCCTTCGGGCGTGTAGTAGTCGCTGTGTTTCTCATCGCTTTGGAAGAGTACGGCGCGATAAACCTGGCCTTGATTGATGAATTCGGCGGCCTGAATTTTGCCAGCCTTCACCAGTGCGCCGTTGCTGTAGGTCATTTCATAAACGGCGGTAAATTTGTCGCCACGTTTCAGGTCGTGATGGAAGTCCACATCGCCGCTGAAAATCTGGGTTAACTGATTGGCGGCTGATTCCGGCATTCCGGCTTCGTCAGTGGCGGCATACAAGCTGGTCTTGATTTCGCCGGTGCGTACAAATAAACGCTTTTCCAGTTGCGCGGCGATTGTTTCAGTGCTGAAGGTTGCGCCCTGTTTTTTTATTATGATTTGCGCGTTTTGTTCACCCAGATAGCGCAGGGAAACCAGTGCGCCCGCAGCATCTGTTTCGGCTTGTACTTCGTTGCCGGAAGATAATTTGCGAAAAGATTTGGCGTCAGCGCTGTTGCGCAGATAGTCGCTGGCGGACGGATCTTTAATGTTCAGTCGTTGCATCAAGTCGGCAACGGTGTCGCCGCGCTGTACGCGTTCGGTGTGCCAGAATGCGGTGGCGACTGTTTCGCCGGGTGTTGCAACGGGCAAGGCCAATTGTTGGATGGCGATTTTGCCGGTGTTCAAGCCGAGATTGTTGCTTGGCACCAGACCGAAAGCGGTGACCACACCCAGCAAAGGCATGGTTGACATGGTTACAAACCAGCGTAATTTCTTTTTGCGTTCTTGGTTGAGCGTGTTTTGCGTTAACATTCGCGTCTCCGTGAGCTGGCCGGATTTCTTGTGGCAGCAGGTTGCTTTTTACATAGGCGCGAACTTTAACAGAAACACGCTATTCCTCAAAGGTTAAACTGATATTTGGCGAAGAAAAAATCTGATTGGCGCCGCCCGATTGACAGGCGGTATGTAATGCTGATGAGCGGTAGCGGATCCCTTGGAACTCGATTTAAAAAATATGAATGAAATGACACAAACAGACGCGCTGAATTTGATCAGACGTGGTGCAGATGATCTGCTGATAGAGGCCGAGTTGAAACAGAAACTGGCGCTGGGACGCCCCTTGCGCATCAAGGCGGGCTTTGATCCTACTGCGCCGGATTTGCATCTCGGTCATACCGTGTTGCTCAACAAGATGCGCCAGTTGCAGGACCTCGGCCATCATGCGCTGTTTTTGATAGGTGATTTCACCGGCATGATAGGTGATCCGACCGGAAAAAATACCACCCGCCCACCATTGTCTCGTGAGCAAGTACTTGAAAATGCACAGTCTTATCGTGATCAGGTGTTCAAGGTGCTTGATCCTGAAAAGACCGAGATTGTATTTAATTCGACCTGGATGGATAAATTCAGCGCGGTGGATCTGATCAGGCTGGCGGCGACGCATACCGTGGCGCAAATGCTGGAACGTGATGACTTTTCCAAACGCTACAAAAACAGCCAGCCTATCGCGATACATGAGTTCATTTATCCCTTGGTGCAAGGCTATGATTCGGTTGCATTAAAAGCGGACCTGGAGCTGGGTGGAACCGACCAGAAGTTCAACTTGTTGATGGGTCGGGAAATGCAAAGGCATTATGGACAGTCGGCGCAGTGCATATTGACCATGCCGCTCCTGGAAGGGCTGGACGGCGTGAACAAAATGTCCAAATCGCTGGGCAATTACATCGGCATTACCGATGCGCCGCAAGAAATTTTTGGCAAACTGATGTCGATTTCTGATGTATTGATGTGGCGTTACCTGGAATTATTGTCTTTCCGTAGCATGAGTGAAATCGCAGTCTGGCGCACCGAGGTGGAAGGCGGACGTAATCCGCGTGACATCAAGGTATTGTTGGCTCAGGAAATCGTGGCGCGCTTTCACAGTCGGCAAGATGCAGAAAATGCGCTGGCCGAATTTGAGGCGCGTTTCCGTCAGGGCGTGTTGCCGGACAATATGCCGGAAGTCAGCGTGGTGGCGGCGGGTGGCAGCATCGCCGTGCCGCAGTTATTGAAGCAGGCGGATCTGGTCAGCAGCACCTCGGAGGCGATGCGCATGATTGAGCAGGGGGCGGTCAAGCTGGACGGTGAGCGCGTGAACGACAAATCGGATGTGGTTAGTTCCGGTCGGGTCGTTGTGGCTCAGGTCGGCAAGCGGAAATTTGCCAGAATCACCGTTTGTTAAATTTAATCCGCTTTATTTGTGCTCCATCTTGAAATATGAGTTGTGATGCCGGAGCGGCTTTGCTAGAATCGCGCCCTCAATTTTTTGGTAGAAGGTAGTTCGCAGATGACAACCGTACGTGTTAAAGAGAATGAGCCGTTTGAAGTCGCAATGCGTCGTTTCAAGCGTTCTGTAGAAAAGACAGGTCTGCTGACCGATTTGCGCGCACGCGAATTTTATGAAAAGCCAACAGCTGAACGCAAGCGCAAGCTGGCTGCCGCTGTCAAGCGTCACTACAAGCGTCTGCGTAGTCAAACTCTGCCGCCTAAGCTTTACTAAGCTAAATTTCTGATTGGCCGTGCCTTCCGGGGTGCGTGGCAATTGGAGGCGATATGAGTCTTAAGCAGAAAATCACCGATGATATGAAAGCCGCAATGCGTGCCAAGGATACGGCGCGTCTTTCGGCTATTCGTCTGTTGCTCGCGGCTATCAAGCAACGCGAGGTGGACGAACGTATCGAATTGTCTGAGGCGGACGTGGTTGCTATCATCGAAAAGATGAATAAGCAGCGGCGCGACTCCATCAGTCAGTATGAAGCGGCAGGCCGTCAGGATTTGGCGGATGTCGAAAAATTCGAGATGAGCGTGCTGGCAGACTACATGCCGCAACAGCTCAGCGAAGCCGAGGTTATTGCGGCCGTGTCCGAAGCGATTGCGTCGGTTGGCGCAACAGGCCCGCAGGATATGGGTAAAGTGATGGGCTTGCTCAAGCCAAAATTGGCCGGGCTGGCCGATATGGGTAAAGTTTCGGGTCTGATCAAAGCACAGTTGTCCAAGTAGTTTTCCTTGTGGTACTTAAAGCATCACGTCTTGTTTTCGTGCTTCACTCAATATTGATACTTCCGTTGCGGTTCTTCGATAAGTTTCGGGGAGCCTTGTCGGGGTTGGCGGTTTTGCAATCAGCATCAATTTAGCGCTAGTCGGTTGATTTAGATGAAAAAGGAACTGACGGCATGATTCCAAGAAGTTTCATTCAGGATCTGCTTAATCGTCTGGACATCGTGGACGTCATTGAGCGCTATGTGCCGCTTAAAAAAGCAGGTAGTAATTACGTCGCCTGCTGCCCGTTTCACAACGAAAAATCCCCTTCATTTACGGTTAGTCAAGCCAAGCAGTTTTATCATTGTTTTGGCTGTGGCGTGCATGGGACGGCGATAAGTTTTGTCATGGAACACCTCGGGCTGGGCTTTGTCGAGGCCATCGAGGATTTGGCGCAGAGTGTGGGTATGGAAGTTCCGCATGAGCACTCGGTTGCAGGCGAACACCACCAAAAAATCGCGCCGGATTTGTATGAGGTGATGCAAACCGCCACGCGCTATTATCGCGAGCAACTCAAGCTATCCGGGCGGGCGATTGATTACCTCAAGCAACGTGGGCTGAGCGGCGAAATTGCGGCGAAATTCGCAATCGGCTATGCGCCGGACGCCTGGCAAAATCTGGCTGCCGCCTTCCCCGATTATCTGAGCGCCACGCTGGATGAAACCGGCCTGGTGATCAGTGGCGATAATGACAAGCGTTACGACCGGTTTCGTGATCGCATCATGTTTCCCATCATCAACGTGCGCGCTCAGGTGATCGGTTTTGGCGGGCGCGTGCTGGATAAAGGCGAACCGAAATATCTCAATTCACCGGAAACGCCGCTGTTCGAAAAGGGTCATGAGTTGTACGGCTTGTTTCAGGCGCAAAAATCCATACGCGCCGGACAGCGAGTGCTGGTCGTGGAAGGTTATATGGATGTGGTGGCTCTGGCGCAACATGGCGTCGAATATGCCGTCGCCACATTGGGAACCGCCACCACGCCGTATCACATACAGAAATTATTGCGCCTGGCGGATCAGATAGTGTTTTGTTTCGATGGCGACAGGGCCGGTCAGAAAGCCGCATGGCGTGCGCTGGAAAACGCACTGCCGCATTTGCAGGACGGAAAACGTATCAGCTTTTTGTTTTTGCCGGTCGAGCATGACCCCGATAGCTTTATCCGGGAATTTGGTAAAGAGATTTTTGAGCAGCGCATGGCGGAGGCGATGCCTTTGTCTGCTTACCTGTTGCATGAAATAAGCATAGAACTGGATTTGCGCAGTCAGGAAGGGCGCAACCAGTTGTTGCAGCGCGCCAAGCCCTTGTTGTCCGCGATTACTTCGCCCGTCACCGCGTTGCTGTTGCGCAAGGAAGTGGCAGCGCTTGCCGGTGTCAGTCAGGCGGAGTTGGAGGCGTTGTACGAAATTAAACCGATTGCGCACACGCCGCGCCCCGCCTTGAAAAAAACTGCGCGAACCCCGTTTTCGGTGCATCGCCTGTTGTTGCAATGCCTGATTGCGCAGCCTGAGCTGGGTGCGCAAATGCCAGTTGACTGGCATGAAGAAGGCGCGGATGCCGAGGCGGTTGTGGCTGTGCTGGCGCTGTTGCGTGAAACCGGTTTTACCATCAGCAGTCCCGCATTGATGCAGATGCTTGAAGGTACGAGCCATGCGAGGACGGTAGCGCAGGCCGAGGCTGACATGCTGGCCTGGGGTGAAACATTTGATGTGGCGGCTGAATTCGCAGGACTGCTCAGTAAACTTGACGACGGGCAACGCCGCCAGCAATTTCAGGCGTTACAGGGGAAATCGGCGCAGGGAGGGTTGTCTGGCCTGAGCCGCCTGGAGCGCGAACAGTATTTGCGCCTGTTGCAACGCTGAGGGTTGGTTCCTGGCAGTCGGCACAACGGGTTTGGTAATGAATACAACGCCAAGCGTCTACAAAGGTCAGTAAAACGTGAGTGTGTTCAGGTATAATGCAGCGCTTTTCTGCGGCCCCAACGTAGGTCTTACGCAATTGGAAACATGAAATATGGCAACGACTAAAAAAAGCAAGAAAAAACTGGACAAGAAGCCGGAAGACATCATAGTAAAACCGCTTGCCGAGTTGCAGCAGGATATTGATGCGCGCCGCACCAGTCTGAAAGCGCTGATCGTGCTGGGCAAGGAGCGCGGCTATCTGACTTACGCCGAGATCAATGATCATTTGCCCGACATGCTTGAGGTCGAGCAGATCGAAAGCGTGGCCAGCATGATCAACGACATGGGTATCCGTGTGTGCGATGTTGCGCCGGATGCCGAAACGATGATCATGACCGATACCGCGCCTGCGGCGGCTGATGAAGATGCGGCTGAAGAGGCTGAAGCGGCTTTATCGACGGTAGATTCCGAATTTGGTCGTACCACGGACCCGGTGCGCATGTATATGCGCGAAATGGGTACGGTTGATCTGCTCACCCGCGAAAAAGAAATCGAGATCGCCAAGCGTATCGAAGAAGGTCAACGCAACATGATTCAGGCAATTTCGGCCTGCCCTGTGAGCATAGCCGAAATCCTGTCGTTGGCGACGAAGATTGAAATTGATGAAATTCGCGTAAATGAACTGATTGACGGCTTCGTGGAAGTGGAAGCTGAGGGCGCGCACAGTTTGGAAGACGGCGACGAGCATCATGACGAGGGTGAGGATGAACACGATGATTCATCGGATGAGTCAGATGCCGGTTCGGACGATGAAGAGGGCGATGAAGAAGATGAAGAGGCGCTGGCCGCCGCGACGGCTGCCGCTGCTGCCGCTGATCTGGCTCAGTTAAAGACGGATGCGCTGGCCCGGTTTGCCGTGATTGCCGACTTGTTCAATAAAATGGGCAAAGCCTACGAGAAGCACGGCTACCGCAGCGCACAATACAATTCATATCAGGAAGGCATCACGGAAGAGCTGATGGCCTTTCGTTTTACTGCCAAGCAAGTGGATGCGCTGTGCAATACCATGCGCGGACTGGTTGAAGAAATACGTAACAACGAGCGCGGCATTCAGGAAATATGCGTGACCAAGAGCAAAATGCCCCGTCAGCATTTTATTAAAAGCTTTATCGGCCACGAAATTGATCTGGATTGGTTAGCGCAAGAAGTGAAGGCGGGCAAACCTTACAGTGAAGCACTGGTCCGCTATCAACACGCGATCATAGAGAAGCAGCAAAATCTCATTAATATGCAGAAGCGGGTCGGTTTGCCGATTACCGATCTGAAGGAAATCAATCGTCGCATGACCAATGGCGAAGCGCGATCACACCGCGCCAAGCGCGACATGATCGAGGCCAACCTGCGTCTGGTGATTTCGATTGCCAAGAAATACACCAATCGCGGCTTGCAATTTCTTGATTTGATTCAGGAAGGCAATATCGGCTTGATGAAGGCAGTGGATAAATTTGAATACCGTCGCGGTTACAAGTTCTCGACCTATGCGACCTGGTGGATTCGTCAGGCGATTACCCGATCCATCGCCGATCAGGCGCGCACCATTCGTATCCCGGTGCACATGATCGAAACCATCAACAAGATGAATCGCATCTCGCGCCAGATTTTGCAGGAAACCGGTCAGGAAGCGGACGCGGCGACGCTGGCGGCCAAGATGGAAATGTCGGAAGATAAAATCCACAAAATCCTCAAGATTGCCAAAGAGCCGATTTCCATGGAAACCCCGGTTGGCGATGACGATGATTCGCATCTGGGTGACTTTATCGAAGACTCGAACACCACCGTGCCGATTGATGCGGCGGTTTATGAGAGTTTGCGCGGAGCCACAGCGGATATTCTGGACAGTTTGACGCAGCGCGAAGCAAAAGTGTTGCGCATGCGTTTCGGTATCGAAATGAACACGGATCACACGCTGGAAGAAGTGGGCAAGCAATTTGATGTGACGCGTGAACGTATTCGCCAGATCGAAGCCAAGGCGCTACGCAAGTTGCGTCACCCCTCGCGTTCCGAGAAGCTCAAGAGCTTCCTGGATAGCGAAGGTTAATAGTTTACGGGTCGTTAGCTCAGTTGGTTAGAGCAGAGGACTCATAATCCTTTGGTCCACGGTTCAAGTCCGTGACGACCCACCAATAAAACAAGGGCTTACAGAAATGTAGGCCCTTTGTTTTTAAGTTGTTTGAACGTTGCCGGAAGTTGGCAATTCAACTGCATGTTCGCAGCCAGTGCCGCGCCCACAAAAGAAAACTCGCTGCGCTGCTTTTAGAGGCGGTAATCTTTGCGATGGTCTGGGAAATTAGCTGATTGCTTCCGCTTCGCCGGGTTCGCTTGCGCTCAGTTAAGTGTGAAGCCCCTCGGTATGGCCGCGCCGCGCGTGGTGGCAGGCCACCATCTGCCTACTGCGTACAAAATTCCCCGGTTTTTGAAAGTTGTTGATAACAAGTGTCAACAATCAACCTGCGGCTCTAGTAGCTCTTGAATCATTGCACAGGGTGCGTATTCCACGCAAACTGGACAGCCAGTCCACGGCAAAGTGGACAGTCGGAG
>CAYLOK010000015.1:0-60763 GCA_964385275.1 uncultured Gallionella sp. | reverse complement strand
GCTCCGACTGTCCACTTTGCCGTGGACTGGCTGTCCAGTTTGCGTGGAATACGCAAAAAAGCAAAGCGTAGGTTCACAAATTGCAAATAGCATGAGGTATTTCCTGCAAAAATTTAAACAATCTCAACTTAAAACTTCTTCTCTCCAGGCATCTGAGGGATCGCTTGAGCAAATGCCGTTGCGTGATATTATCGTCCGCTATGAAAACTGAACCTGATTCTTTACAACGATTTCTCTTCGAGCATGCCCCGATCCGTGGTGAACGGGTGCATCTGGATGCCGCTTGGCACAGCGTGCTTACTCATCAAGAATACCCGCCCGTGTTGCGTCAGATGATGGGCGAACTGACTGCCGCTGCCGTGTTGTTGGCAGCAACCTTGAAACTGGATGGCTCACTGGTGTTACAAATTCAAGGCACTGGTGCAATCAAGTTGTTGGTGGTGGAATGCGGCGGCGACCTGAAGCTTCGTGCCACGGCGAAGTGGGAAGGCGAATTGCATGGCAGTTTGTCTGATCTCGTCGGCAATGGACGCTTCGTTATCACGCTTGCCCCAAAGAGTGGCAAGCAAGCTTATCAGGGCATCGTTGCGTTGGAAGGTGAAAGTATTGCGGAGATTTTGCAGAACTACATGACCCGCTCCGAACAATTGGATACCCGGCTGTGGCTGGTGTCCGATGAGCATTCGGCTTCGGGCATGCTGCTACAGAAACTACCGGAACAGGCTGAGGACGATAGCGATGTTGATGCGTGGTCGCGGGTCACCCAGCTGACGGAAACTTTGCATAACGACGAGTTGTTGCATCTGCCTA
This sequence comes from uncultured Gallionella sp., assembly GCA_964385275.1. GTDB lineage: Bacteria > Pseudomonadota > Gammaproteobacteria > Burkholderiales > Gallionellaceae > Gallionella. The sequence goes on along the minus strand of CAYLOK010000015.1, from coordinate 59,953 downwards.
CGCAGGAATTGCTGCACCGCTTATTCAACGAGGAAGATGTGCGCTTATTTGAAGTGCAGCCGATTGTATTTCAATGCTCCTGTTCGCGTGACAACGTAGCGCAGATGCTGAGGATGCTTGGCGCTGAAGAAGTTGACTCGATTCTGACCGAGCGACAACTCATCGAAGTGCTCTGTGAGTTTTGCAATCAACGCTACGAATTCGATAAGATTGATGCCGCCCAGATGTTTTTACCGGCCGCAACGGTTGAAGCAAACGAAACTCGCCACTAGGGAAAGCCGTTAGCTAAAGGGAATTTAATTGTTAATTATCTAAGGATAATCATATAGTTGCGTTGAGTAGCGCAATTAGCTCGGCGAGTGCTAACGGGGGATGGGTGGCGTGAGCCAGACGGTGGCAGTTTGCACAGAAAACGACCACATCATCAAGCTTGGTGCGGCGAACACCTTCGGTAATCGGGTCGAGATGATGCACGTCTAGTTGTGCATCCACGCGCGGCACAAAGCTACACGCCATACATTTTCGACCATAGTGATTGAGTGCGGCACGACGGACGGCGGGATCGCGTTCGGACTTGCTCAAAATCAGCTCTTTCTTCGCCCCCTCCAAATACGTTTTGCGTGATGACCATGCGGCGGAAAAACGTTCCGGTACAAAGCCAGTTAATTTTTCAGCCCTGCCATCGAGGATGTAAACGCTACAGATTGCATCCGGCGAACGTAAGCCATGGCCTATCACCTGACGCAAACTCGGCACACTGCGCGTTGACTCCTTATTGGGCAGAGAGACTTGGCAAGACCAAACTAATTGCCCGGCAAGTTTCAAAACGCGGCGGTGATCTTGGTTGTGAACTGGCAGGCGAGCGCGTGATTTTGTCCGGTGAGGCGTTTACTTTTATAGAGGCGGAAATTTCTATCCCGGGTTCGTTTTTCGTCAAAAATAATTGAATGGGTACGGAGTTTTTGAGTGCCGCCCCTGTAAGTCAATAAATACGGAGCTTGCAGAGGAGGTTGCTCAAAACGCGCTATAACGCGTTGAAAGCGATGCGGCAAGGGGTAAGTGAGGGCAGAAAAGGCAGTGCGAAATTCGCAACGGGTCAGCGGGGGAATCCGGGAAATGTTTCACGTGAAACATTTCCCGGAAAATCGTTAGGCTTTAGTCGTTTTCCTAGCAGCGATTTTGGTTGTGGCCGTTTTTGGTTTGGCTGCGGCTTTAGGTTTCGCAGCAGCTTTGGGCTTGGCTGCTGCCTTGGGTTTCGCTGCCGCTTTTCTGGTGGTCTTTTTCCCGGTGTCACCTTTTGCGGCTTTGGCGGCGATCAGTTCCAGCGCCTGTTCCAGCGTGATCTCGTCGGGTGATACATCCTTGGGCAGCGTGGCGTTGACCTTGCCGTGGCGTGCGTAAGGGCCGTAGCGTCCGCTGCAAATCTCGACCGTGGTCTTGTCTTCCGGGTGATCGCCCAGCGTGCGCAACACGGTGTTGCCATCCTTGGCTTGCGCCAGCAGTTCGGCTGCACGTTCCAGTGTGACGTCGAAGATGCTGTCGGAGCGCGGGATGGATTTGAATTTGCCGTCATGGCCGATGTAAGGACCGAAGCGACCGATATTGACGATGACTTTTTTGTTGGTTTCCGGATGTAAACCGAGGTCGCGCGGCAGCGACAGCAGCTTCAGGGCGCTGGTCAGGTCGGCCTGCTCCAGTAGCATTTCCTTGGGCCAGGAAACGCGCTTGGGCTTGGCTTTCTCGCCCTCCACCACTTCGCCGAGTTGTACGTAGTGACCGTAAGGTCCACGCAGTAACAGTACGGTTTGTGCGGTTTCAGGATGAACGCCTAGTTCGATGCGCACGTCTTCCTGTGTTTCGCCGCCTACGCTGCGCTTGTATTTGCATTCAGGATAGTTGGTGCAACTGATGAAGCTGCCGTAGCGGCTGAGTTTTTTGGCCAGTGGCTTGCCGCATTCCGGGCATGCTTCATCCAGCAATTCCTGCGGACGTTCGATGTTGGTCTTTTCCTTGATCAGGCCGGAAAATCCCTTCCAGAATTCATCCAGTACGCCGATCCAGTCACGCTTGCCATCGGAAACCTCGTCCAGTTCGTCTTCCAGCGAGGCAGTGAAGTTGTAATCGACATAGCGGGTGAAATGATCGGTGAGGAAACGCGTGACGACGCGACCCACATCGGTGGGCACGAAGCGCTTCTTGTCGAGAACGGCATACTCGCGGGTTTGCAGTGTGGAGATGATGGTGGCATAAGTCGAGGGGCGACCGATGCCGTATTCTTCCAGCGATTTGACCAAGCTGGCTTCAGTGAAGCGCGGTGGCGGCTGGGTGAAGTGCTGCTCGCCGAACAGCTTGTCTATCGGCAATATATCGCCCTCGGCCAGCGGCGGCAATTTGCTGCCCTGCTCTTCTTCGGCATCGTCCACGTCTTCCATGTAAACGCTAATAAACCCTGCAAAAACAAGAACTTGCCCATTCGCACGGAACAGCGTGTCGTCGCCGCCCAGACGGATGTCGGCGCTGACGGTGTCGTAGCGCGCCGGAGCCATCTGACAGGCCAGCGTGCGCTTCCAGATCATTTCATACAGGCGCGCCTGATCGACGGTCAGACGGTCGCGCAAGCTGTCCGGTGTGCGGGTGATGGAAGTCGGACGAATTGCTTCGTGGGATTCCTGGGCGTTTTTGGTCTTGCTCTTATAGGTCGGCGGAGAGCTGGGCAGATAGTCGCCGGAAAAATTTGCCTGAACGTAGTCGCGGATTTCCTGCACGGCCTCTTTTGCCAGTGTCACCGAGTCGGTACGCATATAGGAAATCAGACCGACGGTCTGACCGCCGACATCCACGCCTTCATAGAGCGATTGCGCGGTGCGCATGGTGCGTTCGGCGGACATGCCCAGCTTGCGCACGGCTTCCTGTTGCAGCGTGGAGGTGGTGAACGGTGCTGCGGCGTAGCGCTGCTTGGCTTTCTTTTCCACGCGTACCACTTTGGGTGGCAGTTTTGCGTCGTTCAGTTTTGCGTAGATTGCGTCGTATTCGGCCTGACTGCCAATCGAGAGCTGCTCAAGTTTTTTGCCCTGATACTGGATGAGGCGTGCGGAAAACGGCTGGTGATCCTTCTGGCTGTCCAGATGCACGGTCCAGTATTCCTGGCTGGTGAAGGCCTCGATTTGCAGTTCGCGCTCGACAATCAGACGCAAGGCGGGGCTTTGTACGCGCCCTGCCGATAAGCCGGGGCGAATTTTGCGCCACAACAAGGGCGACAAATTAAAGCCAACCAGATAATCCAGCGCGCGCCGGGCTTGTTGCGCATTGACCAGCGGCATGGCAATTTCACGCGGGTGGGCAACCGCTTCGCGCACGGCTGATTGCGTGATTTCATAGAACACCACGCGCTTCATATTCTTGTTTTTAAAGCCTCTTTTTGCCTTGAGTAACTCGGCGATATGCCAGGCAATCGCCTCCCCTTCGCGGTCTGGATCGGGCGCCAGCAGGATGTTTTCAGCACCAGCCGCCGCCTTCGCAATCGCATCCATATGGCGGCTGTTGCGTGCGATGGTTTCGTAGTTCATGGCGAAGCCGTTTTCGGTATCCACCGCGCCACTCTTGGGTACGAGATCGCGCACATGCCCATAAGAGGCAAGCACCTCGAAATCATTACCCAGATATTTTTTGAGTGTCTTGGCCTTGGCCGGTGATTCTACGATCAGAAGATTAATTGCCATGCGTGGTGTTCAATGTAATTGGGTGGAATGTACGGGGGTGAGCAACTCTTCGATCACCAGCGGGCTGAGATCCTGGTGACGATTCCATAGCACGATCAACATGATAAGTTTGAGCTTATCCAGCCCGAGGGACTTTTGTTGGAGGGCTACGGCCCGGTCAATAATAATTTCGCGTTCCACAGCCGAAATCATGTTCTGTTGCTCGGCAAACAGGATGAATTGACGAGCTTCGTCGTCGAGGCGTTGGAACTCCAGTTCGGCAAAAAAACGCATTCCGGCATGCTCCAGAGTGGCAGGATAATTGTCGGAATTCTGTAGTTGCAACCCCGACAACCAGGTCAATGCCTCGTCTATGTCATCGCCTTCGAAGCCGGCGGCAGAAAGTTTGCGCGATAGCTTATCCGGTGCAGGGTAGCTACCCGCATCAATATAGCTTTCGAACAAGTACATTAAGATTTCAAACATTATTTGCGTGTTGTTTAGTGAATTCGTTGGAACAAACCGCCGGGCAGTGCAGTAACACGACCTTCCAGTTCAAGCGGCAACAGCATGGCGGATAGCTGGCTAACCGTCAAGCCGCTGCGTGTACAAAGGGTGTCCACGCTCACCGGATCGAAGCCGATTAAATCCAGCAGCCCGTCTGCTTCGTTTTCCTGAAAAGCCGTTTCCGGCAGAGGCGCCGATAAAGTCAGTTGGAATGCCAGCTCTTCCAGAATATCCTGCGCCGACTCAGCCAGTTTGGCGCCTTGCTTGATTAATGCGTGGCAGCCTTTGCTTTGCGGTGAATGGATGGAGCCGGGAATGGCGAACACGTCCCTGCCCTGCTCCATGGCCAGCCGTGCGGTGATCAGCGAACCGCTTTGCAGTGAGGCTTCTACTACCAGGCAGCCGATACTCATGCCGCTGATAATGCGGTTTCGGCGCGGGAAATTGGTGGCGACAGGTGGTGTGCCGAGCGGAAATTCCGAGATTAACGCGCCTTGCGCAGCGAGAGTGTGGGCCAAATCACGGTTGGCGGCGGGGTAAACTTTGTCCAGCCCCGTTCCAACCACCGCGATGCTGCTGCTCAGTCCGCGCAATGCGCCGCGATGGGCGGCGGCATCTATACCGTGCGCCATGCCGCTGATGATGCACAATCCGGCATTACTTAATGACTTTGAAAATTCCTCAGCGTTGTTGTTGCCTTGTGGTGTGGCATTGCGACTGCCGACGATGGCGAGTGCGGTCGCATTGAGCAAGTTGCGTCGCCCTTTGACGTACAGCAATAGCGGCGGGTCAGTGATGTTGAGCAGCGCCTGCGGATAGTCGCTATCGCCGAGGGTGACGATATGATTGAGGCCGTCTTCCAGCCAGTTTAAGGTGGGCGCGAGTACATCATCGGTGATGCCTCTGCCGATTGCGGCAGCAACATCAGCTTTGACGAAAGCGTTGAGCGAGCCGAGCGGCGTTGTCAGAATAGCATCGGGTGAACCGAATTCCTGGAGCAGACGACGCGCCCCTTCGCCACCCAAGCCTCGTATCAGACTGAGTGCCAGCCAGGATTTGAGCGATGCATCAACGGACATGTTTCACGTGGAACGTGGGTAACACGCCCTCAGGGTGTGACAGCGTGATCCAGGATTTGCACGGGCAGACGGGTCTGCATCACCAGTGCGTAGGAAACCTTGTCGAATACGCGGAACACGAATAGCAAGCCGTAGCGCTCATCGGGCATAGTCAGGTTTTTACCTTCATGTCGCACGACACTGCCCTTGCTGTACAAAGCCAGTACGTGGCCGCTTTGCAAGCCATCGCGTTCACCTTTGTTGAGGGTAATAACCGTGTTCTGCCCGGCTTGAGAAACGCCGCCATGCATTGAAATCACGCTGGCACTAATGTGGCTCTCTGGTGCGCGTGGCAGATAGTTGCGAGATATGGCGGCGGCGGGCACGACCAAACGGTCACCTAATTTGATTTCCTGTTTCGCGCTTGTGACAACGACCGTGCTGACATCCGCAAATTCTCTGACTTCGGTTCCGCCGAGATAAATGGCTTCGTGGCCAAGAATTTCCCGGGTATCCGGGTCTATGAAGGTTTTGCCGGGACGATAAACTTGCCATTTTTTACCTTGATCTTCAGTCAATCCCTTTGCGTAGGCAATATCGCCTGAGCCGAGTATAACCCGCCCTTCAGGCAGTCCAACCAGGGTTGGCGCACCAGCCAGAGCTTCGCCCGCTACAACCAGAGGCTGGCTCAGGAATGGCTCAATAACGCCGGATGGGATACTTGGAATTGCATCTTGCATGCCGATTTCCGAGCGGATTTTCGGTGACAGCTTGATTACGTTGTTCGTCGTTGTCCCCATGCTTAACGTGCCGCTGGCACGGTCCAGCATGATACTTTCTCCCGGATAAATCCAGTGTGGATCTTTGATGGAGTCTTTGTTTATGCCCCAGATGTAAGGCCATCTCCACGGGTCTTTGAAAAACTTCCCGGATATGTCCCATAGCGTGTCGCCTTTGACGACAGTGTACTGATCTGGGGCATCACTGCGAATCTGTGGGTGGTTTTCAGGCTGTCCGGCAAAAGCCAGGACAGGCAATAAAAAGCAAATCAGCGATATAATCTTGCGCATGTAGAATCCCGGAAGAGTCAATGATAAGGACGCACGGCGTTAGCGTGGTGCGCCAAATTCTGCATCCAGTCAATTAAATTAGCAAGCACTATGGCAATCCTACAAATTTTGCAGTACCCCGATGAACGCTTGCACACCATCGCAAAAAAGGTGGCACAAGTTAATGAGGCTACCCGTAAGCTGGTGCGGGATATGGCTGAAACCATGTATGCTGCACCGGGTGTCGGTTTGGCAGCAACCCAGGTGGATGTGCATGAACAAATCATCGTGGTGGATATTTCCGAGACGCATGACGAATTGCGGGTGTTTATCAACCCGGAAATTCTTTGCATCAGCGGCGCAACAGAAAGTGAAGAAGGCTGCCTGTCCGTGCCGGGTATTTATGAAACGGTGAAGCGCGCCGACAAACTGACAGTGCGTGCGCTGAATGAAAAAGGGGATGCCTTTACGCTGGACGCCGAGGGCTTCCTGGCTGTTTGTATCCAGCATGAAATGGATCATTTGCGGGGCAAGGTGTTCGTCGAATATCTGTCACAACTCAAACAAACCAGACTGCGCGCCAAGCTGAAAAAGCGCAGGCGTGAAGCACTGTAACGAATAATTCGCGCAGCAATTCGCTTGCCCCGCCCGCCCGTTTGCGGGAAAGGGTTGGGGTGAGGGAAGATGGCGCGCCCCATGAATTTAGGGGTGGCTTTGGCCATGCCCGTTAGGTTAAATGTGAAAATTATCTTTGCCGGTACCCCGCACTTTGCGGCCAGCGCCCTTGAGGCATTGCTCAAGGAACACCAAATCGTCGCAGTACTGACGCAACCGGACCGGCCTTCGGGTCGCGGCATGCAACTTGCCGCCAGCCCGGTCAAACAGTTGGCTCTGCAACACGGCCTGACTGTTTTACAACCGATAACTTTAAAGTCAGAACAGGTTCAGCAAGAGATTGCAACCCTTAAAGCCGATGTGATGGTCGTTGCGGCTTACGGGCTGATCTTGCCAAAAGCGGTGCTGGAACTGCCGCGTTACGGTTGCCTTAATATTCACGCTTCGCTGTTACCGCGCTGGAGGGGGGCTGCACCAATACAGCGCGCGATTCTGGCGGGTGACAGCGAGACGGGCATCACGATCATGCAGATGGATGCAGGCCTGGATACCGGCGACATGCTGCTGCGCCAGACTTGTCCGATTGCGGCCAATGATAATGCGCAGACTTTGCACGACAAACTCGCCGGGTTGGGTGCTGCCGGCATACTTGAGGCGTTGCGCCTGCTGGAAGCCAATGGTCTGACAGCTGTAAAACAGGATAACGATGCGGCGTGTTATGCCGCCAAGCTGCTTAAAAATGAGGCGTTGATTGATTGGCGGCAAGATGCGGAGCAGATTGCCCGCGCAGTTCGCGCCTATAATCCTTTCCCGGTATGTCAGTCTAGGCTGCATGATGTGGCGCTGAAAATATGGCAGGCTGAAGTCCGTACGGTTACAGACCGACGCGGCAAGCCGGGCGATGTCCTGGCGGTGGATAAACAAGGCATCACGGTCGCCTGTGGCAAAGACGCGCTGCTTGTTACAGTATTGCAACGCCCCGGCGGTAAGGTACAGCCTGCCGTGCAGTTTCTGCAAGCGATGCCGGTTCGTGTCGGCGACAATTTTTCGGTAATTTAAATGCATAACATTCAGTTAGCGGCAACCCAGATCGTCCAGCAGGTTTTGGAGGACGGTCGCAATCTTAACCAGGTGCTGGATGAATCGCTGCGCAGGAAATCTGTCTGGACACCCGCACAGCGTGCCGCGCTGCAAGATTTGAGCTACGGCACCTTGCGTTTTTACGGACAGTTAAATTCAATACTTGATTTGTTGCTGCACAAGCATATGACGGATCATCGGATTACCTATTTGCTGCTGGTGGCGCTTTATCAGCTGCAATACAGTAAGGCGGCACAGCATGCTGTGGTCGATCATGCCGTGCGCTCGGCAGACATTCTGAATCCGAAAATCAGGGGGCTGGTCAATGCGATTTTGCGCAACTTTTTGCGCAGTCAGGCCGAATTGCTGGCGCAGGCAGCCCTTAAACCGGAAGGACAATATAGCCATCCCCAATGGTGGATAGATGAACTCAGGGCGCAGTATGGTGAACGAGCAGATGCGATACTCGCAGCAGGCAATCAGCACCCGCCGATGACGTTACGGGTCAATCAGCGACACGGCACGACGCAAGACTATTTGGCGCAACTGACCGAACAAAATATCTCTGCCCAACTCATCGAACCGGATGCATTGCAGTTGGATAAACCTGTGCCGGTGGACAAGTTGCCCGGATTTTTTGCCGGCTTGGTGTCGGTGCAGGATGTCGGCGCGCAGTATGCTGCGCGTTTGCTGGATGCCCACAATGGCATGCGCGTGCTGGACGCGTGCGCGGCGCCGGGCGGCAAGACCGCGCACATTCTGGAGTTGGCCGACGTTGAGATGGTGGCGCTGGATAAAGATGAAAAACGCCTGCAACGCGTGGCAGAAAATTTGCAGCGTCTGGAATTACCCGGCACGCTTTTGATTGGCGATGCCTCCAAACCTGACGACTGGTGGGATGGCAAACCGTTCGAGCGCATCCTGGCTGATGTGCCCTGCTCCGCGACGGGGGTGGTCCGCCGTCACCCCGACATCAAATGGTTGCGCCGCAAGAAGGATATTGCCTCTTTTGCTGCGCAGCAGTCGGATATTCTGCAATCCCTCTGGGCGCTGCTGGCAAAAGACGGTCTGCTGCTCTACGCCACTTGCTCTGTATTTAAACAAGAAAATCAAGATGTTATAGAATTATTTCTGAAAAAAACACCGGAAGCGCGGCAATTGCCGACAGAGTTGCCGGAAGGACAGTTGTTGCCGACGGATCAGCATGATGGATTTTTTTATGCCTTGCTGCAAAAAATTGCTTAAAGCCTTGCTATGGTTTGCTTTGCCAATGTGGCTGTTTGCCGCGACGGCTTTTGCTGACGGTATAGACGTAAACAAGGCAGAAATGCGCTTGAGCGAGGATGGCTATCAACTCGCGGCAGATTTCAATGTCAATCTGAGTTATACGGTTCAGCAGGCTTTGTCGCTGGGCGTGCCGATTTATTTTGTAGGCGAATTTTCCCTGACGCGTTCGCGGTGGTATTGGCTGGATGAAGAAGTATTTCAAGGCGAACAATCAGTCAAGCTTTCCTACAACGTACTCACCCGCCAGTACCGTATTTCACGCGGCGCTCTGTTTCAGAACTTTGCCAGTCTCGATGAAATGTTGCGTATTCTTGCACGGCAAAATTCGGCTTTTATTTCTACAGAAACGATGAAAAAAGAGGCGAACTATATTGCCGCTGTGCGCTTGCGCCTGGATACCAGGCAGCTGCCTAAATTGATGCAGGTGAATGTGTTGACCAGCAAGGACTGGGATCTGGATTCGGGCTGGTATCGCTGGGTGATGCGTCCGGCAGAAAACGCTGCACGCAGCAAAGCGGAGTGATGCGACCGTGAAATATCTGATCACCTTAAGTGTTATTGCGGTTACGGTCTTGCTGTATCTGCTATCGAGCAGCAGCGCTAACACCGAAGTATTTTCCGTCAGTTACTACGGTTTACTCGGATTGACCGGCTTGCTTGCACTGGGTTTGTCTGGCCTGGTTGGTTATCAGTTTTGGCGCCTGCGCGACAAGTTAAAGAAAAAGGTGTTCGGCGCTAAACTTACCTTGCGCCTGGTGTTGTTTTTTATCCTGGTAGCTGTTTTGCCCGGCATATTGGTCTATGCCGTATCGGTGAATTTTTTGTCGAAGAGTATTGAGTCGTGGTTTGACGTCCGCGTGGAAAAGGCGCTGGAAGGCGGCCTTAATCTGGGCAGAAGCGGACTGGATAATAGTCTGAAGGAGCTGTCGAAGAAAACCCAGTTTGTTGCACTCTTGCTGTCAGAAAAAAATCCCGTACAGTTTCAAAATGCACTGGCGCAATTAATAGATGAAGGCATGGCTCAGGAGGCGGCCGTATTTGGCCCCGGCGGCAAGTTGCTTGCCTTTGCTGCCAGCGACAATGCACTGTTGCCCGATATTCCGGGCGACAAACTAATGCAGCAGGTACGGGAAAAAGGGCAGTACTCGGCAATTGAGGCGATGCCAAACAAGGCAATGAGCCTGCGTGTGCTGGTCTTGGTGAATGCAAATAGCTATTCAGGGGCGAGCTATATTTTGCAATTCAATCAGGCTGTCCCCAAACAAATCGAAGACGATGCGGAGATGGTGCAATCGGTTTATCGCGATTATCAGGAGCTGACGCTGTCCAGGCTGGGATTAAAGCGGTTATACGGCATTACCCTTACGCTGTCGTTATTGGTGGTTTTGCTCACGGCGATATCAGCTGCGTTTTTTATCAGTGAACGATTGGGATCCTCGCTTGAAGCGCTGGCTGAGGGTACGCGGGCGGTCGCGCAAGGCGACTTTACCGGGCAACACCCTATCCGCAGCAGCGATGAATTGGGCGCGCTGACCGGTTTGTTCAATCAAATGACTCACCAGCTGGCTGATGCCAGACGAGCCAGCGAGCAGCAGCGGCGCGAGGTTGAAAGTGCCAAGGGCTATCTGGAAAGTGTGCTGACGCATCTTTCCTCCGGGGTATTGGCGCTCGATGGCGAATTTTGTCTGCGCTCGGTGAATACCAGCGCCGCACATATTTTGGGCGCCCCCTTGCAAGAGATGCAGCGTATGCCCTTGCAGCAAATCGCAGAAAAATTCAGTTTATTGAATTCTTTTTGCAAAACCATTACGGATGCATTTTCGGAAACCAGTAATGGTGAGTGGCAACGTCAGATTGAACGGCTGAGCAAAAATGGCAACCAGATTTTGTTGATCCGTGGGACGCGTTTGCCACAAGGCGCGGAGGCGGGTTACGTCGTGGTTTTTGATGACATCAGTCACTTGCTGCAAGCGGAGCGCCAGGCTGCCTGGGGCGAGGTGGCGCGCCGCCTGGCACATGAGATCAAGAATCCTCTCACACCGATACAGCTATCGGCTGAACGCTTGCAATACAAGCTGAGTGCCAAGCTCGACGAGGCGGATGCCAGGTTGTTGCAGCGCGCCACCCAAACCATCGTCAGCCAGGTTGCTGCGATGAAAAATATGGTGAGTGATTTTGCCGATTACGCACGCGGCCCTTCACTGAAATTGACGCGACTGGATCTGCATCGGTTGATTAGGGAGGTATTGGGTTTATATGAGGCCAATGCAGTGCCTATTACGCTGAGTTTGCAGGCGGGTCACGCCGAAATAAATGGCGATGCAACGCGCTTGCGTCAAGTGTTGCATAACTTGTTGCAGAATGCTCAAGATGCGCTACAGGAAATTCCACAACCGAAAATAACGGTGAGCAGCAAAATTGAGCAAGGGGAAATTCATTTGCGAGTGTCTGACAATGGTACGGGCTTCCCGGAAAACGTGTTGTCGCGGGCCTTTGAGCCTTATATGACGACAAAAACCAAGGGCACCGGTTTGGGTTTGGCGATTGTCAGGAAAATCATTGAAGAGCATGACGGTAGAATCGTCGTTGAAAACGGTGTGAATGGCGGCGCGAATGTAAATATCAGCCTGCCGCTGAATGAGGGGGTGCAAGCATGAGCAAACAGATTCTGGTCGTGGATGATGAGGTCGGCATACGTGAATTGCTGGCGGAAATATTATTTGATGAGGGCTATCAGGTTCAACTCGCTGAAAATGCCGAGCAGGCGCGCGCCTATCGGCATGAACGCGAACCTGATTTGGTGTTGTTGGATATCTGGATGCCGGACACCGATGGTGTAACGCTGCTAAAGGAGTGGGTCGAGCAGGATTTGCTGACCATGCCTGTGGTGATGATGTCCGGGCATGGCACGATAGAAACCGCTGTGGAGGCGACGCGCATCGGGGCGGTGGATTTTCTGGAAAAGCCAATCTCAATGCAAAAATTGCTGAACACCGTAGCGAAAGCTATCAAGGAAGGTGCGGCAAGGCCGCAGTTGACAGCCGTTGTCGATAGCGTGCAAAACCTGATTGTTGAAATTGACGGTGCCACCAAAGAATTCCCTTTGCCTTTGGATTTGCCTTTGCGTGAAGCGCGCGAGCATTTTGATGCAATTTATTTTGATTACCATTTGCAAAAAGAAGACGGCAACGTGTCGCGCGTGGCAGAAAAGATAGGTTTGGAGCGTACTCATTTGTATCGCAAGCTTAAACAATTGGGCATAAAGGTCGTCAAAAAGGGCGGTGAAGATGAGGCTTAACATCGTTTATCAACACAAGATATTAGCAAGCTTGTTGATGTATTCCGGGGCGTGCGGCATAATTCCACCAATTAGCATTAGGCGTTAAACATAAACCCATCCCTTTGGGATGTTTCGGAGGAGTCAGTAAATGACAGCAAATCGTAGCATTACCCCACCAAAGTTCAATGACATAACCGGCGCAATTCGCATGCTGGCTGTCGATGCTGTGCAAAAAGCGAACTCCGGACATCCGGGCGCGCCGATGGGCATGGCAGAAATCGCTGACGTTTTGTGGAATCGCCATCTGCGCCACAATCCAGCTAACCCGAAGTGGCCCGGTCGTGATCGTTTCATGATGTCCAACGGTCATGGTTCAATGCTGGTTTACGCATTGCTTCACTTGTCAGGTTACGACTTGCCAATTGAGGAACTCAAGCGCTTCCGTCAAATGCATTCCAAAACCCCAGGTCATCCTGAATACGGTTACACCGCTGGCGTGGAAACAACTGGCGGCCCGTTGGGTCAAGGTATCACCAATGCGGTTGGCATGGCGATGGCAGAAAAATTGCTGGCGGCAGAATTCAACAAGCCCGGCCATGAAATCGTTAACCATAACACTTACGTGTTCATGGGTGACGGCTGCATGATGGAAGGTATTTCGCATGAAGCCTGCGCACTGGCCGGTACCTGGGGTCTGGGCAAGCTGACGGCCTTCTGGGATGACAACGAAATCTCGATTGACGGTCACACCAATGGCTGGTTCACCGACGACACTGCAAAACGCTTTGAGGCTTATGGCTGGCACGTGGTCGCGAATGTTGAAGGTCATGATCCCGAGGCAATCAATGCCGCGATCGAGGCAGGCAAGGCGGTCACCGACAAACCTACCCTGATTTGCTGCAAAACCGTCATTGGCGCCGGCTCTCCCAACAAGGAAGGCACTCATGACGTGCATGGCGCGGCTCTGGGCGATGCTGAAGTCGCGGCTACTCGCGCGCACATCAACTGGCCTTATCCTCCGTTCGAAATCCCGACGCACGTTTATGAAGCATGGGATGCGCGTACCAAGGGTGAAGGTCTGGAAAAATTGTGGAACAACAAGTTCGCAGAATACGCAGCAGCCTACCCTGCTGAAGCCGCAGAATTTAGCCGTCGCACCAAGAGCGAATTGCCAGCAGGTTGGGCGGAACACGCTGCTGCTGCCATCGCTGCAACCAATGCCAAGGGTGAAACCATTGCTACCCGCAAGGCTTCGCAAAACGCGATCAATGCTCTGGCTCCTGCATTGCCGGAATTTTTGGGCGGTTCAGCCGATCTGACCGGTTCCAATCTGACCAACTGGACAGGCTGCAAGCATGTCCACGGCAAGACCACCGGCAATTACATCAGCTACGGCGTGCGCGAATTCGGCATGTCGCACATCATGAACGGTATGGCCTTGCATGGCGGTTTGCTGCCATTCGGCGGTACCTTCCTGATGTTCTCGGAATATGCGCGCAATGCACTGCGTATGGCCGCACTGATGAAGCAGCGCGTGATTTTTGTTTACACCCATGACTCCATCGGTCTGGGCGAAGACGGTCCGACTCATCAGCCAGTCGAACAGACTGCAACGCTGCGCCACATTCCCAACATGGAAACCTGGCGTCCGTGCGACACGGTTGAATCCATCGTTTGCTGGGTCGCCGCAGTAGAGCGCAATGACGGCCCTTCCAGTCTGATCTTCAGTCGCCAGAACCTGGCATTCCAGAAGCGTGATGCCGAGCAGATCGCCAACATCCGCAAGGGTGCTTACATTCTGTCAGAAGCCGCAAGCGGCAAGCCTCAAGCGGTGATTATCGCAACCGGTTCCGAAGTTGACCTGGCAATCAAGGCGCAAGCGGCTCTGGCGGCAGATGGCATCAACGTGCGTGTGGTGTCCATGCCTTCGACCAATGTGTTCGACAAGCAGGATCAGGCTTACAAGGACAGCGTATTGCCTCGCGGCGTGAATCGCGTTGCGGTTGAAGCGGGTGTGACCGGCGGTTGGTATAAGTATGTCGGTCTGGATGGCGCAGTGGTAGGCATGGATTGCTTCGGCGAATCCGCACCGGCGCCTGAATTGTTCAAGCACTTCGGTTTCACCGTGGAAAATGTAGTGAAGACTGTCAAGGGCGTGCTGTAAGGCTGAAAGACGACAAGTTTTTAAATAACTAAAACAGGAGAGAAGACATGGCAATTAAAGTTGGTATCAATGGATTTGGTCGCATCGGACGTATGGTGTTCCGCGCGGCAACCAAGGATTTCCCTGAAATCGAAGTTGTTGCAATCAATGACTTGCTGGAGCCTGACTATCTGGCTTACATGTTGAAATATGACTCTGTGCATGGCCGTTTCAATGGTGAAGTTGCCGTGAGCGGTAGTAACCTGCTGGTGAATGGCAAGGAAATTCGCCTGACCGCTGAACGTGACCCGGCAAACCTGAAGTGGAACGAAGCGGGTGTGGATATCGTTATTGAATGTACCGGCTTCTTCCTCGACCAGGAAACCTGTCAGAAACACATTGCAGCAGGCGCGAAAAAAGTGGTTATGTCTGCGCCTTGCAAGGACACCTCTCCGATGTTCGTTTATGGCGTGAACCATGAAACCTACAAGGGTGAAGCGATTGTTTCCGCTGCTTCCTGCACAACCAATGGTCTGGCACCAGTCGCTAAAGTACTGAATGACAATTTCGGTATCAAGCGCGGTCTGATGACGACTGTGCATGCTGCAACGGCGACTCAAAAGACGGTTGACGGCCCATCCAACAAGGATTGGCGCGGTGGTCGCGGCATTCTGGAAAACATCATTCCTTCCTCGACTGGCGCTGCCAAGGCCGTGGGTGTGGTATTGCCTGAATTGAAGGGCAAGTTGACTGGTATGGCGTTCCGCGTACCGACTTCTGACGTGTCTGTGGTTGATCTGACTGTTGAACTGAACAAGCCGGCCACTTACGCTGAAATCGTTGCTGCAATGAAGGCGGCTTCCGAAAGCGGTCCGTTGAAGGGTGTGTTGGGCTTTACCAACGAAAAAGTGGTTTCCACTGATTTCCGTGGCTGCCCACAACCTTCCGTGTTTGATTCGGAAGCGGGTATTGCACTCGATTCAACCTTCGTCAAGGTCGTGGCGTGGTATGACAATGAATACGGTTATACCTGCAACCTGATGCGTCTGGTTCGTCACATCGCGTAATACGTTCGACAAAGGGCTGGCACAGTGCCAGCCCTTTTGCCTTTATAGTTTCTATTCAAAGGGAAAAACATGTCCGTAATTAAAATGACCGATCTGGATCTTAAGGGCAAGCGCGTCCTGATCCGCTCTGATTTGAATGTGCCCGTCAAAGACGGCAAAGTAACCTCTGATGCACGCATCACCGCCTCCATGTCAACCATCAATGCCGCCATCAAGGCGGGCGCACGCGTGATGGTGACTTCTCACCTCGGTCGTCCGACTGAAGGCGAATACTCCGAAGAAAACTCGCTCAAGCCGGTTGCTGACTGTATCGCCAACAAGCTGGGCCGTCCGGTTCGTCTGATTAAAGACTGGACCGATGGTGGATTTGACGTTGCAGAAGGCGAGTTGGTATTGCTGGAAAATTGCCGTTTCAACAAGGGCGAGAAGAAAAGCACCGACGAACTGGCGAAAAAATATGCAGCGCTGTGCGATGTATTCGTCATGGATGCATTCGGTACAGCCCACCGTGCCGAAGCTTCGACTCACGGTGTTGCGAAATTTGCCCCGATTGCTGCCGCAGGCATTTTGTTGACTGAAGAACTGGAAGCGTTGACCAAGGCGTTGTTAAGCCCGGCACGCCCAATGGTTGCTATCGTTGGTGGTTCCAAAGTTTCGACCAAGCTGACTGTGCTGGAATCCTTGTCTGAAAAATGCGAACAACTGGTGGTTGGCGGCGGTATTGCCAATACCTTCCTCAAGGCGACCGGACATCCTGTCGGTAAGTCGCTGTGCGAGAACGATCTGGTTCCAACCGCACAGGCCTTGATCGCGAAGATGACGGCTCGTGGCGCCATTATCCCTATCGCGACGGATGTCGTGGTTGGTACAGCCGCTCCGTTTCTGCCGGGCAATGAAAATACACCCGCCATTTTGAAGTCAGCCAACGATGTGACCGACGAAGACATGATTTTCGATATTGGCCCAAAGTCCGCACAGGAAATCGCCGACATCATCATGAAGGCCGGAACCGTCGTATGGAATGGCCCGGTTGGTGTGTTTGAATTCGACCAGTTCGGCGAAGGCACCAAAACCATCGCCAAAGCGATTGCAGAAACCAAAGCTTTTACACTGGCTGGGGGCGGCGACACGATTGCGGCGATCCAGAAGTACGGCATCTTTGACAAGGTGTCATATATCTCCACCGCAGGCGGTGCGTTTCTTGAATTCCTCGAAGGCAAAACATTGCCTGCGGTGGCAATTCTGGAAGAACGCGCCAAGCAATAATCAATTAGGAATCACATGCTGCGTAGAACCAAAATAGTTGCAACGCTGGGGCCAGCCTCCAGCGATCAAAAAGTCCTTGAGCAAATGATTCGTGCCGGAGTCGATCTGGTACGTATGAATTTCTCGCATGGTTCGGCAGAGGATCACGTCAAACGCGCCTCAGTCGTGCGGGCAGCGGCGACAGCCGTTGGTCGTACCGTGGGTATTTTGGCGGATTTGCAAGGGCCGAAAATCCGGGTGGGCAAATTCGAAAACGACAAGATCGTGCTGG
The DNA here is from genome assembly GCA_964385275.1 of uncultured Gallionella sp. GTDB lineage: Bacteria > Pseudomonadota > Gammaproteobacteria > Burkholderiales > Gallionellaceae > Gallionella. The sequence continues at coordinate 42,632 of CAYLOK010000015.1, read as the reverse complement.
AAAAGGGCGATATCTTTGTTCTCGATGCCGAACTGGAAGGTAAAGGCAATCAGCAGTCCGTCGGTCTGGACTACAAGGAGCTTCCCAACGATGTCAGCAAAGGGTCGGTTCTTCTGCTCAATGATGGCATGCTGGAATTCGACGTAGTTGAAGTCAATGGCTCGAAAGTCGTTTGCAAGGTTGTACGCGGCGGTGTGTTATCCAATAACAAAGGCATCAATCGCAAAGGCGGTGGCTTGACTGCACCGGCCCTGACCGAGAAGGACATGGAAGACATCAAGACGGCAGCGCTGATCAAGGCTGACTATCTGGCGGTCTCTTTCCCTCGCAGTGGTGACGACATGCGTTTTGCGCGCAAGTTGATGCATGAAGCGGGCGGCGAGAGTCTGTTGATGGCTAAAATCGAGCGTGCTGAGGCCATTCCGGCCTTGGCTGACATTATCGAAGCGTCCGATGCCATCATGGTGGCGCGTGGCGATTTGAGCGTGGAAGTGGGTGATGCGGCTGTTCCCGGCTTGCAAAAGCGCATGATCAAGATGGCGCGTGCCAAAAATCGCCTGGTGATTACCGCCACGCAGATGATGGAATCCATGATCACCAATCCGATTCCTACCCGTGCGGAAGTGTCGGACGTTGCCAATGCAGTATTGGATGGCACGGACGCGGTGATGCTGTCGGCAGAAACCGCTGTTGGTGACTATCCGATTGAGACGATTGAAGCGATGGCGCGTATCTGCCTCAATGCGGAACACCAGGCGGAAGATCATTCGATTGATCGTCGCGGTGTGGCGCAGAAATTCACCCGTATCGACCAATCCATCGCGATGTCTGCGTTGTTTGCCGCTTCACACTTCAAGGTGAAGGCGATTGTGGCACTGACGCAATCCGGTTCGACGGCTTTGTGGATGTCGCGTGTGAACGCCGGAGTGCCGATTTTTGCCTTGACGCCGGTCGAACAAACCTTGACCAAGGTAACTTTGTTCAGTGGCGTGCATCCGGTATTGTTTCCAAGCAGAAACGTGAAACACCCCGCACAGGAATTGATAGACGCTGAACAAAAACTGGTGGAAATGGGCTATGTCAAAGATGGCGATCTGGTCGTGGTTACCGTTGGCGAAGCCGTAGGCAAGTCGGGGCATACCAACACCATGAAGATCGTCAGGATAGGCGATCACCACAAGAACAGCATTTGAACATACCTTTATTAAGAATCACTGCAACACGAGTTTGTAATCTAATTTAATCAGGAGATAAAAATGGCATTAGTATCTTTGCGTCAACTTCTCGATCACGCGGCAGAACATAGCTACGGCTTGCCGGCATTTAACGTCAATAATCTGGAACAGGTTAAGGCGATCATGGAAGCGGCTGACGAATGCAACAGCCCGGTCATCATGCAAGGCTCTGCCGGTGCACGTAAGTATGCAGGTGAACCTTTTCTGCGTCATTTGATTGAAGCAGCCGTTGAAATGTACCCGCATATCCCGGTCGTTATGCACCAGGATCACGGCGCTTCCGAAGCCGTTTGCATCAACGCGATCCGTTCCGGCTTCTCCAGCGTGATGATGGACGGTTCCTTGCTGGCTGACGGCAAGACACCTTCTTCATTCGAATACAACGTCAATATCTCCCGTCGCGTGGCAGAAATGTCCCACGCAGTGGGTGTGTCCGTTGAAGGTGAATTGGGTTGTCTGGGTTCTCTGGAATCCGGCGAAGGCGAAAAGGAAGATGGTCACGGCGCTGAAGGCGTTTTGAGCCACGACCAATTGCTGACAGATCCTGAAGAAGCTGCTGAATTCGTGCGTCAAACCGGTGTGGATGCTTTGGCTATTGCCATCGGCACCTCTCACGGCGCGTACAAGTTCACTCGCCCTCCTACCGGTGCTGTACTGCGTATCGACCGCATTAAGGAAATCCACGCACGCCTGCCTAACACCCACCTGGTGATGCACGGTTCATCGAGCGTGCCACAAGAATGGCTGAAGATCATCAATGAATTCGGCGGCACCATGGGCGAAACCTATGGCGTTCCGGTTGAAGAAATTGTTGAAGGCATCAAGAATGGTGTGCGTAAGGTCAATATCGACACCGATCTGCGTATGGCATCTACCGGTGCGACCCGTCGCTATCTGGCACAAAACACCAAGGACTTCGATCCACGCAAGTTCCTCGCTGCAACGACTGTTGCAATGAAGGCAATCTGCAAGGCTCGTTACGAAGCATTCGGTTGTGCGGGCCAGGCAGCAAAAATCAAGCCTATCTCACTTGAAGCGATGGCAAACCGTTATGCCAAAGGCGAACTGAACGCGATCATCAAGTAAGCGTTTTTTCCGACAAACAAAAAGGCGACCTTCGGGTCGCCTTTTTGTTTGTCGGTGCTATTTCGCAGTCAGACGAATGGCGAGCAAAAAACAGACGAATGGCATATGGAAAATTTGTCAGCAGGTAAAATTGAAACAGGGTATCAGCCAAACCCGAACCGTATTGCCAGAGGGTTATTCTGCGGAAGCCACCTGCCCTTCGTTTACCTTGCAAGGAAAATTATGAGCCGTAAATTATTGCTTACTTTCGTATTGTTACTGTCGGGACTCAGCGGAATTTCCTATGAGATTCTGTACGGTCGCATTCTGGGCGGGATACTGGGTGATCAGTTTGCAGTTTCGTCAGCCGTGTTGATTACCTTTCTGCTGGGTATCGGGCTGGGTGCCAGGTATGCGCATCGCCTGTGGCGCTGGCTTTGGCTGATAGAGGGGATGATAGGCATCTATGGAATAGCTTTTGTGTTGTCCAGAAATGCGATAGAACACCTGCTCTACAACGGTATGGGGTTCCTGCCCAGTCTGGCCGGGCCTATCTTGCTGGGCACGCTGTTGCTGTTATTCCCGGCGCTGATGCTGGGCTGTAGCGTGCCGCTGTTTGCCGGTTATATCGGTCGCATGAACGAGGGGCCGGCGTTTGCGCGGGTTTACTCCATCTATAATCTGGGCGCGGCAGCAACGGCCTTGCTGATCGAATTCTGGCTGATACGCCAATTCGGCATTAGCGGAACAGTGATCGTATTCGGACTGGTCAACTTGCTGGCAGCCGGCCTGCTGTTCGTCGCAGGTAAGCCGGTTGCGGCGATGCCGCCCCCGGAAGAGTCGGCCGGTACGCTGCCACGCAACTATATTATCTCGTTGGTTCTTGTCAGCGTTGCTTCGGCGGTATTCCAGCTATTCATGGTGAAGATGTCGGAGCTGATGTTCGGGCCTTTCCGCGAATCCTTTGCTTTGGTATTGTCCATCATTCTGTTCGGCATTGCCTTCGGTGCATTTTTGGTGAAACGCTTTAACATTGGCTACGCCAAGCTGCTGTTGGTCAATGTCATCGGGCTGTTGTTGTTTCTCGCGCTGTATCGCGATCTGTTGTTTATCTATGCCGATCTCTATGAAAAAGCGGTGGAACATGGCCGCGCAATTCTGTTCCTGAAGGGCGGCATACTGGTGCTGTTGATGGGTATTCCGGCCATCGCATTCGGTGCAACCATCCCGGCACTGCTCAACACGCACAATGAAGTCGCAAAAGAATCCGGCACGCTGTTGTATATCAGCTCGCTGGCCAATGTGGCCGGATTTTTGTTAATGGCGTTGGTGTTGCACCAGTATCTGGATTACGGTGTGCAACTGCTGGTGATCTCGGCGCTGGTGACGGCTGCCTTGGTGGTTTATCAGTGGGGGCGGATTTTTCAATGGCGGATGCCGCTCGCCGCTGCCGCCGTCTTGCTGAGCACGGCGGGACTGCATCATTTTAAATGGGACGAGGACCTGCTCTACCTGAGCTACACCTCTTTCCATTCGGCAAAGGACATGGAAGACGACCGTAAGGCCTTCAATTTCCCCGAGAAATTTAAAGGATACCAGGACGTATTTTCGATCAACTGGTCAGATGGCAATCCGTATTTCTTCATTAACGGTTACATCAGCATACCGATGAACAACCCTTCGGAAAAGGTAGTCGGAACGCTGGGCCCGATGTTCTCTCCGCAGACCAAAGAAGCGCTGGTGCTGGGCCTGGGCAGTGGCGCCACGGCATCGGCGGTCGGCTTGCTGTTCGACCACACCGACGTGGTTGAGATCAACCCGGTGGTGCGCGACAACCAGTTCCGTATGAAACAGTGGAATTTCGACATCGAGCGCAATCCCCGTGTGAATATCGTGGTGGATGACGGGATACATTACATCCAGTCAGTGAACAAAAGCTATGACATGATTCTGAATACGGTGACATCGCCGCTGTATTTCAGTTCGTCAAAGTTATACACCGTGGATTTCTTTGAAAAAATAAAACGGCGGCTGAACCCCGATGGCATCTATCTCACCTGGATGGATTCCCGTATCGGCAGCGATGGCGCGAGGATCATACTCAACTCTCTGAAGCAGCGTTTCAGTCACTGTTCGATCCTGTTCGTCAAATCGGGGTATTACCTGTTAATCGCCTCGGATAAGCCGGTGAAACTGCAACATCCCGATCTGGTGGACAAAGCCGCTCCTTTGCAGAGCTACTTGCTGGAACACAAAATCATTCCGCGCCTGCTGGCTTATAACGTGCTCAGTTCTGAGGTGTTCACGGACAAGCTGAAGTTCGATGCGCCTGTCAACACAATAGATCAGCCCGTGCTGGAGTTCGCGATGGCCAGCCTGAGAAAGAAGGAGTTCAAGGAATTTCAGACGGAGCTTTATGACACGCTCAGCCTGGATGATGTGGCGAGTGCGCTAGAGCCTGCGATGAAATACGATCCGGTCGAACAACTCGCGCATGTAAAAATGGCGCTGAAAAATTCTTCAATCACTGAAAAGTTCGACAGATTGGGGCGTCTCTATGTAAATAACCTGGATACGCGCGTGGATGATGCCACAGTGAGCATTTATCAAACCATCGCCAAAAAGGTAAATGATGCCGAAACCCATCATGAATTAGGCGATCAATATCGCCTGCGTCAGCGCTACGACGAAGCGATAGCCGAATACCGGCAGGCGTTGCAACTCGATCCGCAACACAAGGACACGCTGTTTAACATTGCGGCCTGCCTGGAATATCAGGATTTGCTTGCCAAGGCGCTGGAGACTTACCAGCAGGCCGGACGACAAGACCCGGATGACATGGATGTGATCTACCGTCTGGCAAGAATAAACCTGAAAATGGGCAATCCGACCCGGGCATTGACGTATATTGAACAGTCGCAGGCATTGCGGCCAGACGAAGATGGCTATGCGCTGAAAGCGAAAATTTTGCAGGAGTTGGGCAGAAAGGACGACGCAGTAGCGGTCTATCACGAACTAATCAGGCTGAACCCCGATGACGCAGAAGCCCAATATGAACTGAATAAGTCGCTGGCCAAGTGGTAGGTGCAAGGATTTCAAAAAGGATGTGGAGAAGCGATGGCAACATTAACCTGGAAACGGCAGTTCAATCCACAGATTAACAACAAGTTACAAAGCGCCTGCACATCACCCAAATGGCGAATCAACTGAGAGATGTAAGTATTTGTTTAATCGGCGTTAATCCATATAATCTGCGGACAACAGCTTTTTATAGGATTAACGATTCAAGTCGGCGAATCGCTTGCTGATGCGCTGCAAGATTGTGGGAAACCCCTGCAGGCCGTGATTGACGGGCAGGAAGTGGCTCCGCATTTTGGCGTAGGCTTCGAGAATATGGTTTGAATGCACACTTGGTAGCACGGCATTGCCAATGCATCTGTGCAAATTGGCAGCCCCGGCGTTCCGCCTGCCATGCGGCGGAACCGCAAGCGTTCCGCCCTACTGAAAGGTAAAGCATAAACCCAAATAATCCATTAGGGGCGTCATTCCCGCGAGACGGGTTAAGCAGGCAAGCCGCTAAGCGGCTGCTCGCAAAGCGGGAATCCAGCAAAGAAAAATTTCAGTTTTGTCCCGCTTTGCGGGGCTTATTCGATCAAATGGATTCCCGCTTTCGCGGGAATGACGAGTTATGATGCTAATGGATAATCTGGGATAAATACAACAGGGCGGATTGCTCCGCCCTGTTTGTTACTTCAGCTGCTTGCGGCTTTCATTCAGGAATAGGCGATTTATCGCCTTATATTCCGTGGGAAGGCCCTTGCGGCCTTAGCGCAGAGTTCTTACGCCGCCACGGCTGGGTCCTTGATTGGAAGAGGGAATAGTGATGTTGCCGGGAAGATTGCTCAGGCAGGTAATCTGGGCCGGAGTGAGGCCGCGGCTGTAGCCTGCGTCTGAAGCGGAGATCTTCTTGTCGCCATCTTTTTTGGAATCATCATTCTTTGCCTCATCAAAGTCGGCGCAGCGACCGATCGTATCCAGCGCATGCTTGGAATGCCCGCTCAACCAGCCATCATTGGCAACAGTCAGTGTCACCCTTGCCCCGCCCATGCGATGACAGATCGAAACCTTGTTGCCAACGGAGTCCTTTGAACGATCCGCATGGTCTTTGTGGCTGTCATCGTTGTAGTCACGGTCATTTTTGGACTTGCTGTCCTTGTCTTTGGACTTGTGTTTGTCGTCGTCATTTTCTTCGCTCTTGATCGCCGAGGTGGGCTGACTACCGGTGCAAGTTGTTTGGATAACTTGAAAGCTCAAATTACAGGCCTGAATCAACTTGTCGGTACAGCTGGCACTGTCGGATGCATCTTTGGAGTCTTTGGAGTCCTTGGAGTCCTTGGCATCTTTAGCGTCCTTGTCTTCTTTGTCCTTTTTATCCTTGTCTTCCTGTTCATTTTTGGAATCATCGGAATTGCTGGCAAGTACCGAAGTTGAAACAAAAGCCAAGCTGGTAAAGCCCAGCATCAGGGCAAGTAATAGTTTTGCAGGTTTGGTTTTCATGATATTTCCTTTAATAATCAATATATTAAACAGCAAAAGTACAATTCAATGTTAAAGCAGAGAGCATTTTTCGAGCTATTGCTTGCAGGGCAATATCCCTGATGGAGCTACTAATGCGAGGATCTTTTCATGTCATTGAGCGTGCCTCCTGTGTTTGATTCGGTTGCCTCTATTTCACGGTGGCACGGCGCCAAGGACACCGTAAAAATACTGTGATAGTCCACGGGTATTTCTCGGCCCGTTGACCTGGACCGTAATTCGGTAATACAGTTTGCCAACTTTCAGTGGAATATTGTTTGCGTCCGCCAGCAGAACACCATCGGTGTCATAAAGGGGGGCGGCTTTGCATTTTGTAAAGGTCGGCGCTTCCTGGAAATTCGCCGTATTTATGCACATTCGCTCCACCATATACTGGATCGCGTAACCGGATAAATTCACCGTATTTGCCGGAACCGCCTGCCACGCTCCTGCTTGCGTGGGCAGTCTCGATGCCGGGTTAATCGCTGAATAGTTTGGATAAGCGTAAGCCATGCCCGCAAAAGGACTTGCCTTAACCGTCTCCGCATCAATCTCCGCATAAGCCACCTCTGCGCCAATATCGGCCATCTGGATCGCCGCCTCGTTGAAGGCGATATTGCCCGAAACCACATTGCTGGTATCCACGGTGCGCATCAGGGCGACACCGGCCAGCGAAATCGCAACCAGCGCAATTAGTGCAATCACCAGCACGACGCCTTGTTGTTGTTTGCGGTAGTTCATCACAGATTCCCCCATATCACGTTGCGTACCGGGATGATGGTCTGATAGACCTTGTAGCGGTAACAGCCCCAGTCGTTGCCGCTCAGGTTTATCGCGGGGCCGCCGGCCCAGGAAGTCGGCCTGTTGGCATTGGTGGTCGTGGTGCAGGCTGTCCTCTGCGCGCTTCTGGCAACGATAGCCACACGGATGGCTTTAATTTGTCCGACCTGGGCGGCAGTGGGGGCTGCCCAATTAATTCCGGTGCAAGGTGCGGTTCCGCTGGCATTTACCGCAGCATCAGTCCAGCAAGCAACCGATTGACTGCCGGCCGCCGGATAGGGGGGCGCGATCCCATACTGCACCTGCATGTTGACAATATTGCTGGCAGCGGCGTTCGTGCCATTGCTGTCGGTGCGGTTCAGGTTGAAGTCGGTATCAATCCGGTATTGAAAAGTGGCAAAGGTGGGAGCGGCTGACCCCAAATTGATAACGCTTGCAGTGGCTGATGCGGCATCAATGGTTGGGAGGCTGGTTGCCTGAAGCAATGAACAAGTCTTGTTAATGTTGTAATTGCTACCCGGAATCAGCAGGTAATCATTCTGTTTGATGGCCTTGGTTGTATCCACCCGGATGGAGTTGATCGTCGGAGCGTCCGATAAAGCCGAGGTCAGCATGGCCGCCCCGCCCCCTGTGACGATGCCGCCGATGTCGGAATCGAGCCGGTGAGTGGTGATCGTATCAGCGCCATTGCCGCCATCGGTAATCGTCACCGGTGCAATGTTAGCGCCGTTGACTTGAATACAGGGCAAAGTGCCGGGGGTGGTGCTGGCATCAATCAGTCCGAAGCCCGCCATGCGGATATCCTGTTCAACGGAATACAGCGCAAGCAGCCCGTTTTGTTGCATATCGGCCCCGCTGCCCGTGGTGCGGCGCTGTGTTTCGAAGCTGGAGACGGTAGAAAAGATCGCCAGCGATGCGATCAGACCGAGCGCCAGTCCGACCAGTAGCTCGATGAGCGTAAAACCGCGTTGACCATTCAGAAACAAGACGGCTTCATCGTCTATATTTCGAGGGAATGTCCCTTCATTCAGGAGCAGGAACTTTAGTTCCGTAGCTCCGTGGGAATGCCCTTCATTCAGGGATGGGCGATTTATCGCCTTATATTCCGTGGGAAGACCCTTGCGGTCTTGCGGCATTGCGGCATTGCGGCATGGACGGATAGTTGAGGCATTCATTTTGTGCTCTCGCTCATGCTAGTTAAATTGAATTTCCGTTTTTGTCACGTAATTGTGAGAGACGGACTGGCTTTGCGGAGATTGCCACAGCAGCGTTACTGTAACCTGATTGCCGACAATGGCGATGCTGGGCTGATTGGCCGCATCGGTCACGCCGGGTAAAAATCCCGACTGGATTTGCGCGACCCAGGCCTGGGTATTGGCATTGCCGTTGTTGCTCTTGCAGGGATTGCAGGCGTAGGTCGGTCGAATGACATAGCTGGTCGGGGTAGTGGTGGTAACAGGCAAGGCATCTGCCCACATCTGCGCAATAATCTGGTTGGCCAGGAATGCCGCGTCGGTACGGTAACGCGCCTCCAGCGTGTTGTTGATAGCCGTGGCTTGCAAGCCGATCACGCCGAGTATGCCCATCGAAAAAATCAGAAAGGCAATCAGCGCCTCCAGCAGAATAGAGCCCTGCTGTGCGCCTTTTGATGGTCGGGTGAATTTAGGGCTCACATCATTCTCCTCAGGGGCAACCGCGCGAATTGGCGGCTGGCAGCGATGGGTCGCACATCCTGGCCATGCCGGAACTCGTGATGGCAATGACCATGCGGCGCGCATCGGCGGCTGCACTATTGGTTACATCTATCCGGGTAATTTTGGTAACCGAGGTATCTGTTGCAACTTGACCGAAGGCGTTAAATACGATGCCAGGCAATGGATTCGTACCCATTCCTGTCCCCGCCGTAATGGCAGTCGAGCAACAACTGCTGGTTGCCACTGCATTTGTACTGACACCGAGGCGCGCATTGGCCCCGCCTTCGCGTGCGCCGCTGGTTTGCACTTGATTGGCGGCAGGAAATGTACCCGGTGCCGTCAGGCTGTCGGTCACAATTGCCCAGCTGGCCAGGCCGTTTGCGTTGGTAAGCTGGAAACGGGTGCGGACATTTTGCCTGACTGCTTCGGCACGGGCGAGTTGCAGCCCGGTCAGCACGGATTCGGCAGTAGCCCTTACCTGAGTGTTCTGCATCCAGAGTGAGAAGTTAGGTATGCCTATGGCCAGCACAATCCCAATCACCGCAACCGAGATCATCACCTCGATCATGGTAATGCCGCGCTGAACGGAAATTTTGGTTAGCATGACTGTCCCGCTTTGATGATCCAGCAGGCGGCGCCGCTGCCCGTGCCGGCAAACGTGGTGGTGGTTTTGGCATTGCTTTCATTGATGGTATAAACGTAGCTGCCCGCAGCGCCCAGTCCCTGATTTGCAGCGCTGGTGGCGGTGAGGGTGAAGCTATTGGCTGCAAGGTTGCAGGCGTAAGTAAAATAGGTGCTTGCCGCCGGGCAGGCGCCGCCTGCATAAGTCCGGTTATCCTGATAAAACTGTTCCATCGCCACGCGTGCGGCAGTGAGTGTGGACTGGGCATCGACCAGCTTCCCGCGTGCCATGTAACTGGTGTACATCGGCATCGCAACGGACGAAAGGATGGCGACGATGGCCACTACAATCATGATTTCAATCAGGGTAAATCCGCGTTGCCTGTTCATTTTGTTCTCCTTGGGTTTGGGGCATAGTAGGACGTGTGCCTGAGCGATGCTATGCCAAACCGACTGGAGGCGGGTCAATTCGGACAGGCGGCGGGATAATGTAGATGAACGATATTGCCAGAGAGCGGCAGGGCGTTGAAAAACAACAAAATCAACACTTGCTACTTGCTGCTTGCTTGATACCGCCCGCTTCGGTCAGCAGGAATTCCTTGAATGCCAACGCGGCGCTGGACAGTCGCTTGTTGTGGCGGTGTGCGACGAACCAGTGGCGCAGCAGCGGGAAATGTTCGACATCAAGTATCGCAAGGCGCCCTGTTTCCAGCTCAAGTTCGATGCTGTGCAGCGACAGGATGCCCAGTCCCATGCCGACCTGCACTGCTTGCTTGATCGCTTCGTTGGTTTCCATTTCCATGCTGATGCGAGGTTGAACGCCGTGCTGTGCGAATACGCGCTCCATCGCGCTGCGTGTGCCGGAGCCCTTTTCCCGCGACAAAAAGGTTTCCTGTGCGAGCTGGGTAAATTTGATGTGTTGCAGGCGAGCCAGGGGATGGCCCGGGTCGGCGATTACCACCAGCGGATTGTCCAAAAAGGATTCTGCGATCAGATCCAGCCCTTCCGGGGGCTTGCCCATGATGGCCAGATCGGTGTTGTTGTCACTCAGTTGTTTGAGCACCGCATCGCGGTTGGCGACTTGCAGGATGACATTGATATTGGGATGGCGCTGACAAAATTTGGCCAGCAGTTGCGGGGTGAAGTAGTTGGCGGTGTTCACCACTGACAGGGTCAATTTGCCTTTGCCGATGCCTTTCATTTCGTCGAAAACAGCTTCCATTTCGGCAATTTGCTGGGCGATGCTGCGTGCGTAATGAAACAACTCGCGCCCTGCTTCGGTAAGGAAAATTTTCTTGCCCATTTGTTCAAATAACGGCAGTCCGATATGCCCCTCGATCTGCTTGATTTGCATAGACACCGCCGGTTGCGAGAGGTATAGTTCTTCGGCCGCACGTGAGTAGTTTAAATGACTGGCCACTTTCTCAAATACCTGCAATTGACGTAGCGTAAAGTGGAGCATGGTCGGGCGGCGAGGATGGCGGTTTCGGGATTGCGCGATTATACATAACCATAAGCATTTCTTATGGTTTCAATAAAAATAATTGACTATCGCTTATAAGGCGGCAGCCCTATAGTAGCGACCTGTTACACGTTGTTGTCGTTGGTAGTTAGTGAATTTATCGTTAACACACAGGAGAGGTAAACTATGGATCAATCTAATCGTTATGCAAATCTGGACCTTGATGAAGCGGAGCTGATCAAGGGTGGCAAGCACATTCTGGTCGCTTACACAATGCATCCAATGGCCGGTTACGGCTACCTGGAAGTGGCTGCGCACATTGCGGCTGAATCTTCAACCGGCACCAACGTTGAAGTATCGACTACCGATGATTTCACCAAGGGCGTAGACGCACTGGTTTACTTCATCGATGAAGCCCGTGGCATCATGAAGGTGGCTTACCCGAATGACCTGTTCGACCGCAACGTGATTGACGGCCGTGCGATGATCGTTTCTTTCCTGACCCTGGCTATCGGTAACAATCAGGGTATGGGCGACGTGGCTGATCTGCAAATGCAAGATTTCTGGGTTCCACCACGCATGTTGCAATTGTTCGACGGCCCTGCTAAGGACATCTCTGACCTGTGGCGCATTCTGGGTCGTCCGGTTGTTGACGGCGGCTACATTTCAGGCACCATCATCAAGCCTAAGCTGGGCCTGCGTCCTGAACCATTCGCCAAAGCTGCTTACCAGTTCTGGCTGGGCGGCGACTTTATCAAGAACGATGAGCCACAAGGCAACCAGGTATTCTGCCCGATCAAGAAAGTATTGCCGCTGGTTTATGACTCAATGAAGCGCGCACAGGATGAAACCGGCGATGCAAAATTGTTCTCCATGAACATTACGGCTGACGATCACTACGAAATGTGTGCTCGTGCTGACTACGCGCTGGAAACATTCGGCCCGGACGCAGACAAGCTGGCGTTCCTGGTTGATGGTTATGTAGGCGGTCCCGGCATGATCACGACTGCACGTCGTCAATATCCTGATCAGTACCTGCATTACCATCGTGCCGGTCACGGTGCGGTGACTTCACCTTCATCCAAGCGTGGCTACACAGCGTTTGTTCTGGCCAAGATGTCCCGTCTGCAAGGTGCTTCAGGCATCCACGTAGGTACCATGGGCTTCGGCAAGATGGAAGGTGGCGCGGATGACAAAGTCATCGCTTACATGATTGAACGCGACAGCTGCATGGGTCCGTTCTTCCATCAGGAATGGTATGGCATGAAGCCAACAACACCGATTATCTCCGGTGGTATGAATGCGTTGCGCCTGCCAGGTTTCTTCGAAAATCTGGGCCATGGCAACGTGATCAACACAGCCGGCGGCGGTTCTTACGGCCATATTGACTCACCAGCGGCTGGTGCGATTTCTCTGCGCCAAGCGTATGACTGCTGGAAGTCCGGTTCTGATCCGATCGAATACGCGAAGGAACACAAGGAATTTGCTCGTGCCTTCGAGTCTTTCCCGAAAGATGCGGACAAGATTTTCCCGGGCTGGCGCGAAAAGTTGGGCGTACACAAGTAAGCTCAGCATGCATTGATGCAGTGAAAATTCGCCCCCACTTGCTGGGGGCGTTTTTTTCCCGAAATCCCCCTCAATCCCCCCTTTTTCAAAAGGGGGAAGTTTAGGAGTAAGGAATGACGAATATAGATCAATACAAGGTTCATCAAGAGCCGTTCTATCAGGCACAGGGCGACGAAGTCGTGCTGTACGAAGCCGCTTATGCGGCACGCTTGCCGGTGATGGTGAAGGGGCCTACGGGTTGCGGAAAGTCACGCTTTGTCGAATATATGGCGTGGAAGCTGAACAAGCCGCTGATCACCGTGGCCTGTAACGAAGACATGACGGCAAGCGACCTGGTCGGGCGCTATCTGCTCGATGCCAATGGCACACGCTGGCTGGACGGCCCGCTGACCACCGCTGCGCGCATTGGCGCGATCTGCTATCTGGATGAAATCGTCGAAGCGCGTCAGGATACTACTGTGGTCATCCACCCGCTGACCGATCACAGGCGCACGCTGCCGCTGGATAAAAAAGGCGAGCTGATTCACGCTCACCCTGATTTTCAGCTGGTGATTTCCTACAATCCTGGCTACCAGAGTCTGCTGAAGGATTTAAAGCAGTCCACCAAGCAGCGCTTTACTGCATTCGATTTTGATTATCCGACCGCCTCCGTTGAGACTGAAATTCTGGCCAGGGAGACCGGCATGGACAAAGAAATTACCGCCAGGTTGGTCAAAATCGGCCAGGCTGCACGCAACCTGAAGGGACACGGTCTGGATGAAGGTATCTCGACACGTCTGCTGGTGTACGCAGCGACTTTGATTAAGGGCGGAGTTGATCCAAAGGCAGCCTGTCGCATGGCACTGGTGCGCCCCATCACGGACGATGCCGATATTCGTGACACGCTGGATCACGCGATTGACGCGGTGTTTGCCTGATTAATAATTGTTGTCCGCAGTCCGTAGGTGCGAATTCATTCGCACGAACAAACGGTTGCGTGCGGATAAATCCGCACCTACAGGAACAGAATGATGGATATGCCCCAGGAATTTGAACTCTACTGGCAAAAACTCGATTGCGGATTTCCCCGCGTCGAGCCGGTGTTTGTCGATTGCATGCGGGAAGCCTGGACCGTGCTGACCAATAAGGGCATGGGTGCCTATATTGAATACGCGCGTTTCCTGGGAAAGATGGGGCGTGGTGCGGAACCTATCCTGATCTTTCTGGAAGAATGGCCCGCTGTCGCAAAATCCTGGGGTGAAGACGCCTTGCCAGAGGTGATGGTGGCAATTCAAAGGATGTCAAAATCCCCGAACGGCAAGGCGATTGTGCCCTTCCTGCAATCTTTGCCAACCGCCGCTCGCCGCCTGCATTCGCATGAGCAGATGCGCGATTATATGGAACTGGTGCTGGATTTTATGGAACGCACCACAGGTTCTATCCATGGTATCCACCAGACCTTTCCCAGTCCCGGTTTGCCGGAATTTTTCAAGCAAGTCCCGGTATTGCTCCATCAACTTTCCCTGTCGGGATTGAAGAGTTGGGTGAATTACGGGGTGCGCTTCTACAGTGACCATCCCGAACGTCAGATTGATTATTTCAGCCTGCAATCGGCGGACAGTCGCGCGGTCTTGCAGCGTGAGCGGCACGGCACCTTGCTGGTGGACAACGAACGCAAACTGGACATGTTTCTGCGCGGCTTATGGCAGGACGAGGATCTGCTGATCCCCTATTCCAATGCCTTCGATGAACTGCGTCAACCTATTCCCTATTACGACAAGCTGGGCATACGCCTGCCGGATGTCTATCAGGACGACAAGGGTGTTTCTGGAATAGATCGCTATCGTGCGGCATTGACGCATATCGTCGCTCATCGTCGTTGGACACGAGCCATTATTGCCGACAATATGAGTCCGTTTCAGCGCATGGCGGTGGAATTTCTCGAAGACTGCCGGGTGGAGTACCTGGCGATGAAGGAGTATCCGGGTTTGCGTCGCATTTTCATGGCGCTGCATCCGCAGCCGTCAGAGGATGCCTGTGATCCGCAGTTGGAATCCGGTGTGCGTCATCGCCTGGCGATGCTGTCGCGCGCCATTCTTGATCCGCAGCATGCCTACAAAAACGTGCACATTATCGGTTTCGCGCAACGCTTTCACGATGGTATGCGATCCGGCGATATGAGCACTCAGGAAATGGCCGATCTGGCCGTTTCCTTTGTTGCCAGGACACGCCTGCAAAGCGACAACCTGCCCAAGACGCATTTCACGGATACGGTGATTGATTACCGCGATGACAACCGTCAGATGTGGCGTTTCATCGAGGAGGGCGACGAGGAGGAGGCTTTCGACGAGGAGCGCAAAATCGAGCCGGGTGAGGAACTGAAGGGTTTACCGCCGCGCCATTACCCGGAATGGGATTACAACAGTCAAAGCTATCGCCCGGACTGGGTGAGCGTGTATGAAAGTTTGCATCCGCGCGGCAACGCATCAGACATCGACAGGCTGCTGGACAAACACGCGGCGTTGGCCAAGCGCTTGAAGAAAATGCTCGACCTGTTGAAACCGCAGGACAAGGTGCGCATCCGTTACCAGGAAGAGGGTAGCGAATTGGATCTGGACGTGGCGTTGCGTTCGCTGATTGACTATAGAGGCGGTTCATCGCCCGATCCTCGCATCAACATGAGCCACAAGACCAGCGGGCGGAATATCGCGGTGACAGTGCTGCTGGACTTGTCGGAATCGCTGAACGAAAAAGCGGCAGGTAGCGAGCAGACTATCCTCGAACTCAGTCAGGAAGCGGTGTCGCTGCTTGCCTGGGCCATAGAAAAGCTGGGCGATCCATTTGCCATCGCAGGTTTTCATTCCAACACGCGCCACGACGTGCGCTACATGCACATCAAGGGATTCAGTGAAAAATGGGATGACGAGGTGAAGAGCAGGTTGGCCGCCATGGAGGCCAGTTATTCCACGCGTATGGGAGCGGCGATGCGTCACGCGTCTCATTATCTGGAAAAACAGCAGGCCGATAAGAAGTTGATGCTGATTCTGACCGATGGCGAGCCGGCGGATATCGACAGCAAGGATGGTCGCATCCTGATTGAAGATGCGCGACAGGCCGTCAAGGAACTGGACAGACAGGGTATCTATGCGTATTGCATCAATCTTGACCCCAAGGCGGATGAATACGTGAAGGATATTTTCGGCAAGCAGTACACCATTGTCGACAAGGTGGCAGACTTGCCTGCAAAATTGCCGCAACTGTTCATTTCTTTGACTAAATAGATAAGGTTGACGCCCAGAAGCACGCAGAAAAGCGGTAGAATCACGGGCCTAGAATTTCATAACAGCTACACTTTAATAACCGAGGAGAAAACATGAGTAAGAGTCTGATTCAATTCATCATTGAAGAACAACGCCACATCCCTAACGCCAGTGGCGAATTTACCGGATTGTTGAGCGACATCGTTTCAGCCTGCAAACAGATTGCTCATGATGTGAACAAGGGTGCGCTGATCGGCGTGCTGGGCAGCGCAGGCAGCGAAAACGTGCAGGGCGAGACACAAAAGAAGCTGGACATCATCACTAACGATGTTTTCATCAAGGCGAACGAATGGGGTGGTCACCTGGCTGCGATGGCTTCCGAAGAAATGGAAGACATCTACGAAATTCCCAAGCAATATCCGCGTGGTAAGTACTTGATTACATTTGATCCTTTGGATGGCTCATCCAATATCGACGTAAACATTTCGGTCGGTACCATTTTCTCTATTCTGCGTTGCCCTGAAGGCGTGACAAATCCAACCGCAGCCGACTTTATGCAGCCTGGCACCAAGCAGGTTTGCGCCGGTTACGCACTGTACGGCCCGAACACCATGATGGTTATCACCACCGGCAACGGCGTGAACGGCTTCACACTGGATCGTGACGTGGGCGACTTCTTCCTGACAAATCCTGATATGCAAATCCCGGTCGATACACAGGAATTCGCGATCAACATGTCCAATCGCCGTTACTGGGAAGAGCCGGTTCAGCGTTACGTCGAAGAGTGCATCCAGGGCAAGGACGGCGGTCGCGAGAAGAACTTCAACATGCGTTGGGTGGCTTCCATGGTCGCAGAAATTCATCGTATCCTGACACGCGGCGGTATTTTCATGTATCCGTTCGACAACAAGGAAGCGGGCAAGGCTGGCAAACTGCGTCTGATGTACGAAGCCAATCCGATGTCGTTCATCGTCGAGCAGGCAGGCGGCGTATGTTCAACCGGCCGTGAGCGCATCATGGAACTGACACCTACGGGTCTGCATCAACGTGTGCCGGTCATCATGGGTTCCAAGAATGAAGTGGATCGTCTGGTGGGTTACCACAAGGGCGCGTAACAACCGACAGCGCCCCCGGCAACGGGGGCGTTGTTACGTCTGAGATTTGAGGGAGTTATTATGTCAAAACCGCTTGTTTCCATCATTATGGGCAGCAGCAATGATTGGGATGTCATGAGCCAGGCCGCCCAACAGCTGAAAGATTTTGGCATAGCGTATGACGCGCGTGTCATTTCTGCACACCGTTCACCTGATCTGCTGTTCGACTACATCAAGGAAGTCAGCGAACAAGGCGTGCAGTGCTTTATCGCCGGCGCCGGCGGCGCTGCACATCTGGCGGGTGTGATTGCCGGCAAGACCACGCTGCCGGTACTGGGTGTGCCGATTCCATCTAGGTATCTCAAGGGCCTGGACTCACTGTTGTCTATCGTACAAATGCCCAAGGGAATTCCGGTTGCGACCTTTGCGATTGGCGAGGCGGGTGCGGCCAATGCCGGACTGTTCGCCATTGCCATGCTGGCGTTGAATGATGCACTGCTGGCACAGCGCCTGAGCGATTATCGTAAGCAACAGGCGGTCAAGATTGCCGAGACCACTTTGCCGGAACTGCTGTAACTGTTTATCAAGGAAGCGCCATGTCTGTATTGCACGAATCCAGTTTAACCAGCTTGCCCTTGTTGCATCGCGGCAAGGTTCGCGATCTCTACGAAGTCGATGAGCAACATTTGTTAATCGTACAGACCGACCGATT
Organism: uncultured Gallionella sp.; assembly: GCA_964385275.1. Lineage (GTDB taxonomy): Bacteria > Pseudomonadota > Gammaproteobacteria > Burkholderiales > Gallionellaceae > Gallionella. Next base: position 24,589 of record CAYLOK010000015.1, on the reverse strand, counting down.
GTCGGCGTTCGATGTGATTTTGCCTGACCCGATTCCGGGCAAGGGCGAAGTACTCACGACCCTGTCGAATTTCTGGTTCGAAAAATTAGGCCATATCATTCCTAATCATCTCTCCGGTATTGCGCCGGAATCGGTGGTAAAGGGTAGTGCCGAGCAGGCACAGGTACGCGGACGCGCCTTTGTCACCAGGAAGCTCAAACCTTTGCCGATAGAGGCGATTGTGCGCGGTTATCTGGTTGGTTCCGGTTGGAAGGATTATCAGAAAACAGGCACGGTTTGCGGCATTGCCTTGCCGTCCGGGCTGCGTGAAGCCGAAAAATTACCGCAGCCGTTGTTCACGCCCTCTACCAAGGCCGCCGTGGGGGATCACGACGAGAACATTTCCTTTGCACAAGCCGTTGAATTATTGGGCGCAGCGCGGGCCGCCGAGGTTCGTGATGCGGCGATAGCGCTGTATGTGGAAGCGGCGAATTACGCGTCAACCAAGGGCATTATTATCGCCGACACCAAGTTTGAATTCGGCGTGGATGAAGAGGGGCGGCTGTATCTGATTGATGAGGCGCTGACTCCGGATTCATCCCGTTTCTGGCCTGCCGAAGCCTATCAGGTAGGCGGCAACCCGCCCAGTTTTGATAAGCAAATTGTTCGTGACTGGCTGGAAACATCTGGTTGGAACAAGCAGGCGCCGGGCCCGCGCATTCCGCAAGAGGTAATGAAGAAAACAGCCGATAAATATCATGAAGCATTGGAACGCTTGACGGCAGCATGAGGAATTTTTGGGAATTAGAAGGTGCCTGCTGAAATGACGGAAAACCACCTGAGTTGGCCGCAACCGCTGATTGAAGGGTTTTTACGTTTTCGTGACAACCGTTTTCCAAGTGATGATGTTGAGTATTTACGCCTGTTTGCAGAAGGTCAGAAACCCAAGTTTCTGATTGTGGGTTGTTGTGATTCGCGTGTTGACCCCGCCATCATTTTCGATTGCGCGCCGGGCGAGTTATTTGTGGTCCGCAATGTGGCGAATCTGGTGCCGCCGAATGAAGAGCGCGTCGGCCATCACGGAACGACCGCAGCGCTTGAATATGGTGTATGCAATTTGGGTGTGGAGCACATCGTGGTGCTGGGACACGCGCACTGCGGGGGCATTCAAACATTGTTGAAAACGGGAGGAGCGGTTAATCCTGATTCCTTTATAGATGACTGGATGAAATTGGTCGATTCTGCACGTGTGAGTGTGGAGCAGGATTATGCCGATGCCAGCGCGGAACAGCGCCAAAGCGCCTGTGAGCAGCGCGCAATCCTGGTATCACTGGGAAATTTACTTACCTTTCCATGGATAGAGCAGCGCGTAGCTGAGGGAACACTCAGGCTGCACGGCTGGTATCTTGATATCAATCACGGTCAATTGCTGGGCTATAACGCAACTACCGGGCAGTTTGAACCGCTGTAACTATTTCCCGGTCAATTCCCTGTAACGGGCTTTATCTGCATCGTAACGCATTTCTACAGCCCGCTTCTCGGTCTTGTATTTGTCCATATCCTGCTGCATGCGTTTCACGCGTTCCTGCGCCTCTTTGATGTCATCTTGCAGGGAAGCGGGTATTTTCCCTCCGGATTTACTGCGGTTGCCCGCATCTTTTTGTAAGCCAAGCAGGTTATTGTTGGCCATTTTAAGCTGGGAATGGATGCTGTTGATGCGGGCATCGACCTGCTGAAGATTGCGGCTGCGGGATAGTTCAATTTCATCTACGCTGCTGTAGGTGTCGGTAAGCGATTTGTCATAACGTTTGCGATCTCTTGCCGCCGCCTCATCAGCGTTTGTTTGGCTTGCCGCCGACTCTTTGGCGCGCCGCTCCTCAGGGGTCAGGATATCCTGAGTTTTGATGACGGCCCCGGATTTGTTCAGCATCTGGCGGTCCTTGTTGGCATATTCGGGCGGAATGGTCTGACCATAGTGTGTCGTGCCTTTGTCATCCACCCATTTGTACATTTTCGCCGAGGCAGGCGAACAGAACGCAGCACCGGCAAGCAATACGATCAGCAATTTAAACTTGATCATTTTCTACTCCAAAAAAATCACGATAGGCTTGTACTGCGCTTAAATTCGCCACCATTTCAGCCTCTCCCTGCAAGAATCCCAGCAGGTCATTCAGTGTGGCAATGGCTATGACGGGAATGCCATAGCTTTCGCGTACTTCCTGTACGGCGGACAAATCGCCCTGACCGCGTTCCATCCGATCCAGCGCGATTACGACTGCACAGGGTTCGGCCCCCGCAGCGCGTATCAACTCGATGGATTCGCGTACCGAAGTGCCTGCGGAAATAACATCGTCAATAATCAATACCTTGCCTTGCAATTTTGCACCCACCGTTGTGCCGCCTTCGCCGTGATCCTTGGCTTCCTTGCGGTTGTAACAATAGGGAACATTACGGCCTTGCTCGGAAAGGGCGATGGCGGCGCCGGTTGCCAGCGGTATGCCTTTATAGGCGGGACCGAACAGCATATCGAAGGGGATATCCGCTGTCAGAATGGCTTGTGCGTAAAACCGGGACAGATTCCGCATGGAATCGCCGTCATTGAACAATCCGGCATTGAAAAAATAAGGTGATAAGCGCCCGGCTTTGGTTTGAAATTCGCCGAAACGAAGTACGTTATGTTGAACGGCAAAACGGATGAAATCTTGTCTGAAATTGAACATGGCAGCGACTTGGGGTGGGTTATGGCATGAAGAAACATTATAATCGCGCGCCCTGTCCTCTTGCATTGGAAATTTTGTGCGCATCATCTCTATCAATCTGAATGGTATTCGTTCAGCCGCCGGCAAGGGTTTCTTTGACTGGCTGGCGCTTCAGAATGCCGACGTTATTTGCTTGCAGGAACTCAAGGCGCAAGCGGCTGATATGACCGGGCAAATGCTCGCGCCGCACGGCTATCACGGCTATTTCCATTACGCTGAGAAGAAAGGCTATAGCGGCGTAGGTATTTATTGTCGTGAAAAACCGCAGCAGGTCACTGTCGGGCTGGGTATCGCCGAATTTGACGCAGAGGGGCGCTATCTATGCGCGGACTTTGCCGATTACAGCGTGGTATCGCTATATCTGCCATCCGGCTCCAGCGGCGAGGAGCGGCAAGCCGTGAAGTTTAAATTTATGTCCGCATTTTTGCCGTACCTCCGCGAGCTGCGTGCCAGTGGTCGTGAAATAATTGTTTGCGGAGACTGGAACATCGCGCATAAAGAGATCGACTTGAAGAACTGGCGTGGCAACAAGAAAAACTCCGGCTTTCTACCCGAAGAACGCCAGTGGTTAACGCATCTGTTCGAGGAAGTCGGCTTTGTAGATGTGTTCCGCTGCGTACATCCCGAGCTGGAAGCCTACACCTGGTGGTCGAATCGCGGCCAGGCATGGGCCAAGGATGTCGGCTGGCGCATTGATTACCAAATCGCTACGCCTGCCATAGCGCTGCGCGCGCAGACGGCCGACATCTACAAGGCGGAGCGATTTTCGGATCACGCACCATTGATCATTGATTACCGGGATTAGGGAAGATTCATACACCGTCGAATTGTGTCTGATAAATCGTAATTAAAACTGGTAAACCCCCGGCTATGCCGGGAGATACTTACTTTTTCATCCAGAATGAAACTACATGTATTAAGTGACCTGCACCTTGAATGCTCAAACTTTGAGCCGCCGCTTACCGACGCCGATGTCATCGTATTGGCCGGTGATGTGTGGAAAGCGGAGCTGGGAATTCATTGGGCGAGAAGCGCTTTTCCGGGCAAGGAAATCGTCTATGTTGCCGGGAACCACGAGTTTTACGGCGTCCGGCGTCTGGAGGCTGCGGCGTTGATGAAAATCGCAGCGCGGGAGTTCGGCGTTCATCTTCTCGACGATGAGGCGAGGGTGCTGGGTGGCGTGAGATTCCTGGGCTGCACGCTATGGACGGATTTCCTGCTGTTCGGCGAACAGGAACGCCCTTACGCAATGCGTGAAGGCCAGCAAACGCTCAGCGACTTTCACGTGATTCGTGAAAATTCGCAAGAGCCATTCAGCCCGTCGCGTTCAATTGATCTACACACACGGTCCTTATCTTGGCTGACGCAAAAGTTAGACGAGCCATTTGACGGGAAGACGGTCGTCGTCACGCATCATTTGCCGAGCATGCTGTCGTGCGCGTATCGTTTCAGGAAAAATCTGCTGTCAGCGTGTTTTGCAAGCAATCTTGATGGTCTTTTCGGGAAAATGGACCTGTGGGTGCATGGACATACCCATGACAGTTTTGATTATGAATCGAACGACACGCGCGTGATTTGCAATCCGCGCGGATATGTGACTTACAGTTATCAGGAGAACTTTGATTTCGATCCTGGCTTAGTGATTGAGATATAGCATACAGGCGTGTTTGCCAGGTGCTGGTTTGGAGTGTCGGCAACGTCAAAAGTAGTATTCCGGGTGGCGCTTACGGCTTCCTCAAGGCTTACGGTGACATTGCGATGAAAGCCTTGATGGCGTTCATCTTTTTCGGGTTGAATCTGTCCACCTACCTTCCGTTAGTCCCTGCGATTATCTGGATTGGTGCGATTGCGACCTGGCTGATTGTGGTCATTGAGGCGGTTATCGCTGCGCCGCTGTGGGCACTTGCGCACCTGGATACGGATGGCGACGGGATGGGTGGGAAAACGCAGCATGGCTATTTATTTATTCTCAATGTATTATTTAGGCCAACCTTGATGCTGTTTGGATTTGTGCTGGCGTCGGTGCTGGTTGAGATCATGGGCGGGCTGTGGACGAAGATGTTTGCGACGGCGATTTCGAGTGCGCAGGGCGATAGCATAACGGGTTTGTTTGCGGTCGTGGCTTTTGTGGGTATCTACATGATTACCTGCCTGTCGATCGTGAATACCGCCTTCTCTGCGATCCACGTTGTTCCTGACAATGTGCTGGGCTGGATCGGCGGGAATATGCAAAACGGCTTTGGTAGCTACACCGAAGATCAGGTGAACTCCAGAACCGGCAGTGTCGTCACCGCGATGGGCTCTCAGGTCAATCCGGGGGCAGGGGCGGCGAAGCTGAATGATCGGCACAATAAGGGCGGTCAGCCTTCTTCGAAGGGCGGGGAGAATACGTTTACGGATGGGAAGAAGAAGCCAACGTAAGAAGATGTTGCGTAACGCAAGAGGATGTTTCGTGAATATGATTTAAGGAGACGGCATGGCGGATAATTGGGGTGCGGGGTTTGCGACAGGAATGGCGGTAGGCGGCGGAAAGGGCAAAACTCAGTATATCGAGGTCGAGGTGCCCGATCTTAATGCGGAGCGTGAACTGGTTGATGAGTATGCAGCCAAAGAGGCGCAGAGAAAAGTAAAAGATGCCTTATTGTTCGCATTAAGGGAGTCCAATGCGGGGCATTGTCTGGTGGCTCCACCAGAGGAAGGGGAGACGCTTTCTCCATCCGCTACAAAGATTTGGTACGAAGAATATAATCGTATTAACGCCACCGGCCTCGACACCGACCCCTATCTGCGCAAAATCTGCCCCGGGCTGGTCAAGATTCACGACGCGAAACGCGCGCGGGAAGCTGATGAGGCCGCCCGTGCGGAGACCGCCCGACTCAAGGCGGAGTATAAAGCCGCCAACCCCGGCTTCTTCGCCCGAATGCTCGGGGCGGGGGGTGGGAATAAGGAGTGAGGGGCGAGGGAATAACATATCGCGGGCGGAGTGGTGCCGTAGACTCACCGGCATGCCGGTGAGTCTGTCAAATTGCTGACCATACTTGCGCATAATATTTCTTCACTTGTTCCCTTGCCACCTAAATTTGCTTACAAAAGTTGCACCGCAGAGTTGAATTTGCCAACTTGATCCAAGGTGCACACATGAGTTAAGGCCAACTACCGGCACAACGCGCCGTTCAGTTGTTCGCGTTCGAGCAAAATCACTGTTCACGTTCAACTGAATACGCAAACGTGGAGCAGTCGGCATATTTAAGCAATTGTGTTTCATTGATGGGGTGATTCGAAATGAGTGCTAATACGAAACACGGCTCTACCATGAAAGATTTCTTGATATATATAGGTGGAACACTCGTCGTTGCTTTAGTTTTGGCTGGTTGTTTAGTATTTGTTTACCCTGCATTTTTAGCTATCAAGGAAAATGAGGAAGCAGTGGTAGGGCTTTTTGCGCTTATTACCACTTTGCCTGTTACATTGGCGGCGTCCATCGTAGTTATAAAGTTGGGCGACAGAATGGATCGCCTCGCACAGCAGGCCGATGCGAGAGAGCGTTTTCAGGATGTGAGAGAGCGTTTTCAGATTGGCAGGGAAATGTTTGATGAAACATTTGAGCAGTTACGAGCATTGGCCAGTCAATTGAACTACACCAAAACCGAGGTTCAAAACATTCTTGTTGCAATGATGTCGGAGTTCAATGAATATAGGAGCATGTCAGCGGAGGGGCAGGTTGCGTGGTTAGATAATAGAGAAACGGTCGCTGACGGTGGGGTTGGAGGTCAGCGTCCAATTGCCTTCTGTGAAGATTATGCGCATCGTTTATTGCGGGCGCATGTAGCTATCAGGCAGGATTTTTCCAAATCCATTGACGAATTTCTAGCTCATTGCTGGTCGATCAAACCAAAATCCGAAAAAAATCAAGCTGGGGCTTTCCGGATCGCTATTGATGCTTTTAAGAAGCAATTAGAGCAAGACGAAGCCGAAATGAGTGATTTGATCAAGTCGGCACAAAAAGAATCTTGGCGAGCGGCTTTTGAAAAAAATAAGAAAATTATTGAACAATCAACGCTCGGCCTAAAAACTTTGGAATCGTCTATAGCATCCTATGCAATAGGGCAAAAGGACAACCCATTAATAATTGCATTGGCGCAGCTAAAGGCCGTCATTGCTTTTTCGAAAGAAAAAGAACTAACTCGCCATACGCTGGAAATTATCTTGCAAAAATGTTTGGATGGCGAGTTATCTTCTGAAGATTCTTTTGAATTATTGTTAGGGCTGGTTGTATGCCCAGTGGAATTAAGTAAATTACCTCCCGAATATTATGACGGGTATCAGATTCGACACGATCAGAGCAAAATTATAAAAAACATGAGTGATGGGATTAATCAGTTGGGATTTTACGCTATTAAAGATTTGCTACTGGCTTGGCCTAAGAGGGAGGATATCGTCGATCACATGAAAAAAATTCTTGTTCCGGATTCTGTAGATGAATCTGTAGATAAGGAAGTAAGGAAAAAACTAGATCAAATGATGGGATTGTTAAAGGACCCGCAAGAACTGGTTTCTTCATGGAAGTTTTAAAAGCCGTATGAAAGTTTTCTGAATCGGTGAACATGAGCTTGAGAAAGATTACCAAGAACCGAGGCTCATTCCCCAACGACGAGGCCTTGCTGAAATTGTTCTACCTGGCGATCAACAACATCAGCAAAAAATGGACGATGCACATTCGAGCTTGGAAAGCCGCACTAAATCGGTTTACTATCCAGTTTGAAGACCGGATGCCGCAGCAGTAAACGAAACCCGTTTACACAAAATCCAGGACACCTTCGTAGCGAACAGGTTTTGAATGGCAGCTGCCCGTTTGTCGGCGCGTTCACTGCCTGTGAACAACCAATTTTTCTTTCCAATGGCGATCGGGCGAATCGCATTTTCCACCGGATTATTGTCGATCGGTAAATTGCCGGTTTGCGCATAACGAATCAGACTCGGCCAGCGATGCAGACTATAGTCAATCGCACGCGCCAGTCCGCTGCCATCAGCCGTCGCGACGCGCAAACGAATCAGCCACTCATGCATGTCCGTTAGCATCGGCGCACTGTTTTGCAGGCGATGCATCGCTTATTGATCTGCGCGAGATTCTGCTCGGTTGCAACCACCGTTATCTTGAATTCCTGTCCTCACTCAATGACTACTCCGATGGACACCGTGCTTTGCAACAACTCACTCACACCAAAACAGATCATGGCACCCGATTTCGCGGCTTGAATTTCTTTGATACTGACGAACACAAGTTACTACTCGCCATTCAACGCCCCGAATACAACATTCACGGGCTGCGCCGCTCCGATCTAAAAAAACAACTGCCGGACATTTCGTGCAGTAAACTCTCTCGCTATCTCAAACGCCTGCGCATCCTCGGCCTGATCAAACGTGTCGCAAAAACCTATCGCTACTACCTGACGCGTATCGGTCGATCTGCTGTCGCAGCCTGCGAAAAATTAACTGAGTTCACCATCGTGCAAACCCTTGCTACGACTCAATAATCACTAAACTCTTGTCATTATTTGAGACCATTTAGCTGGTAAGAGACTAACGCGTTCATTACGCGGCCTTCTTCAACCGTGCCGCAAATTAACTATTTAGTTGCCGACTCATAATGTACCCACGCATCGAGTGAAGTCTTCTGCGGTAGGTTAGCCAGTCAATCACCTCGTCCATTGCCTGACGTCTCGTCTCAAACCGCATGCAACCGGCGCACGTTTGATCGCCAACGACGAGATCTGGATAAATTGGCGCGCATGCCTGGTTTGGCATCAGGCCAATCCGTGTAGTAAACGGCGTTGGGTAGACGGAATACCGTTCAATCAGCTTTGCGCCCAAGGCAAGCCGTCAACACGCCAGCCACCCGAAGAGTTGCGATGCCCATCGTTATCCTTCTCGCCTTCGAAGCCCACCAGCACATTGTAGCTATCGCGGTAACCAGCCTGGGTAGCTGCGATGGCGGCGAAATTGGAGCGCGCGCCGCTGCGGCAAATGAATAGCACCAGGGCTTCCTTGTCTACCTGCTGCTCCAGTGCGGCAACGAAGTTCGGGTTGGGCGTCATGCCGGGGTAGGTCGCCCATTCAATTTCGACCGCATCGGGAATACGTCCTACCCAGTCCAGTTCGGCGCGGCAGCGCACATCTACCAGCTTCGCGCCGGGCGCGGATTGCAATATCTCGTGAGCCTCGTCTGGAAACAGCGCGCCCTCGTAAGGCAGGTTCAATTCCCTGGCGCGTTGTTGAGCGGATTGCAGAATGGTTGTGATTTTTCCCATGATGTCTCTTTCTATAATGTTTCAGGTATTCTTTAACGAATCATGCGCAAATGTTATGCTGCGCGAAATAGCAGCATACTAGCGCAACCGACATGAAAAATCACACGCAACATTCACATGCTGGCGAATTTGAGCCAACCCATCCCGAGCGGTTTGCCGCCGCGCAAAAAAGCACTTGGGTGAGCATCGTTATCAATCTGCTGTTGACGTTCTTTCAGATCGTGGGCGGATTTTTTGCGCATTCACAGGCTTTGATGGCCGATGGACTTCATTCGCTGTCGGATTTGCTGTCCGACGTGCTGGTGCTGTATGCCAACCGGCATGGCAATCGCCACGCCGACGCCAAGCATCCTTATGGTCATGCACGGGTGGAAACCGCCGCCACCTTGATTCTTGGCGTATTCCTGGCCGCGCTGGGGATTGGATTGTTGGTGGCTGCCGCGATGCGCTTGCAACATCCGGGTGCGTTACAGCCGGTGAATCCGGTGGCGCTTGCCATCGCCGCTTTTGCTCTGGTCGCCAAGGAAGGCATGTTCCGTTATATGCTGGCGGTGGCCAAACGGGTGCGTTCGCAGATGCTGGTGGCCAACGCGTGGCACGCCCGCTCTGATGCGGCATCGTCATTGGTGGTGGTGGTCGGGATTGTCGGCAATCTGCTGGGCTACACCTTTCTGGATCTGGTGGCGGCGGCGGTAGTCGGCATGATGATTGCGCACATGGGCGGCAAACTGGCGCTGGAGGCGCTGGCAGAACTGATTGATACCGGACTGGATGCCGAAGAGGTGGAGGCCATACGGCAAACCCTGCTGAACACTCACGGAGTGTTGGGTCTGCATGATTTGCGCACGCGCAAAATGGCAGATAACGCGCTGGTTGATGCGCACATTCTGGTGGACCCCAAAATCAGTGTTTCCGAAGGACATTACATTGCCGAATCGGCTCGTCATGCCGTGCTCAAACATCATCATGTGCTGGATGTGATGGTGCATATTGATCCTGAAGATGACATGCAAGCCAAGCACAATACCAAATTGCCCAGTCGTCCCGCTTTGCTGGCCCTGCTTGCCGAACGTCTCGGCGATGTAAGCCTCCTGGACAATCGTACCGTGTTTCATTATCTGGATGGCAGGGTGGATGTCGAGCTGTATCTGCCCGCCGGCCAGCAAACGCCGGAATCCGCCAAAGCCTTGCAGGCACGCTGTAACGAGTCGGTCAGGGATGATCCCTTGTTTCGCGCTATTCACATTCACAGCAATCACGCACAACAATAGTGCATTGCTACTTGAACACGCCCGTGTTTGGTGCGATTTATTTTTGTGCAATATTACGGGCTTATGGCACAATGCCGACCTGACATGCAGATAGGGTCGGCACGCCTTCTGCATTTGCTATTTCGGGTTCTAATTCACTGTTTGATTTGATTATTTAGGAGAGAGTTATGTCGTTGTCGGCAAATGATGTATTGCAAATGGTTAAAGACCACGATGTCAAGTTTGTGGACCTGCGTTTTACTGATACACGTGGTAAAGAGCAGCACGTCAGTGTGCCTGCCAAATACGTGGGGCTGGACAAGTTTGAAGAAGGTCACGCCTTCGATGGTTCTTCCATCGCCGGCTGGAAAGGCATTCAGGCTTCGGACATGCTGTTGATGCCGGATCCGGCGACCGCCTATCTCGATCCGTTCATGGACGAAAACACCATCGTCATTACTTGTGACGTGGTAGAGCCTACCGACGGCAAAGGTTATGACCGTGATCCGCGCTCCATCGCGAAGCGCGCTGAAGCCTATCTGCAATCCAGTGGCATCGGCGATACCGCTTACTTTGGCCCGGAACCGGAATTCTTCATCTTTGATTCGGTAAACTGGAAAATTGATATGTCCGGTTGTTCGGTAAAAATTAACTCCGAAGAAGCGGCCTGGTCGTCCGATGAGAAGTACGATGGCGGCAATACAGGACACCGTCCGGTGGTCAAGGGCGGATACTTCCCGGTTCCTCCTGTTGACAGCCTGAATGACATTCGCGCTGCAATGTGCCTGGCTCTGGAAGACATCGGCATCGAAGTTGAAGTGCATCACCACGAAGTAGCCACAGCCGGTCAATGCGAAATCGGTACCAAGTTTGACACACTGGTACGTCGCGCCGATCAGACTCAGGCGTTGAAGTACGTGGTACATAACGTTGCGCACCAATATGGCAAGACAGCAACTTTCATGCCTAAGCCTATCGTTGGCGACAACGGTTCCGGTATGCACGTGCATCAGTCCATCTGGAAAGACGGCAAGAACCTGTTTGCAGGTAACGGCTATGCCGGACTGTCCGAAACCGCGCTGTATTACATCGGCGGTATCATCAAGCATGCCAAGGCTTTGAACGCGATTACCAATCCGGGCACCAACTCCTACAAGCGTCTGGTTCCTCACTACGAAGCACCGACCAAGCTGGCTTATTCTGCAAAGAATCGCTCCGCTTCGATCCGTATTCCTCACGTGGCGAGCGACAAAGCGCGCCGTATTGAGACCCGCTTCCCGGATCCAACCGCTAACCCGTATTTGTGCTTCGCGGCACTGATGATGGCGGGTCTGGATGGTATCCAGAACAAGATTCACCCTGGTGATCCGGCTGACAAGAACCTGTACGACTTGCCGCCGGAAGAAGACGCATTGATCCCGACCGTGTGTACTTCACTGGACGAGGCATTGGCGAATCTGGACAAGGATCGCGAATTCCTGACTCGCGGCGGAGTGTTCTCCAACGACTTTATTGATGCCTTCATCACCCTGAAGATGGATGAAGTGACACGTCTGCGTATGACGACCCATCCGGTTGAGTTCGAGATGTATTACAGTATCTGATTGGTTTGATCAGGTAACCATGAAAACGGGGCGCAAGCCCCGTTTTTTACGTTATGCAGGTGGCACACTCATTGTCACGTTCGGGTGCATGCCCTATACTCATTTCGCCTTTTTGCGGGAGAACGATTATGAAGTTTGCTTGCTTGCTTGCGTTGTTAGGTCTGTTTCCGTCATTGGCACAGGCCGATATATACAAGGCCGTTGATGCCGATGGACATGTCACCTATTCCAGTGCGCCGATCAAGGGCGGCAAGAGGGTTGTTCTGACGCCGCTACCCGCATCGACCCCGCACGTGCGTTCCAGGGCCTCTCCGCAAGATTTCCCAAAAGTAAGCCAGGAAACTCAAAAAGGGCGTGATGATACGCGTCGCAAAATCCTTGAGGATGAGTTGAGGCTCGAAGCAGGCTTGCTCAACGAAGCCACGCAAAGTGAGAGTGAGGCTAGTCGCAAAGTGGCGAAAGACGATGAAAAGATCAAGGCGTTAAGCAAGCAGGTAGAATTGCACCAGAGAAATATCAATGCACTCAAAATCGAGTTGTCCAAACTGAAATAACTTCCCGTCCGGGCATGATTGTTGCTTGCTAAATTGTATGGCTGATTTTCCTTATCTTACGCTCGACTACCTTTCTACCGCCGTCATCCTGCTGGATGATGAGTTGCGTGTTATCCATCTCAATCCGGCAGCGGAGAATTTGTTCGAGGTGAGCGGAAAGAATCTGCTCGGGAACCTGCTGCAAATGTTGTTCACCGATACCAGGCAGCTCGAAAGTGCGATGCAGCGCGCATTACACAATAATGCCAGCTATATTGAGCATGATTTGATGCTGACTACCCAGGCGCACAACAAACTGCATGTGCGTTGCACCGTAACACCTGTGCGATTGGGGGAGCCTTGTTTGTTGCTGGAATTTCACCCTATGGACAGGTCGCTAAAGCTGGCGCGGGAAGAACAGATCCTGGACCAGACGCAGGCCAATCGTCTGCTGTTGCGCAACCTCGCGCACGAAATCAAGAATCCGTTGGGCGGAATACGGGGGGCTGCGCAGTTGCTTGAACAGGAGCTGGATAAGCCGACTTTGCGCGAATACACCCAGGTCATCGTGCAGGAAGCAGACCGCTTGCGTTCGCTGATGGAAAAGCTGCTTACGCCGCAACGAAATACGCAGCACAGCGCGTTGAATATCCACGAAGTACTCGAACGCGTGCGCTCGGTAGTCATGGCGGAGATACCGGAGGGCCTGAAAATACAGCGTGATTACGATACCAGTCTGCCTGCGCTGATCGGAGATAAAGAGCAGTTGATTCAGGTGCTGCTCAACATCGTGCGTAATGCGGCACAGGCGATGCAGAGCAAGGGGCTGATTATTCTGCGCACCCGTATTGCGCGCCAGGTGACGCTGTTCAAGAAGCGCCATCGTCTGGCCGTGATGGTGCAGATTATCGACAACGGGCCCGGTATCCCGCCGGAATTGCGCGATAAGATTTTTTATCCGCTGGTGTCCGGGCGTGCCGATGGTCACGGGCTGGGTCTGACGTTGGCGCAGGATTTTGTCAGCCAGCATCACGGTACGATAGAGTTTGACAGCGAGCCGGGCCGTACCTGTTTTACGGTGATGCTGCCGCTGCAAGCGAGCCTGTAGCCCGTAGCGGGTAGCCAAGCCGGTTGTTTGCTGCAAGCTACCAGCCGCAAGCTTATTCAAAATAATATAGTGATAAATTGGTAACCCTATGAAACCTGTCTGGATAATTGACGACGACCGTTCGATACGCTGGGTGCTGGAGAAATCACTGGCGCGAGCGGACATCGAATTTACGAGTTTTGCCACGGCGGATGACGCGCTACGCGCCTTGAACCACGAACAACCGCAAGTAGTGGTGAGCGACATTCGCATGCCGGGCAGTTCGGGGCTGGATTTCTTGCAAATGTTGCATCAGCGTCACCCGTTGATTCCGGTCATCATCATGACGGCCTACTCCGATCTGGAAAGTGCCGTGTCGGCCTTTCAGGGCGGCGCGTTTGAATATCTGCCCAAGCCGTTCGACATCAATCATGCCGTCGATCTGATCCGTCGCGCGCTGGAGCAGAGTCGGCGCAAATCTGCCGAGGTGGACAAGCTGGAGATGGCCGCCGATATTCTGGGCCATGCTCCTGCGATGCAGGAGGTTTTTCGTGTAATCGGCAGGCTGTCGCAATCCCATGCGACGGTGCTTATCAACGGCGAATCAGGAACCGGCAAGGAGCTGGTGGCGCGTGCGCTGCACCGCCATAGCCTGCGCTCGGAGAAACCTTTCATTGCCATCAATACAGCCGCCATTCCGAAAGATTTGCTCGAATCCGAATTGTTCGGCCACGAGCGAGGCGCATTTACCGGAGCCGCCGCGACAAGGCACGGACGTTTCGAGCAGGCAGAAGGCGGTACCTTGTTCCTCGATGAAATAGGCGATATGCCGTCCGAGTTGCAAACCCGTTTGCTGCGGGTGCTGTCGGACGGACATTACTATCGTGTCGGCGGACACCAACCCATTAAAGCTAACGTACGCATCATTACCGCCACACATCAAAATCTTGAAGAGCGCGTCAAGGAAGGCCTGTTCCGCGATGACCTGTTCCACCGGCTGAATGTGATACGGCTGCGCCTGCCGCCGCTACGCGAACGGCGTGAAGACATTCCGCTGCTGGCAAAATATTTCCTGCAAAAGAGCGCGCGGGAACTGTCCGTCGGGCAGAAAGAATTCAGTGAGGCAACCCTGCACCATTTAAGTGCGCAGGAATTTCCGGGAAATGTGCGGCAACTGGAAAATCTGTGTCACTGGCTGACCGTGATGACGCCGTCGCAAGTGGTCGAGATCGCCGACTTGCCGCCGGAATGGCGCAATGTCAGCGAAAGTCCGGCAGTAACGGATTGGAGCGCTACATTGGCAAACCAGGTGGCGCTTGCATTGCAGCGCGGCGATGAGGGCATCATGGAAAGCCTTGCCGCACAGTTTGAGCGAACCCTGATCCTGCAAGCACTGCATCACACTAACGGACGACGCATCGAAGCCGCCATCCTGCTCGGCATCGGTCGCAATACGCTGACGCGCAAGATCCAGGAACTGGGGCTGGAGCAGGAAGCGTAGGGGCGTAATATTCATTGCCCCCTTTTCATAGTTGACCCGCGCAGCGCGAACCCCCATACTGCAACGTACATTTTTCAGGACAGAATCATGGACGCTATTTATGCAGGAATTACCATCGGTGTGACCGAACTGCGCGAATCTCCCACGCGGATTCTCAAGCGTGCAGAAGACGAAGACCAAGCCGTCGCCATCCTCAATCACAATAAACCTGCGGGCTATATCGTCTCCCCCAGAATGATGGAAGCCATGCTGGATTCCATCGCAGACCGGATCGCAGAGAGCCGCGCAGAAGTTCGCCTTTCCACGCTGAATCAAGCACGCCGGGTGACGCTGGATGAGCTATGAGTTAGCTATTCATCCTGATGCCGAAAAGGAGTGGGGTAAACTGGATGGCAGCATCAAGCGGCGCTTCAAGGAAAAATTCGCGAAAGAACGGCTCCAGCACCCGCGCGTGGTGAAAGATGCGCTACGCGAACTGCCCGACTGCTACAAGATCAAAATTACTACGCCGCAGTTTCGCCTCATCTACCACGTCAACGACGAGCTGCGCTTGCTGACTATTTTGTCGGTCGCATCGAGGGATGATGTTTATGACGAATTGCGAGAGCGCCTTGCATGAGATAAGCAATCTCTGAGTTACGCCAGTTTTTTTAGTAATTTGTCGTGTATCCCGCCAAAGCCGCCGTTACTCATCACCAGAATATGATCGCCTGTGCGTGCGGTGGCTTTAATGGCTTCGATCAGTGTATCGAGATCATCTTCGACGACGGCCTTGTCGCCCATCGGTGCCAGCGCACCTTTTGCATCCCAGCCCAGATTGCCCGAATAGCAGAACACCTGGTCGGCATCCTTTAAGCTGCCGGGCAGCGCATCTTTCATCACGCCCAGTTTCATGGTGTTGGAGCGGGGTTCCAGCACCGCGAGGATGCGCGCCTTCCCTACTTTGCTGCGCAGTCCGGCGACGGTGGTGTCTATCGCGGTAGGGTGATGCGCGAAGTCGTCGTAAACGGTGATACTGTTGACGATGCCTTTTACTTCCATGCGACGCTTCACATTCTTGAACTGACTTAACGCCTCCAGCCCCAGCGCGAGCGGCACGCCGACATGGCGCGCGGCGGCCAGAGCGGCGAGCGCGTTCATGCGGTTATGTTCGCCCAGCAAGTCCCATTGCAATGTGCCTTGCAGCTTGCCATTCAGGGTCACGTTATTCTCTGCGTCGATGTTCCAGCCGGTGTCACAGCCAAAAGTTTCAACCGGCGTCCAGCAGCCGCGCGCCAGCACTCGCTCTAAAGATGCTTCGCGGCCATTGCTGACGATCAGCCCGTTGCCCGGCACGGTGCGCACCAGATGGTGGAACTGTGTCTCGATCGCAGTCAGATCGGCGAAGATGTCGGCGTGGTCGAATTCCAGATTGTTGAGTATCACGGTGCGCGGATGGTAATGCACGAACTTGGAACGCTTGTCGAAGAACGCGGTGTCGTATTCATCGGCCTCGATGACGAAGAACCCCTCACCCCCTGCCCCTCTCCCGGCGGGTGAGGGGAGTCCACTCAAGCGTGCCGAGATGTCGAAATTTTGCGGTACGCCGCCGATCAGAAAGCCGGGGTTGAGCCCCGCATGTTCCAGTATCCAGGCCAGCATCGACGCAGTGGTGGTTTTGCCGTGCGTACCCGCCACGCCCAGCACCCACTTATCGCGCAGCAGCGTGTCCGAGAGCCATTGCGGGCCGGAGACATAGCGCAGGTTGCGATTGAGAATTTCCTCCATCAGCGGATTGCCGCGCGTCACCACGTTGCCAATGACGTAAATGTCCGGGTTTAATTCAAGCTGTTCGATACCGAAGCCTGTGATCAGTTCTATGCCCTGCGCCTCAAGTTGCGTACTCATCGGCGGATAGACGTTGGCGTCGCATCCGGTGACGCGGTAACCGGCCTGCTTGGCGATGGCCGCAATGCCGCCCATGAAAGTGCCGCAGATGCCGAGGATGTGAATGTGTGTCGGATTACTCATAAGTTATTGATTATGCTCGAAAAATAAAATACACCGCGCCCATCATGCACAGCGCGGCGTACAGGTAATCCCACTTCAAGGGTTGGTTCATGTACAGCACCGCAAACGGTACGAATACCAGCAGCGTAATAACTTCCTGCAATATCTTCAGCTGGCCGAGGCTGAGTTCGGTGTAGCCGATACGATTGGCAGGAACCTGAATCAGATACTCGAACAGCGCGATGCCCCAGCTTATCAGCGCCGCCACATACCAGGGCGATGTCGCCAGATTCTTCAAGTGTCCGTACCACGCAAAGGTCATGAACAGGTTGGAGATGGCGAGCATCAATGCCGTGACCAGCAACGGTTGTGAAACCAGTCCCATCAGGTTTCTTCGGGCACCATTTTGATCGCGCCGCATGGACACTCTGCTACGCACATGCCACAACCCTTGCAGTAATCGTAGTTGAAAATGAAGCGCTTACCGGCGCCCAGTTTGATCACCGCATTGTCCGGGCACACGCCATAGCAGTTATCGCACTCGAAGCAGTTGCCGCAGGAAAGACAGCGACGCGCTTCGAACAAGGCGTTGGTCTCGTTGAGGCCGCCCTGCACCTCGTCAAAACTGGTCTGACGGCGGATGATGTCCAGCATCGGACGCACCGTCTTGTCGGCATCGGAGTAATACCACGGATTGAGCTTGTCGAATCCGGCCAGCTCATGTTTGGGCGCGGCCTGGTAGGCTGTTCCTTGCAGCCAGGCGTTGATGTTATGTGCCGCCTTCTTGCCGTGGCCCACGGCCACAGTGACGGTGCGTTCCGACGGCACCATGTCGCCGCCGGCGAAGATGCCGGGGTGGCCCGTCATCATGTTGGCCGAGACCTGCACCGTGCCACCCTCGATTTTCAGGCCGGACACGCCTTCCAGCAGGGACAGGTCAACGTCCTGACCGAGCGCCAGTACCACCGAATCGGCTTCCAGCGTTTCGAATTCGCCGGTCGGTTGCGGAAAGCCCTTGTCGTCCAGCGCCATCTTCTCGACGGTGATTTCGCCCGCACCGGCCTGTTTGATGGTGGACAGCCATTTGATCATCACGCCTTCCTGCAGGGCTTCCTCGATCTCGAAGTCATGCGCGGGCGCCTTGTCGCGCGTGCGGCGGTAGACGATGATAGGCTCTGCGCCCATGCGCTTGACCGTGCGCGCGACGTCTATTGCGGTGTTGCCGCCGCCGTACACGACGACCTTGCGGCCCAGCATCGGCTTGTCCTCGCCCTCCATCGAACGCAGCACCGACACCGCATCCACGATATGCGAGGCGTCGCCCGCCGGGATCATCGTGCGCTTGCCGATATGCGCGCCAACCGCCAGAAAGGCCGCATCGAAGCCGTGCTGCTTCATGCTCTGCTCGATATTTTCCACTTTGGTGTTGAGTTTGAGTGTCACGCCCAGATCAACGATGCGCTGCACCTCTGCATCCAGCACTTCGCGCGGCAGGCGGTATTTGGGGATGCCGAAACGCATCATGCCGCCTGCCAGGGGGCCTGCTTCATGTATCTCGACGCGGTGTCCCATGCGCGCCAGATGGTAGGCGGCGGAAAGTCCCGATGGCCCGGCGCCGACAACTAAAACTCGTTTGCCGCTGGCGGCGGGGGGTGCGTCGAACTTCCAGCCCTGCTTGATCGCCTCGTCGCCGAGGAAGCGTTCCACCGAGTTGATGCCGACGGCGCTGTCCAGTTGTCCGCGATTGCACGCGCCTTCGCAGGGGTGGTAGCACACGCGCCCCATTACGGCGGGCAGCGGATTGTCCTCGCTCAGCACGCGCCAGGCCTGCTCGTAATCGCCGGATTCGGCGTGAAATAGCCAGCCCTGAATGTTCTCTCCGGCCGGGCAGGCGTTGTTGCACGGTGGCAGGCGATCCAGATAAACGGGACGCGCGGTGCGCCAGGTGCCGGTCAGATTGGCCAGCGAGGTGCCGGGTTTAAGCGTAATCGCAAACGGCTTGTTAGGCATTTTGTAGTTCCTCCTCTTCCAGCAAGCCATACTTGCGGATATTGCGATCGGCAATGGCTTGCATGCGCGCCACCGTTTCGGGATGGGCGTTCTTGCCGAACAAGTGGGCGAAACGCTTCTGCGGCTTGAGATACTCTTCCACCTCGATCTTGTGGCGGATCTTCAGTACGCCGGTGACTTCGCCGTGTTCGGCTTCGAATACCGGAAACATGCCTGATTCCTTGGCCAAACGCGCCATGCGGATGGTGTCGCTGGACGCGGTTCCCCAGCCCAGCGGGCAGGGTACGAAAATCTGGATGTAACGCGCGCCGTGCATCTTCATGGCTTTACGCACCTTGTATTCCAGATCGCGCAGGTCGGCGACCGTCGCTGTGGCAACATAGGGAATGCCGTGCGCCATGGCAATTTCCGGCACGTTCTTGCCCTGGCCGAACACGTTGCCCGGCTCAGGGCCTACCGGCATGGTGGTCGCGGTGCGTGCGGCTGGCGGCGTGGCGGAAGAGCGTTGCACGCCGGTATTCATGTAGCCCTCGTTGTCGTAGCAGATGTACAGCACATCGTCGTTGCGTTCGAACATACCCGACAGACAGCCGAAACCGATGTCGGTCGTGCCGCCGTCGCCGCCCTGCGCCACTACGCGGACTTCAGGCCGTCCCTTTACCTTCATCGCCGCCGCGATGCCGGTGGCCACCGCCGCTGCATTGCCGAACAGCGAATGGATCCACGGCACTTGCCATGAGGACTCAGGGTAAGGCGTGGAAAACACTTCCAGGCAGCCCGTTGCATTCGCCGCGATCAGCTGGTTATTGCTCTCGGCCATCGCCGCGTCGATTGCATAACGCGCGCCCAGCGCTTCGCCGCATCCCTGACAGGCGCGATGACCGGAATTGATCGAGTTGCTGCGCGTCTCGCCTGATTGCAGGCTGCGCTCATCGGGTGCGAGCAGGCGATTGCCGACGGTAAAAGTGCCGGTCTGGTAAAACTTTACTGGTTGAAATCCCATGACAACTCCTTAACCGAATTTGGCCGAAACAATACCCTTGTCATGGAGTATGTTCTCGGCGATAGGGCCGGAGTGGCGGTTCTGCCGCTCGCGCTCCAGTTGTTTGTTGACTGCATCCCAGTCCAGATCGAGGAAGGTGACGGGTGGCAGCGCCTCATTTATTGCCTGGCGGAACAGTTTGTGCAGGGAAGCCTTCGGGATAGGTCGCCCGCCCAGTCCTGCGATGGCGGTAAAACCTTTCAGGCCGGTGCCGCTCACGGCCATGCGCACGTCGGTGGCGACGATGCCACCCATGCCGACCGCCAGACTTTTCTCCAGTACCAGAAAACATTTGCAGCCTGCCAGTGCTGCGCGTACTTGCTCCAGCGGAAAGGGCCGGTAACTGATAATGCCGAGCACGCCGATCTTGTGGCCCGCCTCGCGCATCTCGTCCACCACGTCCTTGATCGTGCCAAGCACCGAGCCCATCGCGATGATCACGGTTTCTGCGTCTTCAATGCAATAGGTTCGGATCAGTCCGCCGCTGTCGCGGCCGAATTGCTGTTTGAATTCGGCGGCCAGTTGCGGGATTAATTCCAGTGCCTGCATCTGTTTGGCATGGGCGAGATAGCGGACTTCCATGAAGGCCTCAGGTCCTACCATCGCACCGATGGAAACCGGTTCTGCCGGGTCGAGCACCTGGCGCGGATCGAACGGCGGCAGGTAATCATCCACCTGCTGCTGCGAGGGGATGTCCACGCGTTCGAAGGCATGAGTCAGGATGAAACCGTCCATGCATACCATGATGGGCATGGACAATTCCTCTGCCAGACGGAAGGCCTGGATGTGCAGATCGACTGCTTCCTGATTGGTTTCGGCGAACAGCTGCATCCAGCCGGAATCGCGCTGCGAGAGCGAGTCGGAATGGTCGTTCCAGATGTTGATTGGAGCACCTATCGCACGGTTCGCCACGGTCATCACGATCGGCAGACCGAGGCCGGAGGCGTTATAAACCGCCTCGGCCATGAACAGCAATCCTTGCGAAGCGGTTGCGGTATAGGCGCGCGCCCCTGCCGCCGAAGCGCCGATAGCCACCGACATCGCGGCAAATTCGCTTTCCACGTTGATGAACTCGCAAGGCGTCAGCTCGCCCGATTTCACCATTTCGCCCAATGCCTCGACGATATGCGTCTGCGGCGAGATCGGATAGGCGCAGATTACTTCGGGACGGCATAGCGCAACGGCTTCGGCGACGGCTTTGGAGCCTTCAGTCTGTTTAAGCATTTGCCCACTCCTTCATCTTGGCCTGCACCAGCAGGTAGGCTTCCTCGGCTGCTGCGATGTTACCCATTGCCACTTTTCCGGAAAACTTCTCGTTGATGGCCTTGATCACAGATTCGAGTCTGATTACGCCAGACAGTGCGGCGAATCCGGCCAGCAGCGGCACATTGGGTATCGGACGACCGACATGTTTGAGGCCGAGTTCGGTGGCAGGCAGCGTGCAAAACCGTTCCCTGCGACGCTGCTTGATGAGCTCACTTAAACCCAGCGTTTCCAGGCTGTGGCGCGAATTGAGCAGTACATAGCCGTCCTGTTTTAGCCCGGCGAATACGTCAATCTGATGCAACAGCGTGGGGTCCTGGATGATGACCGCATCCGGCTCCATAATGGGTTCGCGCAGGCGTATCTCGCGGTCGGCGATACGGCAGAACGCCACCACCGGCGCGCCGGTGCGCTCCGAGCCGAAGCTGGGAAAGGCCTGCGCATGGCGTCCTTCCTCGAACGCCGCGACGGACAACATCTCTGCGGCTGTTACCACACCTTGTCCGCCACGACCATGTACTCGTACCTCAAACATCAGCCTCTCCCGTTGTGCATTGATAGGCGCAGAATTTTACGCCTGTTCAGACAGGCTGGCTTAGTTTACGCCCAGCAATTCCACGTCAAACACCAGCGTGGCATTGGGAGGAATCACACCGCCCGCGCCGCGTGCGCCGTAGCCCATGTTGGCCGGAATGATCAGCGTGCGCTGACCGCCCACCTTCATACCGTCAAAACCCTGATCCCACCCCTTGATGACATGGCCTGCGCCGAGCGGGAAGTCGAATGGATCACCGCGATCGCGCGAACTGTCGAACTTCTTGCCTTTATGGTCGGCGGCAGCTTCGTCGTACAGCCAGCCGGTGTAATGCACGGAAACGTGGTTGCCGGCAGTGGCTTCAGCGCCTTCGCCCAGTTTTGTGTCAGTCTTGATCAGTTCAGTCATGTTGCTTTTCTCCATGGTTGGTGTGGGTGGTGCGGCCTGTTCAGAGCAGGCGGTGGTTGAAAAAATGCCGACAGACAAAAGGACGGCCAGCGGTAAAAAAGTGATGCGTTTCATTTTAACTCTCAACTTATTGATTTAAAAAATATTTTTAGTAGCTCAACACCGGAGCCAGCCATCTTTCGGCGGTTTCAATATCCCAGTCCTTGCGCTCGGCGTAGCTGGCGATTTGTTCATTGTCTATTTTGTCAGAGGCGAAATATTGCATTTGTATCAATGTGAAACATTGAGTGAAGCAGTCACTTTTGCCAGCCGTTCATCCAGCGTCAGCAGTGAAAGTTGGTGAACTTGCGCAGTCGCTGCAATGATGGCATCGGGTAATTTGCATAGACCCGCACGGCGTAAACGAATGGCGACGGACTCTACCGCTTCATCAATAAACATCACTTGGCAGTTTTGCAAAAAGCCTAGAATCGCACGTTCTTCCTCGTTCACCAAGCCAGGAAATCCTAATAATTCCATGCGGGTTATTTGGCTTACGGCCGATTTGCTTAATTCGATTTTCTGCGACTCAATCAGTGCGATGGCAGCGGGGTGTTGTTTTAGCAAACCGATGACAACATTGGTGTCGAGCAGCCAGTTAATTCCATTCATCGCGCATCTTTCGTTGAATGGCAACGGGGTCTTCATTGAAACAAGGCGATTCCTTTAATGCGCCTACAAAGCTGCGCCAATCCGATTGAACTACCACTTTTTCGGGTATCACCAATGTCAACAACGCGCGTCGTTCTGCCATGGCGGGCATAGCTTGCAGCGGATGTATTCGGCCTTGCGCATCTATTTCAACCTCTATGGTTTGCAACATGATCATTCCTTAGCTTTGATTGCCCGTGATTCTACAGCTTAGTAGCTCAACACCGGCGCAAGCCAGCGTTCAGCTGTTTCGATATTCCAGCCCTTGCGCATCGCATAACTTGCCACCTGGTCGCGATCAATCTTGCCGGTGGCGAAGTATTTTGCTTCCGGGTGTGAGAAGTAGAAACCGCTGACCGCTGCGGTGGGCAGCATCGCGAAGCTGTCGGTGATGGTGATGCCGGCGCGATTCGGCGCATCCAGCAGCTCGAACAGCGGGCCTTTTTCGCTGTGTTCCGGGCAGGCGGGGTAGCCGGGCGCCGGGCGGATGCCGCGATAGGCTTCACTAATCAATGCGTCGTTGTCCAGCGCTTCATTTGTCGCATAGCCCCAGAATTCGCGGCGCACACGGGCATGCAACAGTTCGGCAAAGGCTTCCGCCAGACGGTCGGCCAGCGATTTGAGCAGGATAGCGTTGTAGTCGTCGTGGTTCTTTTCGAACGCCTCGACGCGCGCGTCTATGCCGATGCCGGCGGTCACGGCGAATCCGCCGATGTAATCCGCGACACCGCTATCTTTCGGTGCGATGTAGTCGGCCAGACAGTAGTTGGGGATGGACTCCGGCTTTTTGGTCTGCTGGCGCAGGTTGTGCCAGGTCATTGCCACCGTTGAGCGCGTTTCGTCGGTGTAGATTTCGATGTCGTCGCTATTCACGGTATTCGCCGGGAACAGACCATACACTGCATTCGCGGTGAGCCATTTGCCATTGATGATTTGCTTCAACATCGCCTGCGCATCGGCGAACAGTTTGCGAGCTTCCTCGCCTACCACATTGTCCTGCAATATCTTCGGGTAACGTCCGGCCAGCTCCCAAGCCTGGAAGAACGGGGTCCAGTCTATGTATTCGGCGATTTCTGCCAGCGAGTAGTCGCGCAGTTCCTTTACCCCTGTGACAGAGGGTTTGGGCGGGGTGTAGCCGCTCCAGTCGGTCGCCAGCTTATGAGCGCGCGCCTGTTCCAGCGGGACGTACACGGCCTTCAACTGCCTGGCTTCGTGCTGTTCGCGTGCATTGGCATAGTCCGTTTTGATTTCCGCGATGTATTCGTCGCGCAACGTGCTGGAGAGCAGGTTGCTGCATACGCCCACCGCGCGCGAGGCATCGGTGACGTACACGGTGACGCCGCTCGGGTAATTTTGTTCGATTTTTACCGCCGTATGTACGCGTGAGGTGGTTGCCCCGCCGATCAGCAATGGAATCTTGAAGCCCTGGCGCTCCATCTCTTTCGCGACATGCGCCATTTCTTCCAGCGAGGGCGTAATCAGCCCGGACAGGCCGATGATGTCGGCGTTGTGTTCGCGTGCGGTGTCGAGGATCTGCTGGCACGGCACCATCACACCCATGTTCACCA
The DNA here is from genome assembly GCA_964385275.1 of uncultured Gallionella sp. Taxonomy (GTDB): domain Bacteria; phylum Pseudomonadota; class Gammaproteobacteria; order Burkholderiales; family Gallionellaceae; genus Gallionella. The sequence goes on along the minus strand of CAYLOK010000015.1, from coordinate 63 downwards.
CTTCGAAGTTGTTGCACTGCAACACCACGGTGACGATGTTCTTGCCGATGTCATGCACGTCGC
>CAYLOK010000014.1:0-60873 GCA_964385275.1 uncultured Gallionella sp. | reverse complement strand
ATCAGTGTCCAGTTTGCGCTGGAATCACTGTCCAGGTTGGTCTGGAATACGCAGCTTTTTCATCGAACATCTCTAAAAACGATTTTAAGCGGTCAATTTTCAATTTAACACTACAACCCTCACTCACCCCTTAAAACACCTCCAGCAAGCCGCTATGCATCACTTTAAGATGCCTGGTCTGCAAGCCTTGTGTTTATTGGCTTACAGCGATGTGGATATTCTAAAAATGCAAAAGGCCACGGTTTCGTGGCCTTTTGGTTAAAACACCCGGCTAAAAACTACACGTCGAGGTTTTTCGCTCCCAGCGCATTTTTTTCAATAAAGGCACGACGAGGTTCAACCAGGTCGCCCATCAGGGTGGTGAATATCTCATCGGCGGCGATGGCATCTTCAATACGCACCTTGAGCAGAATACGGTTCTTCACAAACATGGTAGTTTCCCACAACTGTTCCGGGTTCATTTCGCCCAGACCTTTGTAGCGCTGAATGGAAAGACCCCGCTTGGCTTCTTCGAGCAACCATTCGATGGCCTGCTTGAAACTGGAGACGCCGCGTTTCTGTTCGCCGCGCATCACATAAGCGGTCGGGCTGATGAGACCGTCCAGAGCATCCGCTGTCTGGCGGATCTGGGTGTAGTCGCTACCATGCAAAAATTCCTTATCCAGGTAACTCAGGGAATAGTTTCCGTAATACAGTTTTTCCAGGCGCAAACGCAATTCACCCGGCTCATCTTCCTCGACACTAACCTTGATGACACCGCCACTGGCGGCCTCCAGCAGTTGCGCACTTTTTTGCGCCTGTTCTGCATCGTCAAGCGACAAGGTAGGCAGGATCAGCAAAGCATGACTGGCTTCCGGCGCGATGTAATGCGTCAGACGGTCAATCACCGCTTCAGCAAGGAAATATTGTCTGGCGATTTGTTCCAAAGCTTCACCCTGAATTGGCATCGCTTCCAGTGAGGGAAACAAAGAAGCCTCCTTGAGTGCATTGCCCAGCAGATAGCTCTTCATCTCCAGGTCGTCCTTGAGATAGCGTTCGTCGCGACCCTGCTTGATTTTGTACAGCGGCGGCTGCGCGATGTAGATATGACCGCGCTCGACCAGTTCCGGCATCTGGCGATAGAAAAAAGTCAGCAGCAGGGTACGGATGTGCGAACCGTCCACGTCCGCATCGGTCATGATGATAATGCGGTGATAGCGCAACTTGTCGGCGTTGTATTCATCCTTGCCGATACCGGTACCCAACACGGTAATCAGTGTGGCGATTTCCTGTGAACTGATGAGTTTTTCAAAACGGGCTTTTTCCACGTTGAGAATTTTGCCCTTGAGCGGCAGGATGGCCTGGAACTTGCGGTCGCGGCCTTGCTTGGCGGAACCGCCCGCAGAATCACCCTCGACCAGATACAGTTCGGACAGAGCCGGATCTTTTTCCTGACAATCCGCTAATTTACCCGGCAGCCCCATGCCATCCAGTACGCCTTTACGGCGAGTGAGATCGCGAGCTTTGCGCGCCGCTTCACGGGCGCGTGCCGCTTCAATAATCTTGCCCACGATGATTTTTGCATCGTTGGGTTTTTCCAGCAAAAATGCGCTCATCTGCTGACCGATCAGCTCTTCGATGACCGGACGAACTTCAGAAGAAACAAGCTTGTCTTTGGTTTGTGACGAGAATTTCGGATCAGGCAACTTCACCGACAATACGGCGGTCAAGCCTTCGCGCATATCGTCGCCAGTCGGATCAACCTTGGCTTTTTTCGCCAATTGTTCCGTTTCGATATATTGATTCAGGGTGCGCGTCATCGCAGCACGCATTGCCGTCAGGTGCGTTCCACCATCGCGTTGCGGAATATTATTGGTAAAACACTGCACATTTTCCTGGTAGGAATCATTCCATTGCATGGCAATTTCTGCTGTCATGCCGTCTTTTTCGCCAATAGCGTGAAAAACGGTGGGATGAAGTGAGGTCTTGTTGCGGTTCATGTATTGCACAAAACCCTTGATACCGCCGGTAAAGGAGAAATTTTCTTCCTTACCATTGCGTTGATCGATCAGCGCAATTTTCACGCCGTTATTCAGGAATGACAACTCACGCAAACGCTTGGCGAGAATGTCAAAATGAAATTCAATCAAGCCAAAGGTTTCTTTTGCAGCCAGAAAATGCACCAGCGTACCCTTCTTTTTTGATGGGCCCACTACTTTGAGCGGTGCAACCGGGTCGCCATGACGAAATTCCATGAAGTGTTCTTTACCTTCGCGGTAAATGGTAAGTTTCAACCATTCTGACAAGGCATTGACCACGGAAACACCGACCCCATGCAAACCGCCTGAAACTTTGTAGGAATTGCTGTCAAATTTACCGCCTGCATGCAGGATAGTCATAATGACTTCAGCTGCCGAACGGCCTTCTTCCTTGTGAATATCGGTAGGAATACCGCGACCGTTGTCGCTGACACTGATTGAGTTGTCTGCATGAATAATCACATTGATTTCATTGCAATGCCCCGCCAACGCTTCATCAACCGCGTTATCCACCGCTTCAAAAACCATGTGGTGCAAACCAGTACCATCGTTCGTGTCACCAATATACATGCCGGGACGTTTACGGACTGCCTCCAGGCCTTTAAGCACCTTGATGCTGGTTGAATCATATTCACTCATGGGTTTCTTTCCTGGTATTGGTTTGTTTCACGTGAAACACTACATAGACTGCTGGAAAAAGTATCAATTTTTTCGCTAAGTTAAATACGCATAGGCATCACCACATATCTGAAATCCAGATCGTCGGGAGATGTAATTAAAATACTGCTATTGGGATTTCCAAAGGAAAAAATCGCCGTCTCGCTGCTGATGCTACTTAATCCATCCAGCAGATAATTTACATTAAAACCAATATCAATTGCCTCGCCATGATAATCGGTTTCAATCTCAATTTGAGCCTCTTCCTGCTCGCTATTACTGCTTATGATGCATAGATTCTTTTCGGTAAGAACAAAGCGAACTCCCCTGAACTTCTCATTCGATAAAATAGCCGCCCTCTGCAAAGCTTGCTGAACCAGCGTTCTGTTTATACTCAGATGATTATTGTAGTTCGGTATGACTCTTTGATAATCGGGAAACTTTCCTTCGATTAATTTAGTGATTAGTTCAATATCCGAAAAAGTGGCTTTAAGTTGTTGATCTGAAAATTCAATTTCAATTTCATCATCGTCGTTATCACTGAGTAATTTTGACAGTTCCATTATCGCTTTACGCGGAATGATAATTTCCAGTTTTTCTGAAATTTCCTCAATTTTTATCGCGTTGTAAGCCAGCCTGTGCCCATCCGTCGCAACTGCCTTGAATTTATTGTCATCAATAACAAAAAGAACGCCGTTCAGATAGTAGCGCACATCCTGCTGGGCCATCGCAAATTGAACTGAACCTAAAAGTTTTTTTAATACTGTTTGGCTTAATTTGAATTTTTTGGAATTTGCGAATTGGTTGTTCAGTTTTGGAAAATCCTGGGCCGGCAGGGATTGAAGATTAAATCTGCTTTTGTTTGATTTGATCTGGGTTTTATTTTCTTTAGTTTCAATCGAAATCGAACTTTGATCTGGGAGTATACGCAGAATTTCCTGTAGTTTTTTTCCGCCAACGGTAATGGCAGTTGGCGCATCACCATCAAGTTCAGTTTTGATGGTAGTAGTGATTTGAATTTCCAGGTCGGTAGAAGTAAAACGAATCTGGCCAGATTCATTTTCAATCAATACATTGGATAAGATCGGCATCGTTTGTTTACGTTCGACGATGCCAACGACCATTTGCAATGGCTTGAGCAAAGCTTCCTTATTTATCTTTTTAATAAACATAATATAAATTCCTAATAAGACTAATAATGTCTTCAGATTAAGTGGATAAATCTATAAATAAGATTAAAAACAACATGTTAATAACGAAATTTAGTTGTGTTCTGGTTGTTGGTTAATAACTGGATTGATGTGGATAACTATAAAAAACAAGATTTTCATATTGATATTCACATTTTATTAACAACATATCCATAAATTTATACCCATAAGTTTTGAAATCAACATTTGGTACAGTCTGCCATTTTAGTTCAATTAGTATGTTCAAATCTTACATTGCCGGATAAGTGTTCGCATCGCCAAATTTAAAGTATTCGATCAAGTAATTCTCGGCAAATAAAAAGCAACATCAATATTGATATAAATAATATAAATACTTAAAAACAATAATAATGCTCAGCAAATAAGTGGATAAATCTGCTTATTTTTTTAAAAACAACTGGTTAAGTGATAAATTCGGCTGTTGATTAGTTGTTGGTAAATGGCCGGGCGAATGTGGACTGTTCCGGCTTTTAAACCATCAATATTCGATATACACATTTTATTGACAGCATAACCACAACATTATCCCGTTAGTGTCTGAAGCAAAATTTTGTAATCAGCATCAATGGTTGTATCACTTGCTCTTAACGTAACCACTGTTTGACAGGCATGAATCACGGTCGAGTGATCTCTGCCGCCGAAGGCATTACCAATTTCCGGCAGGCTCATTGTGGTCAATTCGCGTGCCAGGCTCATGGCAATCTGTCTGGGTCGGGTTAGATTTCTGGTACGTTTTTTGGAGAGCAACTCAATGATTTTGATGCGGTAATAATCCGCAACCGTCTTCTGAATGTTATCAATAGAAATTTGTCGGCTCTGTGCAACCAGAATATCCTTCAACGCTTCTTTTGCTGTTTCAACTGAAATAATTCGTTTGTGAAATTTGGTATAAGCTTCAACACGTTTTAGTGCGCCTTCGAGTTCTCGTACATTTGAATTGACATGTTTAGCAATAAAAAAGGCAACGGCATCATTGAGCGAATATCCGCTGATTGCGGCCTTTTTTAGTAAAATCGCGACGCGCATTTCCAATTCAGGAGGTTCGATCCCTATGGTCAGTCCCCAGCCAAAACGCGAAACCAGGCGGCTTTCCAGCCCTGTTAATTCTTTTGGGAAAGTGTCACTGGTTAAAATAACTTGTTTGTGTGAATCAACTAATGTGTTGAAAGCATAGAAAAATTCTTCTTGTGTCTTGGCTTTTCCAGCGAAAAACTGAATGTCGTCGATAAGCAGTACATCCAAAGAGTGGTAGTACTGCTTGAATTCTTCAAATTTATTGGTTTGGTAGGCGCGAACCACGTCGGCAACGTAGCGCTCAGCATGCATGTAACAAACTTTTGCATTGGGTTTGTTAACGCAAATCTGGTTGCCAATAGCTTGAGTCAAATGGGTTTTTCCAAGCCCCACACCACCATAAATAAATAACGGATTGTATGAAACACCGGGTAACTCGGCCACCTGCGTGGCCGCAGCGAAGGCTAACTGATTGGCTTTACCAATAACGAAATTGTCAAAAGTCAAATTCTGGTTAAGTTTTCCATAGCCTCTGAATGAAGTTTCTATTTTGGGCTTAATTTCAACGGCAATTTTTTTCGTTTCTGCCAATGGAGGAGGGGGGGGCGTGTTTGTAGCAGTTGATTCCAGAACACGAAATTCAAATTGAGGAACAACGGCATAAGCCAGTTTTGCCTGGCGGCTTATTTCGGGAAAGAAACGATCCTGTAATATTTTTAATGTAAATGTGTTTGGCGCAGTTAAAACCAAATGACCATTGTCGCTTGATAATTTAACTGGCTTTATCCAGGAATTAAATTGTTGGGGAGGAAGGCTCTTTTCGAAAGAGCGTAAACAGGTATCCCAGAAGGCGTTTTCTTGCATATAGACCTAAATGGATGTGCAAATTAGCATTAGAATCTGCGCATTCTACAGACCATAGCAAAACTTATCCACAGGCAACAAAGCAAATATATCTTGACACACAGTAGCTAACGCATTGTAATACCGCGTTTTATGACTTCCCAAGGATAATTCAGAATGAAACGCACATACCAACCTTCCGTTACGAAAAGAAAACGTACCCATGGATTTTTAGTTCGCATGAAAACACGAGGTGGCAGAGCTGTGATCCGTGCCCGTCGTGCCAAGGGCCGTGCAAGACTCGCCGTGTAAGCATCAAAATAGCTTTGCAGCTGCGCAACGGATTCCGCGCAGCGAAGGCTATGGTCAATGTCTGAAATCGCATGTGCTCTCGGACAAGTACTTCAAGCTTTTTTTTGTTCCCAATCAATTGAAAAAGGCAAGGCTGGGTATGGTCGTGGCCAAAAGATATATGCCAAAATCAGTAGATAGAAACCAAGCCAAGCGTGAAATCAGGGAGCTGTTTCGTGTCCACGAAATCAAGGGATGCGGCATTGATTTGGTCGTGATGGCGCGTGGCTCAGAACGCTCAGACAGAAGTGCATGCAGGGATGGCTTGAGTAAACTCTTTAATCGGGTAGCAATGCGATGCACAGAATCCTGATTAAATTCATACATGGCTACCAGTATTTCATTAGTCCGCTCAGCCCACCGACATGCCGTTTTACTCCTAGTTGTTCTCATTATGCATGTGAAGCTTTGACCAAATACGGCCTGATTAAGGGTATCTGGTTGAGCATCAAGCGTCTCGCACGCTGTAATCCCTGGCACCCAGGTGGTTACGATCCGGCACCATAATTAATCAAAAAATACCATCATGGACTTTCAGAGACTTTTCCTGTTTTTAATTCTTTCCTTTTCGCTGATGATGATTTGGGATGGCTGGCAACGTTACCAGCAACCCCCAGTGGTGCAGCAAGCTGGCACGACGGCAAAATCTGATTTACCCGTGGCTTCGATTAAGGCTGCCGATGTTGCTGGACAAGCGACAATAGCCCAGCAGCCTGAAAAACAGGCACCAGGAAAAATAATCAAGGTAAAAACCGATATTCTGGAAGCCGAAATCAGTAGTGTGGGCGGTGATATTCAGCGTCTGGATTTTTTAAATCATCCTGATGGTCAGGACGAAAATAAACATTTTGTTTTGTTTGAAAAAGGCGCGAACACGCACAATTATGTAGCACAGTCTGGTTTATTGGGCGAGGGTATGCCTAATCACAATAGTATTTTTACTGTTGAACAGGACAGCTACCAATTAAATGCCAATGCTGATCAGCTTCAGGTAAGGTTGACTGCCGAAGGGACAAACGGGGTTAAAGTTGTCAAGTTGCTTACCTTTCATAAAAATAGTTATGTCATTGATATTACATATGAAATTGAAAATGGCACAGGCGCGGCATTAAATACTTCCGCTTATTATCAGTTCATTCGCAATAGCGTTGCTCCAGTAGGAGACTCGATGATGTTACCGACCTATACCGGGGCAGCGGTGTATACGGAACAGGAAAAATTCCAGAAAGTTGTTTTTTCTGATATTGATAAGGCTAAAGTTGACTATCCCAAGGAATCGGATAACGGCTGGATAGGTATGTTGCAGCACTATTTTGTTGCCGCCTGGATACCTGAAGAAAAATCAAAACGCGAATTTTTTACTCGTAAGCTTGATGACGGGTTGTATTCAGCAGGTGTTGTTTTGGCTGTTCCGGCTATTGCGGCAGGACAAAAATCCATAATAACCGTGCCTCTTTACGCTGGCCCGGCTCAGTCGAGTCTTAATGATATTTCACCCGGACTGGGTTTGACGGTTGATTATGGCTGGCTGACGGTCATTGCTACTCCGATGTTTTGGGTGCTGACTTTCATTAATGGTCTGGTGCACAACTGGGGCGTGGCGATTATCCTGCTGACAGTACTGATTAAAATTTTGTTTTTTCCGTTGTCGGCAGCAAGCTATCGTTCCATGGGAAAAATGCGTCTGGTTGCCCCCAAGCTGGAAAAAATCAAGCAGCAGTACGCCAATGACCGCGAGCAACTGAATCGCGCCATGATGGATTTGTACAAGACTGAAAAAATTAACCCGCTGGGTGGATGTCTTCCGGTATTGATTCAAATCCCGGTATTTATTGCACTATATTGGTCTATTCTGGCCAGTGTAGAAATGCGCTACGCACCGTTTTTTGGCTGGATAACCGATCTATCAACGGCTGATCCTTACTACATCTTGCCGATTATTATGGGAGCCAGCATGTATATCCAGTCCAAGCTGAATCCTGTTCCACCCGATCCGATGCAAGCCAAGCTGATGCAAATCATGCCGATTGCTTTCAGCGTTATATTTTTCTTTTTTCCGGCGGGTCTGGTGTTGTATTCGATCGTCAACAATGCTTTGTCGATCGCCCAGCAATGGTATATCACTCGTGGCTTAGAGGTTGAGGCCGTTGCAGCCAAACGCTGATACGATTGCCGCAATAGCCACAGCCCAAGGTCGCGGTGGTGTAGGGGTGGTGCGAATTTCCGGTAAAGGGATTTCCGCCATCGCATTATCGGTATTGGGTAAACTGCCTGCACCGCGCCACGCAACCTTTGGCGATTTTCTGGATGAAACTAACGAAGTTATAGATCAGGGTATTGCCCTGTATTTCCCCGCCCCACACTCATACACCGGCGAAGATGTTCTGGAATTGCAGGGGCATGGCGGTTCCGCCGTGCTGCATTTGCTATTACAACGCTGTCTGGGTTTAGGTGTTCGTCTGGCGGAACCGGGTGAATTTACACACCGGGCTTTTCTTAATGACAAGCTGGATTTGGCGCAAGCAGAAAGCGTAGCGGACCTGATAGATGCGACCACTAGCGAAGCGGCCCGCAGCGCTATGCGTTCATTGCATGGTGACTTTTCTACAGCTATCCATGTTTTGCTCGATCAGCTGGTGCGCTTACGGATGTTGGTCGAAGCGATGCTGGACTTCCCTGAAGAAGACATCGACGTTGTTGATACCAGCCTCCGTGATACGCTCCTGCAAAATGTTCAGGCCAAATTACAACAGACCATAGCGAGCGCAAAGCAAGGAAGCCTGCTGCGCGAGGGTGCGCAAATAGCGTTGGTGGGACGTCCTAATGTTGGTAAATCAAGCCTGTTAAATCGACTGTCCGGTGAAGAAGTTGCTTTAGTCAGCGATGTGCCGGGAACTACCCGGGATGTTATTCGTCAGGCGATACAGATACGTGGCGTACCGTTGCATATCATGGATACGGCAGGGCTGCGTGTATCACAGGATGAGGTTGAGAATCTGGGCATGGCACGCACTCATCAGATGGTCCAGCGCGCCGATTTAATTTTGTTGTTGCTGGATGCGGCCGGCGGATGTAGCGCAGAGGACATGGAAATTATATCCGGATTCCCTGTTGATATTCCCCATCTGCTTGTATTCAACAAGGCAGATTTGCTGCACGAAAAAACGGCGGCGCTGGAAACAGAAGGTATTTGTATTTCCGCAAAAACCGGCGAAGGTATCGAGTTATTACGTGAGCAGATGCTCAAGTTAATTGGCTGGCGGAATCTGGAAAGCGGTACATTCATTGCTCGCGAACGCCACCTGCGTGCGTTGGATTTGGCTCAATCCCACCTTGTTCGGGCATCGGCGTTGCTGAATCTGCCGGAGTTGTTTGCCGAAGAATTACGACTTGCCCAGCAAGCATTGAATAGCATTACCGGAAAATTTACCGCTGATGACCTGTTGGGCGAGATATTCAGCCGGTTTTGTATAGGGAAATAGCTGTTTCACGTGAAACACGCCATTTCGGATTGCGGCTGGTCTGCTGTATGATGCGCCTCCTTTTTATATCAGTTGCGAGATGAAATTTCCTGATGCATTCGATGTGATTGTGGTGGGTGGCGGGCATGCCGGAACCGAGGCGGCTCTGGCCAGCGCGCGCGCCGGCTGCAAAACTTTGTTGCTTACCCACAACATCGAGACGCTCGGGCAAATGTCATGCAATCCTTCAATCGGCGGGATAGGTAAGGGCCATCTGGTTAAAGAAGTGGATGCGCTTGGCGGAGCGATGGCTCTGGCGACGGATGTGGGCGGCATTCAGTTTCGTATCTTGAATTCCAGTAAAGGGTACGCCGTGCGCGCCACGCGCGCACAGGCCGATCGCCTGCTTTACAAGCAGGCCATCCGTTCCTGTTTGGAAAACCAGCCTAATCTCTGGTTATTCCAACAGGCGGTTGACGATTTGCTGGTGGAGCAGGATAAAGTTACGGGTGTCATTACTCAGCTCGGTCTTCGCTTCAGTTCAAAAACCGTAGTGTTGACTGTCGGCACCTTTCTGGCCGGGTTGGTTCATGTCGGACAGGCAAGTTATCAAGCAGGACGAGCGGGTGATCCCCCGTCGCTCAGCTTGGCGCATCGTCTGCGCGAGTTAAAATTACCGGTAGGGCGGTTAAAAACAGGCACGCCGCCACGCATTGATGGCCGTACCATCAATTACTCCCTGTTGCAGGAGCAGGCTGGCGATAACCCGGTGCCCGTGTTTTCCTTCATGGGTAGTGCAGTGCAACATCCCCGGCAATTGCCTTGCTGGATCACGGAAACCAGTGAGCGCACGCATGACATCATTCGTGGCGGACTGGATCGTTCTCCCTTGTTTACCGGGGTTATCGAAGGGGTGGGGCCGCGTTATTGCCCTTCTATCGAGGATAAGATTACCCGTTTTGCCGACAAGACTTCACACCAGATTTTCCTGGAGCCGGAAGGCTTGACCACGCATGAAGTTTATCCAAATGGAATTTCAACCAGCTTGCCATTTGACGTTCAGCTAGACTTGGTGCGTTCCATCAAGGGTATGGAAAACGCACATATTTTGCGTCCGGGCTATGCGATTGAATACGATTATTTTAATCCTTGCGGCTTAAAAAGTTCTTTGGAAACAAAGGTAATCCAAGGGTTGTTCTTTGCCGGGCAAATCAATGGGACTACCGGTTATGAAGAGGCGGCTGCGCAGGGTTTGCTGGCCGGTTTGAATGCGGCACTGCAGGTACAGGAAAAAGAAGCATGGTGTCCGCGCCGGGATGAGGCCTATCTGGGGGTGATGGTGGATGATCTGATTACTCAGGGAGTTGCCGAGCCGTATCGCATGTTCACAAGTCGCGCCGAGTATCGATTGCAGTTGCGCGAAGACAATGCTGATTTGCGTCTGACGGAGACAGGACGCAAATTAGGGTTGGTTGATGATGCGCGCTGGCAGGCTTTTGATAAAAAACGCGAGGCGATCGCTATTGAACAAGAGCGCATGCGCCGCACATGGGTGAATCCGCGTAACTTGCCGGAAGAAGATGCGCTGCGTGTGCTGGGTAAAAATATTGAGCGCGAATATTCCTTGTATGAATTGTTGCGCCGTCCCGATGTGAACTATGCCAGTTTGCTTACCTTGACCGGGGATGGCATTGGTGTGGCAGATCAAAAAGTGGCCGAGCAAGTGGAAATTCAGGCTAAATATCATGGCTACATAGAGCGGCAAAACCAGGAAATTGATCGGAACGAGCAAAACGAAGCGCTTCGTTTGCCGGATAATCTGGATTACCGTGAGGTGCGCGGCCTGTCCATAGAGGCTCAGCAAAAGCTTAATCAATTTAAGCCTGAAACGGTCGGCCAGGCCGCACGAATTTCCGGTATCACGCCTGCCGCCATTTCATTGTTATTGGTTCATTTAAAGCGTGGATTTCGTGATGCCAAACCAGCCGAATAATCGTATATCGTTAGCCGAGGAGTTGCAGTGCGGTATTATTCAACTGGGGTTGCAACTTAATGATGAGACACAGGAAAAATTGCTCGACTATTTGGCGTTGCTGGTGAAGTGGAACAAGGTTTATAACTTGACGGCAATTCGTGATCCTCAGCAGATGGTTAGCCATCACTTGTTGGATAGTCTGGCCGTGATGCCTCATCTGGGCGCCGGGCGCTGGCTGGATGTGGGCTGCGGGGCGGGCTTGCCTGGACTGGTTCTGGCTATCGTCCAACCGGAGTGGCAGTTTGTCTTGCTGGACAGCAATAGTAAAAAGACCGGGTTTGTGCAGCAGGCAATTATTGAATTGGGGTTGTGCAATGTACAGGTTCGCTGCGTAAGAGTTGAGGAGTTTCAAACGCCTGACAAGTTCGACGGGATTATTTCTCGCGCGTTTACCGAGCTGGGGGATTTTCTGCAAATTACCCGCCACCTGATTGCTCCGTTGGGTCGCTGGGTTGCCATGAAAGGTTCGCCGGAAAACGAGTTGGCTGCGGTGCAGGATGACTGTTCCATTGAAAAAATCATACCGTTATGCGTACCGGGACTGGATGCGGCGCGCTGTTTGGTTATTGCAATACCTAGAGGGGAGCCGTCACCATGACTAAAATTATGGCTATTACCAATCAGAAGGGCGGGGTGGGGAAAACGACCACCACTGTGAATCTGGCCGCCAGTCTCGCGGTAGCCAAGCAGCGCGTACTGTTGATTGATTTAGACCCGCAAGGTAATGCAACCATGGGTAGCGGCATAGATAAGCGTGACCTGGAAATCACTGTTTATCATGTGCTGTTGGGCAATAAAACAATAGCTGAAGCGCGAAAAAAATCAGAATTGGGCAAGTACGATGTGTTGCCCGCCAACCGGGATTTGGCGGGTGCAGAAATCGAGATGGTTGATTTTTCGCAGCGGGAAACACGCTTGAGAGATGCGTTACAGCAGGTTGCAGAGAGTTATGATTACGTGTTGATTGATTGCCCGCCGGCGCTTAACTTGTTGACTCTGAACGGGTTATGTGCGGCAAAGTCGGTGATGATCCCGATGCAATGCGAATATTATGCGCTTGAGGGATTAAGCGACCTGGTCAATACCATCCGCAAGGTGCGTGCCAGCCTGAACCCGGTTTTGGAGATTGAGGGGCTGTTGCGTACTATGTTTGATCCAAGAAATACCCTGGCGCAGCAGGTTTCCGATCAGTTGCAGGCGCACTTTGGCAGCAAAGTCTATCGCACCGTCATTCCGCGCAATGTACGCCTGGCAGAGGCGCCAAGTTACGGTGTCCCCGTGCTTTATCACGACAAAGCATCCAAAGGAACGCAGGCTTATCTGGCGCTGGCCAGTGAGTTATTAAATAACGCGGTGAAATCCGCTACGTCAGCCTAAAGGAAGCTAGTATGACAAAACCGCAAAAAGGGTTGGGCCGGGGGCTGGAAGCATTGCTATCGGGCGGCAAAAGTGAAAAAGATGACGTGTTGCGGGATTTGAGTGTCACGTTGCTCAAGCCGGGAAAGTACCAGCCGCGTTCAAATATAGACGAACAGACGTTGCAGGATCTGGCCGCTTCAATCAAGGTGCAGGGCGTGATACAGCCCATTCTTGTGCGCCAACTCATGGATGAAAGCTATGAAATAATTGCCGGTGAGCGTCGCTGGCGGGCCTCGAAAATGGCAGGGTTGAGCCATGTGCCGGTATTGGTGCGCAGCGTACCTGATAATGCCGCGTTGGCAATAGCGCTGATTGAGAACATTCAACGCGAAAACCTGAACCCGCTGGAAGAGGCGGTCGGAATTCAGCGACTGATTGATGAATTCGAGATGACCCACCAGACTGCGGCTGACGCAGTGGGACGTTCGCGCAGTGCGGCCAGCAATCTGTTGAGGCTGCTTAAGCTGCCTCAGGCGGTTCAGGGCTTGATGATGGCGAACAAGCTGGACATGGGACATGCGCGGGCGCTGTTATCGTTGGAAAGCGCTCAGCAAATACTGCTCGCCAACAAGATTGTGAAGGAACAGCTATCGGTGCGCGAGGCCGAAAAGCTGGTGCAGAAACAAACGCACAAATCAGAACAGACTAACAAAAAGAAAACAGTTGAACCTAACCGGGACACACTCCGTTTGCAGGAAGAAATGAGCGCATGCCTGGGAACGCGAGTAGAAATCAAGCCGGATAGCAGAGGCGCGGGCAAGCTGGTTATCGAATATACAAGTCATGAACAGCTTGAGGAATTCCTGTCAAAACTACAAAAAGGTAAGCAGCTTGAGTAAAGACGCAATTAAAGGGCAGCAACAAGCAGGTTTGACATGCCCGGAAAACGCTGCTACTATCCCACCGCTCTTACATGTTGATGCAGAAGAAGAAAAAATAGCGCATCAGGTAGTTGTGATGCAGTTTGCAGTGACGCTGATGGTAGCTGGCATCGCTTACGGCATGGAAAGTACGCCGCAACTGGCGATAGCGGTATTAAGTGGGGGGGGCGTATCGGTTCTCAACGGAGCGCATCTTGCTTGGAGAATGTCCCGGGCGGTTGAGCAGTCTACCCATGAAGCGCATCATCAATTGCGACTTATGTATTTTTTTGCCATCGAAAGATTTTTGATGGTAGTAGTGCTGCTCGGATTGTGTATGGCGGTACTAAAATTATTGCCGCTCGCAGTATTGGGGGGCTTTGTGATAGGTCAAGCAGCGCTGATTGTAGCGCGCTTGTTTTTGAGTAGAATAACGACTTAGATAGCGACGAAAAATGTCTAGCGAAGCACTCACCTCAGCAGAATATATCAAGCATCACCTCCAAAACCTGACATACGGCCAGCTTCCCGCTGGTTATGAGCGTCACGACGCAAGCGGCAATGTTGAAGCCCTGCAACAGGCGACCTGGACCATTGCGCACGGCGCGGAGGAGGCCAAGGCGATGGGTTTTTGGGCGCTGAATCTGGACACTTTCTTTATGTCACTGTTGTTGGGTGCCGTAATCATGTTTGTGTTCCACCGTGTTGCGAAAGCGGCGTCAACGGGAATTCCTGTCGGGCTGCAAAATTTTTGCGAATGGGCAATCGAATTTGTAGATAGCAGCGTGCGCGGATCGTTCTCCTCCAAGAATAATATGGTCGGCCCCCTGGCGCTGACGGTTTTCTTCTGGATATTTTCGATGAATCTGATGGATTTGTTGCCGATAGATTATGTCCCGCTAGTCATGCAGGCGCTTGGCGTCCCTTACTTCAAGGTGGTGCCTTCTACTGACCCGAATGCTACGTTCGGAATGGCGATTGGTGTGTTTCTGCTGGTGCTGTACTACAGCATCAAGGTGAAGGGGCTTGGCGGTTTTGCGGGTGAGTTGACGTTGCAACCTTTTGGCAAGTGGGGCATGCCGGTCAATCTGTTGCTGGAAGGCGTGAATCTGATCGCCAAGCCAATCTCGCTTGCCTTGCGTCTGTTTGGTAACATGTATGCAGGCGAAATGATCTTTATTCTCATCGCATTGATGGGCGGTTCCTATCTGGGGCTGTCGGCCACCAGTGCGACGCTGTTCGGATCCCAGATTTTGTTGTCGTTAGGCTGGGCGATATTCCACATTCTGATTATTACCCTGCAGGCGTTCATCTTTATGACGCTGACCGTGGTTTATCTGGATATGGCGCATCAGGAACATCATTAATTTTATCAACTTTAACTTTAACTACCAGGAGAAATAAAAAATGGAAATGGCAAATGCATTGTTGTACATCGCTGGGGCGCTGATGATGGGTTTGGGCGCGCTTGGCGCGGCTGTTGGTATTGGTATTTTGGGTGGTCGCTTCCTGGAAGGCGCTGCACGCCAACCTGAACTTATTCCAATGCTGCGTACGCAATTCTTTGTGGTTATGGGACTGGTAGATGCTGTTCCGATGATCGCTGTTGGTATCGCGATGTATGTGTTGTTCGCTGTAGCGTAAATCAACTTAAGCGTCATAGCGCAATTCAGGAAAGGTAGCTTGCATGAACATTAATGCAACTCTTCTCGCCCAGACCATCATGTTCGCACTGTTCGTGTGGTTCTGCATGAAATTCGTCTGGACACCCATCATCGCTGCGTTGGAAGAGCGCAAAAAACAAATAGCTGATGGATTGGCCGATGCAGAGCGCGCGAAGCATGATCTGGAATTAGCTGCAAAACGTGCTGCAGAAATATTGCGCGAAGCGAAAGAAAAATCAGCTGACATTCTGGCTGGTGGAGAAAAGCGCGCCAGCGAAATTATTGAGGCAGCCAAAGACCAGGCAAGGACGGAAGGTGATCGCATTATTACCGGCGCCAAAGCCGAAATAGATCAGGAAGTGTTTCGTGCCAAGGAGCAATTACGCACCCAGGTATCGGCAATCGCTTTGGCGGGCGCCAGTAAGATTTTGGGTCGTGAAATTGATGCCAAGGCACATAACGACTTGCTCGATAAACTCGTTGCGGAAATCTGAACATCATGTCTGAAGCCATAACTACAGCACGGCCATATGCACAGGCTGCATTTGATGCAGCACAAAAGCTGGCAGACTTGAAGGGCTGGTCTGAAGCCATAGTGAATCTGGCTGAAGCTGTCAATCATCCTGAAGTGCATGCAATCATCAGTAGTCCGCAGGCAACGCCGGCTCAAGTTGAAAGTTTGATGAGTGGTTTGCTGGGTGGCAAACCAGGCAATCAGCTAGGCAATTTTGTGCGGGTGCTAATCGAAAACCAACGTCTTCAAATATTGCCTGAAATAGCGGCCATCTTTGAAGCGTTGCGGGCCGAAGCTGAAAAAACCGTTAATGTGGTTGTGGACTCGGCCTTTGATTTGTCTGTCGCGCAACAAGAAAAAATCATCAGCTCATTGAAGAAGCGCATGGGGCGCGATATTAAGCTGGTCTGTAAAGTCAATAAAGATTTGCTAGGTGGTGTTGTTATTCGTGCCGGAGACAAGGTGATCGATGGTTCTGCGCGAACCCGTCTTGGCGAAATGGCTAACGCCCTGGCCTGATAATAGATTTATCAAGATAAGGAAATCCAGATGAAGCTCAACCCTTCAGAAATAAGCAATTTGATTCGCAGTCGCATCGATAATTTTGAAGCGCTGACTCAGGCGCGCACCGAAGGTACGGTGGTCAGCGTGACCGACGGTATCGTACGTGTTTACGGCTTGTCCGACGTGATGCAGGGTGAAATGTTGGAATTCCCTGGCAACACTTTCGGTTTGGCATTGAACCTTGAGCGTGATTCTGTTGGTGCCGTTATTCTAGGCGAATACGAACACATCACTGAAGGTGACACTGTCAAGTGTACCGGCCGTATTCTGGAAGTTCCTGTAGGGCCAGAGTTGTGTGGTCGTGTCGTTAATGCACTTGGCCAGCCTATCGACGGCAAAGGCCCTGTTAACGCCAAGATGACTGACAAGATTGAAAAGGTCGCTCCGGGCGTTATTGAGCGTCAATCAGTTGATCAGCCGGTACAAACCGGCCTGAAGTCAATTGACTCGATGGTTCCAGTTGGTCGCGGTCAACGCGAACTGATTATCGGCGATCGTCAAACTGGTAAGACTGCCGTTGCGATTGATGCGATCATCAATCAAAAAGGCCAAGGGATTACCTGCGTGTATGTTGCCATCGGTCAGAAGGCTTCAACCGTGGTCAACGTGGTGCGTAAGCTGGAAGAGCACGGCGCGCTGGGTTATACCATTGTGGTTGCGGCTACGGCTTCTGATTCTGCTGCGATGCAATTCCTGGCGCCTTACGCCGGTTGTACCATGGGCGAATATTTCCGTGATCGCGGTGAAGATGCGCTGATCGTTTATGATGATTTGACCAAGCAAGCCTGGGCATACCGTCAAATTTCCCTGTTGTTGCGTCGTCCTCCTGGTCGCGAAGCTTATCCCGGCGACGTTTTCTACCTGCACTCCCGTTTGTTGGAGCGTGCAGCGCGTGTCAATGCTGACTACGTCGAGAAATTCACCAATGGTGAAGTCAAGGGTAAGACAGGTTCGCTGACCGCATTGCCGATCATCGAAACTCAGGCGGGCGACGTATCCGCCTTCGTTCCAACTAACGTGATTTCGATCACCGATGGCCAGATATTCCTGGAAACTGACTTGTTCAATGCCGGTATACGTCCTGCGATTAACGCCGGTATTTCGGTGTCTCGCGTGGGTGGCGCTGCTCAAACCAAGGTTATCAAGAAGTTGGGTGGCGGTGTGCGTCTGGCGCTGGCTCAGTACCGTGAATTGGCAGCATTTGCTCAGTTTGCGTCTGATCTGGATGAGGCGACACGCAAGCAATTGGAGCGCGGCAAGCTGGTAACCGAACTGATGAAGCAGTTGCAATACTGCCCGCTGTCTGTTGCTGAAATGGCCGTTACCTTGTTCTGCGTGAACAAGGGCTACTTTGATGATGTTGCAGTGAATAAAGCGCTGGCATTCGAATCTGCAGTACATGCCTATCTGAAGTCCAAAAATAAGGATTTGATGGATACGATTGAATCCAAAAAAGACCTGAGTGCGGATAATGAAAAGCTGTTGTCTGCTGCGATTGAGGAATTCAAAGCAACTGCAGTTTACTGATAAAACAACTGGCCATTCCACCTGGCAACCCTAGTCGGTTGCCAGGTGGCTGGTTACAAGGTGGAGTGAGAAATGGCTGGCAGTAAAGAAATCCGCACGAAAATCAAGAGTGTAGAAAATACACGCAAGATTACACGCGCCATGGAAATGGTTGCCGCTGCCAAGATGCGTAAGGCACAAGAGCGCATGCGCGCAGCACGGCCTTATGCAGAAAAAATCCGGGCAGTGGCGGCGCACCTTTCGCACGCTAATGCGGAGTACAAGCATGCTTTTTTGGTCAAGCGTGAAACCATCAAAAAAGTTGGTGTAATTCTGATTACCTCCGACAAAGGCTTGTGTGGTGGTTTGAACAGTAACCTGCTGCGTTTGGTGGTAAGCCAAATGAAGACTTGGGATGCCGAAGGCAAAAAGATTGCAGTTTGCGCAATTGGCAATAAAGGTTTGGGATTCATGAATCGCATGGGTGCGGAAGTCAAGTCAAACCTGATCGGTTTGGGTGACGCTCCTCATCTTGCCAGCTTGATCGGCGCGGTCAAGGTCATGCTGGATGCTTACGTGTCGGGTGAAATTGATGCGATTCATATCTGTTACAACCATTTTGTTAATACCATGAAGCAAGAACCTTGCGTTGAGCAGTTGTTGCCGCTCAGTGGTGAGCAATTGGGTGCCGCGCAGGGGAATTGGGATTATATTTATGAGCCGGACGCCAAAGTTGTAATCGATGAATTGCTTTTGCGTTATGTGGAATCGCTGGTCTATCAGGGCGTCGTGGAAAATATGGCTTCTGAGCAGAGTTCACGTATGGTTGCGATGAAATCCGCATCTGACAATGCCAAAAGCGTCATCGCTGATCTCAAATTGATATACAACAAAGCACGTCAGGCAGCCATTACCCGCGAGATCTCGGAGATCTGTAGCGGAGCGGCGGCAGTGGGCTAATTGCCTGACTGTTTATTTGATACGGCGATAACACCAAATTTAATTTAGATGGGGAATTTTAAAATGACTCAAGGTAAGATTGTTCAGTGTATTGGTGCGGTGGTAGATATTGAATTTCCACGCGACCAAATGCCCAAAGTGTACGATGCTCTCACGCTGCAAGCTGGCGCAGGTTCTATCGTTGAAGCTGGTTTGACGTTCGAAGTTCAGCAGCAGCTGGGCGACGGCGTGGTTCGCACCATTGCCATGGGCTCGTCTGACGGGCTGCAACGCGGCATGGCTGTTATGAATACCAATAATCCGATTTCTGTTCCAGTGGGTTCAGGCACATTGGGCCGTATCATGGACGTACTGGGTCGTCCTATTGATGACGCTGGTGAAATTGCTTGTGAAGAACGTCGTCCGATTCATGCAAAAGCACCAAAGTTTGACGAACTTTCACCTTCCGTTGACTTGCTGGAAACCGGTATCAAGGTGATTGATCTGGTTTGCCCGTTTGCTAAGGGTGGTAAAGTGGGTCTGTTCGGTGGCGCGGGTGTGGGCAAGACCGTGAACATGATGGAACTGATCAACAACATCGCCAAGCAACACAGCGGTTTGTCAGTGTTCGCCGGTGTGGGTGAGCGTACTCGTGAGGGTAACGACTTCTACCACGAAATGAAAGATTCCAACGTTCTGGACAAAGTATCCATGGTGTTCGGTCAGATGAACGAACCACCTGGCAACCGTTTGCGCGTTGCGTTGACCGGCTTGACCATGGCTGAAAAGTTCCGTGATGAAGGCCGCGACATCCTGTTCTTCGTCGATAACATCTACCGCTACACACTGGCCGGGACCGAAGTATCCGCGCTGTTGGGTCGTATGCCTTCTGCCGTGGGTTATCAACCGACGCTGGCTGAAGAAATGGGCCGCTTGCAAGAGCGTATCACTTCGACCAAAGTCGGTTCGATCACTTCCGTTCAGGCCGTTTACGTTCCTGCGGATGACTTGACCGACCCGGCTCCTGCTACCACCTTCTTGCACCTGGATTCTACCGTTGTGTTGTCTCGCGACATCGCCTCCCTGGGTATTTACCCGGCGGTTGATCCACTGGATTCGACATCACGTCAACTGGATCCGTTGGTTGTCGGTGAAGAGCATTACTCCGTTGCTCGTCGCGTTCAGCAGAATTTGCAGCGCTACAAGGAATTGCGTGACATCATCGCGATTCTGGGTATGGATGAACTGGCACCAGAAGACAAATTGGCTGTGGCGCGCGCTCGTAAAATTCAGCGCTTCCTGTCACAACCTTTCCACGTGGCTGAAGTGTTTACCGGCAGCCCAGGCAAGTACGTGACTCTGAAAGAAACGATCAAGGGTTTCAAGGGTATTGTTGACGGCGATTACGATCATTTGCCAGAACAAGCGTTCTATATGGTAGGCGGCATCGAAGAAGCAGTCGAAAAAGCCAAGACACTCCAATAAGGGGAATTCCCATGGCAATGACAGTACATGTCGACGTAGTAAGTGCGGAGGAGTTGATCTTTTCCGGCCTGGCAGAAGTAGTCGTAGTTCCGGGCGAAATGGGCGAGCTTGGCATATATCCGCGCCACGCCCCTTTGTTGACCCGTATCAAACCTGGTTCTGTACGGATTAAACGTCCAGACCTCGCGGAAGAAGAGCTGATTTATGTTTCAGGCGGAATGCTTGAGGTTCAGCCCAATGTAGTCACTATTCTTTCTGATACGGCGATTCGTGGTAAGGACCTCGACGAAGCACGTGCTCTGGAAGCTAAGCAGGCAGCTGAAGAAGCGATGAAAAATCGCACTTCCGATCTTGATTACGCGCAAGCCCAAGCAGAGCTTGTAGAAGCTGTTGCGCAATTGCGAACAATTAGTCAAATTCGTAAGAGTGTGGGGCACTAGCTTTTCAGTTAAAGATTACAAAATCAGCAGCTTAGGCTGCTTTTTTTGTGCCTGTACATTTTGCCGGACAGCGTGTTTTTACAGAAGCAAGCCGGTTGCCGGTCCTTGTAGTGAACGCAGCCTATTCGTGCCAATTTGTTTATAATTGCACATCTACGTGGGGGCACAATATGAATCCGTTGAATGTTGTTATCCTGGCTGCCGGTAAGGGCACGCGCATGTTTTCCGCTAAACCCAAGGTGTTGCATGCTCTGGCGGGCAAGCCATTGTTACAGCATGTGCTGGATTGCGCCACCTTGCTTCAGCCGCAGCAGATTTGTGTGGTATATGGCCATGGCGGAGAGGCCGTGCCGCAGGCGATGCGGCAATATGCGACGCAGTTCGTCCTTCAGGAGCCGCAACTTGGTACGGGACACGCGGTACAGCAGGCTATGCCCTATCTTACCGATGATAGCCAAACACTGGTGTTGTACGGTGATGTGCCACTGATTCAGCACAAAACACTGCATCAGATGCAGCAAATTGGCAGTGGCCTGACGTTGCTGACGGTCAACATGGACAATCCCGCTGGTTATGGCCGTATAGTGCGCAATGAGCAAGGTGATGTGATCAGCATTGTGGAAGAAAAGGATGCGAGTGCAGAGCAGCGTGAAATTACGGAAGTTAACACCGGAATTCTACTTGCACCGACCAAACTATTGCGCGAATGGCTGTCCAAATTGCGAACCGATAATACCCAGGGTGAGTATTACCTGACTGATGTTGTCGGCATGGCCGTTGAGGCGGGGGTCGTGGTTCACACCGTGCAACCCAGTCAGGAATGGGAGATACACGGTATAAACAGTAAATCACAGTTGGCTGTTTTGGAGCGGACCTGGCAACAAGTTGCGGCTGCGCGCCTGTTGGCGCAAGGCGTGACGATTGCAGACCCTGCGCGCCTTGATGTGCGAGGTCAGCTTGATTGTGGTCGCGATGTGGAAATTGATGTGGGCTGTATTTTTGAAGGTGAAGTTCATTTGGGTCATAACGTGCAAATCGGGGCATACTGTATTATCAAAAATGCCACCATTGCCGATGGCACACACATTTCACCCTATAGCCATATAGATAGCAGCATCGTAGGCGCGGACTGCCACATCGGCCCCTACGCACGTCTTCGTCCCGGCACAAAATTGCACGACGATGTCCACGTCGGTAATTTTGTCGAAATCAAGAATAGCGAAATTGCACAGTCCAGCAAGGCCAATCACCTCAGCTATATCGGCGACACGACCATCGGACGTCGGGTAAATATAGGCGCGGGCACCATTACGTGCAATTATGATGGTGCGTACAAACACCGAACTGTCATTGAGGATGATGTCTTCATTGGTTCTGATACGCAACTTGTCGCTCCCGTCAAAGTGGCGAAAGGTTCAACCATCGGCGCGGGATCTACCATCACTCGTGACACGCCCGAAGGCGAACTCACCCTGTCGCGCAGCAAGCAAATGTCGATCAATGGCTGGCAAAGACCGGTGAAGCAAGTGAAAAGTGAAAAGTGAAAAGATTTTGCATTTCACGTTTTACAGTCTCATCTTCACGTTTCACTGAATTTTCATCATTTTTACCAGGACTTAAATTATGTGTGGAATCGTAGGCGCAGTCGCGCAACGCAATGTTGTACCCATACTGTTGGAAGGATTGCAGAGGCTTGAGTATCGTGGCTACGACTCAGCCGGATTGGTGGTGCTGAATGAGGGACAGCTGGAACGGGTGCGGAGTAATGGTCGCGTCGCAGAATTGAGCGAAAAAAGTGCAGATACGCAGGGGTTGATCGGCATAGCCCATACGCGCTGGGCGACACATGGTATACCCAGCGAGCGCAACGCTCACCCGCACATGAGCAACAATCTGATCGCCGTGGTACACAACGGCATTATTGAGAACTACGAAACACTGCGTAGCCGCCTGACTGCTGAAGGTTATGAATTTACTTCGGACACGGATACTGAAGTCATTGCGCATCTGGTACACAGCCATTATGCGCGCGGCAGCACATTGCTGGCGGCAACGCAGGCTGCGCTCTCCGAGTTGGTAGGCGCGTATGCCATCGGCGTGATTGCGGCAGATAATGCCGATAAAATTATCTGTGCCCGTCGCGGCAGCCCTCTGTTGATGGGCGTGGGAATCGGAGAGAATTTCTTTGCTTCGGATGTGTCTGCGCTGTTGCCCGTTACCAACAGGGTGGTCTATCTCGAAGAGGGTGATGTGGTCGAAGTCGGGCGGCTGGCTTATTGCATATTTGACGCGGCGGGCAGCGCTGTTGACCGCCCTGTTCAAGTGAGCGAAATCAGCAATGAAAGCGTGTTGTTGGGCAACTATCGCCACTACATGCAGAAGGAAATTCACGAGCAGCCCCAGGCCATCGCCAACACACTGGAATTCGTTCGCAATAGCCAATCCCTGATCCCGGGTATTTTTGGTGCCGAAGCCGCCGCGTCATTCGCCTGTATAGACAGTATTCTGATTTTGGCATGCGGCACCAGTTATCACGCGGGTTTGGTGGCGCGTTACTGGCTGGAAGAAATTGCCGGAATTCAGTGTACGGTCGAAATCGCCAGTGAATACCGTTACCGAACCAGCGTAGCCAACCCGAAAGCATTGGTCGTTGTGCTTTCTCAGTCGGGTGAAACCGCAGACACGCTGGCTGCCTTGAATCACGCGAAGGCGCTGGGCCACAGCCATACGCTTGCAATATGCAATGTGCCCGAGAGCGCGTTGGTCCGGCTCTCCAGGCTGCGATTTCTGACGCGCGCCGGCCCGGAGATCGGCGTGGCTTCTACCAAGGCTTTCACCACGCAACTGGTTGCGTTGTTTTTGTTGACGTTGGTGCTGGCCAAGCAGCGTGGACGCCTGACTTTAGATCAGGAACAGCAACATTTGCATGCACTGCGCCATCTGCCCGCTGCAACGCAAAAGGTGTTGGATATGGAACCACAAATTGCAAAAATTGCAGAGCAATTTGCGGATAAACAGCACGCCTTGTTTTTAGGGCGCGGCCTTCATTATCCGATTGCCCTGGAGGGCGCGCTCAAGTTGAAGGAGATTTCCTACATACACGCCGAAGCCTATCCGGCTGGTGAGTTGAAGCATGGGCCGCTGGCGCTGGTGGACAAGGACATGCCGGTGATATCCGTTGCACCGAATGACGCACTACTGGAAAAGTTGAAATCCAATCTGCAGGAAGTGCGCGCACGCGGCGGCGAACTCTATGTATTTGCCGATGCGGATACCCATATTCGTGAAACGGATGGCGTACACATCTTGCAAATGCCCGAACACGCGGGATATTTAAGCCCTATTCTGCATACCATCCCATTGCAATTGCTGTCATATTACGTCGCATTGCAAAAGGGTACCGACGTGGACAAGCCGAGAAATCTCGCCAAGTCAGTGACCGTGGAATAATCACGGGTTGGTCGCCCATATATTGGGGTGAAAAATGGCGGTTATCGCCGTGTTTAATCAAAAAGGCGGAGTAGGAAAAACAACCACCTGCCTGAATGTCACAGCGGCGCTGAGTATCGCGCAGCAGAGTCCGATCGCGCTCGATCTGGACCCTCAGGGGCATCTGACATTGGCCAGCGGCATCAAAAATGTCAGCACGGACAATAGTATGGCCGCGTTTTTCAAGCACAAAACCCCGCTGGCCAAATTGTTGCGCGATACTCCGCGCGGCTGGCAGGCTATTCCGGCGGCTTTGGAATTGGCCAAGATAGATGCGCTATTGGGCAGTGACCCTCAAGCAGCAACCTTGCTAAAGCGAGGTTTAAGCGAGGATTTGGCGCTGACTGGGGCACCGATATTGATAGATTGTTGCCCGATGCTGGGGGTGCTTACATTGAACGCATTGCTGGCCGCAGATCGGGTGCTGATTCCGGTATCCGCCGATTTTCTGTCGCTGCAAGGAGTGCATAGGCTGGACAGCGCGCTAAATGTGCTGGAGATTAAACTTAAACGAAAGATAGCGCGGCGCATTCTGGTGACGCGTTTCGATTCGCGGCGCAAGCTTTCCTACGAAATATACGAAAAATTGAAGACTCGATTCGGTGCCCTGGTTTGCAATACGCGCATCGGAGAAAACGTCGCTCTGGCGACCAGTCCGATGCATGGACAGGATGTGTTTGAATATGCGCCGCGCGGTCCCGGTGCGGCGGACTATCAGGCATTGACCAAAGAGCTATGGGACGCCGGTTTTTTTGCCTGATACAAACTATTCCCGTAAGCGTCACAGATTTTACGCTAATAGCTGCCAGGCAAGTTGCAGCAGCAGAATGACAGCAATAACCATCAGCCACGTGTTGCGGCGTTGTTGTTGAATCAGGAGTTGCTGCATGGCGTTCCCGACGGCAGCCGTCGGATTGTCCAGCAATCGTTGATGCAGCAAGCGCGGCAGCTGGGGAAGCAGCGTCGCGTAGCGCGGCGCTTCTTCCTTCAGCGATTTGAAAAATCCGCGCCAGCCGACCTGTTCGCTCATCCAGCGTTCCAGCCACGGCTTGGCGGTTTTCCATAAATCCAGTTCGGGATCGAGCTGCAAGCCCAGTCCTTCGATGTTGAGCAAGGTTTTTTGCAGCAACACCAGTTGCGGTTGGATTTCGATGCCGAAACGTCGCGAGGTCTGGAACAAGCGCAGCAGCACGCGCCCGAACGAAACTTCGCGCAATGGCCTGTCGAAGATCGGTTCGCAAACTGCGCGGATGGCCGATTCCAGCTCATCTACGCGAGTCTCCGCAGGTGCCCAGCCGGATTCGATATGCACCTCGGCGACGCGCTTATAGTCGCGGCGGAAGAAGGCGATAAAATTCTGCGCGAGATAATTTTTATCGATGTCGGTCAGCGTGCCCATGATGCCGAAATCCAGCGCGATATAACGACCATCAGCCGCGACCTGAACGTTGCCCGGATGCATGTCGGCGTGAAAGAAGCCGTCGCGGAACACCTGGGTGTAGAAAATCTCCACGCCGTTGGCGGCCAGCTTGGGGATATCCACGCCTGCATTGCGCAGTGCATCCACCTGGCTGATCGGCATGCCATACATGCGTTCCATGACCATTACGTCGGCGGTGCAGTAATCCCAATGCATTTCGGGTACCAGCAGCAGTCCGGAGCTGGCAAAATTGCGCCTGAGCTGGCTGCCGTTGGCGGCTTCGCGCGTCAAATCCAGTTCGTCGCCCAAATGTTTCTCGAATTCTTCAATGACTTTGCGGGGTTTGAGGCGGCGGCCGTCGGCCCACAGCAGTTCGATCAGATCCGCCACAATTTTAATCAGTGCGATGTCATGCGCGATGGTGAGCGTAATGCCGGGGCGCAGGATTTTAACCGCCACCTCGCGGCCATCGTGCAGCACGGCGAAATGCACCTGTGCAACAGAGGCGCTGGCAATCGGCGTTTCATCGAAGCTTTTGAACACCTCAAGCAAGGGCTTCTTGTAGGTGGTCTCCAGCAGGGCAACGGCCTGTGCGGAGGGAAATGGCGGCACCTGATCCTGCAACTTGGCCAGTTCGTCGGCCAGATCGGTTGGCATCAGATCGCGGCGCGTTGAGAGCATTTGCCCGAACTTGACGAAAATAGGCCCGAGATTTTCCAGTGCAAGCCGCAGGCGTACCGCGCGCGGTTCTGATATGTCGCGCATGAATAACAGACGGTTCAGCGGAGCGCGCACCCAGCGTACACGGTCATGTGCCAGCAGGAACTCGTCCAGCCCGAAACTCAGCACAACGGAGAAGATTTTGAATAAGCGGAAGAAGCGCATCTTGACTACTATTTCCCTTCGGGTGCGTCAGACAGACGCTTGATGCGCTGCTCCAGCCTGGCCATATCATCACGCAAGGTATCGACCTGCTGCATGAAGGCGCTGATTTGTTGTGGTTTGGCGAGCAGCGGACGCTCTTCCGTCCAGTATTCCGCCGCAGCTTGCGCCAGACTGACGGCTGATGCGCCGAGCTGTCGTTGTTTGTTCTGTACGGTTTGTACGATGCGTTCCGCCGCGATGTCGCCCGTCACCTGGCTCAGATCTTCCGCCGCATCCCAGCGCAGGTTGCGCGACAGGAAAAATATTTCAGCAAGCAACGCCGCATCGCCTGTGCTTTGAATGTCTGCATGAGCCAGTTCATCGTGTAGTGCCAGTCGTGGCAACAGTGCCGGGGCGATCACGCACACTGCATCCGCGCTGCTTTGCGGATCCGCGCTGCAAAGCGTGCCATCCGGGAAAATGGTGTAGGCAAAAGAAAACGGCGCAATATCAAATCGCGCCGTTTTCCCGGCAAATCGTGCCAGCCTGCGTAACGCCCAGTTATTCTGTAATAGCAGGTGGTTCAGAACTGCTACGGAAGGCTGGGCGAACATGCGTTAAATTGAAACGCGCGTAGCGATTCGTTCGCCTCCTCTCCCGCTTGCGGGAGAGGAGAGCGTAGCGAGGAGCCGAGGTGAGGGAACGGACGTGGCGAGTTTCATTATTTTAGGCGACATCTTTACCATGCCCGTTAGTGCAATGTGGTCTGCTGAATGCCGGCCAGCAACCATACAGAATTGTCATCTTTCAGATTCTTCTGTACATGCCAGATTTCATCGACATTTTCCGGGCTGCCGTTGTTCTCGGATAATTGTCCGGTAAAGCGTACGCTGGCAATGGCCCAATCGCCTTCATTCGCTACTTCCAGCAACTCGCCGCTGATTGCGATCACATCGGTCTTTTGGGGCGTGGCATCGCGTTCCTGCATTTGCATCGAGATTTCAGCAAACATTTCCGGCGTAGTGTATTCGCGCACATCGTTCAAATCCTTGCGGTCATTTGCGGCCTGCAAACGGATGAACGAAGTTTTTGCACTGCGCAGAAAACTTTCCACCGGAAAGTCAGCCGGGATACTGCGGGTTACAGCAGCGGCAACAGGTGCAGAGCTGCCACCCGCGTACTGCTGTTGTACGGGTTGCGCTTCCTGGTAAGGCGCGCCCGCTCCGGCATATTGCATCGCGGGTTGTTGTGGTTTACGGAATTTCGCAATGAGGAACATCACTACACCCGCTGCGAGCAAGGCCATCAGAATGCCACCCATCGCACCGCCCAGCCCGCCCAAACCACCGGCGAACATCGTGGCCAGGCCTGCGCCGATTGCCAGGCCGGCCAGAGGGCCGAGCCACTTGTTGCCGGTCGATGCGGGAGCTGCCGGGGCAGGTGCGGCAGCCGGGGCTTTCTGCGTCTGCTGCGGAGACATCGAACGCTGTTTGCCAAAACTACTGCCGCCACCAAAACGCTTGGCTTCCGCTGTTGCGGCAAACAAACTCAGACAGGTCAAAGCAACAGTCAACAACGTTAAAAATTTTTTCATGAATTCCTCATTGATTAAATAAAACAAAGCGAGGCGAAGTATAACACCAGCTTATCACTGCCCGGCATCAGGCAAGCGGATTCAGAATAAGTTTCATTTTCGCATGCCTATTAGCGCAGCCGTTACTTGATGACTTTAACTGCCGTTACGAAATAATCCGTTTCGCCAAAGCAGGAAGTCGGCAAACCCTTGTGTTGTTCGTAGGTGAGTGCGACACGCTGACCGACGTTGGCATTGATTTGCTGGGCGATGGGCTCATCGCGTACCGAGAAATAAAACTTTTCCGGGGCGGCCCCTGGGAGTGCGACCAGGGACAACTCGCCTTCCCAGGTCTTGCACAGCCAGCCTTTATGCGACAACTTCTGCATGAACCCCGCGCGCTCGCCTTCGGAATAACTCCAGTGCAAGGCGATCCAGATATAGGCAGCGAAGCCTGCAACGGACAGCGTGATGAAAGCTAAACCGAATAATGCGGTGCGGTTTTGGGTGGGCATGAATGTTCCTGTTCAGGGTCGGGTTGAGGCGTGCATTATGCCATTCAGAAGGGCGCTGGGCACACCAGGTTGAGCGGCACATGGCTGACGGGGTGAGGAAAATTGAGCGATTGTGCGTGCAGCAGCAGCCTGGGCGCGCCCGCCGCATCGCCATACAGCGCATCGCCTAAAATCGGGCATCCCATCGCTGCCATGTGGACGCGCAGCTGATGCGTGCGGCCGGTGACCGGTTCCAGTTCCACGCGTGTGGTGTCTGCGTTACGGGCTAACAGCCGATAGCGCGTCAGCGAGGGCTTGCCCAGTTCCTCATCAATTTTGCGTAGCGGGCGGTCAGCCCAGTCAGCGCCTATAGGCAGATGCACCTCGCCGCTTTCGGGTTCCAGTTTACCCGTCACGACCGCGACATAACGCTTTTCAACTTCACGGTTTCGGAACATCGCAGACAGACAGCGCTGCATCGCCGCGCCGCGCGCAAAGATCACCAGCCCGGAAGTCGCCATGTCCAGTCTATGCACGATCAGCGCATCGGGAAACTCTCGCTGGATGCGCGCAGACAGGCAATCCTGCTTGTCTGCGCCGCGTCCGGGTACACACAGCAATCCGGCAGGCTTGTTCACTACCAGCAACCACGGGTCGCTATAGATTATTTCCGGCAGGTTTTTCGTCATTAGTTACGGGGACAGTTTCGGTGCTGGCAGGCGTCTTCTTTGGCCGGTTCTTGCCGGGATCGGCAAAACGGAAACGCCCGAACAGTACGCAACCCTTCATGCCCAGATCGCAGGGAAGGTTGTTCACGCGAGTGCATACCCCCTTGATTTCATGCGGGCAACCCCAGGAGCTCATGACCGTTATGCCTTCTTCACAAACTCGGTTTTTAGCTGCATCGCGCCGATGCCGTCGATCTTGCAGTCGATATCATGGTCGCCGTCAACCAGACGGATGTTTTTGACCTTGGTGCCGACCTTGACGACTGAAGATGAACCCTTGATTTTCAAGTCCTTGATCACCGTGACGGTATCGCCATCGACCAGCACATTGCCGAAAGCGTCTTTAAACACCTTCGTCTGTTCGCCCGCTTCAGCTGCGGCACTCTTCGGCCATTCGTGGCCGCATTCCGGGCAGGTATAATTCTCGCCGTCTTCGTAAGTATATTCAGAACCGCATTTAGGGCATTTGGGTAAGTCGCTCATTGTGTTTCCTGTATCTTATTGATTAATAATTAATCTGTTAAGGTTTTTACGAGCCGCCCCGCATTTTTTGCTCGATAGACCGAAGCGTATTTTGAATTTCTCGCTCTTTTAATTCAGGGTCAATGTCCTGAATATATTCAATAGCGGAAAAGTCATCACCACGTTTTCTATTTTGCGGCGGTTCAAGTGCTTCGATTAACAGAGCTTCAAGTGTTGAGACGAGGCTGGCAAGCGAGGTATTGAGCGCTGTTTCTCGGAGGCTCCCCTCTTGAGTAACGTCGAGCAATCCAAACCATGAAAACCGATTCCAGCGGCTGCCTAGACGATCAACGGTGTGCTCAAATAGGCGTTTCCCTAATGGGCGATCAATGGAGCGCCCGACATACACCACGGTGTGGTGGTCATAAAGGATGTAAATGCCTTTCTGTTTGCCAAAGTCCACAGGTTTGGAGGAAGCCTGTTGCTTGCCATACATTTTTGGATCATTGCGCCACACAACAAGATCGCGTTGCCAATACATGCCGAAGGAATGAATGATGGAATCAGATAATTCCACGTCTAATTCAGCAAGAGATTCAGTTTTGTTATTCTTGGAGATCGGGGGCGATGCAGGAATAATGGCTGCGGGTGAATTTTTGAGTGCGAATATGCCTTTGCCAACGCGTATAAATGGTGATTTCTCACCATCGTGTTTTATTGACGATGCTAATTGCGCATTTACTGTTGCAGCGGGCGTTGCACCATCAGTCTCATAGTAGCTGCGGGATAAGATTTGTTCGGAAATGTCTGTGTAGTGCAGAGGGCTTGCAGATTCCGCGAGCACTTTCTTTATGGCTTCTTTCCAAGACTTTTCCACTGTACCCCCAAAATATTAACTGTATTTGCCCAATGCGTTATAGCTTGTATCCTCTATGCACTGCCACCAGTCATTACGCCGCAATCCGTTCCAGCGGATGAATCTTGTTCAGCACATCGGCGAGAGCATCTTTTGCCATTTCAGTGTCGTATTTTGCCTGAAGGCGTAACCACCAGCCATCAGACATGCCAAAGAAGCGGCACAAGCGCAGGTCGGTGTCCGCCGTGATACCTCGCTTGCCGGAAACGATGTCGCCGATGCGTTGAGGTGGCACGTCAATTTCTTTGGCGAGGCGATACTTCGTCATTCCCAAAGGTTTCAGGAATTCTTCTTCCAGCATCTCGCCGGGTGATACCGGGGCAATTTCACGCATGATTTGGGTTCCTTTTCAATGGTAATCCACGATTTCCACATTCAGCGCATTGCCGTTTTCGAAGCGGAAACAGACGCGCCATTGATCGTTGATGCGCACGCTCCATTGTCCGGCGCGGTCACCTTTCAATGCTTCCAGTCGATTGCCAGGCGGAGATCGCATATCTTCGACGATTTGTGCCAAATCGAGCTGCTCTAATTTGCGCAGCGCAGCCCGTTCAATGTTTACGAAGCGAACGACACGCTTGCCGTCGAACAGCGTTTTGGTATCTCGGCATTGGAACGCCTTAATCATATGCGCATATTAACGAGGTTCGTTAATATGTCAAGTTTGAGCCTCAATCATCGCTCCTGAACTTACAGCTTATAGCCTCTATGCACCGCGACCACGCCGCCGGTCAGGTTGAAGTATTCGACCCGTTCAAGACCTGCATCCACCATCATCTGCTTCAGTTCTTCCTGTCCCGGGTGCATGCGGATGGATTCGGCCAGATACTTGTAGCTGTCGGCGTCGCCGGCGATCAGTTGGCCCATTTTCGGCAGCAACTTGAAGGAATACAGGTCATAAACTTTTTCCAGTGGCTTGGCGACTTTGGAGAATTCCAGCACGATGACGCGGCCACCGGGTTTCAACACGCGCTTCATTTCGCGCAGTGCGGCATCCTTGTGGGTGACGTTGCGCAGGCCAAAGGCGATGCTCACGCAGTCAAAGTAGTTGTCCGGGAAGGGCAGGTGTTCGGCATCGCATTGCGTGGTCGGCGTGGCTATGCCTTCGTCCAGCAGGCGGTCGCGGCCTACGCGCAGCATGGCGTTGTTGATGTCGGTGAGCACCACTTGTCCGCTGCTGCCGACCGCTTTCAGAAACAGGCGCGACAAATCCGCCGAGCCGCCCGCTACGTCCAGCACGCGCTGCCCGGTGCGCACGCCGCTGACACCGACCGCGAAGCGTTTCCAGATGCGGTGCAGTCCTGCCGACATCAGGTCATTCATGATGTCGTACTTGCTGGCGACCGAGGTGAACACGCCCGCGACGCGTTTGGCCTTGTCTGTTTCGTCTACAGTCTCAAAACCGAAGTGGGTAGTTTTGCTCATGATATTGCCTCCTATTTCGGATCGCGGCTGGCGCCTGCCGCTTCCATTTTGGTCAGATAATCGTGCCACATGCCGTTCTGATATTTGCCCATTTCACGCAAATATTCCCATGTGTAGAGCCCGCTGTCGTGGCCATCGTCGAACATCAGGTTGATGGCATAGCTGCCGACCGGTTCGATTGCGGTGATGATCACATTGCGCTTGCCGACTTGCAGTACTTCTTCGCCGGGGCCGTGTCCGCGCACTTCGGCAGACGGCGAGAACACGCGCAAAAATTCGAATGGCAGCGTGTAACGCTCACCGTCGTCGAAGGCGAGTTCCAGCACTCTCGATTGCTGGTGCAAGGTGATTTCGGTAGGCATCGGGGTATTGTTCATAACGAGCGAATTTTCCTTATTAAAGCGGTGGTTGAACGTTCGTGCCGGAACGGAATGCTGTGAACTGTGCCGCCCCACTCCTGAACTTCGGCGCTGCCGACGATGTTTTCCGGTTTCCAGTCGCCGCCTTTTACCAGCACGTCGGGCCGACAGGCGAGTATCAAATTCAGCGGTGTGTCTTCCTCGAACGACACGACCAGACTGACGGATTCCAATGCGGCGAGTACCGCCATGCGATCCTGCACGGCGTTGATCGGGCGGTCGTCTCCCTTGCCCTGCCGTTTCACTGACGCATCGCTGTTCACAGCCACGATCAACGATGCGCCCAATGCGCGGGCTTGCGCGAGGTAGGTTACATGGCCGCGATGCAACACATCGAAGCAGCCGTTGGTGAATACCAGCGGGTGAGGCAATTCGGCAAGCCGCACTGCGAGTTGCTCGGCCTGGCACAGCTTGGTTTCGAAAGTGGGGCCGGGGTACATTTAGTTTACAAACTCAAAGAGCTCGATCACGCGCTGTACGCCGCTGGTTCCGCTGGCTACTTCTGCTGCGGCTCCGGCCTCGGCACGGTTGACGATACCCATCAAATACACCGTGCCGTTTTCCGTGACGACCTTGATGCTGGTGGCGCTGAAGCGTTTGTCACCCATGAAACGCATTTTCACATTGGAGGTGATCAGGCTGTCGCTGCTGCGCGAAGTCAGCGAACTATTGCCTGCAACCAGCAGGTCATTGTGTGTTTTTCGTACATTTTGAATGTTGGCTACGATGTGTTCGATTTGCGCCCTGGTGGCGTCATCGGGTACTTCGCCGCTGATCAAAACATTGCGGTTATAGCTGGTGACATTTACATGTACGGCGCTTTGAAACTGTTTGCCAATACGATCGAAAGCCTTGGTTTCAATCGCCTGATCTTCAACATAAGCCCCGCTGGTGCGGCGGTCTTGCACCATCAGGGCTCCGGCTCCGGCACCTGCTGCAACCACCGGAAAACAGCCTTGCAAAGAGGCTGAAATAATCAATATAAACAATATTTTACGCATGGTCATTCTCCCATCAGTTGGTAGTCGATCACATCGCAGATGCAATGCAAGGCAAGCAGGTGGACTTCCTGTATCCGCGCGGTGCTGCGCCCGTCCACACAGATGGACACGTCGCCAGGTTTAAGTATGCTGGCCATTTCACCGCCATCGCGGCCAGTCAGCGCGACCACGCGCATATTGCGTTCATGAGCTGCACGGATCGCCGCCACGACATTTTGCGAATGGCCGCTGGTGGAAATCGCCAGCAAACTGTCGCGCGGCAGGCCCAGCGCGCGCACTTGCTTGGAGAATATCTGGCTGAAATCGTAATCGTTGGCGATGGACGTGAGTACCGAGCTATCGGTGGTCAGCGCCACCGCCGCCAAACCGGGGCGTTCTATCTCGAAACGATTGAGCAATTCCGCCGCGAAGTGTTGTGCGTCGGCAGCCGAGCCGCCATTGCCGCAGCACAGGATTTTGCCGTCGTTGGTGACGCAGTCGAAAAATAACTGCGCGGCTTCGGCAATCGGCGCGGCCAGCGCGTCCTTGACCTTCAGCTTGAGCTCCGCGCTGTCGGTGAAATGCTTGATGATGCGTTTATTGATGTCCATGTTTGTAGCAGTTTATGTTCTGGGTGCGGATATTAACTGAATCAGGCATCGAACGCATTTTTCAGCCATTGCGCATTGCGGCCTTCGGCATCGTCCATCAGCACCACATCGAAGCGGCACGGCGGGGTGCGGGTGAGTTGCGCGAGATAATGCTGCGCGGTGCGGATTAGTCTTTGCTGTTTGTGATGGTCGATGCTGGCCGCCGCTCCGCCGAAATCGCTACGGCTGCGTTGCCTGACTTCGACGAAAACCAGTACAGAGTCCTCCTGCATAATCAAATCAATCTCGCCGTAGCGGCTGCGATAGTTTTGCGCGACCGGTTTCAAGCCTTGTCGCTGCAAAAAATCCGCCGCCCACTGTTCGGCTTGCGCGCCGTTCACGGTACTGGCGTCAAGTCCGGTGCGGATTCGACTTGAGAGGCATTCTTGAACTGGTCGGGAAATAGCTGTACGGCGGGTGCGACGGGCGCATCGGCTGATTGCCCGTGGCCTTGCACGAATAGCGCCGGAAGCGCCTCGCGCACCAAGGTTTGTCCATTGAGCCGTATCAATCCGGTGACGCCCTCCATGGGCAGCGCCGTTTTTGTCCGATTGGCAAGCAGCACGTTGATCAGGCGCCAGGCATCTATGCCCAGCGCATAGAGCCGTTCCTGGTCTGTCGCAAGCGGCGGGCTGGCATGCGGATAAGCCAGCATCGCCGGTAGTTCGGCCTGCAACAGCCAGGGCATGTCTATGAAATGGATGCCGTCCAGATCGAAATTGAGCAGCGTATCCCTATTACCGACAAATATCTGGGAGGTCGCATAGGCCGCCAGATTATTCGGCAGATAGGGGCGGATGGTGCGCGCTTTTTCGACATCGGTCGCGAAAAACACCATGCTGTTCGGGGTGGCTGACACATCCGCGAATACCGCCGTGTCACCGCTATATTCGATTTCGCGCAGGATCGTCCCGCCGATAGTTGTCCATTGTTCCTCAAAGGCAAATTGCAGGCGCCGGGCGAAAGGCTCATCGGCGGAGATTACGATGGCCTGTTCCATGCCTTGTTTCCTGGCAAGCAGGGCGATTTGCCGGGCTTCTGCATCTACCGCCATGCCGAAGAAATACAACTGTGGCGGTGCCTGACCTTCGATGATGTTCAGCGCGAGGGTGGGGACGGGGAGTGTTTTTTGATCGGCCAGTTGGCGTATCCCGTTCCGCGTCAGCGGGCCCAGCACTGCAACCGCGCCGTTGGCGATGGCACGCTGGTATGCCGCGAATACGCTGTTAGTCTCGTCAAAGTCGCTGTACACCCGCAACGGCAGAGCCTGATTCTGAAGACTGGCCGCAGCCCTGATGCCCTGATGCACCACTTTGGCGGCAGCGCCCAGGGTGGCAGAACTCAAGGGCAGTAATAAGGCAATATGCGGTACCGGTTTTTCGGCAACGGGGGGTTCGGTAGTGGCGCAGGCTATACCGCTCACGTATAGTGCGAGCAAGGCATAAAACCAAGGTAGAGGAAATTGCATATCGAACATCCGCAAAAGTTGGAAGCCGCATTATATGTAGTTGCCACCCCGATAGGGAATTTGCGCGACATAACTTTGCGCGCGCTCGACGTGCTGGCATGTGCCGACGTGGTTGCGGCGGAAGATACGCGCAACACCTCGCATCTGTTGAAGCATCACGGCATCTTTGCCAAACAATTGATCGCGGTGCACCAGCACAATGAACGCGGTGCGGCAGAAAAACTGGTGGCGCAGATTCAATCGGGGCAGAGCGTGGCCTTCGTCAGCGACGCGGGTACGCCCGCCGTCAGTGATCCAGGCGCTTTGCTGGTGCAAGCCGTGCTGGCCGCCGGGTTGCGCGTGATCCCGATTCCCGGCGCGAGTGCGGCGGTGGCGGCGCTGTCAGCCTCAGGCCTTGCTGCGCCGCATTTTCTTTTTTACGGCTTTCTGCCCAACAAATCCGCCGCACGGCGCACCGTGATGCAGGCGCTGATCGGCCACCCCTACACGCTGGTGTTTTATGAAGCGCCGCACCGTATTGTCGAATGTGTCGCCGACTTGCATGAGGTATTGGGTGGGGAGCGGCAAATCGTGCTGGCGCGTGAAGTCACCAAGTTATTTGAGACGATACACGCCTGCAAATTATCTGACGCCGCAGCCTGGCTACAATCGGATTCCAACCAGCAGCGCGGCGAATTCGTGGTGCTGGTGTCGGGCGCGCAACCTCAGGAAGGTTTGTCGGTTGAAACGCTGAATACGCTCAAGCTGTTGCTGGAAGAGCTGCCGCTTAAACAGGCGGTACAACTCGCCGCCAAAATCAGCGGGGCGAATCGCAGTGAGCTGTATCAACTCGCCTTGCAGATAAAAGACACGGGCTGACAAATGTGATTCCGCCGTTAATCCATGCGCTGCTGACCGATCCGGCCTGTTATGACCACCCGGTTGAAAAGGTGGAACTGGTCGAGACGCATATTTCCTGGGTGTTGCTGACGGGCGAGTTTGCCTACAAGATCAGGAAGCCCGTCAATCTGGGCTTTCTGGATTTCAGCACCTTGGCACTGCGGCAACAGGACTGCATCGAAGAATTGCGCCTGAATAAACGGCTGGCAGCGGATTATTACCTGGACGTGGTCGCAGTCAGCGGCAGCCCGGATACGCCGCGTATCAATGGCGAAAGCCAACCCTTTGAATATGCTGTAAAAATGCGCCAGTTTCCGGCTGAGGATACGCTGGATAAGCTGGCGGAACGAGGAGAGCTGGGTGTGGCGCAAATAGATGCGCTAGCCAAACGGTTGGCGCATTTTCATCTGGCCGAGTGCGAGTGTGCATCTGCCGACAGTCCTTGGGGCGAGCCGGACGCAATTGCCCAGCCCGTCGAAGAGAATTTTCAGATATTGGCGACAAGACTGGACGATCCGGTGGAAATCCAGCGTCTGTCGGCCTTGCAGCGCTGGTGCGTTGCCGAACATGCGCGCCTGGCACCCTTGATGACGGATCGCAAGAAAAACGGCTGGGTGCGCGAGTGTCACGGCGATTTGCATCTGGCTAATCTGGCCTGGGTGGATGGGCAACTGGTGATTTTCGACTGTCTGGAATTCAACCCCGCCTTGCGCTGGATAGACGTGATATCGGAAGTCGCGTTCTGCTATATGGATTTGTTGCACCGCGAATTCCCCTGCCTGGCCTCGCGTTTTCTCAATGCCTGGCTGGAAGCGACCGGCGACTATCAGGGGGTGGTGCTGTTGCGTTATTACGCCGTTTACCGCGCGCTGGTGCGCGCCAAAGTGGCGGCATTGCGCGTCGAACAGGGTTGTCGTGCAAGCCGTGCCGAGGTAACGAGCTGTCTGCAACTGGCCGAACAGCTCGCACTTTCCACTCGCCACTCGCCACTTTCTACTCCCTTGTCACTGTGTATCACCCACGGCCTGTCCGGTTCGGGCAAGACCACGTTTTCGCAACAATGGCTGGAAAAGCACGGCCTGATACGGCTGCGTTCCGATGTCGAGCGCAAACGGCTGGCGGGACTGGATGCCTGCGCGCGCGGAGGCGAGGCATTGGGGCTTTACAGCGAGTCGTTTGGCCTGCGCACTTATCAACATCTGGCTGAACTGACGGAAGGTTTGCTGCTCTCCGGCTGGAGCGTCATTGTCGATGCGGCCTTTCTGATGCGCTGGG
Source organism: uncultured Gallionella sp. (assembly GCA_964385275.1). Classification (GTDB taxonomy): domain Bacteria; phylum Pseudomonadota; class Gammaproteobacteria; order Burkholderiales; family Gallionellaceae; genus Gallionella. The sequence goes on along the minus strand of CAYLOK010000014.1, from coordinate 22,850 downwards.
AGCGCGACCTGTTCCGCGATCTGGCACAACGAGTCGGGGCTGACTTTGGGATATTGGATATTCAGGTCGAGCCCGATGTTTTGCGCGAGCGCGTCAGGCGGCGTCAGGCATGTGGCAATGATGCCTCGGATGCGGATTTGCGCGTGCTTGAACAACAACTGGCCACTGCCCGTCCGCTGGACGAAGACGAGGCGGTATGCCGGGTTATTTCCGGTCCGGTTTCTTCTGGAAGTAGAGGCATGGCTGCCCGGATGACGCGATGACATCAAGGACGGGCTGCCGTTGGCTCTTGAAGTCCAAGGCGCGGCAGCCATATCTGAAATCGGCATCGTGGGTAATGTAATAGTGGGTGCAGTTGTTGCAACCTGGCGGCTTGTCGCCGGGTTTTGTATCCATGGCGTATGGGCGCGAGTTAAAAATTGACCATGGTGATCAGATTTTTCTGAACAGAACGTGCATTAATTGATAACGCCGCTTGTTGCGGCGTTATGTGTCGGCTTATGGGATGTCGACTTGGTCAGCACGAATGCTGGCGTAGGTAACAGCTAAAGATAATCAGTCATGGGGCTCTCGATACGCGTCTCCCTGTAATGGTCAACTTTCCCGAAACGGCGCTGCAAACAACAACAGTTGTTTTATACGCCCAATTACTGACGAATTCAACTGCAAAGCCGACTCTCGGCCAGCCAAATTTACAGGCGGCTAACGTCGGCGTTTGGCTAAGGGTTTGCGCCGCCCCGGACGCTTGCTGTCGAGCTCGGCGGGTTTTGGCTTGGGCACAAACAGGTTTTTGACGGCTGAATTCTTGGATGTCTGGTGCGCCAGGACGGCCGCCGCGAGTTGCTCCGGGGTAACCGGGACGGCGGGGTGCTCCCCCTTGGGGTTATACGCAGAAAGCTTCCCCTTGATGCTGAAGACGCGTTCGTGAGCCTCGGCTTTCTTGGGTTGTCCAGTCATGATTATCTGCGCATCCGGCGTCAGCATGTAGCCGCCCTCCGTTTCGCAGATCAGGCCATTTTCGGAAAGCCGCCGAAACGCCTCTATCAGATCCAATTCGGAACAAACCGCGCCTTGAATCAGGTCGCCCGCAGCGATGACCTCGACAAGTTCCGCAGGTCGTCTCTTTGATGAAACGGCTATGGCGAGTAAAAGAAGTGCATCAGCATCGTGGACAGGGAACATCGCATTACCTTTGAATAAATATGAGACAAGAACCGGCCGGACAGACCGTCAAACGCGCCGTGGCGGAGGAAAACGCCAGCCAGATACCCGCCGGCCCTTCGCGAGGAAGAGAGTGTAATGGTTTTACGTGCAAAGTTTTTCATTTGTTGACACGGCATGAGCAGACAGCGAATAACCCGACCTTTTGTGCCGGATTCCGAATGCAAAAATAATTTAACCCGCTTTCTCTTTACATTCAAACAAGCGTTTGATATGTTGCGCATCGTGCCTTCATCATGGAAATAAACATGAACTTACCTGCCAAATTGTTTGCCCCTGCACTTCTGCTGATTGTTCTGTTGTCCGGTTGTGGCGGCGGGGGTGACAAGCCTGCCGGTGGTGGCGCAATGCCGCCGCCTGAAGTGGACGTGATTACCGTGGCTAAAGGCAGCGCGACGCTGACGCAGGATTTGCCGGGGCGGTTGCAGGCTTATCGCAGCGCGCAAGTGCGCGCCCGGGTCGAGGGTGTGATCGAAAAGCGTTTGTTCGAGGAAGGCAGCGATGTGAAGGCCGGGGCAGCCCTGTTCCAGATCAACGCGCGCACCTATAAGGCGACTGCGGATGCGGCACAGGCGGATCTTGCGATTGCGCGGCAAACCGTCGAGCGTTACAAACCGCTGCTGGCGCTCAAGGCGGTCAGCCAGCAGGAATACGATCTGGCGGTTGCGAAGGTCAAGCAGACGGAAGCCGCACTGATTCGCGCCGAGGAAGACCTGGAAAATGCTGGTGTTCCCGCCGCGATTTCCGGGCGCATAGGCCGCACGCTGGTGACGGAAGGGGCGTTTGTCGGCAAGGGCGAACCCACGCTGTTGGCGACCATCGAACAACTGGATCCCATTTATGCCAACTTTACCCAGTCGGGCGAGGATATGTTGCGTTTGAAACAGGCCATCAGGACAGGCAAGCTGAAACGCGCTGAATCTGTACGCGTCGAACTGCTGCTCGGGGATGGCAGCGTCTATCCGCATGCGGGCAGGATTTTCTTCACCGATATGGCCGTTGACCCGACTACGGGGGCGGTGTCCATGCGGGCGGAATTCGCCAATCCTCAGCGTGAGCTGTTGTCCGGCATGTTTGTGCGCATCCGTTTTCCCGAAGCGATGGCGGAGAACGCCATCCGTGTGCCGCAACGCGCCGTGCAATCCGGGCCGCAGGGACAGTTCGTGATGGTGGTGGGTGAAGAAAGCAAAGCGACACCTGTGCCGGTCAGGACGGGCAGCATGGCGGGCAATGACTTCATCATCGCCGAAGGGCTGAAAGGCGGCGAGCAGGTGATTGTGAATGGTTTGCAGAAAGCGCGCCCCGGTACGCAGGTTGTGCCTGTGCCGTGGGATGCTTCCGCTCCGCTGATGGCGGCAAAGCCCGTCGAAAATAAGCCGGAAGTCAGGAAATAGGGCCAGGCCATGTTCGCAAAATTCTTTATTGACCGTCCCATTTTTGCCTGGGTTATCGCGCTGATTATTCTGCTCGGCGGCGCATTGGCGCTGAAAAATCTGCCGGTCGCACAATACCCTGCGGTGGCCCCGCCCGCCTTGTCTGTTTCCATCAGCTATCCCGGCGCTTCGGCGCAGGTTGTCGAGGAAACGGCCGTGGCGCTGCTCGAACAGGAAATGAACGGCATCGAACATCTGCTGTACATGGAATCGGCAGCGGAGCTGGGCAGTGGCAGCATCACGCTGACCTTCAGGCCGGGCACCAATCTCGATCTGGCCTCGGTCGAAACGCAGAACCGTATCAAACGTATCGAGGCGCGCTTGCCGGAAGACGTGCGCCGACTGGGTATTACGGTGGCGAAGGCGGCGCGCAATTATGTGATGTTTATCGCCTTGTTTTCTCCCGATAAGAGTCTGGACGATGTTGCGCTGGGCAGCTATGCCAGCGCAAACGTGCTCGACAATATCCGGCGCATTCCGGGGGTGGGCGAGGCGCTGTTGTTCGGCACTGAATATTCGATGCGCTTGTGGCTCAAGACGGAAAAGTTGCAACATTACAATCTGTCTCCCGCCGATGTGGCAAAGGCGGTGCGCGCACAAAATGCGCAAATCGCCACCGGCGAACTGGGACAAGTGCCTGCCGTGCCCGGGCAGCAACTCAACGCAGTGATCGTTACCAAGGGCAGGATGTCCACGCCGGAGGAGTTCGGCAATATCATCGTGCGCACCAACCCGGACGGTTCTTCGTTGCGTGTCAGGGATGTGGCGCGCGTCGAACTCGGTGCGCAGGACTATACCCGCAGTGCGCGCATAGACGGCCAGCCGACTGCCGCGATTGCGATCCGCCTGTCGCCGGGTGCAAATGCGCTGGAAACCGTCGGGCAAGTCAAGGCCAGAATGGCTGAGCTGGCCAAATTTTTCCCTGCCGGCATCAGTTGGGCTGTGCCTTATGACACTTCCCAGTTCATAGACATTTCCATCAGGGAAGTGTTGAAGAGTCTGGCCGAAGCCTTGCTGCTGGTGGTGCTGGTAATGTATCTGTTCCTCGGCAATCTGCGCGCCACGATTATTCCTGCCATCGTCATCCCGATTGCGCTGGTGGGTGCGCTGGTGGGGCTGTATCTGCTGGGCTATTCGATCAATGTGCTGACGCTGTTTGCGATGGTGCTGGCCATCGGTATCGTGGTGGACGATGCCATCGTGGTGGTGGAAAACGTCGAGCGCATCATGACCACGGAAGGCTTGTCGCCGCGCGACGCGACGCGTAAGGCGATGGATCAGATTGTCGGCGCGATCATCGCGATCACGCTGGTGCTGATGGCAGTGTTTATTCCGATGGCGTTCTTCCCCGGATCGGCAGGGGCGATTTACCGCCAGTTCGCCGTTACCCTGTTGCTGACCATGATGTTCTCGGCCTTGATGGCGTTGACGCTGACTCCGGCGCTTTGCGCCAGTCTGCTCAGGCATACGCCGGGCCATGAGATGATTCCGACCACGGGTTTTATGGGCTGGTTTAATCGCTTCTTTGCGCGCACCACGAAAAGTTATACCAGTACGGTGGGCAGGATGACCCGGAAAACCACGCGCTATCTGCTGGTTTATCTGGTGATCTTTATGGCAATGGGCTGGATGTTCAGCAAATTGCCCGGCAGTTTTTTGCCGGAAGAAGATCAGGGCTATTTTATCAATGTCATTCAGCTGCCGTCCGGGGCGAGCAAGGAACGCACGCTGGAAGTGTTGAGCCAGGTCGAGCAGTATTATCTGGCGCAAAAAGAGGTCGAGCATGTTGTCGGCGTGGCGGGCTTTTCGTTTTTCGGGCGCGGGCAGAATATGGCCATCGCGTTTGTGCGTCTCAAGGGCTGGGATGAGCGAACTGCCGAGGGCAGCTCGTCCACCGCGCTGGTGCGTAAGGCTAATATGGCGTTCTTCCAGATCAAGCAGGCAATGATTTTTGCGATCAACCCGCCGCCGATACCCGAGTTGGCGGCTGTCGGCGGTTTCGATTTCCGTCTGCAGGACAGGGGTGGGGTGGGGCGCGAAAAGCTGCTGGAAGCGCGCAACATGGTGCTGGGCATGGCCTCGCAAAATCCGGCGCTGGCGGGCGTTCGCCCTGAAGGGCAGGAGGCAGGGCCGCAGTTGTTGCTTGATATAGACAGGCTGAAGGCGGAGACGCTGGGCGTGTCCATCGCTGATCTGAATGAGACGCTGCAATCCACGCTGGGCGTGGCTTACATCAATGATTTTGCGCGCCAGGGACGTATTTTGCGTGTACAGATGCAGGCGGAGGCTGATATTCGCCGGACGCCCGATGACATCATGAAGCTGTCGATACGCAACAACAAAGGCAATATGGTGCCGCTGTCGGAGCTGGCCACGCCGCGCTGGGTGGTGGGCGCGCCCAAGCTGGACCGTTTCAACGGCTTGCCTGCGATGAAAATTTCTGGTAGCTCGGCACCGGGTCGCAGTACCGGCGAGGCGGTGGCGGTGATGGAAGATATTGCGACGAAATTACCGCCCGGCATCGGTTTCGAGTGGTCGGGTACCTCGTTCGAAGAGCGACAGTCCGGTGCGCAGGCGCCATTGCTGTTCGGGCTTTCGCTGTTCGTGGTGTTCCTGTGTCTGGCGGCGTTGTATGAGAGCTGGTCCATCCCGTTTGCGGTGTTGCTGGCGGTGCCGCTGGGTATCTTCGGCGCAGTGCTGGCGGTGACCTTGCGCGAACTGCCCAACGACGTGTACTTCAAGGTTGGCCTGATCGCCATCATCGGCCTGTCGTCCAAGAACGCTATTCTGATTATCGAGTTTGCTCGCAAGTTGCAAGACGACGGCATGAGTCTGATCGACGCTACGCTGGAAGCCTGTCGCCTGCGCTTCAGGCCGATACTGATGACTTCCATCGCCTTCATCGTCGGTGTGTTGCCGCTGGCGATTTCCAGCGGAGCGGGTGCGCAAAGCCGCCATGCGATCGGCACGGGCGTGATGGGCGGCATGGTCGCGGCAACGCTGCTGGCGGTGTTCCTGGTGCCGGTATTCTTCGTGGTGGTGCGGCGGATTTTCCCGGGACATGCGCGCAAACATGTCGAGCATGAGGAGGCCGCAAAATGAAAAAATCGAAAGCAGTATCCGCAGATTACGCAGATAGCCGCAGATTAAAAAGCAATTTTGGCCTGACAGATGCTGGGGTAGGTGAGGGGTTAATCTGCGTGAATCTGTGTAATCTGCGGACAAATTTTTTGCTTTGTACTGCCTTGGTTGTTTTGCTGAGCGGTTGTTCTCTGGCGCCGATCTATCAACGCCCTGCTGCACCTGTGCCTGCAACATGGCCGGATTCCGCTGCTGCAAAACCGGGTGAGGCTCGTGCCATGCCGGACTGGCAAGTTTATTTTTCCGATCCGCGTTTGCAGGCGTTGATTTCGGCGGCGCTGCAAAACAACCGCGACTTGCGCATTGCCACTGCGCGCATCGCGGAGGCGCGTGCGCAATACGGCATCCAGCAGGCGGATCGCTTGCCGAATGTCAATCTGGATGCCTCTCGCAACGCGTCTTTGTCACCGGCCAGTACCTCATTCACCGGCAGGCCATTTCAGGCGCAGCGTTATGACGTGAAAGTGAGTCTGGTGTCGTTCGAGCTGGATTTCTGGGGGCGGGTGAGTAGCCTGAATGCGGCGGCGAAGGCCAGTTATTTTTCGACCGAAGCGGCGCAGCGCAGCTTTCGTTTGTCGCTGATCTCTGACGTGGCGAACGCCTATCTCTCGGTGCTGGAACTGAGTGAGCGCCTTCAGCTGGCGACCGCCACGGCGCAGGGGCGCGCTGACATGCGGGAATTGGTCGCACGCCGCCGCGACGCGGGTGTTTCCAGCGAGCTGGATGCGCTGCTGTCGGAGGGTGAATATCAGGCTGCACTGGCTGAGCAGGCGAATCTGCAACGGCAGCGGGCCGCAGCAGAAAATCTGCTTACGCTGCTGGTCGGCGAAATGCCAGCCAAATTACCGGAGGGGCGCAGCCTTGCCCGGCAGGGTATCACCCCCGATCTGGTTGCCGGCCTGCCCGGCGAGGTGTTGTTGCAACGCCCGGATGTGCTGGCCGCCGAGCAGCGACTTATAGCATCCAACGCCAATATCGGCGCGGCGCGCGCCGCCTTTCTGCCGCGCATCAGCCTGACCGGCAGTCTGGGTACGGCCAGCCGTCAGTTGAGCGGCTTGTTCGGTGCAGGCAGCGATGCCTGGAACTTCCAGCCTGCATTGACCTTGCCGCTGTTTGATGCCGGACGCAGTGCCGCCAGTCTGGATGTGGCCGAAGCGCGTAAAGTTATCGCTGTCGCTGAATATGAAAAAACCATTCAGCAGGCGTTTCGCGAAGTGGCGGATTTGCTGGCCGCGCGCGACAGTCTGACTGACCAACTCGCAGCTGAGCAGGCCAACGCAAAAGCCCGGCAGCAGCGCCTGAAGCTGATTGAGGCGCGCTATCAGGCCGGTATCACCAATCACCTGGAGTTGCTGGACGCGCAGCGGGATGTTTATGCTGCCGAACAGGGCGAGCTACAGGTCAGGCGTGCACAGCTAGTTGCCGTGACGCAATTGTACAAAGCGCTGGCCGGTGAGATGGCCCGGCCATGATGGCAGAAGCACAGACCTCCGGTGAACAGACCCGCGCGCGTTTGATTGAAGCGGCGCGCGAGGTGTTCTCGCAAAACGGTTTTCAGGGCGCGACAGTGCGCGAAATCTGCCGTCGCGCCGAGGCTAATGTTGCGGCGGTGAATTATCACTTCGGCAGCAAGGACGGCTTGCTGGCCGAAGCGTTGAATTTCACTGGACTCAAGGCGCTGCAAGCCGCCAACGTTGCAGCCGATCCCTGTCCTGAAAAGCGTCTGCGCCTGTTCATCCATGATTTCATGCTGATGTTGCTGGACGAGAAAAGCGCCTCCCGGCAATGCCGGATCATGGCGCGTGAACTGGCCGACCCTAGCCCTGCTCTGGACAAAATTGTGTCTGAGGCTATTGCGCCGCTGCATGGATTTTTGGGCAGGCTGGTGTGCGAGATCGTCGGCGACAAGATGAGCGCTGCGGAGCAATTGCGCTGCGTGTTCAGCATCCTCGGCCAATGTTCGTTCTATTACCACACGGAACCTGTGTTGCAACGCCTGCACCCCGAACTGCGTTATGACCGCAAGGAAATTGAAGCAATCGCGCAACACATCGCGAATTTTTCACTGGCGGCATTGCTTGCCAAAAAGTCGGGCTAAACCCGTCAGTTGAATTACAATTCGGCTAATTTATTTAGCCGGATACCCTCATGCAACAACTCACGATCACCCGCCCCGACGACTGGCATCTGCATCTGCGCGACGGTGCGTTGATGCAATCGGTGTTGCCCGATACCGCACGGCAGTTTGCCCGCGCCATTGTCATGCCCAATCTCAGACCGCCGGTTACCACCACCGCGCTGGCGCTGGAATATCGTCAGCGTATCCTCGCCGCGCTGCCTGCGGGTATGAAGTTCGAGCCGCTGATGACGCTGTATCTGACCGACAACACCAGCGCCGAAGAGATACGCAAGGCCAAGGCCAGCGGCGTGGTGCATGCGGTGAAGCTGTATCCGGCGGGCGCGACCACCAATTCCGATGCAGGCGTGACCGACATCCGCAACACTTACGCGGCACTGGAAGAAATGCAGCGTTGCGGGATGCCGTTGCTGGTACATGGCGAAGTGACCGAGAGCTATATCGACATCTTCGACCGCGAGGCGGTGTTCATCGCCCGCGTGATGCAGCCGCTGTTGAAAGACTTGCCTGAACTGCGCGTGGTGTTCGAGCACATCACCACCCAGGATGCCGCGCAGTTCGTCGCCAGTGCGCCGGACAACATCGCCGCCACGCTGACCCCGCAACATCTGCTCTACAATCGCAACGCCATGCTGGCTGGCGGCATCCGCCCGCATTTCTACTGCCTGCCAATCTTGAAGCGCGAGACGCATCGCGAGGCTTTGGTCAAAGTTGCCACCAGCGGCAGCCCGAAATTCTTCCTCGGCACCGACAGCGCGCCGCACGCACAACACACCAAGGAAAACGCCTGCGGCTGCGCCGGTTGCTACAGCGCGCATAGCGCCATCGAGTTATATGCGGAGGCGTTCGAAGCGGCGGGTGCGCTGGATAAGCTGGAAGGATTTGCCAGCTTCTATGGCGCAGATTACTACGGCTTGCCGCGCAATACCGACACCGTCACCCTGCGCAAAGAGGAGTGGCAAGTGCCCGCAAGCGTGGGATTCGGCGAGCATCGGCTCGTGCCGCTCAGGGCGGGTGAGATGATGCAGTGGAAGCTGGCAGGCTGAGTACGTATATTCTATCCAACAATTATGTAGTAACATTCGTGCATGGATATTCGTTTTGAATGGGATGAGGCAAAAGCACGCAGCAACCTCACGAAGCATTACGTCAGTTTTGAGAACGCAGCCCGTGCATTTCTTGATCCGCTGGCACTGACGTACCAGGATCGTATTGAGAATGGCGAATATCGCTGGCAAACGCTGGGAGTAGTTGATGGTTACTTGCTGCTATTGGTGGCGCACACCGTACACCATGACAACAAGAGTGAAGTAATCGAGATTATTTCAGCACGAAGAGCTGATAAAAAGGAGCGAATACACTATGAAGAAGAACGTTAAGTTCACCTTGGACGCCGCCAATCTGCCGCCTCTCACGGATGCGCAACAAGCTGAAATCAAGGCGCTATCCAATATGGCGGAGAAGGAGATTGATTTTACTGACATTCCAGAACTTACCGATGCGTTCTGGAAAAATGCAGTCCATAATCCGTACTACCGCCCTACCAAAACATCCACAACCGTCCGTGTTGATTCTGATGTGTTGCTATGGTTAAAGTCCCAAGGCAAAGGCTATCAGACTCGCATCAATGAAATTCTTCGTGCAGCCATGCTTCGAGAAATCAAGCACTAAGTGCTGTTCTACCCGTCAATCTCAGTGAGTGGTGGGCGCAATGCCCGTTGGTTATTGTGCTCTACACGGACTCAAATTTTGAACGTTAGGTTTTTGGATAATCAATGAGAAATATTCAATCTCCACCAGATGTCATTCTCTCCATTCCTGTGGATTTACCAATTCCTTTAGATGATGGTGCGTGTGAGCACTTGGAAAACATGCTGATGCCCAATGTTTCCCTATGGTCAACCGATGATCAAAAAATCAATCTATCCTGCCTGTCTGGTTGGAACGTAATCTTCTGCTACCCGATGACAGGTCGCCCTGGGTTTGCCATCCCCGAAGGCTGGGTTCAAATTCCCGGTGCAGCTGGATGTACGCCCCAAGCATGTTCATATCGTGACAGTCATACTGAACTCAAACGTAATGGCGTAGGCGTTTACGGCATAAGCACTCAAACATCAGAAGCACAAAAAGAAGCATCTAATCGTTTGGGGTTGCCTTATCGGCTTTTGAGCGATACCGATCATTCTTTTTCCGCAGCTTTGAAGTTGCCTCTGCTTGAAATTAACGGTTTAAAATTGACCAAAAGGCTGACGCTCATTCTTAAAGATGGCGTGATCAAAAAGTGCTTCTACCCTGTATTTCCGCCAGATAAAAATGTTGTTGGGGTGCTAGCTTGGCTCTCCGAAAATCAAGCTTGACAATTAGTCCCCCCGATATTTTGCACAATATTTCATCAAATTTAATTTTTGAGCATCACCATGAGTGCAGCCGTAGATACGCTAGTAGCGCAAGCCAGGGGGCTGCCGGAGCAGGATAAGCCAGCTTTGCTGGATGCCTTGTTTGCTTTGGTCAGTCCGCCGAACCGACTGTTGAACAAGCGTGGATAGCCGAATGTGAGCAGCGCGCTGCAGCGATTGATCGTGGCGAAATGGCGCTAGTCGCGGCTGACGAAGTGATGCTGAAATATCGCCAGTGATGCATTTGTATTTTTCAACAGCGGCGCGTCAGGAAATCTTGGCCATTGCTCACGACAGTCGTCGCCCCGGATATTGGTGAAATAGAAAATATGATGGAGTATCAAAGACATGGCGATTTCCTCTTACCTTAACACCACGCCGGTTCTGGGCGAACGTGTTTATCTGCACCCTTCCTGCCAGGTCATCGGCGATGTGACAATCGGCGACGACAGTTCAATCTGGTGTAACGCGGTGCTGCGCGGCGATGTGAATCGTATTTCAATCGGGCGCGGTTCCAACGTACAGGATCTGAGCATGCTTCATGTGTCGCACCAGACGGCGGACAAGCCGGACGGCTCGCCCTTGATTATCGGCGACTATGTGACGGTCGGACATGCGGTGATATTGCACGGATGCACCATAGCCAACGAGTGCCTGATTGGTATGGGTTCCATCATCATGGACGATGTAGTGATTCCCGATCGGGTGATGATAGGCGCGGGCAGTCTGGTGTCGCCGGGCAAGGTGCTGGAAAGCGGCATGTTGTACATGGGGCGTCCGGCCAAGGCGGTGCGCGCGCTGACGGAGGAGGAGATCGTCTACCTGCGTTACTCTGCCGAGCATTACATCCGCGTAAAGAACAATTACCTGAACAATTCGCAATCGTAATCGGAAAGAGTTTGAAATGACCGTAAGCAACCTGGAAGAAGTGAACCGCGCCAAATTGAATCTGGAAACCGCGCAAATGGCCTGGCGCGACATGCAGCGCTATTTTGCCAGCGGTGCAGCCCTTTACGTTGCACCCGGCCTGGATCTGGTCGAAACGGCCTACCAGATGTCCAAAGACAACACGGCGCTGATTGCGCAGTGGATGGAGGATGGCCGGTTCGGCAAGGTCACGGACGAACAGGCGAAGACCTGGTGGGATGCGGACGCGCTGCTGTGGGTCGTGGTGGTCAGCCCGTGGGTGCTGGTGCAGCCGGTGGTACGGGACAGGTAGGCCGTTTGCCGTAATCTTTCTGAACGAATGTCCCCGCCTGAGAGCGTGGCTGAGGATATTTCCGCTCACCGCAGGAGTGGTGCTGAGCTTCAGGAGAAAAACCGGGCTGGCTATTTTTTCTTGACCCCGACGCCCTTTTTCTTCAGCATCGTTTCGATCTGCTCGCACAGCGTCTTCAATATCTTGATGCGGGCGAAATTTTTGTCGTTGGCTTCTACCAATGTCCAGGGTGAGATTTTGGTGCTGGTTCTGTCCACCATGTCGGATACGGCCTGTTCGTATTCCTCCCATTTTTCGCGGTTGCGCCAGTCTTCGGCAGTTATTTTGAAGTGTTTGAAGGCGATTGCTTCGCGTTCCTTGAAACGTTTGAGCTGTTCGTCACGGCTGATGGACAGCCAGAATTTGACTACAACGATATTGTGGCGCACCAGCTGCGCCTCGAAATCGTTGATCTCGCTGTAGGCGCGCATCCAGTCGGCCTCGGAGCAGAATTTTTCAACACGTTCGACCAACACACGACCATACCATGAGCGGTCGAAGATCGTCACACGACCGCGCCTCGGGATGTGCCGCCAGAAACGCCACAGATAGGGTTGTGCGCGTTCTTCTTCGGTGGGGGCGGCGACCGGAATGATGTTGTAATAGCGCGCATCCAGCGCGCCGGTGATGCGGCGGATTGCGCCGCCCTTTCCGGCGGCATCGTTGCCTTCGAACATCGCGATAACGGTGATATTTTTGAACTTCGGGCTGCGTGTCAACAGCGCGAGCTTGCCCTGGTATTTTTCCAGTTCGTCCTGATAGTTCTTTTTGTCGATTTTCTGGCTGAGATCCAGCGTCTTCAGTATGTTCAGATGGTCGATTGAAGGAAGCGGCGGCGGTGCTGAAACCTCGGTTATTTTCTTGTCGGCTTCGTCAAGGCGTTTGCGGACAGCATCAAGAATCACCTTGCCCACAGTCAGGCTGCGATAGTGTGCGTCAAAACCTTCGACTATGGTCCAGGGTGCTTCTGCTGTGCTGGTGTGGCGTATCACGCTTTCACCAACGGTCAGAAACTTGTCGTACATATTGAAGTGTTCCCAGTCGCGTTCGGTGACGCGCCAGCGGGTTTTAGGGTCTTTTTCCAGGAGTTTGAGACGTTTTTCCTGTTTTTCCCTGGACAGGTGCATCCAGAATTTGAGGATCAGCGCGCCTTCATCGGTCAGCATCTTTTCCAGGCGTCTGGCCCGTTCCAGGCTCTGGTCCAGATCGGCTGTCTTGATGCGATCCTGTACCCGGTTGATAATCGGCCAGGTGTACCAGGAACCCAGAAAGATGCCGGTTCGGCCTTTTTGCGGCAGTTCGCGCCAGAAACGCCACATCATCGGTCGATCCAGCTCTTCATCCGACGGATCGCCCATGCCATGCGTTTGCAAGAAGCGCGGATCCATCCATTCGTTGAGCAGGTTGACGGTTTCACCCCGGCCCGCTCCATCCACACCGCCAACCAGAATAATGACCGGGAATTTCGCCAGCTTTGCCAGCTCCATCTGCGCTTCCAGCAAGGCTTCGCGCAACGGCGGTACTTCCTTGTCGTAAGTGATCTTGTCTATTTTGTGACCGAGTTCGGCTGATTCAAACATGGTGGTCTCCCGGATGCTGCGTAATTAGGGTTACAGAAAATCGGGCGTGATAACCAGTCGCAAGGTGGTTTCTGACGAGCCTTCGCGGCGGCTCAGCCACCATAGTCCGCTTTTCTTGATGCGCAATGATTCGTGTTCGCAGCCCAGCAACTGCGCGGCGACAGCACCCAGTGTGGGTTGGTGCCCGACCAGCAGCACTGTACCACCGGCGTTTGGCCAGCGCACCGCCTGCAGCACGGCATGCACGGAGGCTCCGGGTGCGATGCCGGGAACAAGGGTAAAGTCTGAGGTCAGTGCCGTTGCAGTTTGTTGGGTGCGGATCGCCGGGCTAACCAGAATGCGCGTATCTGAAGGTAAATGTTGACGCAGGAAGGCCGCAATTTTTTCGGCCTGTTTGTGACCTTTTCCGGTCAATTCGCGCGCAAGGTCGGCAGAGCCATCTTCAGCCTCGGCATGACGCCATAAAATCAGATCCATCATGACCTCCGAATATTACAATTTATTTATCCGAATATACTGTATACACTGTTTTTACCACTTTAACCCAAGGAGAATGACATGAAAACTAAAAAATCCGACAAAGCCGAAGAATCCGTCGAGCAGGCTGCACCGGTCGCGGCAAAACCGCTGAGCAAACCGGCTGCAGCGGCTAAACCCGCCGTGAAAAAAGTAAAAAAAGCACCGCTTGCTGAACCCGTCAAGACAGTTAAAGTGGCCAAAAAGCCGAAACTGAAAGTGGTGCGTGATAGTTTCACCATGCCACAGAGCGAATATTTAAAGATTGCCGAGATCAAGGAACTTTGCCTGAAGGCCGGATTGTCAGTCAAGAAAAGCGAAGTGCTGCGCGCCGGCTTGCAAGCCTTGAGCGCGATGGATGCGGCGCAAATGATGAATGCATTAAACGCTCTGGATAAAATCAAAACCGGTCGTCCCAACAAGCACTAAAACCCGGGACGCAGGATTCAGGATGCTGTTTTGGCTGGCGTACTGGCGAGTTGTCTGAGCAACTCGCTTTGCGCGCATTTACGCGCGGCACGGCGGAGTTGTTTGTGGCGATATTGGCCTTCGCTATCCATGTCCCACGCCTGGCTGTTGTCCTGCAGGTATATCTTCAATCCTTCATCAATCACGCGTTTTTTGAGCTTCTTGTCGAGTACGGGGAAGCATACTTCGATACGGCGGAAGAAGTTTCTGTCCATCCAGTCTGCGCTGGCCAAGTAAACGTCATGTTGTAAATCATTGCGGAAATAGAAAATGCGGGTGTGTTCCAGAAAGCGCCCGATGATTGACCGCACGCGGATATTCTCCGAAAGTCCGGCGACGCCGGGACGCAGTGCGCATACGCCGCGCACGATCAAGTCCACCTTGACCCCGGCTTGCGAGGCTTCGTATAGTGCGGCGACGGTTTCCGGTTCCAGCAGCGCATTCATCTTGGCGATGATATGCGCACGTTTACCTTCCCTGGCGAGTCGGGTTTCATTTTGTATTGCACGCAATACTTCGGTGTGCAGCGAAAACGGTGATTGCCACAGATGATTGAGTTCGCGCGCTTTACCCAGGCTGGTGAGCTGGCTGAACACTTCATTGGCATCGGCACAAATCGCTTCGTTGCTGGTGAACAGGCCGAAGTCGGTGTATAGCCGTGCGGTGCGGGGATGGTAGTTTCCTGTGCCCAGATGCACATAGCGGTGGAGTTTTCCGTTTTCGCGGCGTACCACCATCAGCATCTTGGCGTGGGTTTTGTGTCCCACCACGCCATATACTACATGCGCGCCCACCTCTTCCAGACGGTTTGCCCAGTTGATGTTGGCTTCTTCGTCGAACCGGGCCAGCAATTCCACGACCACGGTGACTTCCTTGCCGCGCTGCGCCGCAGCGATTAACGCTTCCATCAACGCGGAATCCGCCCCGGTGCGATACACGGTCTGCTTGATCGCCACCACGGCAGGGTCGCTGGCGGCCTGCTGGATGAAGTCAATCACCGGTTTGAAGGATTGATAAGGGTGATGCAGCAACACATCGCTCTTGCGGATCACCTTGAACATGTCCGCGCCCTTTTTCTGCAACACGCCGGGTACGCCAGGCACAAAGGCGGGAAACTTGAGATCGTCGCGTTCCACCATGCCCGGAATTTCCATCAGGCGCACCAGATTGACCGGGCCATGCACGCGATACAGGTCGGCAGGGGTCAGCTTGAATTCCTTGAGCAACAAGGCTTCGATCTGCGGCGAGCAGTTATCGGCGATTTCCAGACGGACTGCATCGCCGAAATGGCGCTGCGGCAACTCGCCTTGAAGGCTCAGGCGCAAGTTTTTGACTTCTTCCTCGTCCACGAACAGATTGCTGTTACGCGTCACACGGAACTGGAAACAGCCCAGCACCTCCATGCCGCTGAACAGTTCATCGACATGGGCGTGCAAAATCGAGGAAAGGAATACGAAGCCATGTTCGCAGCCGCTGATCTCGGACGGCATCGCGATGGTGCGCGGCAATACGCGGGGGGCTTGCACGATAGCCCGAGTGGAATTGCGTCCGAATGCATCCTTGCCTTGCAGTTCCACGGCAAAATTCAGACTCTTGTTGAGTACGCGCGGGAAGGGATGCGCCGGGTCGAGGCCGATAGGCGTCAATACCGGCATTACTTCACGAAAGAAAAAATCCTTCACCCAGGCCTGTTGCGCTTCGTTCCAGTGAGTGCGGCGCAAAAATTTGATGCCGTGTTCGGCCAGCGCGGGCGTGAGTTCCTTGTTGAATAACAGATACTGCCGTTCGATCAGTTGGTGGGCCTGTTCGCGCACCAGCCTGAGTGTTTGTTGTGCGCTCATGCCATCCGCGCCGGTGGCAATGCCACCCAGCTTGATTTGTTCTTTCAGCCCCGCCACGCGAATCTCGAAAAATTCATCGAGATTGCTGCTGACGATGCACAGGTACTTCAGCCGTTCCAGCAGCGGGATGGCATCATCCTCGGCTTGCGCCAGCACGCGTCGATTGAACTCGAGTTGTCCGAGTTCACGGTTGAGGAACTGCTGCGGGGTGAATTTTTTTGACAAGTTATTGAATATATTTAGTTTTTTGGAGGAGTGTAACCTTCGGGCATTTGCGTGCCCTCACCGAAGAAATAATTTTCCATTTGTGTCGTCAGATACTTGCGCGCTGCCGCATCGGCAAGGTTGAGGCGATTCTCATTTACCAGCATGGTCTGGAACTTGATCCAGCCTTGCCAGGCTTCCTTGGATACGTTGTCAAAAATACGCTGACCCAGCGCACCGGGGTAGGTCAGGCGATCCAGTCCTTCGGCTTCGCGACCCAGTTTGACGCATTGAATGATTCTTGCCATGTTGTATATCTCCTTAAGTAATTATGCGGCGCAATTATGACATTAACGTGACACTCGTGCAGCCGGACTGCAAGGGTGTTGCGGCTATCCGGCTGCAAGCCGGTGAATCCCGAGGGGTGCGACAATTTGTCGCATTCCCAGGCAGGAGAATTGCAATGATAATCGCGGTGCATTTTTTATAGGAGAAGCGTAATGCAATTCAAGCGTATAACCATCTGTGTCGCACTGGCGTTCGCGCCCAATGTATTTGCCGACGAAATGAACGTCCTGGACGAAGTGGTTGTGACCGCGCCGACGATGGAACAGCCTTTGACGGTGAAGACCGACCCGCGCAAACCCCGTCAGCCTGTCCCCGCCCACGATGGCGCAGACTACCTTAAGAGCATCCCCGGTTTCAGCGTGATCCGCAAGGGCGGTGCTGACGGTGACCCGGTATTGCGCGGCATGGCGGGTTCGCGCCTGAATATTTTGCTGGATGGCGAACAAATCCTGGGTGGTTGCGGGCAGCGCATGGATCCTCCCACAGCCTATGTATTCCCCAATGCCTATGACAAGATTACCGTGCTGAAAGGCCCGCAAACTGTCTCGCACGGGCCCGGCAATTCGGCTGGAACAGTGTTGTTCGAACGCGACCTCAAGCGCGCAGATCAGGTCGGTACGCATTTCAACGGTGCGCTGACCCTGGGCAGTTTCGGTCGCAACGATGAGTTGCTGGATGTGCGCAGCGGCAATGAACAGACCTATGCGCAGGGTGTCTTCACCCGTTCCGATGCGAACGATTACCGCGACGGCAACGGTCTGGGAGTGCATTCCGCCTATACGCGCTGGAGCGGCAATGCGGCGTTCGGCTACACCCCGGACAACAATACCCGCGTCGAGCTGACTGCGGCCATGAGCGATGGCAAGGCAGCCTATGCCGATCGGGCGATGGATGGCGTGAAGTTCGCGCGCGACAACCTCGGCGTCAAGTTTGACAAGCAGCACATGGGCGGCACACTGGACAGTGTTGAGGCGCAAATCTACTACAACCATGTTGACCATGTGATGGACAACTACAGTCTGCGTACCTTCACGCCGAGCATGATGATGGCGAATCGTTCGGTATCCAACCCGGATCGCACTACGACGGGCGGCCGCGCAGCTGCGGGACTGGCGATGAGCGATACGACGCGCGCCAAGGTCGGCATTGATTTTCAGGACAACCAGCATACAGTACGTTCGACCATGAATCAGGACATGATGCCGTACGAAGCGAGGGCGCGGATCGCGGATGCGCTGTTCCGCAACTATGGCCTTTTCGGCGAGGTCACGCATGACACGAGTGACAGCAGCCGGGTGATCGGTGGCCTGCGTTTCGACAATTGGCGTGCCGAGGACAAGCGTACCGGGATTAACTTTATGACGCTGATGGCGCCACTGCCCAAACCGAATCCGACGGCAAACCAATCGCGCAGCAAGACCCTGACCAGTGGCTTCGCGCGCTACGAAAACGATTATGCCGCTTCCACGGCGTACCTCGGCCTCGGCCATACCGAGCGCGCACCGGACTACTGGGAACTGTTCTCGTATGAGAGCTTGACCACACTGAGTGCCTTCGATACCCGCCCGGAAAAGACCACCCAACTCGATGCCGGCTGGCTGTATCGTGGTGATGCGGTCACCGGCTCGGTTTCTGCGTTCTACGGCAAGGTGACGGATTTTATCCTGATCCAGTCCGCTGTAGCCAAGGCGATGCACATGCCGATCGGTGCATCGGTCACGCGCAACGTAGATGCGACCACCTGGGGGATGGAGGCCGGTGTCGCCTACCGTCTGGCTGAGTGGAAGATGGATGGTACCCTGGCATACGTGCATGGTACGAACGACACGGACGGCACTGCGTTGGCACAACTCCCGCCGATGGAGGCGCGTCTGGGCACGACTTATGACAACCGCACGTGGTCCGTGGGCGCCTTGTTGCGCATGGTCTCGGCACAAGATCGTTTTGTTGTGAACCAGGGAAACATCATCGGTCAGGACATCGGTCGCAGCGGTGGTTTCGGTGTGTTCTCGATGAACGGCAGCTATCGTGTGAGCAAGGGGATGCAGCTTAGCGCCGGCATCGATAACCTGTTCGACAAGAGTTATGCCGAACACATCAGCCGCCGTGGCAGTGCGGTGACGGGTTTTACCACGACTACGCGCATCAACGAGGTGGGCCGTAACCTGTGGGTGAAGGCGAACGTCGAATTCTGATTTCTGTTCGCAGCAAGGTTGCAGTCAAAAGACCGCCGGGATCCCGGCGGTTTTTTTGTGGGCAGCGTCAGGCCGCTGACCAGCTCACCACACCACTGTAAGACGTAGCCAGCACGATCAGGCCAAAAGCGATGCGATACCAGGCGAACACGGTGAAATCGTGGCGGCTGATGTAGCGCAACAGACCACGCACCGCGATGAAGGCACTGATGAACGAGGCGATGGAACCGACCAGGAAGAGGCCGAGATCGTCGGCATGGAACTGGTCGCGGTATTTCACCACTTCATATACCGTCGCGGCAGTCAGCGTCGGAATGGCAAGGAAGAACGAGAACTCGGTCGCCGCCTTGCGCGACAGGCCGAAGAACAAGCCGCCGATGATGGTCGAGCCTGAGCGCGAGGTGCCGGGAATCAGCGCCAGCGCCTGTGCCAGTCCCATCTTTAGCGCATCTTTCCAGTGCATGTCGTCCACGCTCTCTATCGTCACCGTATGGGTGCGTTTCTCCGCCCACAGGATGATGAAACCGCCGATGATGAACGCCAGCGCCACCGGGACTGGCGAGAACAGATGTGCCTTGATCGCTTTGCCAAATAGCAGCCCGAGTATCGCCAATGGCAGGAACGCGATGAACAGGTTCAGCGTGAAGCGTTGCGCCGCTTCCTGCTTCTGCATCAAGCCGGTGGTGACGGAAGCCAGCTTGGCGCGATATTCCCAGCACACCGCGAGGATGGCCGCGAACTGGATGACGATCTCGAACACCTTGCCGCGTTCGTCGTTGAAGTCCAGCAGATCGCCGACCAGGATCAAATGCCCGGTGGAGGAGATCGGCAAAAATTCGGTCAGTCCTTCGACCACGCCGAGAATGACGGCTTTAAGCAAAAGAATAATGTCCATGGTTTTCCGTTCGTAGGGTGGGCTATTGCCCGCCATCAGAGTTGTTGAGTGCGGCGATGCGCTGATTCACCGCGCAGCGCTCACCATCGCTCATCTCAATCCAGCGGGTGATTTCCTCAAAAGTACGTAGGCAACTGCGACACACCTCATCACCCAGTACCGTGGTGCAGTGACCGATGCACGGGCTGGTCGCGGTTTTGGGCGATGCGGGCTGCATGTGCGTCAGGATTTGCTGTAGAGCTGGCTGCCCTTGGTGACAAATTCAATGGACTTCAACTCCATGCCTTTGTCGAGCGCGTCCGCTTCCGTGATGCCCTCCTTCGCCGCGAAGTCGCGCACGTCTTGCGAGATTTTCATCGAGCAGAAATGCGGGCCGCACATCGAGCAAAAGTGCGCGACCTTTGCCGATTCCTTGGGTAACGTTTCGTCGTGGAATTCGCGGGCGCGATCCGGATCGAGACCCAGATTGAACTGATCGTCCCAGCGGAATTCGAAACGCGCCTTGGACAGCGCATTGTCGCGAACCTGTGCGCCGGGATGGCCCTTGGCCAAGTCGGCGGCGTGCGCGGCGATTTTATAAGTGATGATGCCTTCCTTGACGTCGGCCTTGTTCGGCAGCCCCAGATGTTCCTTGGGTGTCACGTAGCACAGCATCGCCGTGCCGAACCAGCCTATCATCGCCGCGCCGATGGCGCTGGTGATGTGGTCGTAGCCGGGTGCGATGTCCATGGTCAGCGGCCCGAGCGTATAGAACGGCGCGTCGTTACACCACTTCGCCTGTAAGTCCATGTTTTCTTTGATTAAATGCATAGGCACGTGACCGGGGCCTTCAATCATCACTTGCACGTCATGTTTCCATGCCACCTGGGTGAGCTCGCCCAGCGTTTTCAGTTCGCCGAGTTGCGCTTCGTCGTTGGCATCGTAGATCGAGCCGGGACGCAGTCCGTCGCCGAGGCTGAAGGTCACGTCATACGCCTTCATGATCTCGCAGATGTCTTCGAAGTGGGTGTAGAGGAAGTTTTCCTTGTGGTGCGCCAGACACCACTTCGCCATGATCGAACCGCCGCGCGACACGATGCCGGTCATGCGGTTCGCCGTCATCGGCACATAGCGCAACAGTACGCCCGCGTGAATGGTGAAATAATCCACGCCTTGTTCAGCTTGTTCAATCAGAGTATCGCGGAAAATTTCCCAGGTCAGGTCTTCGGCCTTACCGTTGACCTTTTCCAGCGCCTGATAAATCGGCACGGTGCCGATCGGCACGGGCGAGTTGCGGATGATCCATTCGCGGGTTTCGTGGATATGTTTACCGGTAGAAAGATCCATCACCGTATCGCCGCCCCAGCGAATCGCCCAGGTCATCTTTTCGACTTCTTCCTGAATGCTCGAACCCAACGCCGAATTGCCGATGTTGGCGTTGATCTTTACCAGGAACTTGCGCCCGATAATCATCGGCTCGATTTCCGGGTGATTGATGTTGGCGGTAATCACGGCACGACCGGCGGCGACTTCATCGCGCACGAATTCAGGCGTAATCTTTTTCGGCATGGAGTTGCCGAAATTTTCACCGGGATGCTGGCGGAGCATCATCTCGTTCATGCCATCCACTTTTTGATTCTCGCGTATGGCGATGTATTCCATTTCCGGTGTGACGATGTCGGCACGCGCATAGTGCATTTGCGTGACGTTTTTGCCTGGTTTGGCGCGGCGCGGTGCGCGGCTCAGGTTGAAACGCATCTCGGCGAGTTCCGGATCATCCAGTCGTTTTTGACCGTAATCGGAGGTCAGCTTGGGCAGGATTTCGGTATCGTCGCGTTCGACGATCCACGCCTCACGCATCGCGGCCAGGCCTGAGCGTATGTCGATCTTGACGGCAGGGTCGGTATAAGGGCCGGAACAGTCATAAACGTAAATCGGCGCATTGACTTCCGCGCCCATGCCATCCGGGGTGTCGGCCTGGGAAATTTCGCGCATCGGCACGCGCAGATCGGGGCGGCTGCCCTCTACATAGACCTTGCGTGAATTGGGGAGTGGCTTGATCGCGGCGGCATCAACGTGCGCGGCTTCGGCGGTGAATTTGGTATTGGCGTTCAATCTGATGCTCCTAATAAATCGGCAAGCATCAGCAGATGCTTCCCTACGACGGCATTACCCGTACAGGTTCAAAGGGTGTATCTCACTTCGCCATAAAAAGCTGACAAAGACCCCCAGCGAGTTGCGCAACTTACTGGAAAAATAGCAGAAAAGCAACCTTTCTGCTGGTAGTTGTGTTGAGCCTGACGGGGTGTGTTGCTATACTGCGGGAATAAAATTTATACAGTCAGGGATGGAGATCAAAATGCAGAATATGGAACAGGCACGCTTCAATATGATTGAACAGCAAATTCGCCCGTGTGACGTATTGGAAGCGCGAATTCTGGAGTTGCTCCATCACGTTCGTCGTGAGCAGTTTGTGCCTGAGGGTAAAAAGGCCATGGCTTTTATGGATATGGAAATCCCGCTGGGTTTCGGTGTGTCCATGTGGCAGCCCAAGCTGGAGGCACGCGTGATACAGGAGCTGCATCTGGGTCACAATGACCGTGTGCTGGAAGTAGGCACAGGCAGTGGCTATCTGACCGCGCTGCTTTCAGCGCTGGCGGGTCATGTCACCTCGGTTGAGATCGTGCCGGAACTGAGTGAAATGGCGAAATCTCATTTACAACCTTTTCATCGTGAGAATATTACGCTGGAAGTGGGCGATGCGTCCCGTGGCTGGGGCGACGGTGCAAGCTATGATGCCATTGTGCTGACGGGTTCCACGCATGTTCTGCCCGAGGCTTTTCAAAGCAGTCTGAGCATAGGCGGGAGGCTGTTTGCCATCGTAGGTGAGGCGCCGGTGATGGAGGCGAAACTGATCACCCGGGTTGCGTCCGACACCTACGAAATCGTCAATATCATGGAAACCAGCATGGCACCGCTGCAAAATGCGCAACAAGCCAAGCAGTTTGTATTCTGACGCCCTTCTGGATTGCGCAATGTGGCGGCAAGCAGTAGCATTAGAAAACTCTAATAAACAATTGTGCAAAACAGATGAAAATTAAGTCACTAATACTCCTTCTGCTTACATCGTTCGGCATAATTGGCTGGGCGCAAGCGGTTGACCTGCTGGACACTTTCCACAGTGCGCAGACTAACGACCCGGTATTTTCTGCTGCGCGCGCGACGCAACAGGCCGGGC